>DGEI01000027.1:83940-130240 GCA_002385885.1 Firmicutes bacterium UBA3930
ACAACCTTATAACAAAATGGGGAAAATTAATGGACCCGCTGGCCGACAAACTGATGCTGCTTACCGTTTTAATATCCCTGTATATAAAAGGGATTATTCCTGAAATAATTATTATAATTGTATTTATAAAGGAATTCCTTATGATCGGCGGCGCTATTTTTTTGTACAAAAACCGGAAAATTGTTGTAGAATCTAATTTTTTTGGTAAAATAGCATCGGCATCCTTTTATGTTGCAGTAATTGCAAAGATACTAAAATGGCCATATTCAAATGCTATGCTGTACATAGCCGTATTCCTGACCCTGATAGCCCTGGTGCAATATGGGATCAAAAATTTTGCGAAAACAGACTAGGAGCTGGTATATATACTCAGCTCCTAGTTTTTTGTATTATAGTTTCCCGTACCAGGTTTTTATTCTTGCCAGGCCTTTTATGGATTGTATGTATTGTCAGTTTCGCTGCTTGGGTTTATGGCCTGTACCGGAGTTAGTTGAAATGCTTAAACTGCGGAAGCCATTCTTTGTTTACTTCAAACATTTCCCTTACCATTTCTTTTATTTCAGCCAGGCTTAGCACAGCCGAAGTCAATGGATCGAAGTAAACAGCCTGATATATCTTGGAAGGATCTCCTGTTAAAGCTCCTTCCACTGCCAGCTCTTCGCATCTTGCACTGATGTTGTTCAGTATAGCCAAGTGATCCGGCAGAGGGCCTACATGGATGGGCTCGAAACCATGCTTGGATGCCAGAACGGGAACTTCTACGCAGCATCCTTCGGGCAGATTATCTATCAACCCAAAATTACGGACATTCCCGTTAAACTTATACAAGGTTCCGTCGCCGATAGTTGCATTAAAAATACCGGCGGCATACTCGTTGCCCCGCTTTAAATCGATGGTGTCCCGGTTCAGCCATTCTTTGATTTCATTTTTCCAGGTGTCTTCCCTTTCCAGGTATTCCTTTAGTATGTATGCATATTCGCCGGGATTCCAGCCTGTTCCGTGGGTACAATACTTTTCGATAAGATCAGGCCTTTTTCTGAACCATGCATTGTATTCTGAATTATGCCCGCTGGATTCGGTAACATAGTAGTCCAGGTGAAGGAACATCTCATTCCGGACCTGCTCCACATTATAAATTTCAGGCCGCTGTACCGCTTCCCTTATAAGAGGATAAGCATCTTTTCCATTCCACTTAAATTCAAGATACCATGCCTGGTGGTTGATACCTGCGCATACGTATGTAATCTCATTCATGGGAGCTCCGATCCAGTTTGCCAGCATTTCGGCAGTACCCTGGACACTGTGGCACAAACCGGTAACTTTTACCTTTGTTTCCCCCTGCATGGCCCGGCAAAGCATGGCCATAGGATTGGTGTAATTCAGAAAAATGGCATCGGGACAGTAGCGTTCAATATCCCGGCAGATATCAAGCATAACCGGTATGGTCCTGAGTGCCCGGAATATACCCGATGGGCCTCTTGTATCACCAACATTTATATCCACGCCATATTTTTTCGGGATCTCGATATCGTAACGCCATATATGGACCCCGCCGGCAAGAATTGTACATACTACGCCGTCAGCTCCCTTTAAGGCTTCAGCTCTGTCAGTGGTAGCTATGACTTTGGCCGGATAATTGCCTGCAGCAATTATTTTATCGACAGCTGTTTTAATAAAGCTGAGACGTTCTTCATCGATGTCCATTAATGCAAGGGTACAGTCCTCAAGGGCAGGGTATGTGAGAATATCGCGCACCAGGTTCCTGGTAAAGCCAAAGCTTCCTGCGCCTATAAAAGCAATTTTCTTTGACATATTGAGGTGCCTCCTTTGTAAAATATTATATATTTTCAGTATATAAGAAAATTAACCGTTTTTCTACCAGAAATATGATGTTTATAGTTTTATTAATACAAGCAGACAGCCCCACAGCCCCTTCTTTATGTTGAAAAATATTATGGAAATCACTTTTGCGAAAAGGCTTAGAAATTGTTAGCGAAGCGGGGGAAAGCCGGAACCAGGCTAACGTGTCAGCGTTTTCACACACCGCCTCTTGACAAAATAGTTGTTTGGCGTATAATTAAAACAACAAACAAGATAATGGAAAATGCAATGATGAAGAGAAGTACATTCCCGCCCCCCGGCAGAGAGGGGAGTCCACCGGCTGAGAGATTCCCCGGGAGTGAAAGGAATGGAAGGTCGCTTCAGAGCATTTCAGCTGAATGGCAGTAAGCTGAAACGGTAAACCCGTTATTGCAACGAGAGCCTGCCTGTTATTTCAACCGGCAGGAGTTAAGGTGGTACCGCGGAGAGTATCCTTCGTCCTTTTTTGGGCGAAGGATTTTTTGTTAGGAGTGGGAGATTTTGAATTTATTTGAAAGGATAAACCCTATCGGTTTGTTGTTAATGCTAATATCTGCCGTACTGGTGTATGGGGCAGGGTTAATTGTTACAAAGGTTTTTAAGATAACTGATAAGCGATCAGAGAAGAAAATAATACTGACAAAGCTGACAGGGTTGCTGATAGGGATTATTGGTCTGCTGACAGCAATGAAAATACTATAAAATTGGGAGGTTATAAAATGCAGGAAATGATGCTGAACAAAACATATGATCCTGGACAGGTGGAAGAAAAAATATACGAAATGTGGATGGACAAAGGTTATTTCAGAGCTGAAACTGATGAAAACAAAGAACCTTATTGCATTGTTATTCCTCCACCGAATATCACCGGGCAACTCCATATGGGCCATGCTCTGGATAATACTCTTCAGGATATTCTTACCCGCTGGAGAAGGATGCAAGGCTATTCAGCCCTTTGGCTTCCCGGAACCGATCATGCCAGCATTGCAACTGAGGTTAAAATTGTTGAAAAGCTGGCGGAAGAAGGGCTTACAAAAAAAGACCTGGGAAGGGATGAGTTCCTGAAAAGAGCATGGCAGTGGAAGGAACAGTATGGAAGCAGAATTACACAGCAGCTTAAGAAACTGGGTTCTTCCCTGGATTGGTCAAGAGAGAGGTTTACAATGGATGAGGGCTGCAACAGGGCAGTTACTGAAGTGTTCGTGCGTCTGTATAATAAAGGCTTAATATACCGGGGTGACAGGATAATCAACTGGTGTACCGACTGTAAAACTGCTCTTTCGGATGCTGAAGTAGAACATGAAGAAGAGCAGGGAAATCTCTGGTACATCAGGTATCCTATAAAAGATACTGATGAAGCCATAATGGTTGCTACCACCAGGCCCGAAACCATGCTGGGGGATACTGCAGTTGCGGTGCATCCGGATGATGAGAGATTCAGCCGCCTTATTGGTAAAACTGTCATTTTACCCCTCATGGACAGGGAGATACCTATCATTCCGGATGAATATGTGGAGCGTGAATTTGGAACAGGAGCTGTTAAGATTACTCCTGCTCATGACCCCAATGATTTCGAGGTGGCCGTCAGGCATGATCTGCCATGGATCTGCGTTATTGACGAGAAGGGTATCATGAATGAAAATGCAGGAAAATATGCAGGGATGGACAGGTATCAGGCCCGAAAAGCCGTGGTCCGGGACCTTACCCGATTGGGGCTCATTGACAAGATAGAGGATTTAAAGCATAACGTGGGACATTGCTACAGATGCGGGACCGTAATTGAACCTCTTATCTCAAAGCAGTGGTTCGTTAAGATGAAACCGCTGGCCAAACCTGCTATTCGGGCTGTAAAGGATGGAAGAATCAAGTTTGTTCCCGAAAGGTTTGAAAAGATCTACCTGAATTGGATGGAAAACATAAGGGATTGGTGCATATCCAGGCAGCTGTGGTGGGGGCATCGCATTCCGGCATATTACTGCCGGGACTGCGGGGAAACCATAGTTGACTACCATATGCCGGAAAGCTGCAGTGCATGCGGCGGAACAACTTTTGAACAGGATGAGGATGTGCTGGACACCTGGTTCAGCTCTGCGCTATGGCCTTTTTCAACCCTTGGCTGGCCCGATAAGACCCGGGATCTCGAATACTTTTATCCTACCAGTGTACTTGTGACGGGTTACGATATAATATTTTTCTGGGTGGCCAGGATGATATTTTCCGGGCTGGAACACATGGGCGAAATACCGTTTAAATATGTGTTTATTCACGGTATTGTCAGGGATTCTGAGGGACGAAAGATGAGCAAATCCCTTGGAAACGGAATTGATCCGCTGGAGGTTATAGAGCAATACGGGGCCGATGCACTGAGGCTTACCCTGGTTACCGGGAATTCACCTGGTAATGATATGCGGTTTTACTGGGAGAGGGTAGAAGCCAGCCGTAATTTTTGCAATAAGATCTGGAATGCAACCAGGTTTATACTTATGAATATACGGAATGCCGGAATCGATAAGCCGCAGAAGGGGGAACTGGAACTGCCCGACCGCTGGATCCTCAGCAGGTATAACAACCTTGTTAAAGAAGTTACTGATAATCTGGAGAAATTTGAGCTGGGAATCGCTGTACAAAAACTGTACGATTTCATTTGGGATGAGTTTTGTGACTGGTATATAGAGCTTGCAAAGCCGGGATTATACGGTCAGGACAGGGAAATCCAGGAAACCAAACTGTATGTTCTCAGCCATGTTCTGCTGAACACTATGAAATTGCTGCATCCTTTTATGCCCTTTATAACTGAAGAAATATGGCAGCACCTGCCCCATCACCAGGAGGACAGTATTATGATATCATCATGGCCAAAGATTGATTATCAGTCCATAGATCCCGATGCAGAGAGCCAGATGAAGGAAATAATGAATGCTATACGCAGCATTCGAAACATAAGGGCGGAAATGGAAGTCCCGCCCTCCAGGAAGGCAAAAGTGGTGCTGGTGGTAAACAGACAGGACAGATCTCTGTTTGAAGAAAGCAGGATCTATTTTGAAAGGTTGGCATGGGCTTCTGCTGTAGAAGTCCGTGAGAATAAGGAGGGTATTCCATCCAACGCTGTTTCTGCTGTAACCGGAAGAGTTCAGATATTTATGCCTCTTGAGGACCTGGTGGATATCGACAAGGAGATGGAGAGGTTGTTGCGGGAGAAGAGAAACCTGGAAAAAGAACTGGAAAGAGCGGAAAACAAACTATCCAATGAGAATTTTGTAAAAAAGGCGCCTCCGGCAGTAGTTGCCCAGGAAAGAGAGAAAAGGGATAAGTACCGGGACATGATGGATAAAGTTTTAAGCCGTATTGAATCTCTGAAGAAATAAGTATTTGGGAAAGAGGATGCTGCATGAATTATGAACAAGCGCTGGATTATATTCACGGCACATATAAATTCGGTTCAAAGCTTGGCCTGGAGAACATAACCGGCTTATTACACCGTCTTGGTGATCCCCACCGAAAGTTTAAATCTATTCATGTAGGTGGCACTAACGGCAAAGGCTCGGTAACTTCCTTGCTTACCCATGTACTGATTGAGGAAGGTTATAAGGTCGGGATGTTTATATCGCCATACCTTGAGAGGTTTACAGAACGGATTCAGGTCAATCTGAAGGAAATCCAGCCTGATGAACTGGCCCGTATAACTGCAGTGGTAAAAACAAAGGTCGATGAGATGTTAATGGATGGAATGAATCATCCTACCGAATTTGAAATTGTAACTGCCATTGGTTTTGTATATTTTGCTGAACAGCAGGTGGATTATGCTGTGGTAGAGGTTGGCCTGGGAGGACGCCTGGATGCAACAAATGTGTTGGATCCTCTTGTGTCAGTAATTACCTCCATAAGTTATGACCACATGGCTATTCTGGGCAATACCCTGGATAGGATTGCTTATGAAAAGGCCGGTATCATTAAGCCTGGCAGGCCGGCAGTGTCCTATCCGCAAGCACCAGAGGCCATGGAGGTTTTACGGAATATAGCACAGCAGCGAAATGCACCGCTGTATGAGGTTGACAGCGATGGTATTGTGATTCATTCATCAGATATTGAGCGCCAAACCTTTGACTATACCTTTGGTGGCTCAACCTATTCCAATGTGGATATAAGAATGACCGGGCGTCATCAGGTGGTGAATGCTGCCACTGCCTTAACAGCTTTAACCGTACTAAAACAGCAAGGCGTAAAAATTACCAACACGTCAATTTATAACGGCATGAAAAAAGCAGTTTGGCCCGGACGGATAGAGATCCTTAAGAGGCAGCCATATATTATTATAGACGGTGCCCATAACGCTAACGGCGCTCAGGCTTTAGCCCGTGCGCTAAAGGAGTATTTTGCCGGCAGGCAGGTTATCATGGTAATCAGTGTGTCCGGAGACAAAGAGGCTGATGCAATACTTAAAGAGCTGTGTCCTCTGGCCGAATCGGTAATTGTAACAAGATACGATGGACCCAGGGCAATGGATCCCTGCCAGTTGGCCGATCGGGTTAAATACTATTTTTCCAATCATATTTCGGTTGAATATGATGTGGAGAAAGCCATACAAACCGGTTTGGAAATGGTCAGGCCGGACGGGGTGCTGTTGTTTACCGGCTCATTGTTTCTCATAGGCATGATCCGCAGTTTTTTCGGCAGTCATAGGTAAAATATAAAGTTATGAATTATTTGTTTTGTACTGTCATAAATATGTAACAGGCCTGCAGGGATTTCCCCGTAAACCTGAAAGAAAGCGACAGGGTTTCCCTGAAATGGCCGGATTCGGTTAAAAAGGATTGACTGTGTAATGAGGGAAAAAAATAGTGCCGAAAGCCAGGATAATGTGCTGCTGGATCTTATCCATATTGCGCTGCTGAACTGGAAAAAAGCAGATGTATCCCCCGGTACCGGGAAAAAACCATTTCTGGGAAAGGGAATATATATCTGTCTTTTAAAAGAAGCAAAAAAGCGGGGTTTGTACCTTAATCACAAACAGTTATTGGAGCGTATATTATATCCCCATATATAAATTTAAATTTGAATCCCCCATAAGTACCCTTTGCACGAGGCAGACATATAATAAATTAAACGCCTCTGGGTAAAGAACTGCTTATGGGGGTATTTGTTAAATGGATTGGAAGAACAAAATTGCTGTTGCCAACACGGGAGGAAACAGCATATCATTTATAGATCCACGGCAAAGTAAAGAGGAGTACCGGATTCAACTCAATTCAGGAACGGGTCCCTGTGATTTGATTAAGCCTGGGTATACCTCACATCTTCTGATCACCCAGATATATGATAATTCCCTGGCATGCATGGATTTGAACAGTGGTACAATAGAAAAGGTATTGCAGGTAGGATGTCATCCCAGATATATAACCCTTTGCAGCATCACCCACAATGTTTATATTTCCAATGCAGATTCCGATTCAATTTCCATAGTTGGTAATAAAAAGAATCTCAAACTTATTAGTCAAATCCCGACAGGTTCAATGCCCCAGGGAATTGACTGTCATCCCAGGCTTCCCGTTTTGGCTGTGGCTAACATGAATTCTCAGGATGTTTGGTTTATAAATACCAGGGAATTCAATATCATAAATATGAAAAGAATAGATGGCTATCCAACCCAGGTCAGATTCAGCCGTAGTGGAGATATTCTATATATAGGCTGTTACTTGCATAATGGGCATTCTCAAAGCAGGATTTTAATGCTGACCCTGGACGGATATGAGATATACGGGGAAATCCCCATAGGGTGCGTGCCCTTTCAGATTATTGAGGCCGGTGATGGCAAGTACCTGCTGGTGATATCCTTTGAGTCGGGAATAATGGAAGTGATAAATATATTTTCCGGCCGTGTTGAAAAAAGAATTGAGATGAACAGTATGGCATACGGTATAGCCCTGGATGATAAAGGGCGGTATGCCTATGTGACAAATACAAAAGAGAATACCGTGGCAGCGGTGGACTGGAAGAAGGGCAGGAAAATAACCGATATCCAGGTAGGCAAGGAGCCCAGTGGGATTGTATATTTGCATGCATAATTGGTATTGTCTATTCTATGCGAAGAATGCTATGGAGTTCTCCTTACAAAAAAGTTTATAGCCTGTTAGCGAAGTGGAGGAAAGCTGGAATAGACAGAAAACAATCTAAAGAGAATATATGTTTCTATATATTCTCTTTTTTATTGAGAGTATATTGCTGCCTCAAATTTCAAATTATGGTTCAGAAAACCAGGTTAATTGCTAATCAGATGGATGTAATGTAAATGTGTCACTCTGCAGCCAATTAATACATTATTACTTTTGATGTATTGTTGGGAATACTACCTGCAGGAGCAACTATTTTAGAAGTGACGCATATAATGTATAGCAGAAATCAGCATTATTTGGCGTTGGGGATCGACTGGGTCAAGGGATACGAATGAAGGGAGTGATATGATGCGCTTTTTTTCTATTGGCATCGAGGAAAACAACCTTGACCTTAAGGAATCAATTTTAAGGAAAATTAATGATACAAAACCGGAAGAATTTGTAATAGAGGAAAAAAAAGCGGGTAATCTGCTGTTTATAAATTATATATTGTATAACCCCTATAGCAGCGGGCCATGGAATTTGGTAAGGGAAAAGCTTCAGCATCACATTGCCGATATTGTGACTGATTTAATATTGAATGATATGCAGAAGGAAATTATTGAGCGTATTATTCGCGATGAATTCTTTTATTTTGAGAAGGAAGACATGAAACATATCTGCAAAGAGGTATTGGCGGCTATCCTTGGAGAAAGAAATGGAGAAAACCGCCTGAGCGGCTTGAAAAACAGCTGGCACAGCAGGATTCGGGAACGTTTAATTGAACACCTGGATACAAATAGTGAAATCATTATAGAAGGATTTATAAGATTCAGGCTTAAAGACTTTACAAAAGAACTTATACAAGGAATTGGCAGTATTGCAGATGAGTTGTTGATTGAAAAGGAATATAATGAGTTTATTAAACTGTTGAGGTATTTTGTAGAAATCCAGGAACCGAAAATCAGTGAAGTTCATGTTGTTGTTGAAGATGACAGGAGGTATGTTTTGCTTGACGATAGTTACAGGGTTATAAACAACGATATTCTTAAAGAACTGGCAAAGGAGATATCGGATAAGGAAATAAGTTACGATGATCTTCTTATAAGCTCACTTATTACTATTGCACCCAGCAAGATCACCATCCACGACTGTGAGAAGATAAAGAATACCGAACTCCTAAACACCATAAACAAGGTTTTCAGAGGCAAGGTAAGTTATGAACCCTAGAGGAGTGTATCGGTTGCAGATGAACAGGCATGACTGGATATTCTGTATGGAAGACTGGAAATTAAATTATGAGGGCAGCTGAAAATGAATAGTGAATTTTCCAGTTTATGCTATTGACTTTCAAATAATGCAAGGTTATAATATAAAAAATATTTAGACAGGATAAAACATCGAAGGAAAATAGTTTAATCAGATGGCTTTATCCTGAAGCGGGATAAATATGGTTTTATGCAATGATAAGGAAGAGTAAATCGGAAACCGGTGCCAGAGAAGGAATGCCATGGGCTGGAAGCATTCCGCATCAGGACCGATTGAAGACCACCCTTTGAGCATAATGGATGGCTCCGTTAAAAGCCGTTCTGAGGCGGATTCTTATCAGGATCAATAAGGGTGGAACCGCGGGTATCCTCTCGTCCCTTTCTTTATGGGCGAGAGGTTTTTTAATTGCAGCTGATACAATTTTACTTATACTTTGTGAAAGGGTGAATTCAGAATGGTAGAAGTGGTATTGAAGGATGGTTCAAAAAAACAGTGTCCGAAAGGGATATCCATAAGCGATGTTATAAGGGACATAAGTCCCGGCCTGTTCAGGAGATCGCTGGCAGCCCAGATAGACGGCAGAACAGTTGATCTTTCCTATAAAATAAACGAGGATTGCCGGCTGAATATATTGACTTTCGATGATGAGCAGGGAAAGAAAGCTTTCTGGCATACCTCATCCCATATTCTGGCACAGGCGGTAAAGAAGCTGTTCCCTGGTGCCAGGCTGGCCATTGGTCCTGCAGTGGATAACGGATTTTATTATGACTTTGATGTGGAAAAGCCTTTTTCCACCGAGGATTTGCAGGTCATTGAAGAAGAAATGAAAAAGATAATAAAAGAGAACCTTGAACTGGAAAGGTTTGAACTTCCCAGGGATGAAGCCATTGCCTATATGAAAGAGATGGGAGAAACCTATAAGGTGGAGCTGATTGAGGAGCTGCCTGATGATGCTGTGATATCATTCTACAGACAGGGTGATTTTGTTGATCTGTGTGCCGGGCCCCATATTCCTTCCACAGGCCTGGTTAAAGCCGTAAAACTGCTTAGTGTGGCCGGTGCCTACTGGCGTGGGGATGAAAGAAATAAGATGCTGCAGCGCATATACGGAGTGTCTTTTCCAAAAAAGAGCATGCTGGATGAACATCTGCAGCGTCTGGAAGAAGCTAAGAAGAGGGATCACAGGAAGCTCGGCCGGGAGCTTGATCTGTTCAGTCTCCATGAGGAGGGGCCGGGATTTCCGTTTTTCCATCCGAAAGGGACTATAATCTACAATTTGCTTGTAGAATTCTGGAGAAAAGAGCATGTGAAAAGGGGATATCATGAGATCAGAACCCCGGTTATTTTAAACAAGGATCTATGGATCCGCTCCGGACACTGGGATCATTACCGGGAAAACATGTATTTTACAAAAATAGACGAACAGGATTATGCGGTAAAACCGATGAACTGCCCGGGAAGCATGATTCTGTACAAACGTAAGTTATACAGTTACAGGGAACTGCCCCTCCGGGTCGGCGAACTGGGGCTGGTTCACCGGCATGAACTCTCAGGTGTGCTGCACGGCTTGATGCGTGTACGGTATTTTACCCAGGATGATGCGCACATTTTCATGCTGCCGGAACAGATCGAAGACGAAATACTGGGTGTTATTGAGCTTATTGATCATTTTTACAGCATATTCGGTTTTAAATACTATGTTGAACTGTCCACCCGGCCGGAGGATTCCATGGGATCGGATGAGGATTGGGAACTGGCCACCAATGCCCTGGAAAAGGCTTTGAAAGCCAGAGGACTGGACTACAAAATCAACGAAGGAGACGGCGCTTTTTACGGACCCAAAATTGATTTTCATCTGGAAGACTGTATAGGCAGAACATGGCAGTGCGGTACCATTCAGCTTGATTTCCAGATGCCTGAAAGGTTTGACCTGACTTATATTGGTCCGGATGGAGAAAAGCACAGGCCGGTCATGATCCACCGCGTTGTATTTGGCAGTATTGAAAGGTTTATTGGAATTCTGACCGAACACTTTGCCGGTGCGTTTCCAACGTGGTTGGCACCTGTCCAGGTCCGCATATTAACCGTTACCGACAGGGCTGATTCCTATGCCCGGGAGTTGTCTGCTATATTAAGCGATGCCGATATACGGGTGGAAACCGATTTGAGGAATGAAAAGATAGGATACAAGATAAGGGAGGCCCAGACAGAAAAGATCCCCTATATGCTGGTAGTGGGTGATAAGGAGATGGAAAACCGGACTGTAGCCCTCCGTGCCCGGGGCAGGGGAGATCTGGGTACGATGCAGGCGGATGAGTTTTTGAGCAAGATACTTAAAGAAATTCGTACAAAGTCTGTATAGCAGAGCTCTTTGAAGGGAACTGTGGAGCTCGCTTTGCGAAAAGACTTAGAACTTCAAAAAATTTTTTTAAAATATTTGACAAATTACAAACCGGTGTGGTAAACTATTTCCGCAAACAAGTAGAAGCTATCCACTTCTCACCTTCCGGCACTGCAGCCAGGAAGGTTAATAGATTTATCGCTATAGTATGCTGTTAAGTAAATAAAGAGTGGGTAGATGTTTGTGCCCACTCTTTTGTTTTATTAAATCCGGGGGTGAATTATTATCAGCAATAAAGAACTATTGATTAACGAGCAGATTAGGGACAAGGAAGTAAGAGTGATCAGCGAAAATGGAGAACAGTTAGGAATTATGCCAATTCAAAAAGCATTGGGACTGGCGGACGAAAAACAACTGGATTTGGTAAGAATAGCTCCAAATGCCAAACCGCCTGTATGTAAAATTATGGACTACGGTAAGTATATGTTTGAGTTGAGCAAAAAGGAAAAAGAAGCACGGAAAAATCAGAGAGTTATAAATGTTAAAGAAGTGCGCCTGTCTGCCTCCATAGAAGAGCATGATTTGGGAGTAAAGGCAAGAAACGCTGATAAGTTTTTGAAAGCGGGTAACAAGGTCAAGGTATCTATTCGTTTCAGGGGACGGGAAATGTCTCATAGCCAAGTAGGCTACGAGATTATGGAAAAGTTCATTTCCATGCTTTCGGTGGATGCAGTTGTAGAAAGGAAACCCAGGCTGGAAGGATGGAACATGATTATGATATTGGCTCCAAGCAATTAGAGCAATGAGAGGAGGATTATCTATGCCAAAGATTAAGACCCATCGTGGAGCAGCAAAGAGGTTTTGGCTGACCAAAAGTGGAAAAATCAAGAGGGCCAGGGCGTATAAAAACCATCTGCTTAACAAGAAGACATCGAAGCGTAAAAGAAGGTTAAGAAAAGAAGGTTATGTAAGCGCCAGAGATGCCGCGATGATAAAGAAGTTGATTCCGTATAAATAATATGACTTGAAGGAGGTAGGATCATGGCAAGAGTGAAAAAAGCTGTAAATGCCAGGAAAAAGCACAAAAAGATTCTTAAACTGGCTAAAGGATATTACGGCGCAAAAAGCAAACAGTTTCGGGCTGCAAATCAGGCAGTCATGAAATCGCTGGCATATGCTTATGTTGGGAGAAAGCTGAAGAAAAGAGATTTCCGTAAATTATGGATTACCCGTATAAATGCAGCAGCCAGACAGAATGGCTTAAGCTACAGCCGCTTTATCAACGGGTTGCGTTTGGCGGGCATCCAGATTGATAGAAAGATTCTTGCAGATATGGCAGTCAATGATCAGTCGGGCTTTGCCCAGTTGGTTAACATTGCCAAGGACAGGCTGCAGGCCTGATAATAAATTACATGGATATCAGAAAAGACCTCGTGTGAGGTCTTTGACTTTTTATGCGGACATTAAACCCTGTTTCGGAGGAAGTAGTTTTGCGGAAACTGATGAAGAACAGGACCAGGCTTATGCCCACTCAGGTTTTGGTTCTGGGCTTTATATCCATAATTATTGTGGGCGGTATATTCCTGGCTCTTCCCATTGCATCCGGTACCGGAGAAAGTATAGGGTTGCTCAATGCAATATTTGAGGCAACTTCAGCGGTTTGCGTCACCGGGCTCGTAGTAGTGGATACCGGTAAGGATCTGAGCCTGTTCGGCCAACTGGTTATGATTTCTCTTATCCAGATCGGCGGGTTGGGATTTATGACAACGGCTACCTTGGTTTTTCTTATCTTAGGAAAACGGATTACTTTGAGGGAGAGACTGGTGATTAAGGAAGCTCTTAACGAGTATAATCTTCAGGGACTCGTGCGCTTAGCCAGGAGAATTATTCTGATAACCTTCGCTATAGAAGGAATCGGCGCATTAATACTTGCCCTGAAGTTTATTCCCGCATATGGATGGGCTAAAGGACTGTATTACAGTATTTTTCATGCTGTTTCGGCTTTTTGTAATGCCGGATTCGATATCATAGGTGATTACAAAAGCTTTACTGAATATGCCAATGATTTAACTGTAAATTTTACCCTGATGAGTTTAATCATTTCAGGGGGCCTGGGATTCTCCGTTTTACTGGATATCTGGCGCAACAGATGCTTCAGAAAATGGTCTTTGCATACCAAACTGGTTGTCTGTACTACAGCCGGTTTAATTATACTGGGAGCCCTGTTCTTTTTGATTGTTGAATATAACAATCCAACGACATTGGGTAACCGGAATTGGTTTGGAAAGATCCTGGGAGCTTTATTTCAGTCGGTAACTGCCAGGACAGCCGGTTTTTACACCATCGATCAGGCTGGCCTGACCGATGCATCCAAGTTTATGACTTCCATTCTTATGTTCGTTGGGGCTTCACCTGCCGGTACAGGAGGCGGCATTAAAACTACCACCGTAAGCGTGCTTTTGCTTTCGGTGTTCAGCGTTATCCGGGGAAGGCAGGATACAGAAATTTTCGGGAGGCAAATTCCCAATACTATAGTCAAAAAGGCATTAACTATATCTGTCATAAGCTTTGCTATCTTTATAACTGTCAGTATGGTTTTATCCCTGGTGGAACCCTACCCGATGGTTGATTTGTTGTATGAAACTGCATCGGCGCTCGGCACGGCAGGACTGGCGGCTTTTAACAATAATACCCTGAAACCTGCCGGCAAAATATTAATTATACTCAGCATGTTTGCCGGAAGGGTCGGGCCTTTGACTATTACCCTTGCCCTTGCAATGCGGTTGTCAAGAGACAAAGGCAATCTGAAATACCCTGAGGAAAAAATAATGGTCGGCTGAGGAGGATTATGAAAATGAAACAGTATGCTGTAATCGGCATTGGCCGGTTTGGCTTAAGTGTTGCAAAAACCCTGTATTCCATGGGACATGATGTTCTTGCCGTAGACAAGGATCATGACAGGATCCAGGAGATATATCATTATGTTACCCATGCGGTAGAGGCTGACTCCACTGACGAGGATGCACTGAAAGCCTTGGGGTTGAGAAACTTTGATGCGGTTGTTATCACCATTGGTTCGGATATCCAGTCAAGCATCCTCACCACACTGCTCTGCAAGGAGATGGGTGTTAAGTTCATTGTGGGTAAAGCACACAATGAACTGCATGCAAAAGTGTTGTACAAAATTGGGGTTGATAAAGTGATCTTCCCGGAAAGGGACATGGGAATGAAATTGGCACACAGTTTGGCGTCATACAATATACTTGATTATATTGAGCTTGCATCCGAATATAGCCTGGTGGAACTTTCAGCTATTTCAGAATGGGAAGGGAAGTCACTCAGGCATATTGATATGCGGCGGCGGTTTGGACTAAATGTTGTAGCTATTAAGCGCGGACAGGATATTTTGATATCTCCCAAAGGAGATGATATTATAAACAGGGATGACATATTGGTGGTAATTGGCAGAAATAACGATATAAGAAGACTGGGAAATAAGACATAAGCTCAAGGGATGTGGGAAATATGGAAGAATATATTACCAGCACCAAAAATCCTCTGGTTAAGCGTTTGAAAATGCTGCATAATAAAAAATACAGGGATTTATATAGCCAGTACTTGGCGGAAGGCCCTAAGATAGTGAAGGAAGCGCTGTACAACGGTGAGGACATCCGGACCCTGGCGGTGTCAAAGGATTTTCCCTGGGAAGAGTTTAAGGAGGAAACCGGCATCGGCTTTGCAGCCTGTAGGGTACTTATAATGGACGAAGGGCTGTTTAAGTATGTCAGCGATACCAAAACCCCCCAAGGGATACTGGCAGTTATCAGCAAAAAAGAGTATAAGCTGGATGAAATATTGAAATCGGATTCATATTTTCTTACAATCCTGGATGAGATCAGAGATCCCGGCAATCTGGGTACAATTATAAGAACCGTAGATGCTGCCGGAGGGGATGGCGTTGTCTTAACCCAAGGATGCGTAGATCCCTATAGTCCTAAGGTTGTCAGGTCATCCATGGGTTCGATATTACGGGTACCCGTTTATCAGGTGGGTGATGGCATTAATTTTGTTGCTGAATTATTGCGTCAGGATGTTCATGTACTTGTCAGCCACCTGAAAGGCTCTAATCTCTACGATTGGCCTGGCGGTTACAAAAAGACCGCACTTGTGATTGGCAGCGAATCAAGAGGGGTACGGGATGATATCAGCAAACTTGCATCATATACTGTAAAGATACCTATATACGGCCGGGCCGAATCGTTAAATGCTTCAGTTGCTGCCGGGATTCTAATATATGAAGTTGTGCGCAAGAGCAAATGAATCCGTTGAAATTCCTTGAATCCGCGCAACAGGTATGATATAATTACCGTAACATAACCCGGTAAAGGAGATGGGACTTGTGAGGTTGGCGGACGTTGTGTGGAAGATCTTTGAAAAGACGGGTTCAATAAATGCTTATATGCTTTATCGTGAGCTGATAATGTTGTATTGATAAAGGCAATGATGGAGAGGAGTATGCCCGGAACCTTTATCCAGAGAGGGAGACGCCGGAGGCTGAAAGCGCTCCTATAAAGTACAGGCAGAAGTTCGCTCCGGAGCTGGAAGCTGAAGTGGCAGTAGGCTTTACCGGTTAAAACCGTTATAACAGAATGAGGTTTCATTTAGAAACGAAGTTGGGTGGTACCACGTGGCTTACCATGCCTTCGTCCCATGTTTGGACGAAGGCTTTTTTGATATATGAGACATATAAACGATTAAATCAGCATGATGAAAGGAGAGCAGGCGAATGCAAACCAAACTGGAACAAATCCGAAAAGAAGCTCAGAATGCCTTGGAAAAATTAGATAAACTGGATGAATTAAGCAGTTTTCGAATTGAATACCTGGGAAAAAAGGGAAAGCTGACCCGGATCCTGCGGGGAATGGGAAGTCTTTCTCCCGAGGAGAGGCCCAAAATTGGGCAATTGGCCAATGAAATCAGGGCCCATCTTGAGGCGGAGATAGAAAAGAAAACACGGCTGTTGGAGGAAGAAGCGCTTAATCAGCGTCTCAGGGATGAGGCAATTGACGTTACCATTCCGGGCAAAGCATATCATCGCGGAAATCTCCATCCTTTGAGTATTGTTCTCAATGAGATTAAGGATATTTTCCTGGGAATGGGTTTCCAGATTGCCGAAGGACCGGAGGTGGAATTGGATTACTACAACTTTGAAGCCCTTAATATACCAAGAAACCATCCTGCCCGGGATACCCAGGATACATTTTATATAACTGAAAATATAGTGCTGCGTACTCATACCTCACCTACCCAGATACGGGTAATGGAAAAAGAAAAGCCACCAATAAAGATAATTGTACCTGGCAGGGTTTACCGTTCGGATGAGGTGGATGCTACCCATTCTCCCATTTTTCATCAGGTTGAGGGGCTGGTCATAGACAAAAACATAACCATGGGTGATTTGAAGGGGACATTGGATGTGTTCGCCAAAGAGCTGTTTGGGCCCCGGACCAGGACCCAGTTCAGGCCGCACCATTTTCCGTTTACCGAACCCAGCGCTGAGATGGATGCCAGCTGTGCAGCCTGTGATGGAGCCGGATGCAGGGTATGTTCGTATACCGGCTGGATTGAAATTCTGGGAGCCGGAATGGTACATCCGAAGGTACTCATGTATGGAGGAATCGACCCTGAAAAATACAGCGGTTTTGCGTTTGGCATGGGTCTTGATCGAATAGTTAATCTTAAATATGGGATTGACGACATCAGATTATTGTTTGAGAATGATATACGTTTCCTGGATCAGTTTTAAAAGGAGGAGTAGATTATGCTGGTACCGCTAAAATGGCTGAAAGAATATGTGGATATCGATGTGACTGCCGAGGAATTGGCACACCGTATGACCATGACAGGTTCAAAAGTTGAGGGAATACACAAGCAGGGAGAGGGCATAAACAATGTAGTGGTTGGCAGAATATTGAATATTGAGCCCCATCCTAATGCGGATAAACTGGTGGTATGCAATGTTGATACAGGTACCCGGCAGTATAGAATTGTAACCGGCGCTCCCAACGTTGAACAGGGGCAGCTTGTTGCAGTCGCCCTGGATGGCGCCGTTTTGCCCGGAGAGCTTCAAATAAACAGGAGCGAAATACGGGGAGTGGAATCCTGGGGAATGTTGTGTTCAGGGGAAGAACTGGGGCTTACCGATGACGATTATCCCGGGGCGGAAATAGACGGGATTCTTGTCCTAAATGAAGAATACCCTCTTGGTATGGATATAAGGGAGGCATTGGGACTGGATGATGAGGTTATTGAATTTGAGATAACCTCCAACCGTCCTGACTGCTTAAGCATTACAGGTATTGCCAGAGAAGCCGCTGTGACACTGGACAGCGTCTTTAGAATGCCGCGCATAGAAGTAAAGCCGGGCATCGGGGATGTAAATGCAGAAGCGGCTGTGAAGATTAATGAGCCTGAACTGTGCCCGCGGTACTGTGCCCGGGTTGTAAAGGACGTCAAAATAGGCCCGTCCCCGCGCTGGATGCAGCAGAAACTGGCAGCTGCAGGTGTCCGGCCTATCAACAATATTGTTGATATAACCAATTACGTCATGCTGGAGATGGGGCAACCCATGCATGCTTTTGATTTAGATAAGCTGGCCGGAAAAACGATTGTGGTACGCAGGGCAAATAAAGGTGAAAAACTGATCACTCTGGATGAGAAGGAAAGGCTGTTGGATGAAAATATGCTGGTTATAGCGGATGCTGAAAAATCCATAGGCCTGGCCGGGGTGATGGGCGGGGCTAATACCGAGATCAGCAGTGAGACCCGGAACATTCTGTTGGAAAGCGCAAACTTTGACAGGGGTAGTATACGTTTGACGGCAAAGGCGCTGGGGCTTCGGAGCGAGTCGTCCAGCAGATTTGAAAAGGGCCTTGATCTGCACAATGCAAGAGCGGCCATCGACCGGGCTGCCCAGCTTATCCAGGAACTCGAGGCCGGAACGGTAGTGGAGGGTGTAATAGACGTATGCAATGGCTCACTGGATGACAGAGTTTTGGATGTGTCCTGGAAAAAGGTTAACCAACTACTAGGGCTGAATCTATCGCCGGAAATCATGAAAGATATTTTGACCGGGCTGGAGTTTAAAGTGGAAGTGCAGGGGGATATTCTAAAACTTGTGGTTCCGGCATTCAGGCAGGATATTGAAGGCGTTGCAGATATAGCCGAGGAAGTGGCGCGGATATATGGATATGATAAAATTCCAATGACGTTGATGGAAGGAACCGTGAGCCGGGGCAGAAAGACCAGGGAACAAAGGCTTACGGATATGGCCAAGGAGGTTTTGGCCGGTACCGGACTGTATGAGGTGGTTACCTATTCCTTTACAAGCCCAAAGGTTTATGGAACCATAGGCATCAACGAACCAAAAGATATACCCCTGACCGTTAAAATTGGAAATCCCCTGGGTGAAGATCAAAGCATAATGCGTACTACATTAATTCCCAGCATACTGGATGTATTATCGCGGAACCGCAACAGAGGGATTCAACAGTGCCGGATATTCGAGATTGGCACGGCATTTTTTCCTAAATCCTTGCCGTTGGAAGAGCTTCCTGAGGAGATACGTATTTTAACCATCGGTGAGTATGGTCCCGGCATGGACTATTATGATATAAAAGGGAAGATCGAAACGCTGTTGAAATTTTTAGGGCTTCTGGATCAGGCTGAATTTATACCCCATGTTCATCCTGCATTCCACCCTGGCAGAACCGCCCTTCTGAAGCTTGGTACAGTCGAAGCAGGGGTAATTGGTGAGATACATCCCAAGATAGCCGGGAATTACCAGCTTGAAGATAGAGTTATTCTGGCCGAACTGGATTTCGATAAGCTGATTAGTATGGCGCAGGATCAACGGAAATACAAACCCCTTCCAAAATATCCTGCCGTTACCCGGGATCTGGCCCTGGTGGTACACAAGGATGTACTGGCCGGACAGGTGGAGAAATGTATATGGAAATACGGGGGAGAATTATTGGAGGCAGTTGAACTGTTTGATATCTATATGGGAAGCCAGATTCCTGAGGGATATAAGAGTCTGGCATATGCCCTGAATTACCGTGCTGCCGACAGGACGCTGACTGATGAAGAAGTAAGTTTACTGCATGACAGTATTGTAAAAGGTTTGGAGAAGGATTTGGGAGCCAGGCTCAGGTAGATATCTGCATGAATCTGCAAGGCCGGCGCAAAATAAAAGGAATACAACCGATATCACAAAATTTCGACAAAATACTTGTATAAATTTGGGAGGTGTTATATAATAGAGTAAAGCATATGCTGGTGATAGGAGTTGTGAGCCATGGTACAAAAGACTATAACCGTGGTCAAGATTGGTGGACGGGAATATACAATCAGAAGTGTGGAATCCCAGGAGTACATCCACAAGGTAGCAATTTATGTAAACAACAAGATAGAAGAGGTTGAAGCGCGGCAGCCTAATCTCAGCACATCTATGGTGGTGATGCTGGCGGCTATTAATTTGGCTGATGAAGTAATAAAGCTTCAGGATAAGGTTGAAAAGCTCCAAAGGGAGCTTAGTGCGGTGCATTCGCTTTTGGATGAGGATGATGATGTTTCCGTACCATCAAATGTTTATGATGTATCCCGAAGAGCTCAACGATAATTTTCTGTTTAAATTCACATATAACCCCCTCAAAGCGGCCATCAGGCTGCTTTTTTGTTTTTTGCGGGGAATATCAACAAAAGCCGGTAAACATGGTATAATAATAAATAAACCAAGCAAATGAGGGAACTGATGTGAACGATAGGACTTTGAGGGTACTGGAATACGATAAAATTATAGATATGCTGGCAGACCACACTGTTTCAGCTCCGGGTGCCGAGATGGCACGGAATTTGAAGCCATCTGACGATAAAGACACGGTTCTGAGCCGGTTGATTCAATCCTCTGAAGCACAGACTGTAATTACCGGCTGTGGTTCATCACCGGTAGGGGAATTTCCTGATATACGACATTCTTTGAAAAGGGTTGGTATAAGAGCAAATTTAAGCGCGACTGAACTCCTTGAGATAGGGTACGTCCTCAGGATGTGCAAGCAGATCAAAGATATTTTCAGGGACCGGGATCAGCGGTATAACCAGCAGGTTCCGAATATATACTCTTATGCATCCCGTCTTAACCCCCAAAATGAATTAATGGACGAGATATTCCGATGCATAGAACCCGACGGGCATATCTCGGATAATGCCAGCCCGGAGCTGAGCACCATTCGCCGCAATATATTGCGAATACAGGATAAGGTTAAGGAGCTTCTGAATAAAATAATCCATTCCCCAAATTATCAGAAGTACCTCCAGGAGCCAATAATTACTATCAGGAACGACAGGTATGTGGTTCCCGTGAAACAGGAGCACCGTTCCAGTGTTCCGGGGCTGATTCATGATCAGTCAGCCAGCGGAGCAACACTGTTTATTGAACCTATGCCGGTAGTAGAAGCCAATAACGATTTGCGGGAATGGGGATTAAAGGAAAAAAGGGAGATCGAGAGAATTTTGGCCGGATTATCCGATAAAGTGCGGCAGCAAAGCCTGGAGATTTCCGATTCTTTTGAAATTCTTGCCGAACTGGATTTTATATTTGCCAAAGGCAAGCTTGGATATTCAATGAAGGGTATAGCTCCTAAGCTGGCGGATGAACCCAAAATTACCATAATAAATGGCAGACATCCGCTGATTAAGCCTCAGGATGTAGTACCTATAAGCCTGAATTTGGGGTACGGTTTTAATACTCTTGTAGTTACAGGTCCCAATACCGGTGGAAAGACGGTGACCTTAAAAACGGCTGGCTTGTTTGTTTTAATGACTCAGGCCGGGCTGTGCATTCCCGCAGATCCGGGAACCGAAATGGGATTGTTCAGCCAGATTTTTGCCGATATCGGCGATGAACAGAGCATAGAACAAAATCTCAGCACATTTTCATCTCATATGGTGAACATAGTATCAATAATAAACAATGCTGATGCAGGTTCTCTTGTACTGCTTGATGAGTTAGGGGCAGGAACCGATCCTACCGAAGGAGCGGCTTTGGCGATGGCAATACTGGATTATTTGCATGGTTTAGGCGTCAGGACCATTGCTACCACCCATTACAGCCAGCTTAAAGTATTCGCCATGACCCGTGAGGGTATGGAAAATGCATCTATGGAGTTTGATGTGGACTCTTTGGAACCAACTTTTAACCTTCTTATTGGAGTTCCCGGAAAGAGCAATGCCTTTGAGATTTCAAAAAGGCTTGGGCTTAAAAGCCATCTCATTGAAAAGGCCAAAGAATTTTTGAATCAGGAAGATATCCGGTTGGATGATCTGATTTCCGATATGGAGTATAACCGGATAAAAGCCAGGGAAGAACGGCAGAAAGTACAAAAACATCTGGAAGATATTGAAAAACTACGGGAAGAGTTGATGTATAAAGAGAACCGGCTGGAATCAGAACGGCACCGGATACTGCAAAAGGCAAGAGAAGAGGCAAGGAGAGTATTAAGGCAGGCAAAAGAAGAAGCCGATGATATTATCAGGGAATTAAACAAATTGGCACAGGAGAGTGCTGCAAGAGAAAGAAACAGGGAGATAGAAAGGCACAGAAGAAATCTGAAGCTTAAGCTGGAAGAGCTGGACCGCCAGCTTACACCTGAGGAAATGTATTCCCGGGCCGGTCAAATTTCAGCAAATGATATCCGGCTGGGGGAAACGGTATATGTCAGCACCCTTAATCAGAAGGGCCAGGTTTTGACTCTCCCGGATGAAAATGAAACAGTTATGATCCAGGTAGGGATTATGAAAGTTGAAGCAAAGCTTTCAGATTTAAGAAGAACTGAAGAAAATGAAAGCTTTAGAAACTTTCAAGCCTCCGGCAAAAAACCGTCTCCCAGGATTGAGAGCATTACTCCCGAAATGGATTTGCGTGGACAGACGGTTGATGAAGCGTTGGTAAGCATTGATAAATACCTGGACGATGCATTTTTATCGGGGCTGAGAGAAGTAACCCTGATCCACGGTAAGGGTACCGGAGCCTTAAGGGATGGAATACATCAATATTTACGCCGGCATCCTCATGTTAATACATTCCGCCTGGGCAAATACGGCGAAGGTGAGAGCGGTGTAACTGTTGTTGAACTGAAGTAAGGAGGCAGTATGTTACTGGTCAGTGCATGTTTGGTTGGTATTAACTGTAAATATAACGGTGGTAACAATTATGTGCCTGAAATAGCTGATTTAGTAAAACAAGGGAAGGCTGTTCCGTTGTGTCCCGAACAGTTGGGAGGCCTGCCGACCCCAAGAATTCCCGTTGAAATAAAGGGAGGTTCCGCAGAAGATGTGCTGAAGGGTACAGCTGTTGTCATACGGAAAGATGGCACAGATGTGACTTCAAACTTCATAAAAGGAGCTATTGAAGTACTGAGGTTTTGTAAAGATAACGGTATTGAACTGGCTATACTGAAATCAAGAAGCCCTTCCTGCGGAAAAGGAAGTATATATGATGGTACCTTTTCAGGCAGGCTTATTGATGGAGATGGAATTGCTGCATATATGCTAATGGATAACGGCATTCATGTTATAACCGAAAATGATGCGGTAAAATACTTGGCAGGTATGAAGGAAAATAACTTTAATTGTAGAATATAGATTTATAATAAAAACTATATTATCATGAAATATAAATATATAATTTAAGCAAGGAGTGAATGTTTATGGCTTATCTGTTGGGAATTGATATTGGCACATCGGGAACCAAAACCGTACTTTTTAACGACCAGGGGGATACTATAGCCAGTGCATTAGGCGAGTACCCTCTTTATCAGCCCCAAATTGGGTGGGCAGAACAGGATCCTGAGGATTGGTGGAAGGCTACAGTGGATACCATCCGCCAGGTTCTGGCAAAGAGCGGTGTCAATCCTGCCGATATAAAGGGTGTAGGCCTGTCGGGGCAGATGCACGGAATGGTATTGCTGGATAAAGACGGAAATGTAATCCGTTCTTCTATTATCTGGTGTGACCAGCGGACCCAGGAGGAATGCGATCAAATTACTGAAATTATCGGAAAGGAAAGGCTTATCGAAATAACTGCCAATCCTGCTCTCACAGGGTTTACCGCTTCAAAAGTAATGTGGGTAAAAAACCATCAGCCCGAGTATTTTGAAAAAATAAACAAGATTCTGCTGCCAAAGGACTACATACGATACAGGTTAACGGGAGAATTTGCAACTGAAGTATCAGATGCGAGCGGTATGCAATTCCTGGATGTTCCAAAACGAAAATGGAGCGATGAGGTTTTGGACAAGCTGGGCATAGACCGTGAATGGATGCCGGAGGTTTATGAATCCCAGGAAGTCAGCGGCAAGATTTCTCAGACAGCCGCCCAGTTGACCGGACTGCTGCCCGGTACGCCGGTGGTTGGCGGTGGCGGAGATCAGGCGGCAGGCGCTGTAGGAAACGGAATAGTAAGGCCGGGAGTAATATCTTCTACCATAGGTACCTCCGGGGTTGTATTTGCACATATGGATGAGGTCAGCATAGATCCCAAGGGAAGGGTACATACCTTCTGCCATGCAGTGCCAAACACCTGGCATGTTATGGGTGTAACCCAGGGAGCCGGGCTTTCTCTTCAATGGATGCGAAATAACTTTTGTGGAGAAGAGCGCGAACTTGCCAGATTTCTTGACATAGATCCCTACGTGCTGATGGATCAGGAGGCTGAAAAGGCGGTACCCGGATGCGAAGGCCTTATATACCTGCCTTATATGATGGGTGAACGGACACCTCATCTTGATCCGTACGCGAAAGCCGTTTTCTTTGGCATATCGGCCAAACACGGCAGAAATGAAATGATTCGTGCGGTTATGGAAGGAGTAACATACAGTCTGAGGGATTGCCTGGAGATTATTAAGTCTATGGGAGTTCCGGTATCTGAAGTCCGCGCTTCAGGCGGCGGTGGCAAGAGCAGAATATGGCGGCAGATGCAGGCTGATGTATTTAGCAACGCCATAACTACAATAAACTCCACTGAAGGACCCGCACTGGGTGTGGCATTGCTGGCCGGTGTGGGGGCAGGCGTATACAGCAGCGTCATAGAAGCATGCGATACTGCCATAAAAACAGTAAGCGTACAAGAGCCTATTGCTGAAAACGTAAAAGTGTATGATAAATATTACCAGGTGTATAAAGATCTGTACTATGCTCTGAAAGATAACTACTTAAGAATTGCCGAGATCACACGTGAATTAAGCTGAGGGGCAGGATGGCATGGGCTTAATTGAGAAATGTCTTCCAAAGACCGATAACTTCTTTTATGAGGGGTTCAAACTGGCCCTGGTGGATCTGGTATTTCTGGCAGGAAGCGGTGTAATTGCATTTGCTGTTTTCTCGCTGGTAGATATAATCAGAAGGATAGGGATCCCCATTCCTTTACCGGTGTGGCTGGTTTCACTGTTTTTAGTGATACCGTATTATGTTTTTTCTTTTGAATATGGAAGATCATATGGTTCAAAGAATAATAAGAGACGGTTATACAGGGGCTTTCTAGTAGGAATTGTGGGACACCTGCCCAATTTCATACTGCTGTTTGTAATGATACAGGGCGAATTCCACAGATACTTTGATCCCCAGATTTGGAAGATAGTATTCACCATGTTCGGAATGCTCAGCATAGTTGCTCCAATTATGGTTACACTTGGAGCTGTAGATGTGAAGCAAAAATAGATCATCGGATAAAAAAACAGGGGTGGTGTTCACCACCCCTGTTTTTTTATATCCACCTATATTTTAAACTTATTGATTGCCTGCATTAGTTCATCGGCAGCACGGTTCAGTTCTTCAGCAAAGGAGGCAAGCTGTTCAACTCCTGACAGCTGTTCCTCGGTAGAAGCAGTTACCTCCTGAGAAGAGGCCGCTGATTGCTGTGAAACCGCTGAAATATTTTGCATGGCTAAGACTGTCTGGTTCTTATCTTCTTCCATTTCCACAACTCCGTTGATTATTTGCTGTATGCGCTCGGCCAGCGCTTCAGTTGAATCCACTATTTGCTTAAATGCTGTAATTGTCGTGGCTACTGCTTCATTTTGAGATTGAATGATCTCTTCAGCGGTTTGAGCCCGTTTAACAGTCTGAGCTGTTTGCTCCTGGGTATTGTTTATTATTGTTGTAATTTCCCGCGTAGCAGCCAAAGACTGTTCAGCCAGTTTACGCACTTCATTGGCTACTACTGCAAAACCTCTTCCCATTTCGCCTGCCCGTGCAGCTTCAATGGCAGCATTGAGGGCCAGAAGATTGGTCTGGTCGGCTATATTATCGATTACTTTAATAATTTTCCCAATTGACTGTGAATGCTGCTCCAACAGGTTTATATCTGACAGAATCCCTTCAGTTATGCTGGTGGTTTGTCTTGCTTTCTGGTCCAGCTCGTCAATAGCGCCTAATCCATGCTGTGCTAAACTCATGGTTTCTTTAGATATACTTTCTATTTCTTTTGCATGGCTGGATACGCTGTTGATTTTTGATGCTAATAAATCCATCTTCTGGACTCCCTGTTCTGCATCTGCGGCTTGTTCAGCTGCTCCGTGGGAGATCTCCTGTATTGCCCGGGAAATTTCCTGTGAAGATGCTGCTACCTGTTGGGCAGTAGAAGCAACGGTTGAGGAGGATTCAGCAACTTTTTGTGAAAGGACGGCCGCCTGGTTGATAAGCCCGCGCATGTTGCTGATCATTTCATTTATACTTCTGGTGAGTATTCCTAATTCATCTTTACGTCTGGATACCGGGTTAACGGTTAAATCGCCCATGGCAGCCTGTCTGGCAGCATCAATGATCCGTGTGATTGTCCGGCCCATGCTGTTTGACATAAACAGTCCCAGGAATAGCGCAATGAAACTGGCCAGAATTGTAAGGCTTATCGTCAGATTTGAAATGTCCTGAACGGCTGCAAAAAGCTCCGAATTTGGGACCAGGCCTATTATGGTATAACCCGTTTCACCTACTCTGAAGTATATCATGGTGCATGCTTCATTATTGTATGTTACTTCGAAGGAGCCACTGGGTTGATCCGAATTCTCGATCATACCGTAAAAATCCTGTTGAGTAATACTAATAGTGTTCTCAGGATTTTCATCTTCCGTGTTCTCATCGTTACTGACGGCAGAGCTGATGGAATGCCCGTCCGGCCCGATAAGATGGATTTCGCTCCTATTGCCAAGGTTTATGTTATTTATCAATTCATAGATGGGCAGATATTTTATATCTATAACTAAAAGAGCCCGTAACTGAGCTGTGTAGAGGTGCTTAACAGCGCTGATACACGAAAAGGAGTATTCGTTTACGCCTGTAAAACCTTCGTCAAGCTCCAGATGCTGACCTACCCAGATAGTCTTTCCGTTACCCTCAATCGCAGCCTTATACCAGTCAGAATTTTCTATTATGCTAAAATCAAGCGGAGTACCAGACAGAGCACCGCTGATATCAATGATGTTGTCTTCATCAATTAACAATATTATATTGGATATGAATTCATTGTTAAGGGTAAGGCTTATAAAGAAATCCTGTATATTTCGCCATCGCTGCATAAATTCATATGAGTCGTCAGTTTTCTCATAGTTCGAGAGGACCCACTGAACGTCATTGCTTGCTTTTATTTGCATTGCTGTTTCCTCGATGTTGGAAAATACAAGGCTGAGATACTGGGACATTTGATCCATTGTCTGAATTGTCGAACGTTCTGCCAGGTTTTTAATATTGGTTTCTGCTTTTTGATGGGAATAATAGCCCAGGAGAGATATTGGAATAATCATCACCAGAAAAGCAGCTATCAGTTTAATGCTTATGCTGTTCAATCGGAATCTCTTTCCGGAAGCCTTAGGAGTAGTTGATGTTTTTTTTGCCACGTTTTCGGCAAAGGGTCAGATAAAATATGATAACCCTTGCCTCCCTCCTTTCTGGATAATATGTTGTATCAACTGTAAACCTGCGAATTGATGTAAAAAAATGCTGAAATTTGTTATACTCTGAAATATATTTCAACACAAAGCTGGAAAATCCTTCTTAACATTGATAGGTTGTAATGGCTGAAAACAGATATGCTTTATGCTGAATAACCCTTGAAAAAGCCCTTTTCGCAGCATTCTGACGCATGTTCAGTAATAACTGAATAAAAAAAATAAGTCTTAAGTACTAGAGGAGGCTGCCGGGAAATACTGCTGTGCCACCGGTGTTATGGATAAAATATGAGGTTAAGGTTCTTTTCATATTATTATTTTATGTATATAATTGAGGTAGAGAATCTGATGAAGGGGAGATAAGTTAAATGGATACCCACAATCAAAGGATTATGGTGGTCGATGATGATCCGAATATTGCTCAATTGATCAGACTGTACCTTGAAAGCGAGGGATATCATGTTGAGCATTATATGGATGGAGTTTCATGTATTGCATCATTTAAGAGCAATCCCCCGAATTTGGTGATACTGGATATTATGCTTCCCGGAATGGATGGCTGGGACATTTGCAAAGAGATAAGGAAGATTAGTGAAATCCCTATTATTATGCTTACCGCAAAAGGAGAAACTTTTGATAAGGTACTGGGGCTTGAACTGGGAGCAGATGACTATATAGTCAAACCTTTTGATCCAAAAGAACTGGTTGCAAGGGTAAAAGCTGTCCTCCGGCGATCCGGTGCTGCAGGAATAAATGAAAAAATGGTTTCGTATCCTAATCTTACCGTCAACATTGGCAACTATACCGTGGAATACTACGGTAAATTGATAGAAATGCCTCCAAAGGAGATGGAATTGCTTTATTTTTTGTCTTCTCATCCAAACAAGGTTTTTACCCGTGAACAATTACTGGATCAGGTATGGGGTTATGATTTTTACGGTGATACCCGGACAGTTGACGTACATATAAAGAGGCTTAGGGAGAAACTTTCAAATCCTGATGATACATGGAGTATAAAGACGGTGTGGGGTGTAGGATATAAATTTGAGGTGAAATAGATGTTTCGTTCCCTGTTTATGCGTTTGATGGTGGCATACTTTATTATTATATTGATTACGCTGGTGATACTGGGCCTGCTGTTATCAACGTTCTTTATGGACTATACCTTTAATTTGAAGGCCCAGGAGCTGATAAGAGAGGGCAAAGCACTTAACCCTTACATTGAAATGTACAGCATGGGAATATTAAGTCAGGATACATTATACGGCTATTTTGCAACAATTGATCGTTTTTTAAACACCACCGTTTGGGTGAGCGACGGGTTGGGCTACATCTGGATAGCCTACAGTGCGTCAAGGGAGGATCAGGAAAAGTGGGAGGAGCAAAAGCTGACAGAAGAAGAATTTATACAGGTGCTGCAAGGTAATGTCATAACAAAAACCGGGCGGTTTGGCGGACGTTTTACTGTTCCTGTTTTAACCGTCGGAGTTCCTCTGAGGATAAGAGACAGAATCAGAGGAGCAATATTCCTTCATTCACCGGTACAGGGGATTAAGAGTACTCTTAATGATATATACAAGAATATATGGTGGGCGGCATTTATATCTGCGGGGCTTTCAGTTTTATTTCTGTACTGGATGTCACGGCGGATATCCAAACCGCTGATACAAATGAATGAGATTTCACGGGAGTTTGCCCAGGGAAATTTTAATCGCAGGGTCAAAGTGATGACAAAAGATGAAACAGGTCAGCTGGCCGTTAATTTTAATGCAATGGCTGACTCCCTGGAGAAGCTGGAGGAAATGCGCAGGAGCTTTGTGGCCAATGTATCCCACGAATTAAGGTCTCCCTTAACATCAATTATGGGATATATCCAGGGGGTTTTGGATAATACAATAAAGTCCGATGAGAGGGAGAAATATTTAAAAATAAGCCTTTCGGAGGCTCAAAGGTTAAATAAACTGATCAATGAGCTGCTGGATCTTACACAGATTGAATCGGGACAATTCTCTTTAAATATGGTTGTTTTCGATATAAATGAGCAGATCAGACGTTCCCTGATTTCCTATGAGGACAGGATAAATCAAAAAAACATAGATGTTGCAGTTGATTTTGAGGATGAGTACTGCTGGGTAGAAGCTGATATGGACAGAATTCAGCAGGTGGTTCTAAACCTTCTTGATAATGCAATAAAATATAACCGGGAAAATGGAGAACTTATAATACGAACGTGGAAACGAAGAGATAAAGCTTATATAAAAATTCAGGATAAGGGCGCCGGAATCCCCAAAGAGGATATAGTGCATATCTGGGAACGTTTCTACCAGGTGGATAAATCCCGAAGCAGTAAGAATGAGGGCAGAGGCCTGGGGTTGTCCATTGTTAAAAAGATAATTGAACAGCATGAACAGAATATATGGGTAAACAGCCGGATGGGTGATGGGACTGCTTTTATTTTTTCCTTAAAATCGGCCAGAAAACCGGAAAAAAACCGATAAAAATTTACAACACGTTCATATTTTATTAAAAAAACATGTTTATAATTAAGTAGGAATGAATAGAAATTATAAACGGAGGTGCTGGAACATGAGAGAATTCTATGAGTTTGATGAACAGCAGTATGGTCGAAGAGGCAAGGCATGGAAATATATAGCGGTAGCCGTTATCTTTACTATGATAGGCGCTATTGCCATGTATTATATATCACCTTTTATGAACCAGAATTCAAGGGATACTGCTATGAATCCAGGTCAGGAAGAACAGAAAGACGAATCATCGGTTTCCGACAACAATGACGTTACCGTTCCCGAACTGGGAGCCAAAGGCGACCTTTTTATATCAGGAGACAATCCCGTGGTGGATATAGCTGAAAAGGTTAGCCCTGCGGTTGTAGGTATAACCAACAAGAGTATTGTAACTTACAGGGATTGGTTTTTCGGGGAGTATTATATGCAGGAACAGGAAGGATATGGTTCCGGGATTATTATCAGCGAGGAAGGACATATTGTAACCAATGCTCATGTTGTACAGGGGGCAAAGGAGATCTTCGTAGTATTTCAGGGAGAAAAACAGGTTCAGGCTCAGCTTATTGGAATGGATGCCAACAGCGACGTTGCCGTGGTAAAAGTAGATAAAAAGGATGTTGAAGATGCTGAAGCAAAATTTGCAGTTGCCAGACTGGGCGATTCCGATAAGGTACGCCCCGGAGAGCTGGCTATTGCAATCGGGAACCCTCTTGGACATGATCTGGCAGGAACCATTACAGTAGGGGTTATTAGTGCGGTAAACCGGACTCTTGTAGTTGATCAGAAGCCGTTGAAACTTATACAGACTGATGCAGCAATAAACAAAGGGAACAGCGGCGGTGCCCTTGTTAATTCCAATGGAGAGGTCATTGGAATGAATACATTAAAGGGCAGCGGGACCGAAGGACTGGGTTTTGCCATACCTACCAATGAGTTTTTGCCCATTGTCAGTGAATTGATTGAGAAAGGTGTTGTAATAAGGGAAGGGGATAAGCCCGGCCTTGGAATCCGCGGACAGGAGATAAGTAATGAAGATTCGGAAAAACTCGGATATCCCAAGGGAATACTGGTAGTTGCCATTGCACAGAACGGCGCTGCAGCAAAGGCAGGTATCCAACCCGGGGATGTGATAATTGGTTTTAACGAAAATGTAATAGAGAATTTCCAGCAGCTAAAGGACTTGATCGATAAACAAAAAGTCGGTGATGCGGTGAAAGTAAAAGTATGGCGGGATGGCAAGGAATTCACACTGCCTGTCACATTGGAGCCGCTTCCGGCCCAGTAGCGTCTTTGATGTATAAAACATAAACAGATCCGGGACAACAGTCCCGGATCTGTTTTATTCCGGCTATTAGCCGCTGTAAACAGGAAATCTATTGTCTATCGCAAATAAATAAACCTGGCCAAAAATCTGGGCATTTCCTTATAATTGCCCCAACGGTTTCCAAAAATCCTGAGCCTTGTTCCCGTATGGAGTGAAACGCTTCCCCAGTATTCAACATAGGCTGGCTGTGGGGAGTTGGGATCATTTGAGATATCTACGACAAACTGGTTTTTATCACCCATTGTTTTAATTTCTGTTATGGTTCCTTCAAAGACAAATACTATGCCGTTATGAAGGTCCGGATTTGCTCTTAGTTCGTTATAATTCATAGCCCAGGCCCGGCTGGTGTAATCAGCTTCAGTTGCAGGGCGTTCTATTACAACCTCCTTAACCGAATCCTGCTTCCCCTCCAGATGGGCGGTTAAGGTGCAGGGAGTGTACCCCAGGTGTGATGCTTTAACATAGACGGTAAAATTTCCGGTCTCGGGGTCAATTTCAGGTTCGGCTCTGGTTTCAAGATCCACATCAAGGACGGCCTGAGGATGCGTGTTTCCGGTAATTTTAGCCCATTGTCCGGCTGCTTCAATCGGACCGGATTGATCTATGTCCAGAGGGAATTCCATTACCCGCCTCCTTATAACGATTCTGTGTGTACGTTCAGCATGGTTCTTTGTTATTACACGTATTTCATATATGTTTTCCGGATTATCGGGCACCTGGAATTCTTTCTCAAACAATCCTTCGCTGTCAACAAGGTCGCTGTAATTATTATCGTTTATGAATACCTGGGAACCTGGTTCTACCGAGAATACTATGCGGCATGTTTCTTCTTCAATAAACACTTCGTCGGTTGCAGGATGTATCATGGTCAATGGGGACAAGGGTGTATCCAGAATGAATTCCACCCTGTCCTTCGCTTCAGGAAACCCTTCTTTATAGACGGTGATATCAAGTATAACTCTCACTTGCTCCTTATCATTGGTTTCCGAGAAGGACGAATACAGAAAAGCATCATCGAATATGATTTCAGCTTTGCCGTTGATCACCTGGTAGGTTTCTCCCAGGACTTCAACTTTTTCACCATTGCTTGTGTTTACGATTATTTTGTGGACCGGTTTTCCATCCACAACTGCAGCTTCTACAAAAGTAGAGGCTGTTATTTTGGTATCAGGCACCTGGGGCTTATTAGCGTATTTTGTCAATTGATCAATTAACACATATCCGGATACACCTAATAAAGCCAGCAGTATAACAGTCACGCATATGTTTATCAATCGCCTGGACCCAGGCTGGGGTTTGGATTTCCGATATCGCCGCAAGGGAATTTGCTGCGTGTAATCAAATTCTGACTCTACGGAAGATGAAAAAAGTGGGACATCCAGATCATCTAAGGACATGCCGGTTCTATTTGTATCCTGATTATCGATAGATTCCGGCTGGTTGAGTTTATTACCGCAATAGTAACAATATCGATGATAGTAGTTGTTTTTTGTCCCGCAAGATGGGCATATCATAAAAAACCCCCCCTTCTATAGTAATAATAATTCGCATATTTATCCAAAAATCCTTCTGTTTCGATATAAATTTTGACGGCACATAGAATTTAATGGTTTTTCCGGCTCCGTTAATGTTTCTTGTTTATATAATAAATATATATAGAAAAACGGGAATTACACTGCAAATAAGGCTGACTGATATATTCTTCAAAACAATGTATTATTCTGCGGTTTTTGTGAATAAGGGGTTTTAATATAAGCAAAACCATGTTACAATTATTTTTGAACTATTTCTGAACAATGTTTATAAAACTGCAGGAGGAGGCATAGCATAATGGATTATTTCCACGAAGAAGCGGTGAGCAGGGCAAATATGGGCTTAAACTCGATAATATACTTTTTGTGCTATATAGCTATGATATTTTTTGCCTTAATTGCCGTAGTTAATTTAAACACCGTGTTTTATCAGATATCCAGCGGTATGTTTGACATTTTCCCGATAATAGTTATGTTGATTTCAGGCGGGCTGGCATATGGAGCTTATGTTTTAAAAAACAACCAGCGTATAGAATATGACTATACATTCACCAATGGAATTCTGGACATAGCAAAAATTATAAACAACAGCAAGAGGAAAAAGCTGTTGTCGTTGGACGTAAAAGAATTTGAAGTGGTGGCTCCAATAAGTGATGAAGGTTTTAAGCGAATGCTTAATCATAAGGGGATCCAGAAGCGCCATAATTATTTCCTTAACCGGGGCGGCGGGCTTTACTATGGTGTTTTTACCCATGACGGAGTTAAATCCATGCTGGTATTTGAGCCAAGCCAAAAAATGCTGGAGCTGTTTAAGGTATTCAATCCCCGGAATGTAAAAATCCAGTGAGAAAAACCCCTGAGAAAGGGGTTTTTTAATGTTTGCCTGTAATCCCGAAACATATATATGTTCAGACGAATAGCGTGTACATGTTATATATATAAATTGCTTTTTTATTGTAGGAACCGCTATAAAAGGATAAAATAAGGATTAACCCGGTTTTTGATCAAAAAAGGAGGATGCCGCTAATGGTAAATGAAATATATCTGGATAATGCAGCTACTACGCCTGTTCATCCCGGGGTGGCAAAAGCTGTAATGGATTGCATGATGTATACTTACGGAAATCCATCGTCTTTACATAGATTGGGGCTGAATGCTGAAAAAAAGATTAAGGCAGCCAGGGAACAACTGGCTTTTGCATTGGGTGACAGCCCGGACAGCATTTTTTTCACTTCCGGAGGGACGGAAGCCAATAACCTTGCTATCATCGGGACCGCCATGGCAAGAAAACGTGAGGGAAAACACTGTATAACCACTCAGATTGAACATCCTTCTGTATTGAATACTTTTAAATACCTGGAAAAAGAAGGATGGGAAGTTACCTATTTGCCAACCGATAACCAGGGAATGCTGGATCCGGAGGATATAACCGGCGCTGTACGGCCGGATACAGTATTGGTAAGCATTATGCATGTTAACAACGAGATTGGTTCCGTACAGCCTGTTGAAGATATTGTCAGGCTTGTTAAGGAAAAAGGGATGTCACCGGTTATTCATGTAGACGCTATACAGTCTTTTGGCAAAATAGATTTAAAGCCAAGAAACTGGGGTATTGATATTTTAACACTTAGCGGTCATAAAATTCATGCTCCAAAAGGAATTGGAGCATTGTATATGCGAAAGGGAGTAAAAATTCATCCTGTTTTATGGGGCGGAGGACAGGAAAAGGGAGTACGAAGCGGAACTGAAAATGTACCCGGAGTAGTTGGCTTTGGAGAAGCGGTGCGCTGGATTGAACAGGATGCCGACAAAAAGTATCTCTACCGCCTAAAAGGGATCCTGGCAGCCGGTTTGCAGGAAAGGATTCCCGATATGGTAATTAATGGCCCGGCGCCGGAAAAGGGGGCCCCTCATATATTAAATGTAAGCTTTCCGGGTATCAGGGGTGAGGTATTGCTCCATGCCCTTGAAGATAAAGGAGTGTATGTCAGCACAGGTTCTGCATGTTCTTCCAGACGGGAAGCTATAAGCCCTGTTTTTCAGGCGATAGGGGCAGGAAAAGAGATAGCCCGGAGTGCTGTAAGGCTAAGCCTGTCTTACATGAACACGCAGGATGAAATGTACAGGGCGGTTGATATAGTTGAAAGATGCGTTAATGAATTGAAGGGATTTACAAGGAGGTAGGGGAAATGGAGAATGTAATTCTGCTGCGGTATGGGGAAATACATCTGAAAGGGCAGAACCGTCCCTATTTTGAAAGAGTGCTTCAATCTAACATAGAAAAAGCGCTGGAAGCATATAAGGATGTCAGAGTAATAAAAGCCCAAGGAAGATATTTCATTGAGAATGTGGGAGATGACCCACGAATTTACGATACAATATCCAGGATATTTGGAATTATATCCTTTAGTCCGGCCTTAAGGGTTGCAAAGAATATGGAGGACATACAGGAGGCTGCTGAGCTTCAGCTCAAGGATGCCATAGACGCTCAAGGCGGTTTGAATGGATTATCCTTCAAAGTGGAATCCAGAAGATCTGACAAAACGTTTCCTCTGACTTCAATGGAATTGAGCCGGACGATAGGTGCCCATCTGCTGAGGAAATTTCCAGGCATTAAGGTTGATGTACATAATCCCATGGTTACCATACACATTGAGGTAAGGGAATGGACGTATATGTATCATCGTATTATACCCGGTGCCGGAGGTATGCCGGTTGGAACAAACGGAAAAGCTGTGCTGTTGTTATCGGGAGGCATAGACAGCCCGGTTGCCGGCTGGATGATTTCCAAGAGAGGGGTTGAACTTACAGCTGTGCATTTTCACAGCTTTCCGTATACCAGTGATCGTTCAAAGGAAAAAGTAATTGACTTGTGCAGAATTCTTACCGGGTATTGCGGCCCCATAAGACTGTATGTTGTTCCATTTACCCGTATTCAACAGGAACTGTATCAGAAATGTCCCGATAAGATGCTTACACTGCTTATGAGAAGATTTATGATGAAGATTGGGGAAATTATCGCTAGAAGGGAAGAGGCAGGCGTGCTGATTACCGGTGAGAGTTTAGGGCAGGTGGCCAGCCAGACTCTTGAAAGCTTAAGCGTAACAGACGATGCTGTATCCATGCCGGTTTTGAGGCCTCTTATAGGAATGGATAAGATCGAGATAATCGATATGGCAAAAAAGATAGACACTTATGAAACATCGATTCTCCCATATGAAGACTGCTGTACCATATTTGTTCCCAAACATCCCCTTACAAGGCCGAGACTGGATAAGGTCAGGGAAGCTGAGGCATTGGTGGATGGCAAGGAATTGATTGAAGATGCGGTTGCCAATGCTGAAGTAATTGAGGTAAAGGAGTGACTTATGTTTGAAGAACAAAGCTCAGCTGGAGGCTATGCTTCGAAGGATAGATGGAAAAGGATACAAGGCTTATAAAGATATACAGGGTGTTTACGATTTTGGCAATTTCACCCTGTATATTGATTACGTACAGGGGGACCCTTTTGCTTCTCCTTCACGAATCCGTGTTATAGTCCCTCAAAGGATTGCGGGCTTTCCGGCATATCTGTATTCGTCCCATCCAAGGCGTAAAGGGCTGGAGGATTATATAACCCGGCAAATTGCAAAAAGCATTGCCGGTATTGTAAAAGGCAGACGGGGAACGGGAAAGAGCGGGCAGATTTCTGTGATATCCACGGGACAGCAAATACTGAACAGGACATCGGTAATGATAAACTCAACAGGTATCGAGACACGATTAAGCATGGGCCTTCCTGCCCATGGAAGAAGGGTGATGGCCGGGCAGGCTGTTGAGATGTTTTTTAATGAGCTTCCCGCTATAGCTGAACGATCCTTGTTATACAAAAACCTGGACAGAGACGCTGTATTGAAACATGTGAACCTGGCAGAAGATCAATGGATACTGCGAAATAAAATAAAGGAAATGGGCCTGGTTGCATTTGTGGCTAACGGTTCAATACTGCCAAGACGCAGTGGTGTCGATGACAGGCCCCTTCAACGGGGTGCCGTTCCCTTCATATCACCTCCGGAACTTGAAGTCATGGTGGAACTGCCCCATGCAGGCCGCGTCAAGGGGATGGGGATCCCAAAAGGAATAACCCTGATTGTAGGGGGCGGCTATCATGGAAAATCCACTTTGCTCCGTGCTATTGAGAGAGGAGTGTATGACCATATTTCCGGCGATGGACGTGAACTGGTGGTGACTGCCGGGGATGCGGTCAAGATCAGGGCTGAGGATGGCAGAAGGGTTGAAAAGGTGGATATAAGCCCTTTCATCAGCAACCTGCCAGGCAATGAATCTACCGTAGCCTTTTCCACCGATAACGCAAGCGGAAGCACTTCCCAGGCTGCCAATATAATGGAAGCCCTGGAGATAGGAACCTCCCTGCTGTTGATTGATGAGGATACCAGCGCCACCAATTTTATGATTCGTGATGCCCGGATGCAGGCCCTTGTGCATAAGGATTCCGAACCCATAACACCGTTTATTGACAGGGCGGCCGGCCTTTACGAACAGCTTGGCGTTTCAACCATTATTGTTGTCGGTGGTTCGGGAGATTATTTCGATATCGCTGACCGGATCATAATGATGGAGAGATATATACCAAAGGATGTGACAAAAAAGGCCAGGGAAATAGCTGCTGAATTTGCTGCCCGGAGATGCAGTGAAGCAGCCGGAATGCCGTTGCGTGTAACACACCGCTGCCCGATACCGGAAAGCCTGGCGATTGATGGCCGAAAAAAGAAGATAAAGTCCCGCGGCCTGGACAATATACAATACGGATATACCAATTTGGAGCTGGATGATGTGGAACAGCTGGTGGATTCAAACCAGACCCGGGCAATCGGGGATATAATCCGTTATGCCATGGAGAATTATATGGACGGCAAAGCCACCCTGAGAGAAATTGTTTATAAAGTACACAAGGATATTGAAGAAAAAGGTTTGGATGTTATATCACCATTCAAAGGCTTTCATCCCGGGGATTATGCACAACCCAGGCCGCAGGAAATTGCAGCTGCCATAAACAGGCTGAGGATTCTTGAGGTAAAACAGGCACCTTCCATGAAATAAGGCGGTAAAATATAGAAATAATTAATAACTTATCAATATCGGCACATAAGTGTTACAAATTTGTAAACTTTTATACCCTTGTTCATGAATGTGATACAGGGCATATCTTACAGGGTAATATATATATAAGCATACAAGCCGGTTCAGACGCGGCTTCTCAATGAATAAAAGGCGCACGGTGTGGAACAGTCCATGTATTGTGCGGTTTTATTACATGGTTGAGATGGTTTCCTCTTTAACAATCAGGCGGGCCACCGGGCAGCATAGCAGAATTATATGAATTGCCGCATTCCGGCTTTATCGGTGATGAGAGAACCAAATGAGAAGGTGGTTGATTATATATGGCAAAAGAAGTACTTAATATTACAGGAATGACGTGTGCATCCTGCGCAAGGGCAGTTGAAAGAAGTGTAAACAGGATAGAGGGGGTACAATCTGCAGTTGTAAACCTTGCAACGGAAAAACTGTCCGTTGAATTTGATGAAAGCAAGACTGATGTAAATGGAATAAAAGAAGCGGTAAAAAAAGCCGGCTATGATGTGCAGGAAGAGGAGAACGAAAATATACGGGATATAACCATCCCAATATCGGGAATGACCTGTGCAGCATGTGCCAGGGCTGTTGAGAGATCGATTAATAAACTGCCGGGAATAAATGAGGTAAATGTGAATTTGGCGACCGAAAAGGCGATGGTGGTTTATGATACTTCAAAAGTAAGAATATCCGTTATAAAAGACGCCATATCAAAAGCGGGTTATACACCCCTGGAGATAAAAGAGGATGAAGCAGCTGATAAAGAAAAAGAACGCCGGCAGAAAGAGATTAATACCCTGAGAACCAGGTTTATAATATCCATAGTATTTGCTGTGCCGCTTTTTTACATTGCCATGGGACACATGACAGGATTGCCGCTGCCGGATATTATTATGCCCGGGCTGCATCCTCTGAACTTTGGCATAGCTCAGCTGCTGCTTACAATTCCCATAATGGCTGTAGGATACAGGTTTTATACGGTAGGCTTCAGCAGATTATTCAGACGGGCGCCTAATATGGATTCGTTGATAGCTATAGGCACAGGCGCCGCATTTCTGTACGGAATCTATGCAATATACCGGATTATCGGCGGAGATACCGAATATGCCATGGATTTATACTTTGAAACGGCCGGCGTCATCATATCCTTAATACTTCTTGGCAGATATTTGGAAGCTGTATCAAAGGGCAAGACCTCAGAAACTATTAAAAAGCTGATGGGGCTTTCGCCAAAGACGGCAGTGGTTATACATGATGACAAGGAAATTGTTATTCCGGTTGAAGAAGTTGAGGTTGGAGACATAGTGCTGGTCAGGCCGGGAGAAAGAATTCCGGTTGACGGCGAGGTGATTGAGGGCCGGACTTCTGTGGATGAATCCATGCTTACAGGTGAAAGCATTCCTGTTGAAAAGAATCCGGGAAGCAGGATTGTCGGAGGAAGCATTAACAAAAATGGTACCGTAAGGTTCAAAGCAACCAGGGTAGGCAAGGATACAACGCTTGCCCGGATTATTAAGCTGGTGGAAGATGCCCAGGGCTCAAAGGCCCCAATTGCAAAGATGGCCGATGTTATATCCGGATACTTTGTACCTATTGTTATTACCATAGCTGTTATTGCTGCTGCGGCATGGGCATTATCAGGCGAATCGGCAGTGTTTTCTCTGACTATATTCATATCAGTGCTGGTTATAGCCTGTCCATGTGCTTTGGGCCTTGCCACGCCCACAGCCATAGTGGTAGGGACCGGTAAAGGGGCGGAATACGGTGTATTGATAAAGAGTGGGGAGGCATTGGAAACAGCCCACAAAATTGATACCATTATATTTGACAAAACCGGGACCATTACTGAAGGGGAACCAAAAGTAACCGATATCATCACCAATGGAGATATCAGCCAGGATGAGCTCTTGCAGTTTTCAGCATCTGCCGAGGCAGGATCGGAACATCCTTTAGGCGAAGCCATTGTCAACAGTGCAAGAGACAGGAATTTGGAGTTAATGAGGGCTGAAAGTTTTGAAGCCATACCGGGACACGGCATTGAGGTGATTATACAGGGTAAAAAAATGCTTCTTGGCAACAAGAAACTGATGGATGACAGAAATATCAGGATCCCATTGCAAAATGAGGCTGACAGGTTGTCTGAAGAAGGTAAAACGCCCATGTTTGTTGCTATTGACGGGAGGCTGGCGGGTATAATAGCCGTTGCAGATGTCATTAAACCCAGCAGCGGGAAGGCGGTAGAAGCGCTTCATAGAATGGGCATTGAAATTGTTATGATTACAGGGGACAACAGGAGGACTGCCGGGGCTATTGCAAGACAGGTAGGTATAGACAGGGTACTGGCAGAAGTACTGCCCCAGGATAAGGCTGAGGAGGTAAAAAAACTCCAGGCAGAGGGCAGGAAAGTTGCAATGGTGGGAGACGGTATAAATGACGCTCCTGCACTGGTACAGGCTGATATAGGAATCGCCATAGGATCGGGCACCGATGTGGCTATGGAATCGGCTGATATTGTACTGATAAGAAATGACTTGATGGATGTTTCTGCTGCAATACAGCTCAGCAAAGCAACCATAAGGAATATAAAACAGAATTTGTTCTGGGCTTTTGCCTATAATTCTGCCGGAATACCTGTGGCGGCAGGGCTGCTTCATCTGTTCGGAGGCCCATTGCTGAACCCCATGATAGCGGCCGGGGCCATGGCATTCAGTTCGGTATCGGTTGTGACCAATGCTTTGAGGCTGAGAAGGTTTAAACCTATGTATTGAATAAAATAAAAAAAGAGAAAGAGGTTGGATGAAGTGGAAAAGAAATTGTATATTGACGGGATGTCCTGCCAGCACTGCGTAAACCGGGTTACCAAAGCGCTGGAGGATATACCGGGCGTCAAATCTGTCAAGGTTGATTTAAGTGAAAATCAGGCTGTTGTTGAACTGGATCACGACGTAGACGATGAAGTATTTAAAACTGCCGTTTATGACGCCGGATATGACGTGACACATATAGAGTAGCCCATGACGGGCAGGCTAATAAGGCCTGCCCGCTGATTTTCTCACAGTACGGGAACAAAAAATCAGTATTGTTAAGATAAGCATATGGTGGTAAAATAAAGTCAGAGAAAGTCAATGTGGAAAGGGATTTGCCTGTAAGGAGGACTATCTATGGAGTACAAGGACTACTACAAGATACTGGGTGTATCCAGGAATGCGACGCAGGACGATATAAAAAAGGCATACCGGCGTTTGGCTAAGAAATACCACCCCGATGCAAATCAAGGGAATAAAGAGGCTGAACAAAAGTTTAAGGAAATCAATGAAGCATACCAGGTACTGGGAGATGAAGAAAAACGCAAAAAATACGATACTTTTGGCAATTATTACGATTTCCAAAACGGTACCAGCTTTGATCCATCCCAGTTTGGATGGCAAAGAAGGACATATGCCGGCGGAGGCAGTGGATTCAGCGATTTCTTTGAAATGTTTTTTGGAGAAAACGGACTGGATTTGAACAGTATTTTAGAGGGGCTGAACCGGCGCCGCGGCCCCTTCGGCGGTTTTACAGGCCGGTTTGGGAATGGAAGAACCACTCAGATGGGACGGGATATTGAAGCAAATGTGGAGGTAGGATTGCAGCAGGCTTTTGACGGCTGCAGCAAGATATTGACAGTCAGCGGACCTGATGGATCCAGGAAACGGATCAGGATGAAAATACCGGCCGGGGTCCTTGATGGAGATAAAATAAGGCTCAAAGGGCAGGGGATTAACGGAGGCGATTTATTCGTTACCGTTCGCATAAAAAAGGAAGACGGACAGGAATTGCAGGATCTTGATATAGTACAGGATGTACCTGTATTACCGTGGGAGGCAGTACTGGGCGCTAACATAACGGTCCAGTCTCCGGACGGAAAGAAGCTGTCGGTAAGAATACCGCCGGCCACTTCATCCGGCAAGAAACTGAGGATACCAAACAGAGGATACAGGGACAGGAAAGGAAAAAGGGGAGATCTGTACATCAGGGTAATGATTGCTGTTCCCGGTGATATAAGCGGCAGGGAAAAAGAACTTTATAATGAACTAAAAGAGATATCCCGCTGGAACCCAAGGGGATATGAAGCATGATATGTTTGAAATGATTATACCAGGTTATTCGGTTAGCTGCTGCATTATGTATTTATATATCTCGGGAGCTTTAGTATCCCAGTTATTGCATATTATTCTTGCCTGTTTGCTGTCGGTAACGCTTAATCTTAAATCAATAAGCACAATATCATTTTCCATAACCCTGCAGATAACCTGGTAGTCCTTGCTGGAAACACGCTTATACTCGGCTGTAATCTGGTTTTCTCTTTTAAACTTGTTAAGGTTTTGTGCTGTGTATATATCAATTGCATGGCGAAGCCATTTTGGTATATGCCCCTGGAAAAGGCGCAAGGTTCTCCGGCCTTTTTGAGTGATGCTGTAAAAGGATTTATGGCCGGTTTCCAGGCATATGAGATGTTCGCTGGACACCAGCTGTCCCAGAAGCTGCTGGAGATCAAAATAATTCATAATATTATTCTCCAAAAAAAACTGTGTAACCTGGGTATTGGTCAGTGGAATATCCAGGCTGTGAACATAATAGAGTATTGACAGCTTATTGTCGGCTATATTTATGGCTTGTTCCGGCATGGCTTCACCTCGGATAAAACAAAAAAGCTATAAAAAGAACACCTTTGAGGTGTTCTTTTATATTTTTATATTATGTATTATATTACGAATTCACGTATTTCATCAAGCAGGTCATCACAATCATCGGCATATACTTCAACTGTGATGGGCTTGCTTAAATCCAGACTGAATATACCCAAAATCGATTTAGCATCTACTATATGGCGACCGGAACGAAGGTCTATCTCATAAGGATATTTGCTGACTATGTTTACAAACTTCTTAACATTTTCGGCCAGTGAAAGCTTAATGGTTACAGTTTTCACAGAACACATCCCCCTTCATTATATTTTATTTCAGTATATAACATTTTTTTTGTTTAAGCAATACTTTTCATAAACTTTACGGTTATTCGTGTATATTGTCATTTTCAGACGATATTTTTTGTGCATGCTGCTGATTGGTTATTGTTTTGCATATTATAATCAAAAACAATTTTGTCAATAATATATGAATATGAAGATGTTTTGGCAGTTATGCCAGGAAGGAGAGCCGCTTTGAAAATCGGTATTCCAAAAGCACTGCTCTATTATACCTACTATCCGTTGTGGAAGAATTTTTTTGAAATGCTGGGATACAAGACGGTTGTGTCCAATAATACTTCAAAGCTTATTCTGGACAACGGGGTAATGAACTGCGTGGATGATGCCTGCCTGCCCGTTAAACTGTTCCACGGCCATGTCATAGATCTTTTGGGAAGAGCGGATGTTATATTTATTCCCAGGCTGATAAGCATAAATCCCGGTGAATTTATATGCCCCAAATTTATAGGTTTGCCCGAAATGATAAAAAGTTCAATAAAAGAGTTACCGGAAGTGGTTGTGGCAGATTGCAATGCCCACCGGAATATAAGAAATGCATATATGGCTTATATCAATACCGGCAAAAAATTAACCGGAAGTTCATCCTTAGCTCTCAAGGCTTTCAGGCTGGCCAGCTCCAGGCAGCAGGCATACAACAGGATTCTGAAATTAGGAGGAACGCCGCTGGATATACTTGAAATGAACCGGGTTCAGGATATCAGAAATGATAAAGGGGTTATCGGGCTGATAGGGCATCCTTATTTGCTCTATGATCAGTACGTCAGCATGAATATTGTTGCCAAGCTCAGAGATATGGGCTACCGGGTGGTGGTACCCGAAAATATAGAGGACGTAAAAATAGAGGAGATCTGCAATAGGCTGCCCAAGAAACTGTTCTGGAGTTATGGAAAGAAACTTTTGGGAAGCGGCATTGCCATGCTTGAAAATAACAATGTAGACGGTATTGTACTGCTGTCAAGTTTTGCCTGCGGCATTGATTCTTTTATACTGGAACTGCTTCACAGGTATAACCGGAGGCAATACGGAATTCCATACACCCTAATAACTGTTGATGAACACACGGGGCATGCCGGTTTTAACACACGTCTTGAAGCATTTATTGACATGATAGAATGGAGGAGGGCGCATGAAGGTAACCTTTCCTCATATGGGGCAAGTGTATCTGGCCGTTAAGGGCCTTTTTGACGATCTTGGAGTGGATGTGGTAATTCCCCCGCCTATATCAAAAAAAACACTGGAGATAGGGACAAGGCTATCTCCTGAGATGGCATGTCTGCCTTTAAAAATAAACATAGGGAATTATATAGAAAGTATAGAAAAAGGCGCTGATACCATAGTACTTTCAGGGAGCTGCGGGCCATGCAGGTTCGGATATTATGGAGTGGTACAGAAAGAGATACTCAGTGATTTGGGCTATGATATTGACATAATCATATTTGATCCACCTGATACCGGTTACAGGGATTTTTTGCAGCGTATAAAAAAGGTTGCCGGCAGCAGCTCATGGATGGATATAATCCGGGCATTCAGAAAAGCATCTGTTATTGTGAAAGAGGCTGATGAGCTTCTGGAGATTGCATTAAAGAAGCGTGCGAGGGAAGCAAACAGAGGAGAAACCGACAGATATCTGTACAGCTTTGAGAGGGAAGCGATAAAACAATACGGTACATATGAAATACTCGAAATTGTAAAAATGTATAAAGGTATAATTGGAGATATAAAAGAAAAGGCCGGTGTATTTCCTCTGAAGGTGGGTTTGGTGGGAGAGATTTATACTCTTGTCGAACCCTACGTAAATCTGAATGTTGAAAAAAAACTGGGACAGCTTGGAGTTGAAGTACACAGAAGCCTTACACTGAATGAATGGGTAAAAATACATCTGTCTCTTGATGTGGTGCACAGACTGCAGCATAAGAATATATTAAGAAAGGCCGATCCATATTTAGGATTATGTGTTGGGGGACATGCCTGGCAAACCATCGCCAATTCAGTATTTTTTTCTGAAAACAACATGGATGGGATTATCCAGATTATGCCCTTTGGATGTATGCCTGAGATTGTGGCAGAAAGTATACTTCCAAAGGTATATGAAGATTATGGTGTGCCTATCATGACGTTAGCGGTAGACGAGATGACCGGGGAGGCAGGATATTCTACACGGCTTGAAGCCTTTATAGATTTGATGGAACAAAGGAGGAGTCGGACAAGTGGGAAAAAGGGAAGTTTTTCTGGGTGTTGATGTAGGCTCGGTTAGTATAAATGTGGTTGCTGTAAATGATAAAAATGATGTAATTGAGAAGATATATATGCGGACGGAAGGCAAGCCTATTCAGATCCTTAAGGAAGCCATGGGCCGCATGTCATCACTGCTGCCCGCTGATGTTAAAATAAATGGTGTCGGGACAACAGGCAGCGGCCGGCATCTGGCAGCTGCCGTTCTTGGAGCCGACGTTGTAAAAAATGAGATTACCGCTCATGGGATAGCTGTACTGACTTTTGAACCGGATGTCAGAACCATAATTGAAGTTGGAGGGCAGGATTCAAAAATAATTATATTAAGGGATGGGGTTGTCTCAGACTTTGCCATGAACACGGTTTGCGCAGCCGGTACGGGTTCTTTTCTTGATCGGCAGGCAGCACGTCTGAATATACCCATAGAACAATTCGGGGAACTGGCGCTTAAATCCAGGTCACCTGTGAGGATAGCCGGGCGGTGTGCCGTATTTGCAGAATCGGATATGATTCATAAACAACAAATGGGATGCAGCTGTGAGGATATAGTGAGAGGACTATGTGAGGCTCTTGTCAGGAATTATCTGAATAATATAGGGAAAGGAAAAGAGATACTGCCAAAGGTGGTCTTTCAGGGAGGCGTTGCGGCCAATGTGGGAATACGTAAAGCTTTTGAGGAAGCATTGGGGTTTCCGGTTACGGTTCCGGAACACTATGATGTAATGGGGGCGATTGGGGCGGCCATACTCTCCAAAAAATTTATAGGCAATAACAGGAGCAGATTTAAGGGCTTTGACATGGTATTAAAACAGGAATTTCAATCCAGAAGTTTTGAATGCGGCGGCTGTCCGAATATTTGTGAGATAATCCAATTGAATATGGACGGGGGCACGGTAGCGTTATGGGGCGGAAGATGCGGCAGATGGGCCAAAGCACAGGAATATGCAGGAGAAAAAAAGATGGCTTAA
>DGEI01000027.1:130492-131271 GCA_002385885.1 Firmicutes bacterium UBA3930
AAAGAGAAATAATAAAAAAGGATATTGAATATATGGGAGGTTATTTGAAGTGGAATACAATGATTCGCCCAGTATGGAGCAGAAAAGATACGTAGCCTCGGTATGCCCTGAATACCGTTCCCGGGTAGTAGCATTGAGCGAAAGTATTGCTGAGGAAGAACAAATGATAAGCTGCGATGGATGTATACATTGGAATAACGGCAGATGTGTTATATTCGATGAAGTATTGACCGGAATAGATCAGACATGAGGATGCATATATGGATCAGGTGTGTCCTTTGTGTAACGGCATGGCGGCCGTATATGTGTATTGCGATAAGTGCGGAATACGGATGAATGAAGAAGGCAGAATTGAGGATATCAAAGGAGCATACAGCCCTTATATGGACAAGGAAAGCTTTCATACAGATATGAATAACAGCATTATAACAGGGGATCACCTGTGTATACATCTGTATTATTGCGAAAAGTGCGGTATATGGAAACATAGAGGTGTTCAGCCAAAACTAATATAGACAAAATGTATAATATATAATACATCAGGTAAAACATAACAAATATAAGGCGAAATCAAGAAAAATCCAGTATTAGTGAGCTTTTGCAGGCCCTAAGCGGCTTAAGCCGCTGATTTTTTGGTATTTGGATAATAATACCCATTGAAAACATGCATAATTTATATTACTATATAAATACGGTAATAATAAGGTTTTTCATTATTTCTCCTGGGGTGTTCGAGATTCTCTATTGGTTTTAACCCACAGAGTGTATACGGGAGACCG
>DGEI01000027.1:131577-149044 GCA_002385885.1 Firmicutes bacterium UBA3930
ACGGCATCATGGGAGGAATATAAGCCCTCAGGTTTAGAGGGCTTATATTCCTGTAAAGGTATTTTATAGAAAGGCCAAGAAAAATATTTTTTCTTGACTTTTTTACTTCATATGGTATAATCTAATTTGCAAGTCCGGAACGGCTTACAGCGCTGCGGAATGGTGTAACGGTAGCACATATGACTCTGGATCATAGTGTCTAGGTTCGAATCCTAGTTCCGCAGCCATTTATATGGCTCCTTCGTCTAGTGGCCTAGGACGCCGCCCTCTCACGGCGGAAACAGGGGTTCGATTCCCCTAGGGGCTACCATTAGAAAAAGAATTGGCTATATGATTATCCGAGAAAAAACGTGGAATCATATAGCCAATTTTTATTTAAATATGCAATTTTTGCACATATGATTCGCCAATTAAATCACATCCAGAATATAAAAAAGGATGTGAAGCATATGAAAAAAATTACTATGAACCCTTTTATCGTATGATGAATATTATTGGTGCTCGCCTTGAGTTCCAGTGAGCGGAATAATACTCTTCACATTACTAATCTTAATAGTATGATTGCCAATGAGCATTGTTTGAAGAATAATTATGGAACGAGCCTTGCGCAAAAGCTTAGAACCTTTTAACGAAGCGGAGGATAAGCCGGAACCAATGTCTGCGCAATGGTGTTGTCGGCATGGATCATTTCTGATATAATTTATCAGGAGATGTCTTATTCACTGCATCAAAAGTTTTTCACCTCTTTTTCACTTAATAAAAGGAGAATAAAACAAGTATGACTAATATAACAGAATGCCTTGAAGAAAACCCTATTATCGCCGCTTTATCCCATGCAGATCTTTTTAATGAGATCGTGGAATCAAGGGTAAAAGTTGTCTTTTTACTATCCAGCAATATATTGGAAATTGAAGAGGTGGTGGAAAGACTAAAGGAGCTGGGAAAAAAGGTTTTTGTACACGTGGATCTTATAGAGGGTTTGGGGAAAAACCAGGCGGCAGTTGATTATATAAAGCAAAGGATAAACCCCGATGGCATACTGTCAACAAGGAACAATTTATTGAAATACGGAAAAGAAATAGGGCTTATAACGGTACAACGGCTGTTTCTGGTTGACTCTCTTTCCTTTGAAAGCGGAATAAATATTGTGCAAAGCTATAACCCGGATTTTGTTGAGGTAATGCCGGGAATTATACCTAAGGCAATTAAAGATTTAAAGCAAAAAATCCATCAGCCTATAATTGCCGGAGGCATGATCACCAGTAAACAAGATATAATAAATGCGTTAAGCGCAGGAGCTCTGGCAGTATCAACCAGCAAAAAGGAATTATGGGAGCTAATATAACAGGAGGTAATGGATGTGAAAAATAAATATGTTATTGCATTGGATCAGGGAACAAGCAGCTGCAGGGCTATAATTTTTGATGAAACAGCCGGAATGGTTGCCCAGGCGGGAAGGGAGTTTAAGCAGATTTATCCCCAGCCCGGATGGATTGAACATGATCCTGAAGAAATCTGGGAATGTCAAATGGACGTGCTAAACCAGGCCCTTAAAACAAGCGGTATAGGAATAGATAGTGTTGCAGCTATAGGAATCACAAACCAAAGAGAGACCGTTATGCTATGGAACCGCCATACCGGAAAACCCGTATCTAACGCTATCGTTTGGCAGTGCAGAAGGACGGCTGACATATGCCGGGAATTGAAGCAAAGAGGCCTTGAAAGCAGAATTAAGGAAAAGACCGGACTGGTAATAGACGCATATTTTTCTGCAACAAAGATTGCCTGGATACTCCGTCATATTGATGGGGCTATGGAAATGGCCAGAAATGGTGATCTCATTGCAGGAACAATGGATACATGGCTTATATGGAAGCTCACAGGCGGAAAGGTTCATGCCACCGATTATACAAACGCGTCGAGGACCATGTTATACAATATAAAGGATCTTTGCTGGGATGAAGAATTACTGAAGGAACTGAATATTCCGTGCAGTTTGCTGCCGGAAGTAAGAAGTTCCAGCGGTTTCTTTGGGGTTACAGATCCGGAATTTTTCGGCAGGGAGATTCCTATTACAGGGGCAGCCGGGGATCAGCAAGCGGCATTGTTCGGACAGGCGTGTTTTGAAAAGGGGATGGTTAAAAACACATATGGGACCGGCTGTTTTATTCTGATGAACACCGGAAATGAACCTATAACTTCATGCAATAACCTGTTGACTACCATTGCATGGGGAATAAATGGAACTGTTGAGTATGCCATGGAAGGCAGCATATTTGTTACCGGTGCTGCAATTCAGTGGCTCAGGGATGAGATGAAACTGATAGAAACCGCCGCACAGAGCGAGGAGCTGGCCTGCCGGGTACAGGATACAAACGGCGTTTATTTGGTGCCTGCTTTTACGGGTTTGGGAGCGCCCTACTGGGATATGTATGCCAGGGGTACTGTTATAGGAATAACCCGGGGTACAAACCGGGCTCATATAGTCAGAGCTGCATTGGAATCAATTGCTTATCAGACCAGGGATGTCATCGAAGCCATGCAGCAGGATTCCGGCATTCCGTTGAAAGCTCTGAAAGTTGATGGAGGGGCATGTGCTAACAATTTTCTTATGCAATTCCAGGCTGATATACTGGGAGTACCGGTCATCAGGCCCGGGAATATTGAAGTAACCGCTCAAGGCGCTGCATTTTTGGCCGGACTGGAGGCCGGTGTCTGGAAAGATAAAGATGAGATTAAAGGTTTATGCCGCGAGGATATGATCTTCAGCCCGGGCATGAGCGGTGAGGACAGGGATGATAAATACGCCAGATGGAAAAAAGCAGTGCAGCGAAGCATGCAGTGGGCCGAGTGAGTTCAATAATCAGGAATAATTAGGAAGGATGATAGCTGTGGATTTTATGGAAGTAATAGCAAAAAGGCGGGCAATCAGAAAGTATAAAAAGGATCCTGTACCGGATGAGAAACTGGTAAAGCTTTATGAAGCTTTGCGGCTTGCGCCATCCGGAAACAACCGTCAGCCGTACAAGTTTATATTTGTTAAGGATGAGAATACCAGGCATGAGATAGTACGGCGGGCATGTCACCAGGACTTCTTGTATGATGCCCCGGTTATAATGATAGCCTGCTGTGAACAGGGCAGGGCTTTTGACACTGCCATAGCCGTTGATCATATGGTTTTGTCGGCAACCAATGAAGGGCTGGGAACCTGCTGGGTTGGATGGTTTGAAAGAGAACCTGTAAGAGAGATACTGGGGATAGATTCCAGCATGGAAATACCTATACTGGTCCCCATAGGATATGCCGATGAGTGCCCTGAAGCAAAACCCAGGAAGTCAATACAGGAACTGGTAAAGGTGATATAGCATAGATTAGAGGGATAATAACGGATGCCCGGAGATCCTGCTTATTTTATCTTTTCTATATTTTTAAAAAGTATTTCGCCCTTTAACCTGGAAAGATAAATATTCTTTTGCCGGACTGCTTGAGAAAAGTCGTGTACTGCAAAATCGATCTTCTCATTGAGTTCTTTGTCGGGCTTTTCCATGCGTGATTTTGCGGTTTGCCATGTATTTTCCATGTTTCTTAACAATGCCGGAGTTTTGTTCCAGTCTCCTTCTTCAGCATATATTAAAACCTGCTGCAAAAAATATTTGATCTGTTTTACCTCGGGAGGGGACTTGTGGGAATACAGATTCAGAAACTGGGAGTAATACTGATACAGATCATTGGCAGAAAGCAGAACGGCATTTTCATTTTGTTCCATAATACTGCCGGTAAGCTTGTTTAGCTGCTCTTCAAACTTTGAAATCAACATATCAGGAGCTCCGTCCTTTTTAGCGTGGGGTTCATATTCATTCCATAGCTCATTAATGCTTTTAATGTTTTTTTCGAAGTCCTGCCAGTTAATCGAAGGAAGAGTCTGCTGTTTTTCATTCTTTTTTTCCTGTGATGTACTGCTTTGCAGCCTTATCATCCGGGCACGCTGATCCCTAACTTTCTGTACTTGTTTTATCATACTGTCTGTCTGCTTTTCCATTTCAGTGAGGGCAGATGGCGGATCCTTTTTTTGCTGTTGTTGATTCTGGCTCTGCTGTTTATTTTCATTTCCGCCAAACATCCTGGAACAGGAGGTAAGCGCCAATATCAACAGCATGGCCGTAAATAAAACTAACCATCTGTTACTGCAAAACCTATACACTTTTATCACCTCAAACATATTATTTCCCTATCCGCAATTTTGATGTGGCATATTTATCAATGAAATGAACGGTTACAGCACGCAATATATATTGCCAAATATTAGCATAATGGGGTATTATATAATAGATGTCATGAATCTTGTGAAAGACAGGTGTGTTTTTTTCGAAGTAAAGCAGCGATTGAATCACGATAGAGCCTGAATTACATTCATCAAAAAATCATTATACCCGGAAATAATCTCCCATATAGTCAACAATCCAAGTGTTCTGCTGTCGCAAATATCTGTACATAGGACTAAGCAATTTCATGTGTGATTATATTATGCAGGGTGTGAAATATTAGATATTGTTGATATCCTGTTGTTTAACCGGCGAATATACTGGTTAATAAGAACATAACAACGCTGCGGGAGGTTAATATGAGAAAGTTTAAAGAGCTTGATTATAAACAGCTTAAAAGAGACTGGGCACCTTCATATCCTTATTTGGCCTTTGAAACAACAGAAGAATTAGAGCCGTTACGGGGCTTAATAGGCCAGGAAAGGGCAGTAAAAGCTATGGAATTCGGCATCCGGATAAAAACTCAGGGCTATAATATCTATATAGCCGGGATAAGCGGAAGCGGTAAAACCACCTATGCCAGGGAGTATATATCGGAAATTGCCAGAAATCAGCCGATACCTGATGACTGGTGTTATGTGTATAATTTTGAAAATCCCGGCCAGCCTGTGGCTATTGGGCTTCCCAGCGGAAAGGGCAGGGAATTCTGCCGCGACATAGAAGAGCTTATGGAGGATTTAAAAGCCGAGATATCCAAGGCTTTCAGCGGAGATGAGTACGAGAACGAAAAAGCGCTCATATATAAAGAAATGCAGGAAAAGAAGACCGAGCTATTCAATAAGTTCAGCGAATATTCCAAAGCACAGGGTTTTCAGGTCAACACATCCAATGCAGGAATCTATTTTTCGCCGATAATTGACGGGCAGCCCATGGGAGAAGAAGAGTATAATCAGCTGGACGAAGAGAAAAAGAAAAGCATAAATGATAAATTAACGGAAATCCAACTGCAGGCTGTCGAAGTAATGCATAAGATAAAAGAGCTGGAGAAAGAAGCAAAAAAAAAGGTGCGGGATCTGGAGAACCGCATAGGGACTTTTGCGGTCGCTATACATGTTGAAGATATGAAGAGGAAGTACACGTCTTATCCCAAGATACTGAAATATCTGGAAGATCTAATGCAGGATGTCCTGGAAAGTATCAGTATTTTTAGGGAAAGCGACTCCTCGGAAGACAATCCCTTAGTCCAGGCGTTTAGAAAAGGAGCCGGGGCCGTACATTCCAAATACAAGGTTAATCTCCTGGTGGACAACAGCGACAGGGAAGGCGCGCCGGTTATAATTGAGTATAATCCAACCTACAGTACCCTTTTCGGAAGTACGGAATATGAGAATAAATTAGGAACCATTGTAACCGATTTTACCATGATAAAGCCGGGAGCAATTCATATGGCTAACGGAGGTTATCTGATACTTCAGGCCAAGGATGTCCTGAGCATACCCTTTATGTGGGAAGGGCTCAAGAAGGTTCTCAAAACCAAAACAATAACCGTTGAAAACCTGAGGGATCAATGGGGACTGCTCAGCATGTCCGGTTTAAAACCGGAACCTGTCCCTGTAGATATAAAGGTTATTCTGGTGGGCAATAATTTGCTGTTTCAGCTCCTCCATCAGTTGGATGAGGATTTTGGAAAACTCTTTAAGGTTAAAGTGGATTTTGATGATGAGATGGAGGCAAACGATCAGAATCTTTTAAGCCTGGCCAAATTTATCAGTGGATACTGCCGCAGGGAAAAAATACGGCATTTCAGCAGGGATGCTGTGTTAAGCGTGGCTGATTATGCCTGTCGTTTGGTGGAGAACCAGGATAAGTTTTCCACAAGGTTTAATGACATAGTCGAAATACTGGTCGAAGCTGACACATGGGCTGAAATATCAGGCAACAGCATTATTACGGATCGGGATGTCAAAAAGGCAATTTATGAAAAGGAATACAGATCAAACAAGTATGATGAGAAATTAATGGAACTGCTTGAGAAAGACATTATCATGGTAAAGGTAGATGGTGAGGCTGTAGGTGAGATTAACGGGCTGTCGGTCATTCATTTGGGAGACTATGTTTTTGGAAAGCCTTCAAAAATTACTGCTACTGCTTTTATGGGACGAAGCGGGATAGTTAACATAGAAAGAGAGGTGGAAATGAGCGGTAATGTTCACAGCAAAGGTGTTATGATATTAAGCGCTTATATAGGTGAACAATACGCCCAGGAGATTCCACTGTCTTTGTCTGCCAATATTACATTTGAACAGCTGTACAGCGGGATTGAAGGGGACAGCGCTTCCAGTGCGGAGCTTTATGCCTTATTATCAAGCCTTGCTGAAGTTCCCATAAAGCAGGGTATCGCTGTTACGGGTTCCATAAACCAAAAGGGAGAGATACAGCCTGTAGGCGGTGTAACGTACAAAATCGAAGGTTTTTTCCAACTCTGTAAAGCCCGGGGACTGACGGGAGAACAGGGCGTGATAATTCCGTACCAGAACATTAAAAACCTGGTGCTGAAGGATGAAGTCATCAAAGCTGTAGAGGAAGGCAAGTTCCACATTTATCCTGTTAAAAATGTGGATGAGGGTATTGAAATACTCATGGGGCTGCCGGCTGGAAGGAAGCTGGAGGACGGATTTTTTGAGAAGGATACCATACATGAAAAAGTGTACAATAAGCTTCGCCGATATGCTTTGACCATGATCAATTTTGGCAAAGGTGAAGTGGATAAGGGCAGGCTCTAGTCTGCTGGAAACATCCTGTAATACTTTTGTTAGTATTTTTTAACACTATTGTTCTGGTTTTTTTTAGTGATTATGTTATGGTTTTATAGTATGATACAGGAACATAATTATTAACTAAGCGGACATGGAGGAGTTGAAATATGGGAGATATACATGTAAATACTGCTGAAACTGTTTCGGCGGATTCCCGGCCAGGAAAGAAAAGGAAAATTGTTATAATAACCATTATTGTAACTTTATTGATTGGAATATTATGTTTTGCCGGATACGAGGTTAATAAGATTATAGAACACAAAAAATGGATCGAGCATATGACGGAGGTAGTAGATGTACCTGTTATCTATGAGGGAATATGGGTGGATGATATCCACCTGGGCGGAATGTCCATTGAAGAAGCAAAGAGTGTGTTAGCCGAAAGGACAAGAGAAAGCCTGGAAGAGATTAAGTTTGAACTTATACATAATGATAAACGATGGACAATAACATATAAAGATATAGGTGCTTATATAGACTGGGATAAAAAAATTGATCAGGCTTACCAGATTGCAAGAGAAGGTGAATTAGAGGAACGGTACAACAGGATTAAGGAAATAGAAGCAAACGGGGTGAGGCTGAAAACCTCGCTATTCTATAACATGAATCTGGTTAGAAACACCTTGGAGTCAATTGCCCGGGAAATCAGCTATGATCCTGTTGATGCCGACATTAAATTTTTCCCGAACAGGGAAAACAAATTTGAAATTACCGAAGAAAAATCCGGACTTACGTTGGACGTTGACAGCCTGTTCAACGAGTTGGCAGAAAAAATGAAAAACAGGGAATACGGAGAATTGGCCCTGTCCCCTGATGAAGTATTGCCCAAGGTAACAAAGGCTCAATTGCAAAAAGCTACTCACAGGATCGCAGTTTTCTCCACAAGCGTGGCGACCAGCACAGCCGACCGCAAGCATAATGTGCGTTTAGCCCTGAGCAAAATAAACGGGTACAGGCTGGATCCCGGTGAGGTGTTTTCATTCAACGAAACAGTTGGACCAAGGACGGCCAAAACGGGTTTCAGGTCGGCTCCGGTTATTATGCCGGATAAAAGCCTGCAGGACGATTACGGCGGCGGGGTATGCCAGTCATCAAGCACCGTTTACAATGCGGCTCTCAGAGCAGATTTGGAAATTGTGGAACGCTACCATCATTCTTTTCCAATAGCCTACGTTCCCATTGGGCTTGATGCTACGGTGTCATATGGAGGCGCGGACCTGAAGTTCAGAAATAATAAGGATTTACCCATTTTTATCAGGACCTACTCCGTTGGAGATAATGTTTATGTGGAAATTTACGGAGAAAAATTCCCGAACAACGGTGAGATATCATGCAGTTCTACCGTTAAATCGGTGGTGCCTGCCCCTGCGCCAAAGCGGATTCTGGACAAGAATGGGAAGTATGTAAGGGAACCCGGTGGTCAGTATGAATATGTGAAATCAAGAAACGGTTATAGAGTAACCAGCTATAAAACGTATTATGAAAATGGAAAAAAAATATGGACAAAAGTAATTGCCAATGATTATTATAGGCCGATACAGGGAATTATCTACTATAGACCGGCGGAAAAAGCAGAATAATTCTGTTGAGGGCTGGTGAAGAGTTAAAGGCGTGCGTTTACAGCATGCCTTTTATACAATGAACCGGTACTTTCTTCACGGCAAAAAAGGAGGAAAGAGGATTATGAAAGAAACAATAATGGTAAAAGTAGGGAATGAAATCAAAACTTGCCCAAAGGGCATATCATTGGAAGAATTAAGCCGTCAATATGCCCACAAATATACCGCTCAGATTGTGGCGGCCATAGTTGACAATAAGATGAGCGAGCTAACCCAGGTATTGGACAATGACTGTCAGGTTGAGTTCATCGATCGCTCCACCGGTGATGGCGAGAGGGTGTATCTTCGCGGGCTTATATTTATATTTATCCGTGCCTGCAGGGAGCTGTTTCCCGGATGCAGGGTTGTAGTGGAACACTCCATGAACAAAGGTATTTACTGTGAAGTGCATGGAGACTTTACCCTGTCCCCAAGACAGGTAAGCAGGATAGAAAAGAGAATGCGGGAAATAGTTGAGCGTGATGAACCTTTTGAAAGGGTAACCTTAAGTGTGGAAGAGGCCAAAAAAGTATTTCAGGAAATGGAATTTTATGATAAGGTAAAGATACTGGAATATCGGCCTGAAAAGACTGTTAACCTTTACCGCTGCGGCTGGATGTCAGATTATCTGTTCGGTTATATGGTTCCAAGGACCGGATATATATCTATGTTTGAGCTGCAATTCTACCTGCCGGGTATAATAATCCGCTATCCCAGGAAGGAGAACCCTCATGCTTTGCCTGAGCCTATGGACAGCCCAAAGCTATCCAGGATTTTTCGCGAGGCAGAAAAGTGGGGGATTCAGCTTAATGTTGAAAATGTTGCCGATCTTAACGATATGATTAAGAAGGGGATGATCGGGGATATCATTAGAGTGTGCGAAGCGCAGCATGAAAAACAAATTGCGGCGATCGCCGATGAAATTGCTGCCCAGCGTGACAGAATACATCTGATAATTATTGCCGGCCCGTCTTCTTCCGGCAAGACTACATTTGCACAGAGGCTGCGCATACAGCTTATGGTTAATGGTATGAGGCCGATACCCATATCAATCGACAACTACTTTTTGCATAAGGAAGATATACCCATAAATGAGTATGGGGAGAGGGATGTGGAATCAATAGATGCAATTGACATTGAGCTGTTTAATGAACACATGACCAGGATCATTCAGGGCCAGGAGGTTGAAATACCGTATTTCAACTTCGAAAAAGGAGAGCGTGAATACCGGGGACATAGAATCAGAATTGACGACAACCAGCCTGTTATAATTGAGGGGATACACGGGCTGAATGAGGAACTGACTGCAATGATACCAAAGAGAAACAAGTATAAGATATACATCAGTGCGCTAACCCAGCTTAACATCGATGATCACAACCGGATTCCGACTACAGATGGCCGTCTGATTCGCAGAATCGTGCGCGATTATCAGTTCAGGGGAGCATCTGTTGAAGATACTCTGGGTATGTGGCCATCGGTCCGCAGGGGAGAAGAAAAATTCATGTTCCCGTTCCAGGAACAGGCAGATATTATGTTTAATTCGGCTCTGGCCTATGAATTGGCTGTGTTGAAACCCTATATAGAACCTCTGCTTGATGCGGTGTCCTGTGACAGCCCGTACTATATGGAGGCAAACCGTTTAAAGAAATTTATGAAATATATCCTAAAACTTGATGCAGCCGAGGTGCCAAATACATCAATTTTGAGGGAATTCATTGGAGGGAGCTGCTTTAACGTATAGGGGCTGATTGAGGAAACTGTGCAGGAGCATATATTAAAAAGAAGAGGAGTCAAATCATGTTATATAAAAACCTCATTTACAAGATTTCCGTTGTTCTGATTATAGCTGTCCTTCTGCTGAGCGGTTGCAGTTTTCTTCCTGAAATAACAATTGACAGGCCGCTCCAAATTGATGAAGACGATTACAATCGCATAATTGAAGCTGGTGACATACAGGAAGAACTGACGGATGATAACGAGAGTATAACCGAACAGGAACAGGAATCAAGATTGACTATAACTGCGGTTGGGGACATAATGATGCATATGCCCCAGGTCAGGGCAGCGATGCAACCTGATGGCAGCTATGATTTCAGGAGTGTATTTCATGAGGTGAAATATTATCTTGAAAGAGCCGATATTACCATAGGAAACCTGGAAACCACAATAGGCCCGCCGGAAAAAGGATACAGCGGGTATCCGAGGTTCAGGTCACCGGAGGAGATCCTGGAGGCTCTGAAATATGCCGGTTTTGATGTCTTGGTCACCGCCAACAACCATTCTCTGGACGCTTTGGAGTTTGGTCTGGAGTATACTCTTGACGAATTGGACAAGTACGGTTTCATGTATACCGGTACAGCGCGCAGTATTGAAGAAAAGAATAAACATCTGATTGTTGAAAAAAATAATATAAGGGTCGGTATTTTATCTTACACATATGGCACTAACGGGATGGAGGCCGCTGTTTCACAAGAAAAACTGAAATACATGGTGAATTACTATAACGATTATAATCAGGTAGTCAATGATATAAACAGCATCAAGGCTGAAAGCGTGGATTTATTAATTGCATATATGCACTGGGGATATGAATACCATAGAACGCCTAACGATGAACAGAAAAATCTTACAGAGCTGCTGGCAAAGGAAGGCGTTGATATTATCTTCGGAAGTCATCCCCATGTTATCCAGCCAATGGAAATAAAACAGGTGACCATGGAGGATGGGACCGAAAAAGACGTTCTTGTGGCATACTCGCTTGGAAATTTTGTATCCAACCAACGGGATCAATATACAGACAGCGGTGTAATAGTTAATGTAGAAATCATAAAGAATAATGACGGTGTTTCAATAGACAGGGTGAGCTATGTGCCTACATGGGTACACAGATATGAGCAGGGCGGAAAACTGCAGTATGAAATTTTACCTGTAAAGGAACACAATGATTATGAAAATCTCAGCGGAGAAGCGGGCAAACGCATTCAATCCGTCTGGAAAGAGACTACGGACATGCTTGGGCTTGAAGTCTTTAAAGTGGAATACTGAACAAAAAAAGAACCCTTTTTATGGGTTCTTTTTTTGCTCAATGTTTTGCAGATGAAAGAATGCGATGTATTTGCCTTACTGTCATCTTCGCAATAATGACATATACAGGAATGAGAATCCCTTTGCCTAAAACTCTCGGGACAAGAAACGTAATATACGCTTTGCCGTATAGCATGCTGAACCAGAGTGTGTTCAGCGGAACGGTAATAAGTTCGGTCAATACAATTATTAATGCTACCGAGGGCCATTTCATTTCTTTAAAACAGTATCTGCTTAACACTCCCGGGATAAGTCCTGTCAGCATGGCTCCCAGTGTAAACCCTGGAAAATAGGCCCCCCCCAGCGGGTTTATAGCATATCCGATAATATCGGCCAATGCACCGCAGGCAGCACCAAACACCGGGCCAAGCATAAGGCCGTTTATCATTATGGGGATCTCGCCAAAACTGAGGCGAAGGGCGTTAAAACCGGCAATAGCTATACTGAATGAGAAAAATCGGGTGAGTATAATGCTTGTTGCAGTAAACAGGCCTGTATATGCAATTTTACTTATGTTGTTTATTTTGTTTTGCATAGAAAAAAGCACCTCCTTCCCCTTTGGATGGCAAAGATGCCACCTAAAAGAGAATGAAATGCTTTCACTCATGAAACAGGTGGCAGCGGACGCGGCGCTGTGTCGCGGACAATACATGTCCTTCCTTTAGGGGCAACTTCCCATCCCCTAACCCTTGACGCACAGAACCTACTCTGCTCATCCTCGGTATCTGTTCAATTTTTGATAATTATACCAAATAAACCCGTGTATATCAACGAAAAAAATTGTTGTGCATGCACTAAATGTTGTGCATGCACTATAGATATATGAGAAGAATATTTTGGAGCCCGCCTTGAGTACCAGCGAGCGGAATAATGTTATTCATATATACAGTGCACGATACTGCTGTTACTGATGAACATTGTTTGCAGAATACTTTGGAAATCACCATGCAATACAGAATTGATGCAAATGCCATTTTCCTGAAAGGGAAAATGACGCGATCATTTCAGGTGATGGCATGAATATTATACCCAAGCCTGACTCCGGTTATTTCAGCCATTTCACGGGTAAGGGCCACCATATCATCCTTGTTGAGCTGATGTATGGAAGTTTTTCCAAGACAGCGGATGGCAATATCAATTTCTTCCTGCAGGGCTTTCAGAAAATTACCGGCACATGAGGCAGCTTCATCTATATCAAGAAGTTCGGTATGTTTGCCTTCATATAAATATAGATCGGTAGGACTGGCGCCTGCAGGCAGTCGGTTTATCTGTGTATATATTGCCGCAATGGCTGCCGGATATCCGATGTAAAATGCATCGGCTCCCAGGGCAATAGCTTTTAACATATCCCCGCTGTCCCTGAAACCACCTGTCATGATGAGGGAGATCCTATCCCTGCAGTTATTCTTTTCCAGGTATTCAACAGCACGGATAAGGGCATATAGAGTAGGAATGCCGAAGTTGTTGATAGTGATCTCGGGACTTCCGGCCGTTTCGCCCTGAGCGCCGTCAATAACAACTGCATCAGCGCCTGAATAGAGGACGGTATCCAAATCCATTTCTATATTTCCTGCAGCAATTTTTACAGCTATCGGGACTCCGCCGGTTATTTCCCTCAATTGGTCCACTTTTCGCTTAAGGTCATCCCGGCTGTTTATGTCAGGAAAGCGGACGGGCATTACAGCATCCTGGCCTTCTTTTAGCTTTAAATGCTTGCGCAGTTCATCTCCAATCAACTTATTACCTATTTTGAATCCATCTCCGGCACTGGCTCCCTGGCTGATTTTAATCTCTATCATGTCAGCCTGCTGTAATTCCTCGGGCGCATTCCCCCAGCCGGCACGGTTATACTGTACTACATAGAGTTTTGCAATATCCCGTTCTTTCTGCAGGAATCCCGATTCTCCGGAATTGGCAGCCGTTCCTATCATTGCAGAAGCCCGGGCCATTACGATTTTTACCGGAAGGCTGACTGAGGCACCATAAGCCATCCCTGCAATCATAAACGGCACTGGCAGGGTCATCGGTTTCTTGGCATTTTTCCCGATAACCACCCGGGTATCAATTTCCGTGCCATCGGGGGTCGGAAACATACTTGGGACAAACATGAGCTCCTGGAAATCTTTGAAATCCAGGGTTGAACCAAGGGGCTGGTTTAACGGTTGGCCGTTTTTTGCCCGCTGGGCGATACCCATAAACTTGATAAAGGAATAGTTATCGACCAGCCAGGGTAACTTAACCATTTTCATATCGCTTAATTTCTCCAGCATCTGATCCAATAGGCGGCTGTACAGATATTGCATCAATGACATATTTTATCTCTCCTTATCATTCTATAATTATTTAAAGTATTTGATACCACTGGAGGTTTTATTCGGCAGCTGGGATTCTAATCCGTAAACGATTGTGCTATAATAAATTAAAAGCAGAACTGCTGGATTGGAATGCTCCGGTCAGGGACCGAAGCGATTCTTTTGAGAACCTGGTTTGGAAGCTAATCAATCTGGAGGAGATGTCATGAGCCATTTTTTTGCCTACCTTTCAAGAATGAAATTTATACAGCGATGGGGCCTTATGAGAAATACATGCCATGAAAATATACAGGAACATAGCCTTCAGGCTGCCATGATTGCCCACGGACTGGCTGTTATAAAAAACAAATTCTTCGGAGGCAATGTAAATCCGGAAAGGGTGTTGGCCCTGGCTGTGTTTCACGAGGCTTCAGAAGTAATAACCGGTGATTTGGCTACTCCTATAAAGTATTTCAACCCGGAGATTAAGAAGGCTTACAAAAAGATTGAAAAAGTTGCTGCAGAAAAACTGCTGAATATGCTGCCTGATGAGTTGAGGGACGAATATGACAGTCTTTTTTTTATCGGTGAAGACGATGCAGAGCATTGGAGGATTGTAAAATCCGCCGATAAGATCTGCGCCTATCTTAAGTGCCTGGAAGAGATAAAGGCGGGGAACCAGGAGTTTTCAAAAGCCATGAAATCCATAAAGAGACAGATTGATCAAATGGATGCTCCGGAGATCAGGTATTTCATGGAGAATTTTGTTCCCAGTTTCTCGCTGACATTGGATGAACTAAATTAGCGTATCCTGAAAGCGGCTATGGGGAGAAAATTCTTGAGAGAGGTATTGGCGGGCAGGTTGGCCATAACATATGTGAATAACAAATATTTCTATGTTTATTCTATTTACTTATGCATATAATAAAGACACAAGGATCCACCGGGGATATTGTTCAACGAACATATCCGGCTGTATAATCACCAACCGATGGGTCCTTTTAAGAGGGACGTTTGACGCAGTCAAGGGTCCCTCTTTCCTTATAAATCCAGGTTTATCCGGGTTTAGATTTAAAAATTTTTATGCTTAACGAAGCGGGGGCAGCCGGAACCATTCTAACGCGTCAGCGAGTTTTGGTGGAGGCCCGGAGCAGGCGATACAGGTTCCTGGCCCTGAGCTCCGGCGAGCGGAATAATATTCTTCACACATATTCCTCAAAGCTTTTTACATATCCGATAAGATAAGAATACTTACTGGTTTAATCAAATAATAGTTATAATAGCTTGTATTTTTTCAGAATATAGTCCGGGTATATATCGCAGACTTCCATATATACAGCATATTTGTCCAATTTGTTGTACAAATATGCTGTGGATCGGAGGTTCGACTGTTTGTTATAATAATGAAAGGATGATCAATGTGAATTGGAAACTCATACTTATGTCATTTTTTATGCTGTTTATTGCCGAGCTGGGAGACAAGACACAATTGACGGTATTTACACTGGCTGCTCAGCATAAAGATCCGCTGCCGGTATTTATAGGAGCATCTTTAGCCCTGGTAGCAGTCACCCTGTTGGGTTCATTCCTGGGTGGAGTTGTGTCCAGGTATGTGCCGGCATGTTGTTTGCAGCTTATAGCCGGAGCTCTCTTTGTAGGAATCGGTATATTTATTTTGCGGGAGGCCGTGCCCGCTGTGTGGAATATGTTTGTCATGAAGTGATGTATCCTGCTTCAATGGCTTTGCAGTAAAACAGGCGCAATAATATTTATATGGTATGTATAGCGTATTCAGGTTATAATCCATTTATACAGCGTAAATGGGATGTTGTGAAATTAACACAATTCTCATGGACCCTGCAATATTTTTCTGAGCATGAAACTTGCGCATGTTGTATAATGGTTAAAGGCTGTGACCGTTTTCAGGAGTTTTAAAACAGGATCAGAGAGCGGCCAAGAGGATATACCGTTATATGGCAGATACCAAAAGGGGGAAATGGTAAAAATGTATGAAGTAGAGATCAGGCAGGAAGACAGGATTGAAAAGTTTATGGTTCCGGAAGGACAGAACCTGTTTAGCCTCATAAAGGAAAAAGGATTCATAATAGAGTCACCATGCGGCGGAAAAGGTATCTGCGGAAAATGCAGGGTTAAGATCGTTAAAGGAGAAGCAGCAGGAAACGGGCACTTTCCCGATGAGAGGGGGCACCTTTCCTTTTCTGATATGAACAATGGGGTTCGCCTGTCCTGCAGGGTGCGGGTAACTGAAGATCTTGTAGTGGAGCTGCCTGAAGCAAGCCATAAGGATGCTGTAATTATGACCGACGGGAACTATGATACAGCTTTAAATCCTTTGGTTTCCAAGCATTATATTGAGCTGCCCAGGCCTGCCTTAGGGGATCAGGTAAGCGATGTGGAACGGATAGAAAGACAGTTGGGCTTATCCGGCAGAACCCATCCTGATATTATGAGGCATATTCCCGATATTCTAAGGAAGAATGAATTTAAAGTAACCACAGTTCTTTTCGGGGAGGACATAATAGCTGTGGAAGGAGGGAATACTTCCGGGAAAAAGTACGGATTGGCTGTGGACATAGGCACAACCACCATGGTGGGATTTCTCATGGATCTGAGTGACGGCCGCCAGATAGATGTGTATTCAGCCATAAACCCTCAGAGGCAGTACGGTGCTGATGTTATAACCCGAAGCGATTTTACGGTGGAAAACAAGGAAGGGCTTGATATTCTGAGCAGGTTGGTACGGGATGAGATAAACGCCATGCTGCTCGGCTTTTATAAAAAGCACGGTATTTCTCCCCAAAATTTATATCACATTACATTAGCCGGAAATACCATCATGATGCATCTGTTTGCCGGGCTTCCGGTTAAAAACATAGCGGTTTCGCCCTTTATCCCCGTAACAGCCAGGCGTATAGATCTCGAACCGTTAAAGCTGGGTATTGACATGTGCCCTGCCGGACGAATAACCCTGCTGCCTATGGTGGCCGGATATGTAGGCGCCGATACCGTTGCTGCCATTATGGCGTCAGGCATGGCCGAAAATGATGAACTCGCCCTTTTGATCGATATAGGTACCAATGGTGAGATTGCCCTTGGAAACCGTGAGGAGATTATAGCCTGCTCAACAGCTGCGGGACCGGCGTTCGAAGGGGCTAACATACGATACGGAATGGGTGGCGTAAGCGGCGCAATCAGCAGAGTCTGGATAAACGATGATGGAATACAGTATGCTACCATTGGAGGACAGCCTGCCCGGGGCATATGCGGTTCCGGTATAGTCGATGCAGCGGCGCTTATGCTAAAAGCCGGGATTCTTGAACCAAGCGGGAGGATGATAACAAGTGAGGAAGCCCGGGCATCTCTCTCCCCGGCATTGGCCGGAAGGGTGAGCC
>DGEI01000027.1:149249-159157 GCA_002385885.1 Firmicutes bacterium UBA3930
GCTCGAAGGAAAGCCTGCACTGCTTATAGCGGACAGACAGCAGGGTGCTTTGGATAATGTATACATTTGCCAGAAAGATATCCGCGAAGTACAGCTGGCAAAGGCTGCTATTGCAGCCGGTGTGGAAATACTGATGAAGAAAATGGGAGTATCGTATAACGATGTTAAGCATGTGTATCTTGCGGGGGGATTTGGCAGCTATATCGATTTTGACCATGCGGCAGATATCGGCCTCATCCCCGCCCGGCTGAGATCAAAGATTATTCCCATCGGCAACGGTGCCGGTTCGGGGGCCAGGATGGCTTTGCTGTCCAGGAAGCATATGGATAATGCCCAGGCTATAAGGGATAGGATCCATTACATTGAACTGTCAGCCCACATTGATTTTCAGAACACATTTGTTGAATATATGATGTTCCAGGACAGATAAAACAACACCTGCCCCATAAGAGGCAGGTGTTGTGATTTTTCAGCCCAGTATGTGATATCCTCCGTCTACATGGATAACCTCTCCGGTAATGCCCCTTGATAAGCGGCTAAGCAGAAACAGCGCCGTGTCTCCTACATCTGACTGTTCGATATTACGCCTTAATGGAACTCTGCTTTCATAGCTTTTAAACATATCCATAAAGTTTTTTACACCCCTGGCGGCAATGGTCTTTATTGGTCCTGCAGATATTGCATTAACCCTGATTCCGGAGGGGCCCAGGTCAACCGCCAGGTATCTGACTGAAGCTTCCAGGGCAGCTTTGGCGACGCCCATGACATTGTAGTTGGGAACAGCTCTTTCCCCTCCGAGATAGGTAAGGGTTACAATACTGCCTCCTTGGGTCATAAGCGGAAGAGCTTCTCTTGCTACTGCCACCAGTGAATAGGCGCTTATGTCCTGGGCAAGCGCATATCCGTCACGGGAGGTGTTGTAGTATACTCCTGACAATTCCTCCTTTTTTGCAAAAGCCAGGCTATGTACCACACCATGAAGTGTTCCCGCATCGTTTTTTATATTTTCAAAAAGACGGGCTATTTCCTCATCCTTTGTTACATCACAGGGATAAGAAAGGGCGCCGGGGATATCCTTGATAAGCTGCCGGACTGATTCCAGGGTACGTTCCCCCTGGTATGTAAATATAAGATTGGCTCCCGCAGCCATACAGGATTGCGCTATCCCCCAGGCTATGCTCCATTTATTGGCTACGCCCATTATAAGTATATTTTTGTCTTTCAAAAGTTTATCCAAAATAATCATCCTTTCTTCGATATTTCAAACCGGAATCAGCACAGTATTGTTTATGTTATAATTCTTGGGCCGGAAAATATTCCGGCATTGTGCTTATCCGGATAAATCACGTTTCAAACATATGATAATCGGTTTATATTAATATTTGCAAACTAAATAAAGAAATTGCTCATGAAAACCAGGTATTGTTGAAGAATACACATAGAAATCACCTTGCGAAAAGACTTAATTTGTAGTTTTCAAAACTACGCATAATGCTTTCCGGCATGGGTTTTTGTATTGCATTAGCGCATCAATTATGCTAGTATAGTTGGCAACGGAATATCATGGATGTAGGATACCAAAAAATATTGGACTTGTCCATAACTTGTGTTATAATTATAATGTTGTGTCCGTAAGTATTATTGAGCAAAGGAGGAGCAAATTAGTGAAATCTACAGCTGAAAAAGTAGAAAAAAATAAAGTTAGGATTGAGATTCAGGTTGATGCTCAGGACTTTGAAAAGGCCATGAACAAATCATATATGAAAAATAAGGGAAAATTCCAGATCCCGGGTTTTAGAAAGGGAAAAGCCCCTCGTGCCGTTATAGAAAGGTATTATGGTGAAGGGGTATTTTACGAAGATGCGTTTAATGAAATTTTTCCCGAAGCATATACAAAAGCCATAGAGGAAAACGGTATTGAACCGGTTGATCAGCCCGAACTGGACATCAAGCAGATAGGCGGGGGACAAAACCTTATATTTACTGCTAGTGTAATCGTTAAACCCGAGGTGGAACTAGGACAGTACAAAAGAATAGAAGTAGAAAAAGCAGAGTATAATGTTACAGATAATGATGTTGAAAAAACTATAAAGACACTGCAGGAAAGGTATGCCAGATGGAATGCCGTGGAAGACACACCTGTGAAAGAAGGAGATCTGGTTACTCTTGATTTTTCCGGTACTGTTGATGGAAATCCCATTGAAGGCGGAAGCGCAGAGAAATATCCTTTGGAGATCGGATCAGGCTCTTTCATTCCCGGTTTTGAGGAACAGATAATTGGACTTAAACCGGGAGACGAGAAGGAGTTTGCCGTAACATTTCCCGAAGATTATAATAATGAAGAATTAAAAGGCAAGGAAGCTTTGTTTAAGGTAAAGGTACACGAAGTAAAGGAAAAAGAGCTGCCTGAACTGGATGATGAATTTGCAAAAGATGTAAGCGAATTTGAGACATTTGATGAGTTCAGGGCCAGCATCAAAGAAAGGCTTGAAGATGAAGCGAAGCGGGAAATTCAAAACCTTATGGAGGCGCAGCTCATCGCAAAGATTTCCGAGTCCGCCGAGGTTGATATTCCGGATGTCATGGTGGAAAGGCAGATTGATAATATATTGATGGATCTCGAGTTTAGCCTGTATTACCGGGGTATGAATTTACAGAATTATTTGGAGCTAACCAACACATCCATGGAGGATTTTAGGGCACAATATAGGGAACAGGCATATACTACAGTAAAGAATGCTTTAATTCTCGAGAAGATTGCCCAGACAGAGAACATTGAAGCAACAGAAGAGGACATAGAAAAGGAATTGGAAGAGCTTGCAAAACAGCGTCAGATAACCGCGGATAAAGCCCGGGAAATGTTCGCTGATAATATGGATAGTATTAAAGACAGAATAAAAACACGGAAAACCATAGATTTTCTGATGGAAAATGCAATATTGGTGGAAAAACGGGAGCCGGAGGCCAAAGAAAACGAAACAGAAGAAGGAAATAAGGAACAAGAAGTAGAACAAATAGATAATGAACAAACAAAAGCAGAAGATAAGGAATAGGATGCAGCTGAGAATGAACATGAAGCTGAAAATACGGTCGGGGAACCCGGTGAGACTGAATGGTAAGCAAATCAATCAATGAGGAGGTTATGGATCATGAGTTTGATACCTATGGTTGTTGAACAGACTAATCGAGGCGAACGAGCATATGACATATACTCGAGGCTCCTTGAGGATAGAATTATATTCCTGGGAGGCGAAATATATGATCAGGTTGCTGATCTGGTAGTTGCTCAGATGCTGTTCCTTGAAGCTAAGGATCCGGATAAAGATATTCAGCTCTATATTAACAGTCCGGGGGGATCGGTAACTGCCGGCCTGGCTATATATGATACTATGCAGTACATTAAGTGTGATGTATCTACTATTTGTATTGGTCTGGCTGCATCTATGGGAGCATTTCTGTTGGCAGCCGGTACCAAAGGGAAGAGATTTGCCCTTCCAAATAGTGAGATCATGATTCATCAGCCCATGGGTGGGACCCGGGGGCCTGCATCTGATATCAAAATTCATGCTGAGCAGATACTGAAGATAAAGAAGCGTCTCAATGAAATACTATCGGAGAGAACGGGTCAGCCTCTGGAAAAGGTAGAAAGGGATACTGACCGTGACTTCTTTATGTCGGCTGAGGAAGCCAGGAAGTACGGTATAGTTGACGAAGTGATTGTTTCACGCAAATAGCGGTTAAGAGGTGAAAAAATGGCAAGATATGATGATAAAAAACAGTTGAAATGTTCATTCTGCGGAAAAACCCAGGAACAGGTGCGGCGTTTGGTGGCCGGACCCGGGGTTTATATCTGCGATGAATGTATAGAGTTATGTCAGGAGATTATAGAAGAAGAGTTTGAAGATGCTTCTGAATTTGATTTGCGGGATATTCCAAAGCCGCAGGAGATATATACAATACTCAATCAATATGTTATTGGCCAGGACAGGGCAAAAAAATCTCTTGCTGTAGCAGTGTACAACCATTATAAACGTATAAACAGCGACATAAAAAATGACGGAATTGAACTGCAAAAAAGTAATATAGTTATGTTAGGGCCTACAGGATGCGGCAAAACTCTCCTCGCCCAGACCCTGGCAAAGATATTGAACGTTCCATTTGCAATAGCAGATGCAACTTCATTGACAGAAGCCGGATACGTAGGCGAAGATGTGGAAAACATCCTTTTAAAGCTTATTCAGGCTGCTGATTACGATGTGGAAAAAGCTGAAAAAGGGATTATATACATTGATGAAATAGATAAAATAGCCAGGAAATCTGAAAATCCTTCCATAACCCGTGATGTATCGGGTGAAGGAGTCCAGCAGGCCCTCCTGAAGATCCTTGAGGGTACGGTTGCCAGCGTTCCGCCTCAGGGTGGGCGCAAGCATCCCCATCAGGAGTTTATTCAGATAGATACCACCAACATTCTGTTTATATGCGGCGGCGCTTTTGAGGGCATACACAAGATAATACAGAACCGGATTGGCAAAAAATCTCTGGGCTTTGGAGCCGAGATACGAAGCAAAGCGGAGGATGATCCTGCGGAACTGCTCAGACATATACTTCCGGAAGACTTGCTGAAGTATGGTTTGATTCCTGAGTTTGTAGGGCGTCTTCCCATCATAGTCACCCTGCATGCCCTAAATGAAGATGCTCTGGTACAGATACTGACCGGGCCCAAGAACGCACTGGTCAAGCAGTATCAGAAGCTGTTTGAAATGGATGACGTAGCTCTGGAGTTTGAGGAGGAGGCTTTGCGTGTAATAGCGCAGAAAGCAATAGAACGCAAGACAGGTGCACGGGGCTTGAAAGCTATACTGGAAGATATCATGCTCAACGTAATGTTTGACATACCGTCCCGGACTGACATAGAAAAATGCATCATTACCAAGGACACAATATTAAACGGAAGCGATCCCATACTCATTATATCGGATGGACAGCGGGCCCGTAAGGCAAGCAAGAAACACAGGGAAAAACGGGAATCGGTATCATAAAAAATGTATTCCAGGCAAAAATGTACAGCCAAATGATACCATGTTCTGATAAAATGAGCAGCTAATGGGAAGGACACAAACGGTCTTCGCATAGAAATTTATTGTCCCTGACAGAACCGGCATAGCCGCAATTCACGGCTATGCCGGTTTTTTGCCGTTGTTTCTTATCCGGTCCTTTTCAGTCTCTCATATATTTTTTCATAGATAAGGAAGTGGACTTCTAACATATACCTTCATTGTATTAAATCTCAAACAAACAATTTGCTGACTCTTTCTGCAGCAGCTTCGGATAAAAATCATTCAATTACATATACTACTAATCAGGAAATCGCCGTATCGAAAAAAGGTAAAAAGGATTGATACCGGAATTTTTGGATGCAGCTGAATGAAAGGGGGCAATTGTTTGCTTGTCAATGTCGTGATAATAATACAGCTCTTCTTTGCCATAGTTATAGGGCTGTATTTTTTGAATCTCCTGAAGAGTCAGCAGGGAAACAAGGTTGCCGTCGAAAAGGAATCAAAAAAAGAGCTGGAGAATCTTCAGAGATTGCGGGAAATTTCGCTGACGGAGCCTTTGTCTGAAAAGACAAGGCCAACGAAGTTTGAAGATATAATTGGTCAGGAAGAAGGGATAAAGGCTTTAAAAGCTGCTTTGTGCGGGCCAAACCCCCAACATGTAATTCTATACGGCCCTCCCGGGGTTGGTAAGACCTGTGCTGCGCGGCTGGTACTTGAGGAAGCAAAAAGGAATATACATTCTCCATTCCGCCAGGATGCCAAATTTGTTGAGATGGATGCAACATCCGTGCGATTTGATGAACGAAGCATTGCCGATCCCCTTATAGGTTCGGTTCATGATCCTATATATCAGGGAGCAGGGCCGTTGGGTATCGCCGGGATTCCACAGCCGAAGCCGGGCGCTGTCACCAAAGCCCACGGAGGCGTACTTTTTCTGGATGAAATTGGTGAGCTGCATCCTACGCAAATGAACAAGCTTCTTAAAGTGCTGGAAGATCGCAAGGTGTTTCTTGAGAGTGCTTACTATAATTCATATGACACCAATATACCCCGCCATATTCATGAGATCTTCCAGAGGGGGCTGCCTGCAGATTTTCGGTTAGTCGGCGCCACCACCCGCAATCCAAGCGAGATTCCCGCTGCAATACGCTCAAGATGCCTGGAGATATTTTTCAGGGCCCTGAAACCGGATGAAATAATGCAGATTGCAAGAAATGCTGCTGCTAAAGGGGGATTTTCCATCGCCGGAAAAGCTATTGAAGTTTTAGGCAGATATGCGTCTAACGGAAGGGACGCTGTAAATATAATACAGCTTGCTGGAGGCCTGGCATTAACCGAAGGAAGGACGGACATTGCCGTTGAAGATATTGAGTGGGTGGTAAACAGCGGCCACTACAGTCCCAGGCCCGAAAGAAAAATACACAGCACGCCGCGTGTTGGTTGTGTAAACGGGCTGGCAGTTTACGGGCCTAATATTGGAACTGTTATGGAGATAGAGGCTATTGCCATGCCTGCCGCCAGGGGGAAAGGTATTGTTACGGTAACCGGGATTGTTGATGAAGAAGAGATGGGCAGTGCGGGAAAAACAGTCCGGAGAAAGAGCACTGCCAAAGGGTCAGTGGATAATGTATTGACTGCGATTAAGAAATATTTGCAGATAGATCCCCGCAATTACGATATACACCTGAACTTTCCGGGGGGTATACCTGTGGACGGGCCTTCCGCCGGAATCGGAATGGCAGCGGCTGTGTATTCTGCCATAACGGGGCAGCCTGTAGACAATAATGCAGCCATGACCGGCGAGGTATCGATACTGGGAATGCTTAAACCCGTCGGTGGCATACCTGCCAAGTTGGAGGCAGCGGTGCAGGCCGGAGTAAAAAAGGTGATTATACCAAAAGAAAACTGGCAGGACATTTTCAACAGTTATCCCATTACAATTATTCCGGTGGAAAGGCTTGAACAGGTTATAGAACATGTTATATGCATTAAAGAGAAAGACGACGTAACCGGAAACAGCCTGGAAGGGGCAAAACTCCTAAGTGCGGCGGGCAAATAATAAAAGCCGGGTTTAAGTAAAATCCCGGTTTTTTATATTACGGGCTTTTGCAGGCTGCATATTTGGTGTATCAGGCTCTATTATGGGTATATATTATATAAAAGCGTATTATATTTGAGAAGAATAATAAAGATGCCTTGCTTGTTTTGAAGGGAATAATGGCAGTTACAGTGATTGAAAATATACACCTGATGATTGGGTTATCCATTCTCTTGAGGTTAATTAATGGATATTATATAATTAATGAGGCCGGCATTATAGTTTTAAAACGCAAGGACGTGTGATAGACTTGGAGGAGATAAACAGATGGCTGAAGTTAAGGAAAGGAAAAAAAGAGTCACGAAGAAAAACAGCAATAAGAAAGATATCAGACGGATACCCTGTCTGACTCTCAGAGGATTAACGGTATTTCCATACATGGTACTGCATTTTGATGTGGGCAGGGAGAAATCCATAGCTGCTTTGGAAAAGGCTATGATTGAGGACCAGGAGCTGTTCCTGGTTACCCAGAAGGACGCAAAAGATGATGATCCCGGTTTTGATGATATATATAAGGTTGGTACGGTATCGAAAGTAAAACAGCTGCTCAAACTTCCGGGTGATACTATAAGGGTTTTGGTGGAAGGGATTCGAAGAGGAAGGATAGTCGAATTTGTATCCAGGAAACCATATATCGAAGTTGATATTGAAGAAGAAAAAGAGGATGATGGAAAGGAAGTCACTTTGGAGCAGGAGGCTTTAATGAGGAGCCTGCTTGAAGTTTTTGAAGATTTTGTTAAGCTTGGAAGCAAGGTATCCCCGGACACCCTTATATCCGTCAATTCGGTGGAGAATCCGGGACAGTTGGCAGATATTATTGCAGCTAATATTCTGGTTAAGATGGAAGATAAACAGAACATACTTGAGGCCTTTGATATACAGGAAAGACTGGAAAAACTGTATGATATTTTAGTCAGAGAGATACAGATACTGGAAATAGAAAGAAGAATTAACCAGCGAGTAAAAAAACAGGTAGATAAGCTGCAGAGGGAGTACTACCTGAGAGAACAGCTAAAGGCTATTCAAAAGGAATTGGGAGAGAGAGACGGCATAGGCGATGAAATTGAAGAGTACCAGAAGAAGATAGAAGAAGCAAATCTGCCCAGGGAAGCATACGAAAAGGCTATGAAGGAGCTGGACCGGTTGTCTAAAATGCCTCCCGGCTCGGCCGAGGTAGGAGTAATAAGAACCTATCTGGATTGGATTGTAGAGCTGCCATGGAATACAGAGACCGAGGACAACCTGGACTTAAAAAACGCTGCCAGGATACTGGATGAGGATCATTACGGCCTGACCAAGGTAAAGGAACGGGTTCTTGAGTATTTGGCTGTACACCAGCTGACACAGCATATGAAGGGCCCGATTTTGTGTTTTGTCGGGCCTCCCGGCGTCGGAAAGACCTCTATTGCCAGGTCTATAGCCAGGGCGCTTAACAGGAAATTTGTCAGGATGTCGCTGGGCGGAGTACGGGACGAAGCCGAAATCCGCGGTCACCGCAGGACTTATGTAGGTTCCATACCCGGCCGTATTATCTCCTTTATGAAGCAGGCCGGGTCAAAAAATCCGGTATTCCTGTTTGATGAAATTGATAAGATGAGCAGCGATTTCAGGGGGGATCCGGCTTCAGCTCTGCTGGAAGTTCTGGATGCCGAACAGAATTACGCATTCAGGGATCACTACCTGGAACTGCCTTTTGATCTGTCAAAGGTTATGTTCCTTACCACGGCCAATACACTGGATACCATTCCCAGGCCGCTGCTGGATCGCATGGAGGTTATACACATACCCGGCTATACTGAAGAGGAAAAACTCCATATTGCTGCCAGGTATCTTATTCCAAAACAGACGAAACAGCATGGATTAAAGGAAGGCAGCATTAATATTCCCGAACGGGTAATCAGGGATATCATAAACCATTACACCAGGGAAGCAGGTGTACGTAACCTTGAACGGCAGATAGCCAGTATATGCCGAAAGGCAGCCAGAAGGATACTTGAAACAAAACAGGAGCGGGTGCGCATAACAAGCGGAAACCTGAAAAAATACCTTGGCATACCTTTATTCTGGTATCAAAAAGCCGGCCAACAGGCTCAGGAAGGTATAGTTACCGGACTGGCATGGACCGCAGCAGGAGGAGATACCCTGTCCATTGAGGTTGTTACCATGCCCGGCACCGGCAAACTGGTGCTTACCGGTCAGCTGGGTGATGTTATGAAGGAATCAGCCCATGCCGGTTTCAGCTATATTCGTTCAAAAGCACGGGACTTTGGTATCGACCCGAGTTTCTACAACAACATGGATATCCATGTTCATGTTCCTGAAGGAGCGATACCCAAGGACGGTCCTTCGGCCGGTATTACCATGACTACCGCTATTATATCCGCTCTCACCGGCATACCCGCCCGCAGTGACGTTGCCATGACCGGTGAAATAACATTAAGGGGAAGGATATTGCCGGTTGGGGGCTTAAAAGAGAAGGTGCTGGCAGCTCACCGTGCCGGAATTGCCAAGGTAATCATACCGGCAGAGAATGAAAAGGATTTGGCAGATATACCCGATAACGTCAAGCGTAAAGTCAAAATAGTGTTGGCTGATCATATGGAGCAGCTGCTTGAACATGCTCTCGTCGAGCTGCCCGGGCCTCAGAAACCGGATTAAAGATCATCTTCTTCCGGATTGATAATTATATCTACATTTCCCAAGCTTATTCTTTTGGTGTTATTATCATCCCTTACCATATCCGCAGGCCGGAG
>DGEI01000012.1 GCA_002385885.1 Firmicutes bacterium UBA3930
GAAGACTTTAGCACTATACAGGACGGTCCTTTATGTCCGGATTTCAACCCACTCTCCCCGTGTGGGGAGAGACACGTATACAGTCCATACCATATACCAAACATTATTAATTTCAACCCCCTCTCCCCGTGTGGGGAGAGACAGCAAAATTTACTAATTAATCACGTACAAATTACGTTTAAATTGCAGCAATTTGTACAGAAACATCAGTATAAGGGGTCAAAATATATAAGCTAACCCAAATTTTTCGACAATATCAGCCAACTTTCCTGGTGCGGATCTGCCGGGTTTTTTATGTTAGCTTCACATCCGCACCCAGCAAAAACACGGTTCAATAATAAACTATCCAAACAACTTATAAAGTCAGTACCCCCTCCATATCAAAACTTGGTTTTGCTCCAATATGCTCAACTTTTGATTTGTAATTGTTGCCTAAGTTGTAGAACCGTAAACTGTCCTTTTCCTTGTCGATCAGCTTCTCCAGCTTTGCTTTCAGTTCTCTGGCCCTGGCAGCATCTAATACACATTCGAATACAGAGTGCTGTACACGTTGACCATAATTCATGCAAACCTTCGCCACCTTTCTGAGCCGCCTTTTACCACTATCGGTTTCAGTGTTGACATCATAAGTTATCAGTAGCAGCATTTAATCATTCACCTACTTCCACAAAAAAGGTGGATATTCGTCAAGATCATTTCTTATAGTCCTCGCAAGCAGCAAAGCCTGAGCGTATGGTACCAGTCCCCACTCTACTTTTTCTTCCAAAAATGGATGTTTTATGGTCTCCTGCTTTCGGTTTTGCCAGTGTGTTAAAACTGCCTTTCTGGTTTCGTCAGTCATTTCCACAGAACCATTTTCTCTGATATTAAACCCGTCAGCATTTATTATGCGTTTATTTATCAGCGAAAGGACAAAACGGTCTGCCATAACCGGCCTGAGTTCTTCCATCAAATCAAGTGCCAGTGATATCCTCCCAGGCCGATCAGTGTGCAGGAAGCCAACGTATGGATCGAGCCCTACAGTTTCCAGCGCTGAAGCAGTATTATTCGCCAACAGTGTGTAAACAAACGACAATAATGCGTTCACACGATCCATCGGCGGCCTTTTGTTTCTTCCTCTGAAATAGAAATGTTCCTTTTGCTGCAATATGAGACCATCAAACACTGAAAAATATAATGATGCAGCCTCACCCTCATAGCCACGCAGTTGTTCAGTCGATGTGCATTCCCGGATCAGTTCTATAAAATTCTGGAGTTGGGAAGATACCTTTTTCAGTTTCTCGCAGTCAACGCTGAGAGAATGTTCCCTGGTGGCCCTCTCTATTACCCATCTTGCATTGAACACTTTGCCAATGATGAAATTTTTTGCAATTCTGCAGGATAATTCAGGATCATCTGAAATCCGGTATTGCTCCTTTCGTAGTGTAACATTCCCGTATACCTTGCCTGTGACTCTGGCAAGAAACCTGCCGTTGGGGTTAAGAAAACACAATGAAATATTGCGGTTTGCACATTCACCCATTAAGGCGGGACTTGCACCCGTATAACCAAATGCTACTATCCCTTCAAGGTTATGCAGCGGTATCCTGCCTAAAACTTTATCCTGGTTTAGTACTACCACCGTTTCTCCGTCAAGGGACAGATATGAGTCAGCAGAAGTGACATATAGTGTATTAAGTAGCTTCTTCACTGATTTCCTCCTTCAGCATTTGATTTATGAAGGCACCTGCTCTCTTGCTTTTGCACAACACGGGAAGACAAATATCCTTTAATGAACATGCTTTGCATTGCTTCGTCGGCTTCACTTTTGGTGTATGTCTGCGGTTATAGTAATGGTGCATTTCTGCAAATACACTCCCTACTTTATCACGGACTTCCTGCGTGATTGGAACTTCGACCCTGTGTCTTGTCTCGCCGTAATAAAGATATGCAGATTTTACAGAACAACACAGCATTTCTTCCAGGCAAATGGCCTGAGCAGCCAATTGCAGGCGATCCATGTCAGCTTCTTTTGGACGGCCTTTTTTGTATTCGATCGGGCAGGGTAGATACCTGCCTTCACGTCCAAACAAGCAAACACCGTCATCAGATCGGTGGAACTCGACAACATCACAAACACCATATACACCGAGTTCTTTTGAGAATACCGGAAGCCCGCGAGTGATTATGACATCACCGCGGGTTTCGGTTTTCATTGAATCATGGGCTCTCTCGTGCAAAAGGCGTCCTTCAACAGTTCGCAGGTTTTCTTCCCACTGCTGCTCGATATGGATCAGTGCCCATTGCCTCCGGCAGAACATGAAATGCTGTATGCCTGAAAGGCTGAGGTATTCATCTTCTTTATACGCCATCACAATAACCTCTCAAGAGTAACGCCATTGGGAATTTCATCTTCGTTGACGCTGATCACGTAGTCGCTGAAACTTCTCGGCACGGTTACTTCCTCTTTCTTAACAGCAGTTATGGCTTCAAAAAGTTTATAAGCCGGGCAATTTCCATATATGCTGTCATGCTTGAATACGAATAAGGCTCTAGAAGCCATCTTGCCTCTTGCAGCAGAATGATCAAAATCAAACATGTTTATTAGTGCTTTCCACAGCAGTTGCAAATCATCATTTGAAAATCCTGTTCCACCAGTTTCTTTCTGCGCCAGACATGGAGAAACGAATCCATCAACTCTGTATAAAGCATATGGCACAATGTTCTTTCTGCCCATTTTAGAGCTCTTTTCCCCTTCATTTGCATATGTACAGCTTGTAATGCCAATTTCCTGGGGAGATATTACATCCAGGCTTTTTGCGAAGCCCAGCTGCACTGGTCCTCTGACCTGGCCGCAGTTATATGCCAATGTCATTACCGCCCCAAATGCACGAATGTCGTAGAAATTGTCACACATGAATCTTGTCAGTTTTTTGAATTCCTCCTTATCTGCCGGTTCATCTGCTGTTACTTTGCCATTCTTTACCGGCACTTCAACCTTGCACTCTTCATATGCCCATTTCCTATTTGTATCGAGCGGTATTCCATTTCTTACGTATATTTTGTAACCTATAGCATCCTGCTTAACTATGTCGACATAGTTTCTAATTTTCCTCTTCAGACAGACGTCAGTTATGATACCATACCCTGTTTCTGCATCCCTTCTTGGCATATTGCCTGCATCAGGGTCGCCGTTTGGATTTCCGTTTTCAACCTCGAAGAAAAGACTGAACTCATATCTGTTATTAATCACTTCACTCATGACATTAACCTCCATATATCAATTTTTCATTAAGTAATTACTCCTGTGAGTCTTTACCTTTATAGAGCCAGTTACGCTGATGATAAAAGCCAAGATAGAAAATACCCTGCTCATCTAGCGACAGGTTTTTAGGGAAAGGATTGTCTTCAACAGCAAGCTTGTCCAGTATTTCGCCAATCAACTTGTCGTAATACACACCATAATCCAACTTAGAAATATGGTGTTGTGCTAACTGGAGTAAAGTCGGGAAAGTAGCAGCTGGTGTTGTGCTGGCAGATGAGAAATACTTATCGCGAATAGTTGACTTGATGCTTGGATTAGCATCCTTCTGGATTTTCTCAAGAACTGCGAAAAGCCTCCCCAATATGTATGCCTTGTTGTTTGAGTTTTCATTCAGAGACAATGATAAAACCTCCTTAACCATATTATTTCCGGATTTTCTGGCCTTCCGGATAAGGCAGGCTTTTACAACGGACGCCTTATAATAATTGATGTCCTGCTCCGCCCGTATCCTTAGCAAAATCGTTTGATACAGCGAGTTGGGATAATCCTCTCCCAACAGGACAGCCCGCATCAGCGATGTCGATAAATAAGTAGAAACCGATCTGTCATCAGAAGTCTTTGGTTGAGTTTCCCCAAGTATTTTCCATACTGGCACAAAAGTCATTTCATTATCGTACTGTTTTTGTATCGCCATATCTTCGTAATGCTGCTGTATTTTTCCCATAAAGCTGCCGAAGGACCCTTTAAGGTAGAAACGAACAGAAATCCTTGCTGCGTTAGGAGACATCCCCAAGATATAGAATCGTACATTTTTGTCTACTGCTTCCTTATACACCTCTTCGACATCCGCCGTTTTGCCCTGAGCTATTTTTTCCAGTACAGTTCTTATTGTCTTTTCTGCCAGTGGTGAACGCACTGTCTTCATATTTCCCTCTTGAGCATGTAACTGCGAACAGTCCAGGAACAATGAAAACATGTCCTGGTAAACCACAGACGTTGTTTCAGCCCAGAAAACCACAGTGGTGTCGCCCAGTATGATTTTATGGCTTTCGTCCGCAAGCAATGCATTAAGTGCAGTCCCGTATGCAAAAGCCGCATACTCACTCACCGGGCCGTTCAGGCCCTGTCTTTTTTCTTTTGATGTGTTGTAAGATTCAAAAGCCTCTCTATTATAGGAAACAAGTTTAATTTTGGCTGCCTGTGCATTATATAGCCCTTTTATATCTGGATGCAAAATAGCTATTGGAGCTTTCTCTCCGGTAACGAGGCATTGCTGGACAGGACTCTCGGATGATTTACTCTTATACTGCATCCAAGCCTCTTTTACTGCCGGTACATTATGTACATCAACATTGCCATTATAACGGAATATAAAATTTGCACCTTTATATATCTCGTCAATATTCTCACTGATTGCCGGATTGTCCAAAGCTTTTCCGGGATTCCACTTCTCCAGGAACTTAACAACTGCGTTTGCTTCTTTGCAGCGCGCATTACGAAGTATCGAGATGTTATACTTTTTAAATGATTCAAAACATGCCTTCGCTCTGTCAGGCTTCCCTTTATTGTCGAATCCCAATACATAGCTGGAATTTCCAAAAAGGAAGTCAGGCAGTATTTTTGTTGTTCTCCCTTTTACCGGCTCTGGTACTGTCATAGGTTTTGCAACCGTTTTCTTTCCAGCGGCTATTTTGCATGAAGTAATATTGATAAGATTACCGTCGTCATCAATATTTAGAGAGAAAGAAATACTAGCTGTGCCATATCCTATTTGGGGTATGGTGCTGTCTTCCTCAGCCGCAAGGATTTCATAATACCGTACCAAATCACGCAGCATTAAATCACCTCACTTTCTCCACATTGGTAAGGTCTACAACGCCATCTACCATTTTAGCCCGGAAAAATATCGGTGTTATGTTGTTTTTGTCGCTGTAATCCATGTCATATAGCATCAATCCATAATCTTGTTCTCCAACCAGTTCACTTTTCGGGCACTCACCTTCCAGCAGGGTAACTTTTGCCGGGAATTCCCGCGCGCCAAGATAACTTTTGTGGAAATACTGGCCATTTCTCAGCCTTCTAAGGATTACGTTATAGTGTTTTTCAGGCGTGTCTCCTTCTTCGCTGTTTATCCCGGTCATTATGAAATCTGCTTCAATGACGTATTTTACGTTTTTCAGGACTGTAGCTGATCTTTGCTGGATTGATTGCGTGGTATCAATATACCCTTTTGCTGATTTGCTACCTTTCATAAGTTTTCTCACATCAGAATCAGATATTTTACAGTCGACCTCATTTCTTAGTATTGTCGTAAACTCCGGCTTTTTCAGCACATGGATCCGATTTATTCTCCATTTTATCTGGGGTTTCCAGTAAATGGATTCTAGTATGCCCCTTGCTGCCGAAGGTGTTATGAAATCATATGAATATCTTTCTACTTT
>DGEI01000030.1 GCA_002385885.1 Firmicutes bacterium UBA3930
AGATGTGTATAAGAGACAGCTCGACTATTTTTTTAAGAAGGCATGTGCCCACGGGAAACAGGCCCTGACAATGTGCATGGGGCTGGGGTGCAATGCTGTTGGCGTTACTGCATGCAGAATCATTGATTCCCCGCGGGAGAGATTGATCGGTATAATAACAAACAATTATATGCCCTGCAATGGGCGGTTTCCAACTTTGATTGCTTTATCCGCCGTATTTATTGCCGGCCGTGCAGGGGCAATACAGCCGGTATTGGCTGCTGTTACGGTACTGGGCCTTATAGTGTTTTCCGTTGTAATAACCCTGGCTGTATCCAGAGTATTGTCATGTACGGTTTTAAAAGGATTGCCTTCATCTTTTGCCCTGGAGCTTCCTCCATATAGAAAACCTCAAATAGGCAGGGTTATTATCCACTCATTACTGGATCGCACTTTATTTGTTCTGGCCAGGGCTGTTATGGTAGCCGCCCCGGCAGGAGTAATTATATGGTTTATAGCAAATGTCACCATATTTGATGCAACCCTGCTGGAACACTGTACCGGATTTATCGATCCTTTTGCCCGGGCTATAGGACTGGATGGATACATATTATTGGCTTTTTTACTGGGATTTCCGGCCAACGAGATAGTAATTCCGGTGGTCATTATGAGTTATATGTCCGGAGGTGCTATAATTGAACTGGATAACCTGCATGCACTTCGTCAGTTGCTGGAAGGACACGGATGGACATGGGTGACGGCTCTGTGTACCATGTTGTTTTCCCTCAATCATTTTCCCTGCGGAACCACTCTGCTGACCATTAAGAAAGAGACTGGAAGCTGGAAATGGACGCTGATATCCTTTATTGTTCCAACTGTTACCGGAATTGCCGTCTGTTTTATTGTTGCACAGTCTGCCCGGTTTTTTGGGCTGGTTTAGCAGCCTGGCATTTATACAGACAGAGTGGAATGAAAACCCGGCAATACGACTGTTTACATTTACAGGGATGAGTGATAAAATTTATTATGATTTAAATTCTGTAATGTTAATTCCAGTATAATTATCTACAACAGAACCGGAATGAAGGAGATGAAACGGATATGATACCGGACAAAAAACAAGGCAGTGACATAATGAATAACTATCAGTATGCCTGGGATAAATACAATCAGGAGGAGATGGACAGAGTATTTTTATTTTCAGAAGGGTACAAGGATTTTATATCAAAGTGTAAAACTGAGAGGGAATGTGTAAAAGAGTTTATAGCCATGGCCGAGAAGAATGGATTCAGGGATCTTGAAACCGTTATTGCTGAGGGAGGCAGTGTAAAGCCGGGTGATAGATTGTATGCCAATAACATGGGTAAAACCCTGGCGCTGTTTGTAATAGGCACACAGCCTTTGGAAAAGGGTATGAGGATCCTGGGAGCTCATATAGATTCGCCAAGGCTTGATTTAAAACAAAATCCCTTATATGAGGATACATATCTGGCTATGCTGGAAACCCACTACTACGGAGGAGTTAAGAAATATCAATGGGTGGCAATACCATTGGCTATACATGGAGTGGTGGTTAAAAAAGACGGCAATGTGATTGAAGTTGTAATAGGAGAAGAGGACGATGACCCGGTGGTTGGAGTCTCGGATCTTCTTATTCACCTGGCTGCCGATCAGATGGAGAAAAAACTTTCCAAGGGTATTGAGGGAGAAGATTTGAACATCTGTATTGGCAGCATACCCATAAAGGCTGGAAATGACGGTGAAAAGGAGCGGGTCAAGAAAAACATACTTCGCCTTTTAAATCAAAAATACGGGATTACCGAAGAGGATTTTGTATCAGCTGAATTGGAAGTTGTCCCTGCCGGGAAGGCCAGGGATTATGGGCTTGACCGAAGCATGGTTATGGCCTACGGGCACGATGACAGGGTGTGTGCCTATACATCCTTTGAAGCCCTTATGAGGATAAAAAATCCTGAAAAGACTTGTGTGGCTTTAATGGTGGATAAGGAAGAGATAGGAAGCGTTGGGGCCACAGGAATGACTTCAAGGTTTTTTGAAAACGTCCTGGCAGAGATTATAAATCTCATGGGCAATTACAATGAACTTATACTGCGGCGTGCGTTAGCCAATTCAAGGATGCTGTCCTGTGACGTAAGCGCCGGGTTTGATCCCAATTATCCTTCGGTTATGGAGAAACGCAATTCTGCCTACCTGGGTAAAGGGTTGACCTTCAATAAGTATACCGGTTCCCGGGGAAAATCGGGAAGCAATGATGCAAATGCAGAATATATGGCATGTTTACGGGCAATAATGGATAAACATGGCGTTTCATGGCAGACTGCCGAACTTGGCAAGGTCGATCAAGGCGGCGGAGGTACCGTTGCTTATATATTGGCTGAGTATGGCATGGAAGTAATTGATTGTGGTGTACCGCTTCACAATATGCACGCTCCTTGGGAGGTAGCCAGCAAGGCAGATATCTATGAAGCTATGCGCGGTTATTATGCCTTCCTGATGGAAGCGTAGTCTGGAGACGGTGTTTTTGATACTATACAGGGGTTACATTTAGTATATTTTAATCAGCATCAACAAAAAAGGTATCCCGTATAAATTACTTGTTTTGGGATACCTTTTTCAATGAGGCTGGAAAGATGTCAGTTTATCTGCAAATTCATGAGCATCGGTTCCGCAGGCTGATACTGTCACCGGTTTCCACAAGGCCAGCGCCAAAATCCCCAGTATGCTCTTCCCATCCACCTCATGGCTGCTGCTCCTTACTTTTATATCGCAGTCATACCGCGATGCCAGATTAACAAATTCACACACTTCTGTCAGCTTATCAAAGTATACCTGCTTCTCAATGCGGTTCATATACTCACCTCCCTGTTAATGATTATATATATGCTGACTTTATATATATTATACCACAAATATTGTACTTAATAACTTTTATCAGTATTAATGCATTTTGTCTAATAATTTTTACCAACGTGGTTTATATCTGTGTCAGCTTTTTGTTTTTCCATCTGCCCATTTTGTAGTAAGCCTGACTGAGAACCATTGATATAAATGAACTGGTTGATATGGCGATCCATATACCGTTTACCCCTAAGCTTTCCAGTGAGGACAGATATCTGGCGAGCGGGATTCGTATCATCCATAGGGATACGAAGGAAAAAACCATTGTAGGGAAAGTATCTCCTGCTCCCCTTAATATACCGTTTGAAACAAACATCAAAGAAAAAGGGATATAAGAAAGCCCCACAATTCTCAGATAGACGCTTCCGATATTCAACACATCAGCATTACTGGTGAAAATCTGCAGAAAAGCCTTTGGTATTGCTAAAGCTAATATAACCAATACTACAGTGATACTGCTCACAAGAATGCTTCCCCATTTAAAAACCTCTTTGACCCTTTCGGTTTTTGCTGCTCCCAGGCTTTGTCCCGTAATGGCCGATACAGCCATGCCAAAGGACATGGCTGGCATATGGGCAAACTGATCCAGCCTTGATGCAGCCCCGAATGCTGCCACCGCATCGGAGCCAAATGAATTTATTATACCAACCATTATGGTCAGGCCCATGGATACCACGATCTGTTGTATACCTGCCGGAAGACCTATTTTGACCAGTTTCCATAAAAGTTCTCCTATGAACTTAAAATCTTTTATCTTAGGGCTGATAATATGGTTTTTTCTATATAAATAAAACAGTATCAATACAAAAGCCAATGCCTGTGATATTATGGTAGCCAGCGCCGCGCCTGCAATGCCCATTTTGGGGAAAATACCAATACCAAATATAAAAAGCGGATCAAGAATGATATTGGTGATAGTTGCTGCAATCAGGAATTTCACGGGAGTCCTGGGTTCTCCCAGCCCGTTTAAAACAGCGCTCATTACATTAAAGCCGAACACGAAGATAAGCCCCAGCAGATATATATTCAGGTATTCGACGGCATATGCAAGAATGTCCTGGGGAGTGTTCAGCAAAACCAGAATCTGTTTACTGAATGATATACCCAGAATTGTGACAACGGCAGCCACCATTCCCAGCAATAAAAAGGAATTGTTCATTGTATTTGTTATCATTTCGGGGTTTTTTGCACCGGCATACTGTGCCACCAGTACCGAAGTAGCCATGGTTATGCCGGTAACCAGGGAGATCAGGATGAATATAATAGGGAAGCTTACCGACACCGCTCCCAGGGCTTCAGCTCCGAGGAACTGTCCTACCCAAATACTATCAATGGTATTGTATAATGCCTGAAAAACGTTACCTAACAGCAAGGGGACTGAGAAGTTTATCAGGTGTTTTATTATGCTTCCTTCAGTTAAATCAGTGCCTGTACTGCGATTGGCCATATTGCTTTTCTCCTTTGTCAGAACATGGTTTATTTGATTATAATTTTAAACCTATGTCATGTCAAACAAAACGCGATTTGGATTGCAGCTTTATTGAAGAATATAACTAAGTAATTTGTTTAGCAGCAGCATATTTTATCCGGATGATTTATAAATATATTAATGTCCTGTTGGCATGGTATTTATAAAGTTTTATGGCAAGCATTAAAAAATGAAGGAATTTCTTTATATGTGTAGAAGTTATAAACATACAATTATTGGTAATAATTGATAAAGAAAAATATGGATGAAATAATATGTAAAATGGTAGAATCAGTTCTGCTTGTGCTATTTGTCAGTATGATGGGGGAGCGGCAATATGGTAAACAGAAAAAGCTTCCATATGGAGGAAGAATATAGCGATGACATTATATCCATCAGAAAGTATATATTGTCATCATGGGAACGATGTCTGAACAACGGTATGCTGCCGGAGGATATGCCCCACCTGAAAAAGGTTTCAGCCGAAGAACTGGATAAGTTGGTAAAACAGAACAAAAATCTTATAGATATTGCACTGACATATATCAAAGATCTCAAAAAAATGATTTCAACTGACGAGAATATCATAATTATATGCAGTAAAGAGTATGTTATAATCAATAAAACAGGCCATGTTCCGGAACTTGTTGAACTGGGAATAGACGTTGGGCAGTCAGTTAGCGAAGAGAATATGGGAACCAATTGTCTGGGTACCTGTATAATTTCCAATGTTCCAATTGCTGTGTTTGGTGATCAGCATTTTTTGGACGTTTTTAAGAAATGGGCGGGATTTGGGGTTCCTATACATGATTCTAATCATGAGATTTTAGGAGCACTGGGAATCTATGTTCCGTCAGAAACTGCCAACTATAATATATTGAGAATGCTTGGTTTAGCTGCAAAAGGGATCGAGAACCAGATTCAGCTTACCAGTATGAATAAAGAGCTGGAAACTTTAAACCAGAAGTTATCGGGATTCAACAACGATGTCATTAATATTGCTTCCATGATTTCACATGAAATCCGGAATTCCTTGTCAACAATCAGTGCATACGTACAGCTGCTTCAGCTGGAGAGCATTCTTGACCGTTCGAGAGCTGAGAGAATACTGATGGAAATAAACCATGTCAGTAAGATGTTAAATGATTTCAGAACTTTAACCAAACCCGTTCAGTTAAATTTTGTCAGACTTTCTTTAAATGACTTGCTTAAAAATACTGTTGATATAATGATCCCAAAGGCTCATATGGCGAACGTTGATATCAAGATTTTTCTAACGAATAATGACATCTATGCTAAAGTTGACAAGGACTCTATACAGGAGGCATTTGTTAATCTGATTGAAAATGCAATACACGCCATGGAAGATGGAGGAACGTTGACCATAAGGCTGTCAAGGATTCAAAAACACGGAAAGGCGTTGATCGAATTTGAAGACACGGGGGTGGGGATCGAGGAAGAAAACTTGGAAAGGATTTTTAAACTGTTTTTTACAACAAAAAAGAATGGCAGCGGTCTGGGACTGATCTTGTGCAAAAATACCATCAGGAATCACAATGGAAGCATTCGTGTGAAAAGCAAGGTCAACCAGGGAACTACATTTTATGTTGAACTTCCATACATTGATTAATATTACCCAGTTTCCGGGTAAAAAACCTGCGTTATTTGGGGGCAGGAGAATGAAGTTTATTATTTTTATGACTGAAAAAAACAGGCGTAATTTTTTTGCCATACTCCTTATTTGCATACTGATAGCATCATTAGGAGGAGCTTACCTCAATAGATACGCCCGCTCCGGCAGGGAATATGAAAGACAACCCGGGGCTGAGTTGTTAGAAATCAGCAAGGATTTGAGTATATACGATATTGATGTTATATTTGATCCTGAGAATGCACGGTTAATCTGCAAGCAAAATGTAAAGCTGGTAAACAGGGATGATATTGAATTCAACAGCATATACTTCCATCTTTATCCGAATGCATTTAAAGAAGAAAAAAGGCTGCCGTTTTTATCCGATGAAAAAGATGCTGCATATCCAAATGGTTTTTCTCCCGGATGGATTGATTTGAAATCAGTTAGTATTGGTGATTCTCCGGTTGACTACCAGATAGGAGGCTACAATAACAACATATTGGCTGTCATGCTGGATAAACCTTTGAAACCCGGCGGCAGTACAGACATTGCAATGGAGTACAGTGTCATAATTCCAAATTCCATCGGCAGGTTTGGTTATGGAGAGAATACCTTCAATATAGCAAACTGGTATCCTGTTTCATGTGTATATGATCATAGCGGCTGGAATACGGATCCGTATTATGCTATCGGAGATCCTTTCTACAGCGATGTATCAAATTACTTTGTCAATATAAAAGTGCCTTCCGGCTATGTCATAGCTTCGACCGGTGATATAGCGGAGATTAAGGATGAAGGTGAATACAGGATTTGGGAAATAGAGGCATTGGCTGTGAGGGACTTTGTCTGGATTGCAAGCGAAAGGTTTGAGATCGGGTCCCGCCAGGTAGATCAAACTACGGTGTATTCATATTTTTTTCCTGAGAGCAGGGAAAGTGGATTAAGGGCTTTGGATTACGCCGCATATGCGTTGCAAATATTCAATAGCTGTTTTGGGATGTATCCTTACCGGCAGTTTTCGGTAGTACAGTCGGATTTTTTTGTTGGAGGCATGGAGTATCCCAACCTGGTTATGATAGATAAAAATTTGTATGATAAAGAGCAGCTTTTTTGGCTGGAATATGTAACGGTGCATGAAACTGCCCATCAGTGGTGGTATGGGATTGTAGGGAACGATCAAATAGATGAACCCTGGCTGGATGAGGCATTGACCGAGTATTCAACAGTATTGTACTATGGGCACAGGTATGGACAGGACAAAGAAAATGAAATTTACAACATAATAACAGGTGAAGGGACACAATCATCTCTGGAAAAGTATATATTGGATGAACAGGAAATAAATACTGCGGTTGACCAGCCTATATACAAATTTTCCGACTGGATATTATATGATCTGATTGTATACAGGAAAGGAGCCGGCATATTCCGGGAAATGCACCGGATAACCGGTGACGAGGTATTCTATGAAATTTTACGGAAATATTTTGAGAACAATAAGTTCTCCAATGCTGCTCATACTGATTTGCAAAAAGCATGTGAAGAGGTAACGGGAAAATCATGGGATGCATTTTTCCAGCGACAGCTGGAGTGATTTTACACTAAATGGAACTTTATTTTGATTGATTTTTTTAAAAAAAGACGTTATACTTTATTATAAGCATTATATTAGACATATTGGAGAGGATAATATATGCCGTTGTTGGATTTTCAGTGCGGTAAATGCGGAAATAAGTTTGATGAGCTGGTATACACCAGTCAAATGGACAAAGTAACGTGTCCCGAATGCGGAAGCAGGGATGTTAAACGAGTATATGAGGGAAAATGTTATTTTGGCATGCTGGGCGGCCTGTCAGATTCCGGAGGGTGTTCCGGAAGAAGCTGTAGTGGATGCAGCGGATGCGGGCATTGATCGAGCATTTATTTTTTGTGGAAAAAATGGACAAACTTGTTAATGACGCTTAATACAAATTTAAATATATTTAATATAGAATTTAGTTGGTATTGTGGTAGAATAACAATGGAATTATCAATATATAATATCGGATTGATGGACGCAGTTGTGTTCTGATACGGTTGGTTGAAGTTGGGAGGTGAAGTTCCTTTCCATAACGGGAAGGGAACGGTAGATTGGAGAAACTAATAATACGTGGTAGGAAAAAGCTTGTCGGCCGCGTACATGTAAGCGGCGCTAAAAATGCTGCTGTTGCAGTGATACCGGCAGCATTGTTAACTGAAGAGACATGCGTAATCGATAATTTGCCGTATATTGATGATGTGTTGGTATTATCTGAGATTTTAAGACAGATGGGCGCGCAAGTTGTGTTTGAGCCCGGCAAGAGGCGGATGATAATAAATGCTGCCAATATAGGCGATTATCGTGCTGAATTTGACATAGTTCGTCGTATGCGGGCTTCCTACTATCTGCTGGGAGCGCTGTTGGGACGTTTCGGCAGGGCTGAAATATCATTTCCGGGCGGCTGCGAGATAGGGGCACGGCCGATAGATCAACATGTTAAGGGATTTGAAGCCCTGGGAGCCCGGTTATCTATAGGGCACGGCCTTATAAAGGCTAAAGCTGACAAGCTGATCGGCAGTGAAATATACCTTGACGTTGTAAGTGTCGGCGCCACCATAAACATTATGTTGGCAGCCGTAAAAGCAGAAGGTACGACTACTATAGTAAACGCAGCAAAAGAACCTCATGTGGTGGATGTAGCCAACTTCCTGAATTGTATGGGGGCTAATATAAAGGGTGCGGGTACCGACACCATAAAGATAAAGGGAGTAGATAAGCTTTACGGTTGTGAGTACAGCATTATACCGGATCAGATTGAGGCCGGAACCTTCATGATTGCATCAGCTGCTACCCAGGGTGATGTCAGGATAGAAGGTGTTATACCGAAACACCTTGAAGCGGTTTCTGCCAAGCTTCTTGAGATGGGTATGGAAGTGGAAGAAGGTGACGATTATGTCAGGGTCAGGGGAACCGGACGGCCCAGAAAGGCAAATGTTAAAACCCTTCCTTATCCGGGCTTTCCTACCGATCTTCAACAGCCGATATCGGTATTGTTGAGTGTAGCCGAAGGGACAAGTATTATTACGGAAAATGTATGGGAAGCGAGATACCGGCATATTGAGGAGATAAGGCGCATGGGTGCCATAATCAAGGTGGAAGACAGGGTGGCAATAATTGAAGGGGTTGACTGCCTGACCGGTGCGCCGGTAGTGGCTACCGATTTGAGGGCAGGAGCTGCTTTGGTGATAGCCGGTCTGATGGCCGATGGTGTAACAGAGATTACAAACGTTAAGCATATCGACAGAGGCTACGAACGGCTGGAACAAAAACTGGTGAGCCTTGGCGCTGACATTGAAAGAATGGATACGGAGCAGCGGGGTACGCATTTATCGGTGGTTGGCAATCAATAAATTACAATGAAATAATGATGTAATTGATATATTTTTATAAGTGAAAAAAAGCCAGGAAATTTCCTGGCTTTTATATTTGGATCAAATTACTGTTTTTATGAGTCCTGCAGAGTTATTTAGGGAGGACGCGAAGCATAGGCTGATAAACTATATTTCCAACCGTGAATAGCGGCGAGGCCCGGTTTTATAGAGATTATTTCCTTTTGAATCTATGGCTGTTATAAGCGGCATGTTTTCTACTTGTATCCGGTGAATTGCCTCGGTACCCAAATCTTCGAAGGCCACCACTTCAACATGTTTTATGCAGGATGCTATCAAAGCGCCGGCGCCACCGGCTGCAGCCAGATAAACGGCACCATGTTTTACCATTGCATCTATTACCTCAGGAGAGCGCGGCCCCTTCCCAATCATTACCTTCAGCCCCCTGTCCAGCAGCAGGGGGGTATAAACATCCATACGGCTGCTTGTGGTAGGGCCGCAGGATCCGATGATATGGCCGGGCTTTGCCGGACAAGGCCCGGCGTAATAAATCACCTGATCTTCAAAATCAACCGGCAGCGGCTTTCCCTCCATAATCATTTGATATATTAACCTATGAGCGGCATCCCGGGCTGTATATATAGTCCCGGTCAAATATACAGAATCTCCGGCAGTAAGCGAATTCAGCTCATGGGAAAAGACGGGTGCATGCAATATTTTTATCTCATTCATATAAACATCTCCTTAAGGCTGTCAGAGCCAGGCTTCTTTATGGCGGGCAGCATGACACTGTATGTTGACGGCTGCCGGGAGGCCGGCAATGTGGGTGGGATAGGTATCAATATGAACGGCTAAAGCTGTAACTATTCCTCCCAATCCCATTGGGCCTATCCCGGTTTTATTGATACTGTCCAGCATCTCCCGTTCCAGATTTGCTATAAAAGGATCCGGATTGTGAGTACCTGCGCGGCGCAGCAATGCCTTTTTTGATATATAGGCCGCCTTTTCCATTGTGCCGCCTATTCCGACGCCAACTATTACGGGAGGACAAGGGTTACCGCCGGCATTAATGACCGTCTCAAGTATGAAGTTTTTTATTCCTGGTATACCTTCGGCAGGTTTCATCATTTTAAGCCGGCTCATATTTTCGCTGCCAAATCCTTTGGGAGCAACAATTATTCTGAGCCTGTCTCCGGGCACTATCTCGGTGTGTATTACCGCCGGGGTATTGTCACCTGTATTTATCCGATCCAAAGGTGTCAGGACCGATTTTCGCAGATATCCCTTGCGATACCCTTGGTGAACTCCCTTATTTACGGCCTGGGAGATATTCCCGCCGGTTATATGGACATCCTGACCAATTTCCAGGAAAACAACAGCCATGCCGGTATCCTGACAAACGGGCAGGCCATGGGCAGCGGATATGTTGATGTTTTCGATCAGTTGTTCCAGTATTTTACGGCCATGGGGGGATACCTCTGTGTCCCGGGCTTTTTCAATAAGTGCCTTGACGTCGTCTCCTATATGATAACAAGCATCTATGCATAGACGGGCAACCGTTTCGGTAATTCTATCTGCATGTATTTCTCTCATATTGCTGTTCTCCTCTACCAATTAAGCCAGTCGTGTATTGATAATTCTTAAGTATTATGATATCAGGTATGTTTTGTACAGCAATATTTTAACAGGTTCTGAGCCTTTTCACAAGGCAAGCTCTGTAGTGTTCTTCACATAATGCACATTGGTAATCGTACTATCGGGTATAGTGATTGTGCAGAATATTATTCCGCTTGCTGGAGCTCAAGGCCAAGAACCTGCAGCGCTCGCTCCAGGCCTACACCAAAACTCGCTATCGCGTTAGACTGGTTCCGGCTGTCCTCCGCTTCGCTGACAGGTTCTAAGCCTTTTCGCAAGAGGAAGGCAAGCTCCATAATATTCTGCAAAAATATAAACGGCTTTCCCGGCCAGGAAAGATTTTATTAAAATACATAGCCATGCATTTTAATATATATTATAATAAAGGTTGGGCTGACAAATGGATCTCATACCGGCAAGCTGCAGGATGATTTTATATAGCTGAAGAAAAATCAACAGACGGGAGAAGTATGTTAAATGGGTTTAAAAGTATGTTCGCTTTCAAGCGGCAGCAGCGGTAATGTTACGTACATAGGTACAGACAGAACAAATGTACTGGTGGATGCAGGGCTGCCGGCAAAATATATAATAAAGGCTCTTAAAGACATCAATGTATCCCCTTGTGAACTGGATGCCATTCTTGTGTCTCACGAACACACCGATCACATAAAGGGAGTCGGTGTATTATCCAGAAAATTCAATATCCCAATATACGCAAACGAACATACATGGGAGGCTATGAGATCAAAGCTTGGCAATATTAAAAGTAATAATATGAAGGTATTTTATACCGACATGGATTTTTATATAAAGGATATAAATGTTCAATCATTTGCAATACCCCATGATGCAGCTGAACCGGTAGGTTTTTGTTTTTATTACGGCGGCAAAAAAATAAGTATTGCCACCGATTTAGGACATACTAACAGTAGAATTACTAAAATGGTAATGGACTCGGATCTGATTTTACTGGAGGCAAATCATGATTTACAAATGCTTCAGGAGGGCTCTTATCCATGGCCGTTAAAAAAACGCATCATGGGTAAGTACGGCCACTTGTCCAACGAACAGGCCGGCCTGGCCCTGGTTGAGATGCTCAAAGGAAAAATAGTCTATGTCCTTCTGGCACATTTGAGCAAGGAAAACAATTTCCCGCAGCTTGCGTACGAAACGGTAACGGGTATACTCAAATCAAAGGATATCCGGCCGGGGAAGGATGTAGTGATTGATATGACGTATAGAGAAGGAGTCAGCAACTTTTATCATATTGAATAGCTTTTATATCGGGATTGGGGGTGATATCAAATAACGGCATAAGGAGGAAGAAATACCGTGAATATGTCAAAAGAACGGTTTTTCACATTGATACGTATATTTACGGTAATAGAATTGCTGCTTCTGCTGTCATCATGTGGATGGAGTTTCCCTGAAACGCAGCGGGAGCCGGATTATAACTACTCACAGCGACAGGATGGGGATCCGGAACCGGTTGAGCTTAAACAGGAAAGTAATGTTGGACACGGTTCTGTCTCCCGGATTATAAAGAAAGTAAGCCCATCTGTTGTAGGGATTTCGACAGCACACTTAAAGAGAGATTCGTTATGGGATGATACCCGGCTTGTAGAGGGTATTGGCTCCGGAGTCATTGTACATTCAACAGGCTATATATTGACAAATGATCATGTGGTTGGGGGCAATCCTGATAATATAAGTGTTATTCTTCAAAATGGCGATGAACTGGAAGGGCGTACCTTATGGTCGGACCCGACTTTGGATCTGGCTATTATCAAGGTGGATGCGGTTAACCTGCCTGCTGCTGTTCTGGGAAACAGTCAGCAGCTTGAAGTTGGGGATTTGGCTATTGCTATCGGTACTCCCTTGGCGCTGCAGTTTAAACATACCGTCACCTCAGGGATTATAAGCGCACTCAACCGTACCGTCCAGGTACCAACGGAACGCGGCCAGAATTTTATGGAGGATTTAATTCAAACAGATGCATCGATAAACCCTGGGAACAGCGGCGGCCCATTGATCAATGCAAACGGCGAGGTTATCGGAATTAACACGATTAAAGTATCCAGTGCTGAAGGGATAGGCTTTGCTATTCCGATTGACGTAGCCAAGCCGGTTATAGAACAAATTATTAAGGATGGGGAGTTTGTTACCCCGTATATAGGAATTGTAGGTTTTGATAAAGAGATAGCGCGGTATTACAAGCAGGAAAAAGATATACAGGAAGGCGTGTATGTGGTTGATATAGATGAGCGGGGACCGGCGTATAAAGCAGGTTTGAGAATTGACGATATAATAACCTATATTGGAGAAAAGAAGGTTACTAAAATGCTGGAGCTCAGAAGCGCCATTTATTCATATAAGGTGGGAGATAAGGTAGGTATCCGCTTTTTGAGAAAAGGAAAAGAACATGTTATTGAAATGTTGCTGGGGAAGAAGCCCATATAGACGGATAATATTTTGAGGAGGAAGAGCATTATGGATTATATTAATGATGGGAGGCCCGGACCGCAGAGCTATAAATGTCCGAGCCTTTTCGGCTGTAATTTGCTGTATTTAATAGTTCTTGTATTAATGATTCTGTTGTCCAGCGCGGTTGGCTTATTCAGGTTGGAACTGGAGAACACTGAACAATGGCTTGTCTTTACCTTTATAATGGAGATGCTGGTGATAGGTGTTCCCCCTCTGATATATGTTTTGGTTAATAAAGCAAATATAAGGCAGACTTTCCGGATAAACAGAATTAGTATAAAGGAATTGGTTCTGGTTCTGGGAATGGCGGTGTTTGGCTATGGCATAGTATCTTTTATAAATTTAATATGGTATAGGATATTAAGCTTTATCGGAACACCCATAGTACCGGAGTTTCCACCCATAAACAATGGAAGGCAGTATATAACAGCCCTGTTAGTGATGGCTTTAACCCCTGCGGTGGTTGAGGAGTTTTTATTCAGGGGTATTATTCTGAGAGGATATGAAAGGCTTGGCACAAGAATGTCAATAATTGCAACCGGCCTGCTTTTTGCCTTCCTTCATTTGCGCATTACCAATATACCTGCCATTATTTTTCTCGGTATAATGATCGGGTACGTGGTTATAAGAACTGATTCAATATTTGCCGGTGTGCTATATCATTTCACACAAAATGCCATATCAGTATCATTTATGTATGCTCAGGAAATTGCTAAGAATTACCTTCAGGGTGTAGAAGTTGTGCAGGAGAATATGAGTAATATACCTCCCGAAATGTGGATAGCTACTGTTATAGTCTGGGGTGTAATGGCAGTGTTTTCGTTAGGGCTTTTTCTTTTATGTGCTGTTGCCCTTCATCGTACCACTCAGTCTAAGGCGGGGCCCCAATACCAAATGGCTTTTGAGAAAACAAAACCTACTCCGGGAGAGATGCTGCCTGTTGTTGGGTCGGGTGTTTTGGTTGCAATTATGATATGTATTGAGATTATTGCTATGAGCAGCGGCTTATAAGGCTGGTATGCTCAAAAATTCACAAATTATTCATACATTATATAAAAACATTTGCTATAATATTAATAAAACCTATAGCTATATAAGCAAAGATATATATTGTGATGGGGGGATATAATTGGTTCAGGTTATAAATTTGACGAAACGATACGGACAACATATAGCAGTTGATAATGTGAGTTTTACCGTGGATAAAGGCGAGATCCTGGGATTTTTAGGCCCAAACGGCGCAGGAAAGACCACTACCATGAACATTATCACCGGCTATTTATCTGCAACCGAGGGTTCTGTTAAAGTAGACGGGTTTGATATTCTTGAGGAGCCTGAGGAAGTAAAAAAGAGAATAGGGTACATGCCGGAATTTCCACCCCTTTATATGGATATGACGGTACAGGAATATCTTAATTTTGTAAGTGATATAAAAAAGATCGATCGTAAAACGAGAGCCAGAAATTTGGACAGAATAATGGACATGATCAAAATTGGTGATGTCCGCAAGAGGTTAATAAAAAACCTGTCTAAGGGATATAAGCAAAGGGTTGGGCTGGCGCAGGCATTAATAGGCGCACCCCAGGTCCTTATATTGGATGAGCCTACTGTAGGCCTGGATCCCAAACAGATTATAGAAATCCGTAACCTTATTAAGGAACTGGGAAAGGAACATACAATAATACTAAGCTCTCATATTCTGCCGGAAGTCAGTGCGGTTTGCGAACGGGTACTGATTATAAACAAGGGAAAAATTGTTGCCAGCGACACACCCGAAAACCTATCCAGACGTTTAGGAGATACAGGAAGGCTGTCGATTAGGGTGGCCGGCCCTGAGAAGCAGGTTCTCAAATTAATCGGAGGCCTTGCAGGTGTAAAAAGTGTTGAGTCAACCGGCGCAAGGGAGCCCGGTACCGTAGATATTCTGGTTGAAGCTGAGAAGGATATCGATGTTCGCAGGCCTGTGTTTTATGCCTTGAGCCGGGCCGAATATCCGATCCTGCATATGAAGCCCATCGATCTGACACTGGAAGAAATATTCCTGCAGGTAACAACTCAAGAGAGGGAGGTTTCCTAAATGCTAGCGGTATTGAGAAGGGAATTGAGGGCGTATTTTTTATCGCCGACCGGATATATTTTTATGGGGTTTTTCCTGTTGCTTTCGGGTTTTTTCTTTACGTATTCCAATTTATTTCAAGCCAACCCAAGTTATCTTGGCGTATTGGGCAGCATAACATTTATATTCCTGATAGTGGTTCCCATATTAACCATGAGACTGATGTCGGAAGAAAGCCGTCAAAAGACAGATCAGCTTCTTCTGACAAGCCCCTTAAGCGTAACGGGTATAGTTTTGGGTAAATACTTTGCCGCTGTGGGAGTATTTTTGATAACATTGCTCATTACTTGTCTATACCCAATAATATTAAGCTTTTTTGGCACAATAGCGGTTTGGGAAATAATTGGCGGATATATTGGTTTCTTCTTACTTGGTTCTGCATTTATTTCGATTGGTTTGTTTGTATCTTCACTTACCGATAATCAGGTTATTGCTGCCGTTGTTACATTTAGTGCGCTATTATTCATATGGATAATGGATTGGGTCCTTTCCGGACTGCCTACCGATAGAGTTTCAGGCATAGTTTTTGCTTGTATGCTGGTTGCCGGGGTGGCAGCCCTGGTATATTTTTCAATAAGAAATATATATGTTTGTGCGGCCGTCGCATTAGTTGGCCTTGGAATTGTAGCAGCATTGTATTTTACTAATGAATTCTTCTTTGACGGCTTAATTGTCAGGTCTTTGGAATGGTTCTCTTTGCTTAAGCGGTATGACAATTTTTCAATGGGAATTTTGAGTCTGAGCCCGATAGTGTATTATATAAGCTTTTCTTCCATATTCGTGTTTTTGACGGTACGAATGATTGAGAAGAGAAGATGGAGTTAACAGGGGGGAGAGAAGGGTAATGAAATCAGGTTTAAAAATTAGCTTTAGCAATATAAAAAATTCTTTTAAAAGTAATAAATTTAAGTACGGCGGTTATGCAACACTGATAACTGCAATTGTTATTGCCATCGTAATAGTAATCAACCTGGTGGTGGATCAGATAGACTGGAAGGCGGACTTAACCCAGAACCAGATGTTTTCCCTCTCCGACCAGACATATAAGGTGCTTGACAGCCTTAAACAGGATATTAATATAATCGGTTTGTACGAGACGGGGAATGAGGATCGTATTATTACGGAAATTATAGATCGGTATCAAGCCCGTTCGAAAAGAATTACGTTCAAAACAATAGATCCTGAAAGATATCCTCAGCTGGTTTCAAAATATGAGAAGGACGGAACTTCGTTAGTCAAGGGAAGTTTGATCGTAGAAAGCGGTGACCGGTATAAAATAATCAGCCGCTATGATTTGGTAAATTACAGCTATACCAGCAATTACCAGGCCCAGGCACAGTCGCTGGCAGTAGAACAGCGGCTTACGGGGGCAATACTGTATGTAACCGCAGAAGACTTGCCGGTGGTATACTTGCTGGAAGGCCATGGTGAAAACACCATACCGTATGAATTAAGCAAACAGCTTGAAGTAGAGAATTTTCAGACTGAAAGTTTAAACCTCTTAACCCAGGAAGCGGTACCTGAAGACGCTCATTCACTGGTAGTTTTTGCGCCCGAAAGGGATCTTACAAAAGACGAGGAGGAAAAAATACGGAATTATTTGGAGAACCAGGGAAGGGCTATATTCATAATGAAATTTCAAAACCAGGAACTGCCCAATTTTGAATCGCTGCTGAAAAGCTATGGAATAACCGTGGAACGCAGTTTGGTTGTGGAAGGCGACAACAGCATGCATGCAGGCAACCCTCTGTACCTGGTGCCGCAGATGGAGAGTCACAGTATTGTAAGCCCATTGAGAAGCGAAAAAATGTATATGCTAATTCCCGGAGCACAGAGCATAAGAATTCTTGATATGAAAAAGCGCTCATTAAAAATTGAACCCCTGCTTGTGACTTCGGAGAATTCATGGGCCAAGGTCAATATGGAAGCCACGACCCTTGAGAAGGAAGAAGGAGACATTGAAGGCCCCATTAACATAGCCGTCGCCATAACCGATGAAATATATAAGGACAATGAAACAAAGGAGACGAAACTGGTAGTTATAAGTAACGCAGATTTCTTAGGTTCCAGCCTGGCCTCACAGGTGCCCGGCAATACCAACTTCTTTATGAATAGCCTGAACTGGCTGCAGGATAGGGAAGAGAATATATCCATACGCCCCAAGTCACTGACGGTGCCGCGCCTTAATATAAATGCATCACAGCAGTTGATTCTGGCAGGCGTGGTCGTAATCCTGATACCGCTTGCCATACTTGCATCAGGATTATTTGTATGGTTGAGGAGGAGGCATCTATGAAAAAGAGACAGCGGAATGCTATTGCTTTGGTAGTTGCTTTAGCCCTGTTGGCAGGTGTGTATTTGTATATCACAAACCGTCCTAAGGCTGAGCCTGAGGACGATAGTGATGAGCAAATTGAGATATCAAAATTTGATAAGGACAGTATAGTGAAAATGGTCCTGGAATCCGCGGAAGGCACTTTGACTTTGGAAAAAGCAGATGATAAATGGACTGTTGATTACTCCCGGCCGGTTGAACTGAAAGAGACTGCCGTGGATGACATTGCCTATAGTTTTTCCAGCTTATATGCCGAGAGGATGATCGATGAAAATCCTGAGGATTTGTCTGTTTACGGGTTGGATAAGCCCGCTGTAAAAGCTACTGCCTATCTTAAGGACGGGACTGTAAGGGTTTTGTACCTCGGAAATAAAACCCCCGCAGGAAATACGTACTATTTAATGGCCGAGGGCGATCCAAAAGTTTATACCGTATGGATGAATCATGGAGAGCACTTCCAGTATAAGCTGGCGGATATCAGGGAAAAGAAGTTAACAGAGATTGATACCATTGAACTGACGTACCTAAAAATAGAAGGTAAGAATATAAGAACTATAGAAATTGAAAGCAGACCGGATCAGACAGAGGAAGAAGCCCAGTTCAATATCGGTATATGGAAGATGGTGCAGCCCTATAGCAATCCCAGGTCAGTATCCACTGACAAATTTGAAAAGGTGCTGGATGCCATATCCGCTCTTTCCATAGAAGATATTATAGAAGATGACCCGGCGGATCTGTCGAAATATGGTCTGGATGATCCCGCATTTGAATTGATTGTAAAGGATAAGGAAAATACCCTTCATTTATATTTTGGCGATGAAACTGAAGATGGTGAAGACGTTTATTTTAAGACAGCAAACGACAACATAGTATATACCATGCGCAAGAATAAAACTAAATTTCTCGAGACAAAGCCATTTGAAATAGTTGAAAAATTTGCTTATATTGTTAATATTGATGATGTGGATAAAATTATTGTTGAGGGCCGGGGGAAGACCCATGTTATAACTCTGACAAGGGAAACTAAAAAGGCTGAAAAGGAAGATGAAGAGGATGAGGTTATAACGACATATAAAGTGGATGGAGAAGAAGTTGAAGAAAAACCTTTTAAGAAGTATTACCAGAGTTTAATCGGGCTTTTGGCAGATGCCGAAAATGATCGGCAGCTGGAAGAGCAGCCCGAGGTCAAGACTACATTCTTTCTAAATAAAGGCTCTGTAAGGGAAGTTCATGTAAACTACACACCTTATGATAATGACTTCTATGCTGTATTTGTAGATGGAAAGTCTGAGTTTGTAATATCAAGACAGCAGGTATACAGTATGCTGGATGATTTGGAAGCCCTGATACGCGGTGATCTGGTGAAAGAAGAATAATATAGGATATATGCAAAAAACCTCTTCGGTTCGAAAGTGAATGAATCGAAGGGGTTTTTTGCAGCTATACTCTTTTATCACGATATTACAAGAAAATCTTTCCTTAAATGGAGATGAATTGTCACAAAATATATGATAAAATATTTTGTGATTGCAAATTTACTATTCTTCTATAGACGAACTTTATAATGCAATAACATATTTTACGAAGGGGGATAATAAAAATGGGAAAAAGTGCCTTAATAGTACGGGGTGGTTGGGACGGTCACGAGCCTGTGAAGGTTTCGGAGCTATTTCGGGATATACTGGTGGAGGAAGGCTTTGAAGTGGAAATTTCCGATACCCTGGATGCTTTTCTTGATGTAGAGAAGCTGAAAGCTCTTGATCTTATCATTCCTGTATGGACTATGGGGAAGATTACCAATGAGCAGGTGGGTCCGGTAATGGAAGCGGTTGCAAGCGGTGTGGGACTTGCCGGCTGTCATGGTGGTATGTGTGATGCCTTTAGAGAGTGCGTCCAATGGCAGTTCATGACGGGCGGACAGTGGGTTGCCCATCCAGGTGGTGATGGTGTTGAGTACATGGTAAATGTTAAGAGAGGTTCCAGTCCCATAGTTGAAGGTATTGATGATTTTCCTGTCAAAAGCGAACAGTATTATGTACACATTGATCCTGCAATCGAAGTTCTCGCTACAACCCGTTACCCGGTGGTGGACGGGCCGCATGCCGCCAATGGGGAAGTGGATGTTCCTGTAATCTGGACAAAACGCTGGGGATTGGGAAGAGTATTCTATTGTACTTTAGGCCATCATGCAGATGTACTTGAACCAGAACCTCCCAGGACCATCATGCGGAGAGGGTTTCTCTGGGCAGCTGAAGGAAAGGAAATAGCTAAAAATATAAAAGAGAGCGTTTCCATGGAGGCAATGAAGAGAATGTTTTAACAGAGTGCTGAAAAGGATATTTTTGAGAAAGGACTGATACCTTGGAAAAAGTAAAAATAGGAATAATTGGATGCGGCAATATAAGCGCAATCTACTTAAAGAATTGCAGCCAAAAGTTTGATATTCTTGAAGTGGCTGCTTGTGCAGATGTTATACCAGAAAAGGCTCAGGCCAGGGCTGAGGAGTTTAATATACCCAAAGCCTGTTCTGTAGATGAGCTTCTCAATGATCCCGAGATACGGATTGTGGTTAACCTGACCGTTCCCAAAGCCCATGCCCAGGTATGCCTGGCAGCCCTGGAAGCCGGGAAAAACGTTTATGTTGAGAAACCCCTGGCTGCTACCCGGGAGGAAGGGAAAAAGATACTTGAGGTTGCCAGATCCAAGGCCCTTCTTGTAGGAAATGCTCCCGATACCTTTATGGGAGCAGGGCTTCAGACATGCCGCAAGCTGATTGATGATGGATGGATTGGAGAGCCGATAGCAGCAACAGCATTTATGACGTGTCATGGCCATGAAAGCTGGCATCCTGATCCGGAGTTTTACTATGAAGTTGGCGGCGGACCTATGTTTGATATGGGGCCATATTACCTGACAGCCCTGGTTTCACTTATTGGCCCGGTAAAAAGGATAACCGGTTCTGCCAGGGTTACCTTTCCGGAGAGGGTGATTACCAGCCAGCCAAAGTATGGTACCAGGATAAAGGTGGAAACACCTACTCATATCGCCGGTGTTATGGATTTTGAAAACGGCGCTGTAGGGACGGTTATTACTAGTTTTGATATATGGGACGCTAACCTGCCCAGAATTGAGATATACGGCAGTGAAGGCAGCTTAAGCGTTCCCGATCCAAATACTTTCCGGGGACCGGTCTTTGTACGCCGGAAGGATGCAAAAGAATGGACCGAAATACCGTTAAGCCATGGATATGCTGATAACAGCCGGGGACTGGGTGTTGCAGATATGGCTTATGCCCTGCTGTCGGGAAGGCCGCACAGGGCTAATGGGGAGATGGGTTATCATGTACTGGATATAATGCAGGGTTTTTTGGATGCTTCGGAAAGCGGTACGCACTATAATCTGGCCAGTTCATGTACGCGTCCCGCCCCTTTGCCTCTTGACCTGCCTGATGGATTGCTGGATTACTGAATGATTAAAATAAAAAATGAGGGAGGAAACTCCCTCATTTTTTATTTTATGACAAAGCGTCTGATTGCAGCGAAGGATCATCATCAACAGGTGACTTCAAAGTCAAGGCCAGTCCTGTTGCTGCTATGGAAGTAATGATGTTTATTATAAAAAGAGGTACAAAACCGAAGGTATCTGCCATTATCCCTGCCAGATAAGGAAGAAAAGTGGTTGGGAAAGTAATAAGGCTTGTCAGTACAAAATATGACGGACGGTTTTCCTCGTCTACGACATCAATTGTATAGTTAGTGTATCCCATCCATGCTCCCTTGTTAATGCCTGCAAGGATACACATGGGTACAAGGACAAGCATTGGAGAGGCAATCCTGTATATGCCCAGACTGACCAAACCCAGCAAAGGAATGATAAAGCTTATGATCCTGGAAATTAAAATAACATATCTGTTACCCATACGCTGGCTGATATTTCCCCAAAAAAGGCCTCCGATCAGGGAACCGATAATCTGAAGATAAATTATGGTGGAAACCTGTGAAGGGGACAGATCAAAGGTGTTTTTTCCGAATAAAACAATAAACGGTATAACGGCGCCGGCAAAGCTTCCTATCAGCTGAACTGTCAACATACGGCTGTAGGCTTTATTTATCTTCAGATAACCGGGAAGCTTGCGGTAGTATTCCAGAATATTAACCGGTGGACGTGCTGACCTTTTGTTGGAATCTTTGACAAACAGCATAGCTACAGCGGAGGATAACAGCACTATTCCGGCAAGAGAAAAGAGTATTGAGTATTTTACTGTTTCAGCCAGCCGGGCATTATCCAAAGTTATTTTTACTATATAGCCTGCAATAAGGCTTCCAATTCCGCCAAACAACTGCTGGTTTCCCAATAATCTGCCCCGCCTCTTGCCCGGCACCAGGCGCCCTAACAGATCCATCCATGGTACCACTACCAGCCCGTCGCTGGCCCAAAGAAGCGCATATATGAATAGAAATATCCATACAATAATATCGGAACTAAGTTCAAGGGACAGTATCAAAACCATAATCAGGAAAAGAGGGCGGAAAATAAACATTATGGTTGATATAAATGCGGGCAAATTTTTAATTTTGTGTATATAGGGACCTATCATTAGCTGGGCTACGAATGATGAGGCAGTCCGCAAAGTGCTGGCCAGTCCGGACAATTGCATGCTTCCACTGAATGTATGGATAAAAACTGATACCACCGTATCGGCGTCCAGAAATGCAAGTCCCGTGAAAAAAAGCGTACCTTCCATCATTAGAGCATAAAAATTGCGTTTTTCTGCGTTTTTTTGGGCCATATTTGTTTCTCCTTCTCTTTCTTTGTGAAATGCCTGCTCCTAATTATAAATGAGAGTAGTACGATAGTAAATGATATTATAGTTTCCTGTAAATATTTCATGGTTTCGTTGCTGTTTTCTTTCGATAAATTATATAGAATATGCTTTTTTCAAATACTGTCTGTGTTTATATTCTCAGTAATCCAGTCAGTGATATGCTTATCAGTTTTGAACGGATATCTAAAATTCAGTTTCCCGGCTGTTTCAACCGATAATCTTCGAAACAGATTTATTGTTGCTGACAGCGCCCGGAAGCTGTCTGCCTTTTCATAATAGCCAAATGTATTTTTTAGTTCATCTAATGTATTTTGGTCAAGCCATTCGTGTAAAAACCGTCCTGCATACCAAACATCATAGTTTTTGCCGTACATCGCTTTTGCGTGCCATTCCATCATTTGCAGCAATAATGATTTCAACTCGTTTTCCCTTGTTTTGGCCAGCCATAACTCGCCCCGCAGCAGTTGTTTCGCCACATAAATTGAACCAAACCAAAACATATTGACAGTTTGCAAAAAAACAGTTTCGTCAATGCTAAAAGATAATGCCGGCCTGAATGATGACGGAACTATGTAACCGCTTATGTTGTCCTTGTCGATTAAAACCCTTACCCCTCTGTAAAAATTATCCGGGGTTATTCTGTCTTTAACCATTTGGTATAGATCCTTACACGGAAGAAATACCATATCAACCTGAAAACTGCCTTCGAATAAAATAAGTCTTTCCGGTTGACCGCTTGCAGTATGATAAGTAAATGTTATCCAGACATTGCCGATGTTTTCTAACCAGTCCGTATCGGATAAATATGTCTTGTGATCTTTAGCATATATAATAATGTCTAAGTCGGACCATTCATCTGCCGGATGATCCATACGTGCTCTTGAGCCCACAATAAAGGCAGCCCTGATGTCGTCTTTTTCTTCTGCCCATGAGATAAAGGCGTCTTCAAATATGGTATAAAACTCATCTGGTTTTGTCATAATAAACACCTCTCACCATCCGGGATTCGGGAAGGGAATAAAGCTGATGCTTTATTCTAGCATATTATACTCCTGGCCACAATAGGTGTTGTTATCCCATTTTTCTCTGAAAATAACATGTTTTAACGATCTGCCTGCATCTTATGCATAACAATACCTGAATAAAGAATCAGTAGTTCAATTTCTGTTGCGATGCTCCAATATGTGGTATAATATTTAACAGGCTGGTGTAAGAAACCTCGTTTGACTGAATCGCTGTATCTATGCTGTTGCAAGGAACGAAGGACTGAATTTATTGGATAGGGAGAATTAGCTTTACTGTAAAGAGATTTTATTGTTTGTAAGACATACGAAGTGGTATATTTGTAATAGTATACAGAATAGGATATAAGCTTTATTAAAGTGAGGTTGAATACATGAAAAATAAGGAACGCCTGGATATATTGATAGAAAAAAGCCTGATGGAATTTGATGAGGAATTGGAGCTGTTCAAGAAATCCGATTATCCTGAGAAAGAATGCATATGGAAAAGGATAAAACGTAGCATACAAGCCGGGGCAAAGACCCGGGGATTTGGAATTTGGAGAATTCGGGGAGCTGCATCGATAGATGAAATGAAAAGCCGGAAAAAGGTTGGGTATTTGACAGTTATGCAGAGACTTGACAGTTGACCGATTAATAAAAGGAGTTGTTAGAAATGAAAAAGAGACTATACCGTTCCAGAACCCAGCGCATGATAGGTGGTGTATGCGGAGGTATTGCTGAGTATTTTGACATCGATCCCACATTGGTAAGGCTGCTGTTTATGTTATCCATATTCGCTGGGGGCGCAGGTATGATTCTGTACATCCTGGCGCTTATTGTTATGCCGGAAGCGCCTTACGATGATAGTCCGGATGAATACGATACAACGGATGCCGGCCAGGAAGGTTATGACAATAGAAATATTTCAAGGAATCGCGGTATCGCTATTATCGGAGTTGTTTTGATAATTATAGGCTTGTTGTCCCTGGTGAAAAGGATTATTCCCGGGATATGGTATTATGTAAAGCATCTGAGCTGGCCTATTGCCTTTATAGTAATAGGTATTGCTATCATCTTTATATCTCTAAAGAAAAGATAGTTTTATCCCCATTGACACGACAAAAAAATGCAGATATAATATAATTGATATATGAACACATGTTCAAATGAATACAAGTTGGAGGTAATGACTGTGGGTAATGATGCGAATATTGATATTTGCGGAGATTACGCGGTTCATGAAGATACCTTGGAGAATATCAGGACAAACATGGTGAAGGACCAGGCTGTCAATGATCTGGCCGAGTTTTTCAGACTATTTGGTGATGCAACGCGTTTAAAGATACTTCATGCCCTGTCTATATCCGAAATGTGTGTATGTGACATATCGGAGTTTCTGGGCATGAGCCAGTCAGCAGTATCTCATCAGCTTAAGGTGTTAAGACAATGCCGGCTGGTTAAGTATCGGAGGGAAGGAAGGAATGTGTTTTACTCTCTTGACGACGAGCATATACAACAGATTATTTATACTGGTTTGGAGCACATGCTGGAAAAGCAAACAGGCGGTTAATAGAGTTATGTAAGGAGGGTTTTTGTGAGGTTATTTTTTAGCCGGAGAAAGAGTGTTAACAGCACTGACGGCTGCATTGCCTGCAGCTGCTGCAGTGATTATCATCCCACAGATACAATAGATGAGAATACAAAGATAAAGGCTTTTGAAATACTGGATCTTATATCAGGAACTATTATCCTGATAATGCCCATAGTTTTTACATTCCCGTCTGGTTTTGAGAGAGCTTTGTATTTGATATCCTATTTGCTTATAGGCAGGAATATTGTACTAAATGCTGTTAAGAATACGATAAAGGGAAAGGTGTTTGACGAAAACTTTCTGATGACAATTGCGACGATAGGCGCTTTTGCTATAGGAGAGTTTACTGAGGCTGTAGCTGTTATGCTGTTCTACCGGGTCGGGGAATGGCTTCAGGATAGCATTGTGGATAGGTCAAAAAGGTCTATTGCACAGCTGATGAATATCAGGCCGGATTATGCAAATCTGGTTATTGGAGAGAACATTGAAAAAGTACATCCTTCTGATGTAGCTGTTGGTGATGTTATTGCAGTTAAGCCCGGTGAGAAGGTCCCCCTTGACGGTGTTGTGGTACGGGGGAAATCAAATATGGATACTTCGGCTTTGACTGGCGAGCATATTCCCAGGGAGGCAGCTGAGGGAGAACAGGTGTTGGCCGGATTTGTCAATCAAACCGGATTGATATATATTGAGACAACCAAAGATTTTGACAATTCCACGGTATCAAAAATACTGGAACTTATGGAAAATTCAAAGAGCAGAAAAGCACCTACCGAGAAATTCATAACAAAGTTTGCAAGGTACTATACCCCTGGAGTAGTTATAGCTGCTGTACTGATTGCAGCAGTACCGCCAATAATCTGGCATCAACCTTTTGAGGATTGGCTTTACAGGGCTTTGGTATTCCTGGTAATATCATGTCCCTGTGCTCTGATGATATCCATCCCGGTAAGCTTTTTTGGAGGATTGGGCGGTGCATCCAGAAGAGGTATACTGATAAAGGGCGGCCAGTATCTGGAAGCTTTGAGTAATATTGATACCGTTGTGTTCGATAAGACGGGCACCCTTACAAAAGGCAGCTTTGAGGTTACAAGTATTGTTCCGGCGGGCGCAATAACCCGGGAAGAACTTCTTGAGTTTGCTGCTTTGGCAGAAAGCGGGTCCAACCATCCTATTGCAGTATCCATATTGAATGCTTTTGGAAAGCCGATTAAGAGGGAAATGGTTGATGATTACAGTGAAATACCGGGATATGGTGTAAAAGCCAGGGTTAAAGGCAGAGAAGTATTGGTAGGAAATGTAAAACTACTCCGTGAATACAAAGTTGATTGCAGTGAGATTGATTCTGCAGGAACCGTTGTTTATGCAGCGCTGGACGGCAGATTTGCAGGTTATTTCATCATAGCTGATGAGCCCAGAGAGGATTCTGCCGATGCTGTCAAAGGTTTGAAGAGTGCCGGTGTTAAAAGAACGGTGGTCCTAACGGGTGATAACCGGAGGATAGGCGATGCGGTTGGACGCAGTCTCGGCATTGATGAGGTGTATGCAGAACTTCTTCCGCACCACAAGGTCGAAAAAGTGGACATGATAGAGAAAAGCAAGGTCAGTAAAAAGGGTAAAGTGGTATTTGTCGGAGACGGCATAAATGATGCGCCGGTTCTTGCCAGGGCTGACATTGGTGTGGCAATGGGCGGAATTGGGTCGGATGCAGCTATTGAAGCAGCTGACGTGGTATTGATGACCGATCAGCCCTCAAAACTTGTAGATGCCGTGGAAATCGCCAATAGCACCAAGCGTATTGTGTGGCAGAATATTGCTATGGCACTGGGAATAAAAGGCTTGGTACTGCTTCTGGGGGCGTCGGGTATGGCAGCCATGTGGGAAGCTGTGTTTGCCGATGTGGGTGTCGCCGTTCTGTCGGTACTTAATGCCATGAGAATCATAAAAAAGCGAAGGATCCATGAGTAGCTGCACCTGGCGCCGGCCGTACGGCTCGCCCTTGGACAGCATTTATGATAAAATAAGGGAAAAGAGGTTTGTTTATTACCGTCTTTTCCCTTATTTTCTTAATCCTTTAACACTATAAATTAACGCATTCCCAGTGCAGCCTTTATATTACACGTATCAGGCAATTACCACTGCCATCCCCTGAACAGATGGAAACTCCGGTTCTTCTGGAAGTATCTCAACTGATTTCTGAGGAAGGGAATCAGGTAATAGTCTACTCCCAGGGTCCTTCCTGCGCCTGCAAGCATTGCAATTGATGCAGCTATATACCATAGATCGGGCAGCCCGGTATTAGTCGCAGGCAGGCCGGTGGAAAGCATAAAATTAATGTTCATTCCAATGGATACAAGAGCAGCAATGAAAGTAAATATTCCGAATATAAAGGCCAAGCCCAGTCCAATTTCGGTTATTGTAATTAATTTCTGAAACAACAGTGAATTTGGATAGATAATGTTTTCCACTATCCAGGCATACCATTTAGGCGTATTTTCGCCGACAAGGCTGATTAACGATGCTGATGAAGTGGCATCGACAGCGCCTCCAGGCCCAAACATTTTCCAATCACCAAACCAGCCGTCCTGTATTTTTTGGAGACCTGAGGCAAGCCACATGATTCCCAGCCAGATTCTAAGCGGAACCAGCCAGAATGTGAAATTTCTGCGTTTTATATGGCCTATCACCGTTTCAATAAACCCGTTGTATGTTCTGTCTTTGTACAGGAACTGATGGCAGATATAATCCCATATAAGTTCAAGTCCGCCTATACCAAAGAGATAATGCATATTAACCAAATGCTTCATGATGGTAGCAGGTATACCGGTCAGCCTAGGCAGTCCTTTGATCTGCGCAACTGAAAAGAAAGAACCTACCGATATCATAACACCGTGAAGCTTAGGCTTAAACTCAGACATTTTGCCGCCCGATATTTCAGCAGCAATGTTTTTTGCAGCGCAATTACCTGATTGAAGAGCTGATTCTACCAATGCCGGCAGCACCTCTCCGTTTTCGGTAAATTCCATAATGTCACCTATTGCATATACATTGGGATGTTCTGCAGTTTGAAGATATTTATTTACAACTATGCGGTTCCTTTTCCCCAGGGTAATACCAAACTGCTTAACGAGTTCTTTTGCCTGAACGCCTCCGGTCCAGATAAGCGTTTGAGTCGGAATGCTGTCCCCTGATTCTATAGAAATACTGTCGGGAAACACCTGGGTAATAGGTGTATTGGTGTATACTTCTACCCCGTGTTTCTTTAAAAAGGCCTCAATTTTATCCGACAGTTTATGATCAAGTATGGGACAAAGCGTCGGCAATGCCTCTATGACAGCAAGACGGATTTCTTCCTTAGGGATTTTAAACTGACGGGACAATGCAGCGGTCCATTCCATAAGTTCGCCTACCATCTCAACTCCGGTAAATCCGCCCCCTCCAACCACAAAGGTAAGCATTTCACTTCGTTTGCGTGGATCCTTTTCATTGGCTGCAAGCTGGAACATACGAAGGATATGATCATGAATTTTTTGAGCATCCTCCAGGGACCACAATGTAAAGGCATGTTCTTTCATTCCTGGAATCCCAAAACAGGCAGGTTCGCTTCCGGCTGCCAGTATCAGATAATCAAAGCTGTATTCACGATCGGCAGAAAACAACTTTCTTTTCTCAAGATCAACCCTGTTTATTCTGTCGTGTACAAATCTTACATTTGTATATTGCAAAACATGTTCAATTGCTACCTTTACCCCATTTGGCCCAATCCGGTGGCCGGCTACCTGGTGCAGTTCGGTAAGAAGCGTGTGGTAGTGATTCTGATCTACAAGTGTGATTTCAACGTCATTGCGTTTTCTTAACAGTCTATGGAGGGTTTTTGCAGCTTCTATTCCTCCATACCCTGCCCCTAATATTATTACTTGTTTAGCAGGCATTGATTTCTATCCTCCTTTGCATCATGCTAGCACTTATAGCACTTAACTTATTTTAGCATATGATTTTGGTGCGAAAAAGATATATATTTAACAAACATACTAATATATAAAGCAATATGCCGGCTATCAAAACATAATTTTATTTTTTGTTAGTTTGGAGCAATTTGTGGTTATATTATTCTTAACACTCAAAATAATAAGGGAGTGAATGAGGATGAACAGATAATATGTTTTTGATATCCTGGAAAAAACTACGATTATACATACAATGAAATAACAATAGAAGGAGGAATATTTAATGAAAAAAGTATTAGGATTAATTTTGACAATGTTGCTGGTGGTTGCTGTAGTTACGGCCTGCGGCAGTACAAAGGATAATGATTCAAAGGATCAAGGCAAGACAAATGAGCCCGTTACCTATAAAGATGGGACATATCAAGCGGAGGATCCCGATTTTGATGATCGTGGATGGAAGGCTCAAATCCAAATTAAGGTTGAAGGCGGTAAAATAAAGGATGTTGTTTATGATGAGGTAAATCAGGAGGGCAAAAAGAAGAGCGAAGATGAGGATTATCATAAAAATTACAAAGAGCAAAGGGATGTTGAACTTTTGGATGCATATGATAAACTGCAGAAGAGCCTTGTTGATAAGCAGAATCCCGATGCTGTTGATACCTATACCGGCGCTACCAGCACAACAGCAAAGTTTAAAGCCCTGGCCAAAGAAGCTCTTAAAGATGCAAGTCAATAATTGACAATAGATTTTGTTCAGGACCTGTCGTAAGACAGGTCTATTGCTTGGAATGAGATAATTTATTCCGTCGAATGCGTACGGCATGACTTTGCTAAGTTTATCCAACAGCTTGTCAGCAGATGTATCAAGTGGTATTATTAATTTGTGTTAATCTATATATGATAAAACCGGAGGGCTTTTTTTGAAAAGATATATTGCAAAAGCTTGTCCCATAACCATATTGATCTGTTTATTATGTTTACTGGTGATGCAGGGGTGTACTGCTCCGGGAGAGGTAAAAGAGCATACCAGGAATTTATTGGCCCTCAACACATGGATAAACATAAGGATATATGCGGGGCGGGAAGGCCCGGAGATTATCAACAGTGCCGTCCAAAGGCTTGAAGAGATTGAAAACCGTATGAGCGTTACAATTCAGGACAGTGATGTAAGCCGCATTAACAGCAATGCCGGTATACAACCCGTTAAAGTTCATGAAGATACATTTGAAGTTATAGAAAAGGCGTTGGAGTATGCCAGCTTATCCAATGGTGCATTTGATATTACCATATATCCAATTGTCCAATTGTGGGGAATTGGCTCGGATCATCCCAGGGTTCCCTCCGATGAAGAGATTAAAGAGAAGTTGAAATTAGTGGATTACCAGAAAGTTATGCTTAATAAGGATGAGGGTACGGTTTACCTGAAGGAGAAGGGCATGGGCATAGACCTGGGAGCTATTGCTAAAGGCTACGCTGCTGATGAAGTGGTAAGGGTGCTAAGCCAAGCGGGAGTAAAGCATGCCCTAATAAATATGGGGGGCAATGTAATTGTAATTGGCAGTAAACCAAACGGCCAGCCATGGAAAATAGGGATCCAGGATCCCAGGTCTGATGTTTTGCAGCAGCATATTGCCGTTGTGGAAACAGCAAATGAAAGCGTAGTCAGCTCGGGGGATTATGAGCGTTATATTGAAGATGTTTACAAAAAAACGGGCGTCAGATACCATCACATATTTGACCCGTCTACCGGGTATCCTGCCAATAAGGGACTTATGGCCGTTACGGTAGTTGCTGAAAAGTCAATAGATGCCGATGCTTTGTCTACTGTTGTTTTTGTAATGGGAGCAGATGAAGGGCTGGATATTATTGAACAAATGGAAAATGTCGAAGCCCTGGCCGTTACTATGGATAAGAAGATACATACAACAAAGGGTTTTGATAAGCGTTTATCAGTGACAAATGAGGAGTATGAGATAATACCATGAAGATTTCGCTCAAAATTGGGGATGTTTTTGTATATGTCTTTGCTGTTGTATTAGTAATAGCCGGTATTACCGGTATGTACCTGATGGGTTTGAAGGATGACAGGCATAATGTGGTCATAGAAGTAGACAGGGAGACGAAATATTCCGTCGAAATATACGAGGGGATGGAACCGGTTGAGCTTTATGTTGATGCTGGTGACGGGCGTTATAATAAAGTAGTTGTGATGAACGGAGAGGTCAAGATAGAAGAGGCTAATTGTCCCGACCGGCTTTGTGTAAAATCCGGGGCTATCCGTTTTTCCGGGCAGACCATAGTATGTTTGCCTCACAGGGTCGTTGTAAGGTTAACCGGCACTGGTGACAGTCAGTCTGATGTTGATGACATTGCGCATTAGGGAGATAGAAGGTATGAACAGAATCAGAAGCATGGTTATACTTGGGCTGATTATTTCCCAGGCTTTGATCCTGCACCTGCTGGAAGGATATATGCCGGTGCTGGCTCCGGGAATGAAGCTGGGACTGGCAAATATTATGACATTGGTAACACTGACGTTTTTTGGATTTAAAGAGGCTCTTATTGTCATTGCGATCCGCTCAATACTGGGTTCATTGCTTGCCGGCGGTGTTACCGCCATACTTTACAGTCTTGCCGGAGGGATTTTAAGCTGCCTGGTTATGGGATGTTTATATTATAAATTCCGTTCATATTTTAGCGTTATAGGTATCAGTACTGCCGGTGCGATATTTCATAATATCGGACAGCTTTCGGTAGCTTCATGGATGTTTGGCAGTGCCGGAATACTATTTTCCTACCTGCCTGTCCTAACCGTTGCAGCATTGGGCACGGGTTTTTTTGTTGGTCTGGCTTCCAATTATATAATAAAATATCTTCAGCACAGGTGGTTTATTTGGGAAAGGGGATAATCAATTGTTCATAAAGGGCCATAAGAAGCAAGTAAACGGAAGCTATAGCGATATCATAGGTGATGATATAAACAAGGTGGAACAGTATATTAGGGAGAACCTGGTATCAAAGCAAAAAATACTTGAGTCAGTCCTGAAGGAGCTGGTTGAAGCCGGGGGTAAACGGCTGCGCCCTGCTTTGGTGCTGTTGTCAGGGAAATTTGGAAAGTATGATGCGAATAAGCTCATTCCTATGGCAGCTGCCATTGAGATTCTCCATACGGCCACCCTGGTTCATGATGATGTTATTGACGAGGCAAGAATAAGAAGGGGAATACCAACAGTACACACAAGATGGGGCAAGGATGTTGCCGTGTTTACCGGGGATTTTCTTTTCTCAAAAGCTTTTTTACTTCTTACCAGAAGCACTTCCTTTGAGAACATGCAGAACCTGTCCAAAGTGATAAAAGCCATCTGTGAAGGAGAGATCGGACAATATCAGGCCAGGTATAATAAACATGTTACTGTCAGGCAGTATTTAAAAAGGATTGGAAGGAAGACAGCACTGCTTTTTTCATTAAGCTGTTATATAGGGGCTCATGAGAGCGGATGCTCGCGCAGCATTATCCGGTTGTTGGGGAAGTTCGGCTTCAATTTTGGCATGGCTTTTCAGATTACAGATGATTTACTGGATTTTACAGGGGATCCGGCAAAGACCGGCAAGCCTGTCGGAAGAGATTTTGTCCAGGGAGTGTATACACTGCCCTTGATCTATACCCTGAATTCGCCTTTATATAAGGATGAGACAGAAAGCTTAATAGACAAACAGGAGTATGAACAACGGGATGTGGAGCGGGTGATCGAACTGGTACATTTAAGCGGTGGTATTGATTACAGTAAACAGTTGGCTTCGAAATATTTGAAGCGTGCCTATGACTGTATGCAGAAGCTTCCGTCAATTCCGGCAAGAATGGCTTTGGATGATCTTGTAAAAGGGCTTATTGGGCGTAATCATTGATGATATGCATTGAAACACCAAAAAATTGATTGCCGTCGTTATGATGTCCGGATAATTTTGGAATTGTATATACTGTTATAAACCTTTTTTCTACATGTTTATATACGATTTGATGGATGATTGTTTTGCCGGGATATTGCAAATATAGGCTGTTGGTGCTAAAATAGCTAAATAGTATAATAAGTGTATGGGGTTTTTGAAAGGAGCTTTGGTAATGGAAAATAGGCAACAGGAATTTGTTACTCATATTACCCCACGGGAAGAAGATTTTTCTCAGTGGTATACCGATGTTATTCGAAAAACGGATCTGGTAGACTATGCCCCTGTTAAGGGCTGCATGGTGATAAAGCCGTATGGATACGGAATATGGGAGAATATACAAAAGGAGCTGGATGACCGGTTTAAGGCAACAGGGCATAAAAATGCTTATTTCCCGCTGTTTATACCTGAAAGCTTACTGAGGAAAGAAGCAGAGCATGTGGAAGGATTTGCACCTGAAGTTGCCTGGGTAACCCGCGGCGGCAGTGAAGAACTGGCAGAACCTTTGGTTGTCAGGCCTACTTCGGAGACTATAATATGTGCAATGTATGCCAAGTGGATCCAATCATACAGGGATTTGCCGGTGCTGTACAATCAATGGTGCAATGTAGTGCGCTGGGAAAAATCTACCAGGCCTTTTTTAAGGACTTCAGAATTTCTTTGGCAGGAGGGACATACAGTCCATGCTACCGAGGAAGAAGCTGAAGAAGAGACATTGAGGATGCTGGATGTATATAGAGAGTTTGCCGAGAACGTCCTTGCAATTCCTGTGGTTACAGGTCAGAAATCCCCGAAGGAAAAATTCGCCGGTGCCCTGAGAACCTATACAATGGAAGCTATGATGCAGGATGGTAAGGCGCTTCAGGCCGGAACTTCGCATAATTTAGGCCAACACTTTGCCAAAGTGTTTGATATCCAGTTCCTGGACAGGGATGGACAGTTAAAATATGCATGGCAGACTTCCTGGGGCGTATCTACCCGGTTGATAGGAGCCGTTATAATGGTTCACGGGGATGAGCGGGGGTTGGTGCTGCCTCCTAAAGTTGCACCTGTACAGGTAATTATTGTACCCATTGCTCTTCATAAGGAAGGGGTTCTTGAAAAAGCCCGGGAGATCCGCAAGCAGCTTGCTGCTGCCGGTATACGGGTTGAGCTGGACGATAGAGATACCCAAAGCCCAGGATGGAAGTTTAACGAATGGGAACTGAAGGGTGTACCGCTGCGCCTTGAAATAGGACCGAAGGACATTGAGAAAAACCAGGTGGTACTGGTACGACGGGACAACTTTGAGAAAAAATTTGTTTCCATGGATAGCTTTGTACAGGCTGTTCAAGATATGCTTGTCGAGGTCCATGATGGTGTGTATCAAAAGGCTTTGAAAATGCGTGACAGTTATACTAATGTTGCACTGGATTTCGATGAGTTTAAGAAGATTATGAAGGAAAAAGAAGGTTTTATAAAGGCCATGTGGTGCGGTGAAAGAGAATGCGAGGACAATGTAAAAGCTGAAACAGGAGCTACCACGCGCTGTATCCCATTTGAGCAGGAACATCTGGCAGACCACTGTGTTTACTGTGGACATCCTGCAAAACACATGGTATACTTTGCCAAGGCTTACTGATAATTTGTTGAATAATTCTGGCCCCGGCCGATTAACTCAAAGCCGGGGCTTGTTATAAACGTTTTTATTTAAATTCACTTTACAAATCTTATTGTTTCGGTTATAATATGATTTGCTGAGTTCGTGGGGATATAGCTCAGTTGGGAGAGCGCTTGACTGGCAGTCAAGAGGTCAGGGGTTCGAATCCCCTTATCTCCACCATCAAAGGTCACAATCGTGTCTATGTCAATTTTTTCATCGTACACGATTATTCTCTTCACATAAGTCTGGATGATGCGTTTTTGCTCTTCCGGGCTTTTATCTTTTATACCGGCATCTTTTTGCAAGTATTTACGGATCATTTCTTCGGTGGGCGAATGAGTTTGTGCCTGTAACTTAGCTTTCTCAAGTTTTATTGTGAGATTGGCTTTCTTAGCTTCCAGCTCATCCATTTTTTCCTTCATAGAGGGATGAAACATCCCAGCAGCTATGGCGTTCACTATATTGTTTATTTCAGTCTGGACACCTGAAAGTTGGTCCGTGAATACTTTTATATCACGATTGATTTCTTTGCTTTGAGAGGCTGCATATTCTGATATTTTTACGACAAGCCTGTCTATTGCTTCAGGAGAAAATATATTTCTCTCAAGGTGTTCAATAACAATGTTTTCCACATATTTTTTGCTTATTGTTTTCATATCGCATGTTTTGTTTCTTTTGCGGGTAGAACATTCATAGCCGACATATCTGCCAGCGTGGTTCCTAGTCCCTGTCATAGCGCCGCCGCATTTGCCGCAGTATATTAGACCTGACAGAAGATATATCTCTTTTGCAGAATTGGCACCTCTTCTGTTTTTACTCATTCTCTTTTGCACCGCCTCCCATATTTCATCTGGAACTATTCGTGGCATTCCGCCTTCAATCCGGATGATCTCATCTTCACTTTTGCTTTTATGATGATTGCGCTTGCCATTTTCCTTGCTGACAGAACGATTGTATATATATACTCCCCGGTATTTCTCGTTTTTCAATATATCGTGTATGCTATTTTTCCCAAACGGCCTACCAGCCCGCGACCTATATCCCGCACTGTTAAGTGCGTCGATTATATCGCTATATCCTTTTCCAGAGGCATACATTTCAAATATCAGCTTTACGGCTCGGGCTTCTTGTTCATTGATAACATATGTCTTATCCGGTGTGACATCATACCCAAGCGGTGGCTTTCCGCCGGTATGCTTGCACTGCAGGGCAGTTTCTTTCATTCCTTTCATAACCTCCCGGGCAAGGTTGCGGCTATAATATTCGGCCATGCCCTCGAGGACGGATTCCAGGATGATTGATTCCGGACTATCATCGAGGCTTTCCAGGACGGATATAAGGCGGACACCGTTTTTTTTGAGTTGTCGTTTATAAAACGCTGAATCGTACCTGTCCCGGCTGAAGCGGTCAAGTTTATGAACGATGACAACATCAAAAAGGCCGAGTTGGCTATCGTGTATCATCTGCAGGAAGCCGGGCCTGTCGTCGGTAGTTGCGCTGCGTGCCTCATCGGTGTATATTTTGACAAGATGGATATTGTTCTTTTGGCAATATTCTTTGATAGCGTGAATTTGAGCGGTAATGCTCTCCTCGCGCTGGTTGTCGCTGCTGTAACGTGCATATGCGGCTGCTTTCATTTATTGCCCCTCCCTGAGCTGATTAAAAATATTGCCAGCTTATAGCTGGTGTCGGGCTGTTCAAAAATCAAACTTCCAGTTGAATGATTTGCCGACCATTTTCTTTACTTTATTAACAAATCCTTTTACTTCAATAGGTGGATAAGAAACCTCAAACCCCATGTTTTTCCCAGGTGCAAGCGTTACGTCTAATGAATTAGTATATACTCCTAGCAGTTTATCGTTTTCATCAAGCATTGCTATTAATATTCTTATATCATCTGCATTTTCTTGGCTTGTGTTTACCACTCTGCCTGTCACTTTTGGGCCACCAAAATTGGATGGAATAATTTTGAGATCCTGGACCTCCAATATCTGCGGCTGTTTATCGGTTTTATCATAATCAATATTGGCCTCTATTTTTACAATTTTTGCTGGATCGTCAATGCCTTCTATTGTAGTTGAATCCCCTGCATATGCAGTTTCACCTGGTAGAATAATTTCCGGTATAGGCAATACCATGGATGCGGTACCCAGAATAGAGTTATCGTCTCCTACGAAACTGATAGAAATATCACCAATTTGTATGGGTACATCTCCAGTGTTTGTTATCTCAATTGCGCCATGTACCCATATAGTATCTATACTATCTTTCCATACCTGCATGGCTGTTTGCGTGATTTCCGCCGATACTTTTTCTTCTTTGCCGGCTGTCTCACTAGAGTCATTCTCATTATCGCTAATATCTTGTTGTTCGTCTGGACCTTGCTGCTCATCCGTAGTTTGCCCATTCGATGTATCTGCGGTTCCTTGTTCTCCACCTGAACATGCAGACATAACCACAACCAGAAAGATAGCAATGAGCAAAAACCATAGCCTCTTTGAAACCATTATATTTTTCATAATTCTAGAAACCTCCCCTTATTAGTTATTCACTGCTTTGCTGTTTTGGGCAGATTCTTTTCTTACTAAAGCCATAATCCCTGCGATAATTAGTAATATGGCGGGCAGTATGTAAGCCATGGATATACATATAAGTCCGCCTATACCGGCAACCAAAAACATTATTCCGGCTAACTTAGGCTTGTTTTTAACTATTACGCTGGCCACTATTCCAACTACACTAAATAAAATGGCTACCCAACCTAAGCCGGATATAGTTTCTGCTCCTTCAGCCTCAAAAACTTCTCCTAGCCCTCCAACAAACAAAGCAAAAAACGCCCCGAATATTCCGAATATACCGCCTAACAACCCAAGAACAAACTCGCCAGTTCTTTTCATAAGATTTCCTCCTTCATTGTGTTTTTATATAAACAGGCAAAGCCTGTCATATGCATACATAATCCAAAAAAGGATAAATTTTCTGCGATACATTTTAAAAAATAGCCTTTGTACAGGCCACTTCATATAAGACAGGTGCTTCAGCTACGTTTAGTGCTGCGGCAACTTGTTTAGACGTATAAAGTTCGCCATCCGCTGTGGGAAACATTAAACATGCTGCGAATGTATTTGCTTCGATTTCTAGCTTGTTAATTGTAAACAGGGTACTGCTGCGCATAAAGGGGCAATTTTCTTTTGGGTGCAAAACAGCATGTCCAAGTTCGTGGCTGCATGTAAACTTTTGTTTGATATATTCTATTTCGCTGTTTATGTAGATTTGTTTGTTGCGGCGTATTAGTATATAAAAGCCCCAGATATTGCCTAAGGGACGCTTGATGATTTCTATGTGTAAATAGTCTGCTAAGTCAAATGGATCATATGTACGATATTTACGCATTATCTTATGCGCTATATTTATTATTTGCTTTTGTGAATATATACGCAACAACCTTTTATTTTTTGTTGCGATACTTCTTTGGTGTGAATTTTTCTTTGTTCCGCATTTTTGCCATTCTCAAGCCAAATTCAATGGCTTCTTTGAGTAACTGTTTGTCCTCCTCCGTCATAGGTTCGTTGTAAAACATTAAACCATCGACTTGGGATAAATCATCTATAATCCGTTCCAGGTCTTTAGCCATGTCTCTTTCGTCTTTTTTGGTCAATGTCGGGCGCTGGGGGTGATCGTCAACATGGGGTATTGGAAGATCGGTTTGCTTATCAATATAGCCAGCGATCTCCATTAAATTTTCATAAGGCACTTTTAAAGCAACCGAGATTTTTCTTAAAATTGCAGGAGAAGGCTCTCTTAATCCACGTTCAATCCTAGATATGTGAGCTGCGCTTACATCAGAATATAAAGCTAACTGATTTATAGATAACTCTTTTTCTTCCCTTATTTTCCTTATAAATTCCCCAATATTCAAATGACATCACCACCAACTATTAATTATTTTATACTTAATATTGCCTTTAGACAATATTCTTAAAAATTTTTTGAAAATTGCAATATTAAAT
>DGEI01000013.1:0-209385 GCA_002385885.1 Firmicutes bacterium UBA3930
TATGGCGGTACGCATATCCACCAGCCCGCTGAACTTAAAATCGTAATTGTTCGGATAGCCCTTGTCACTATCCTGCCATCCTTTTATAGGGACAGGTATGTCTTCCAGAACTATTCCTCCGGGGTACCCTGCTTCGATAAACGGGCCGTATACCGCAATGGGTTTTATACATGAGCCGGGGGACCAGCTTAAGTTGGCACGGTTGGTCCAGAACTGGCCTTTCGGAGAGCTCCGGCCTCCGACAAGGGCAAGCAGTTCACCGGTATTATGATCCATAACAACAGCTGCCGCCTGGGGCTGCTCGATCTCATTGCCCTGGCTGTCCCGCAATATCCTGTCATTGCTGTTAGCCAGCTTGGGAAGGTTTTTATAATTGTATACCGTCTCTTCCACAGATTTTTGTATTTCAGGATCAACGGTGGTATATATTCGCAGGCCGCCCTCCTGAATGAGCTTCATAGCTTTCTGACGGCCTTCATCACCGGTCCATCCGTTCTGTTCCATCAGCCTGTCCCTGACATCCAGTACCACATATTCCACAAAATAGGGCATGGGATAGAGGGATTCACGGCTGGATTTTTCTATAATGGTAAAGCCGTCCGAAAAAGGATTCCTGTTGGGAAAAAACCTGGCGCTTTCGTATTGCTCTTTGGATATAAACCCGTTTTCATACATTAAGCGCAGCACCAGATTGGTGCGGTTGTAGGTAATATCAGGTTTCCGGTTCGGGTCATAGAAATTTTTGCGCGGATCATAGTAATAGGGATTTTTCAGGATCCCTGCAAGGATAGCGCATTCCCGCAATGAAAGATCTTTTAACTCTTTTCCAAAATAGTCCTTTGCCGCTGTTTTTACCCCGTAGTTGCCGCTGCCCAGATAGCTGGTGTTAAGATAAGCTTCAAGGATCTGCTCCTTGCTGTAATTCTGCTCCAGCTGGAAGGCAAGGTAAGCTTCCTGGATTTTGCGCTTATAAGAACGTTCGGGAGTAAGCAGGGTATTCTTAATCAGCTGCTGGGTAATGGTGCTGGCACCCTGTACCGATTCATTCTTCAGATTGTTAATCACAGCGCCCATAAGGCGTTTAAAGTCCACGCCTTTGTGAACATAGAAGCGTACGTCCTCAACGGCCAGAACAGCGTCCTGCAGCATTTTGGGGATTTCATCCAGAGGCGCCCAGACACGGTTTTCAAGGCCGTAGTACGGTGTAATAAGATTACCGTACCTGTCGTATATAAACGAGGTTTCACTCTGGTTTTCAATGCGCTCCAGATCCAGCACGGGAGTTGAGTCAAGATACCCTTTCGCTATGCCGACAAAGGTACCGAATCCTGCAAATCCCAGTATTATAAATGAAACTAACAGTATCTTCAACGTAGTTATAAATATTGACAGAAAAAAATTAGGCTGTTTTTTTCTTTTCTGAAAACATCCTTTAAATTTTTTCAGCCAACTATTTTTTTCTTTTTCACTCTTTTTATTGGCTTTCATGTTTACCTCCTACCTAATAACAGGGTTAACTTAATAATTATATAACAAATAGGCGGCATCCCCATTCACCAGGCACCCTGTTAGGAATCGTAACCCATAATATTATAGCATAAAAATGATTAAAATCCCATTACAATTGTCTTAACTATTTTATCCAAATCTTCTGCTGCTGCCATTGATGCCGGAATTTTTTCCGGCAGGGCATAACCGGGGCTGAAAGTATTCATCAGCGGGAATATATAAATTGTAACATTGGGGCTGCAGCCTTCATAGAATGTAGGGGGGGTGTTAGCCTTGAGAAGGTACAGGCGGCGGAGAACCAACTACTTTGTTTTGACCGTTTTTTTGATTATCATAGTACTGTTGTCGCTTATATTTTTACTGATTGACAGGAGGATAAAACCCACGGTTATTGCCATGTCAGAAGCACAGGTCCGGTATATTACGGTAAAGGCACTGAACAATGCGGTCAGAAAGGCTCTGAACAGCAATATAAAGTATACCGACCTTATCAATATTATGACCGACAGGGACGGGAAGATATCATTGATACAGGCAAATACCATAAGGATGAATGCATTGGGTTCCGAGACATCAAGCATCGCCCAGGAGGAGATCCGCGTGATGGGGCAGGAAGGGATATACATACCCTTAGGCGCTATATTTGACAGCAAGATATTGGCCGGGCTTGGCCCCAGAATAAAGGTCACCATTATTCCTGTAGGATCGGTCACCACGGATTTTGCGACTGAGTTTGAAAATGCAGGCATAAACCAGACCCGTCACAAAATTTTCATGATTTTGGAAGCAAATGTGCGCATCGTAATTCCCCTCGGCAGCGAAACAGCGCATATAAAAACAAGGGTGCCGGTTACCGAAACAATCATAGTCGGTGATGTGCCCGATTACTATATAAATCTTGAAGATGCAGATCCGGACCAAATCCTGAACCTTGTTCCGGACCCCTGAAAATTTAAGAAACCCGTTATTATATACATATAATGGCAAACAAAATGAAAACTATTTTACACTTCAGCAGACTTATGATATTATTAAATAGCTATAATAGAATGGTTAAAAAACCTATTGTTACGGGGGGTTAAGATTATGGCCGGACATTCAAAATGGGCTAATATAAAACGAAAAAAGGAAAAAACCGATGCCCAGAGGGGCAAAATATTTACAAAACTGGGCAGAGAGATTGCTGTGGCTGTAAAAGAGGGAGGAAGCGACCCGGATGCCAATCCCAGGCTCAGGGATGCTATTGCCAAGGCCAAAGCTGCAAATATGCCAAATGATAACATACAGAGGAATATAAAAAAGGCTGCAGGCGAACTGGGTTCCGTAAATTACGAAGAAGTAACTTATGAAGGGTATGGGGCCAACGGGGTAGCCCTCATAGTGGAAGCTTTAACCGACAACCGCAACCGGACCGCAAGTGATATGCGCCATATATTTGACAGGGCCGGGGGAAGCCTTGGCGCTACCGGGTGCGTATCCTGGATGTTTGACCGGAAAGGCCTTCTTGTACTGGAAAAGAATGAGAATATAGACGAAGATGAACTGATGATGCTGGCCCTGGATGCAGGAGCTGAGGACATATCGGATGAAGACGATGCTTTTGAGATCATAACAGCACCTTCCGATTTTACCGCAGTGAGGGATTCCCTTGAAAATGCAGGATATTCTTTTGCATCAGCAGAGATAGCCATGATTCCTCAGAATTATGTTGATGTTGACGAGGCTGCCCAGGAGAAGATAATGTCTTTGATAGAGAGACTGGAAGATCACGACGACGTCCAGAACGTTTTCACCAATTTAAATATAGATTAGATGCGGACAAACCGTACGGACAGAATAAACTGAACCTGCATGCTTATATGTATAATAAATGAAAAACTGGAAAGACTATAATCCGAATCCATTTTTTTGGAGGGATTATAGTGTTTATAACGAAAAAAAGGGGAAAAGGCGTTGTACTGGTTTTATTTTTAATGATACTTGGAATAGTGATAGGTTATTCGTACGGCTATCTGATAGAAAAGTTTCGTGATAAAGGTTCGGGAAACGACGAATTGCAGATAAATAAGGCCGGGATGCTGCCGGATTCCATGGAAAATATAACCCTGGACAAACAGGCAATTGAACCGCCGGAGGTTGTTTCAGCCGAAACCCTGTTTGTATTCCGGCGGCATTACAAGCTCTGCGGACATGACAAAGAGCATGAACGATATGCAACCCTGGAAGAGGTCGGTTTGCCGGAAGATGAGGTTAAGCTGCTTCACCCGGAGTGGCGGATTACGGAATTCTCATCTTCCAGGGTTTTATTAACAAAGGAGATCGACGGCTCCTGCCCGGATCATTATTTAATAAAGGAAAAGGATGGCTATGTAGCTGTATTCCAGTCCATAGAAAACGGGGAAGGGGTATTGATGCTGTGCCAGACCCGGATGAATGTTGCATTCCTTGAAACCGATACCAGGAACCAGGTAAGGGAAGGTATAATAGTTGACTCATTGGAAGATGTGGAGAATTTGATTGAAAGCTGGGATAGTTGACAATAAAATATATTGTTCCTGCATATGGAGCTGGTATAATAAATATAATGCAAAGGATAAAGGGGTAAGAGTTAGATGGGGGATATTGTTGAGGAATTTAAAAAAGCTGAGACTATTGTAATCAAAGTAGGGACATCAACCATAACACATAATAACGGCACCATAAACTTTTATGTAGTTGAAAAGCTGGTCCGGGTTTTGTCCGATTTAAAAAATGAAAACAAGAATGTAGTTTTGGTTACATCAGGAGCTATTGGCGTCGGATGTTCCAGGATGAGGCTTAACAAAAAACCTGATTCACTTCCTGAAAAGCAGGCATTAGCCGCTATCGGGCAGGTTAATTTAATGCATGTATATTCAAAACTCCTTAATGAATACGGGCAGATTGCCTCCCAGGTTCTGCTTACCAAAGATGTTATAGAAGATGAACAGAGAAAAATAAATGCAGTCAACACATTCAATACCTTATTCAGATACGGCAGCATTCCTATTGTAAATGAAAACGATACGGTTGCCACTGAGGAAATTGAATTTGGCGATAATGACACGTTATCTGCCATAGTGGCAGTACTTATCAATGCCGATCTGCTCATACTGCTTTCGGATATAGACGGATTGTATGACAAAAATCCGAAACACTACCCGGATGCAAAGCTTATTCCGGTTGTACGCGGCATAACCAATGAAATAGAAAAAATCAGCCAGAATACTGACAACAGTTTTGGAACCGGTGGAATGATAACCAAGCTGGCTGCCGCCAGGATTTGCAACAGCCATGGTATACCCATGGTAATAGCTAACGGGGACAATCCTTACAATATATGCAGGATCATAGACGGAGAGCCGGTGGGAACCGTTTTTGTTCCGAATGGGGAGGAGGATTAATACATGAACGAGGCATTACAGAAAGCAAAACTTGCTAAAAAAGCCGCTTCCGGATTGGCACAGCTTTCAACGGATGTCAAGGACAAAGCATTAGGGATGATGGCACAGGCCCTGGAAGAGCAAGCCGGATATCTCATGAAGGCCAATAAACTCGATGTAGAAGCTGCTGTACAAAGCGGGAAGGCAAAGGCTTTTATCGACCGCCTGACGCTTACTGAAAAGAGGATCAAGGATATGGCCGACGGGCTCAGGGTAATACAAAACCTTCAGGATCCTGTCGGTGAGACGGTGGCCATGTGGAAACGCCCCAACGGCCTCCGGATTGGCCAGCGCAGGGTTCCATTAGGCGTAATAGGGATTATATACGAATCAAGGCCGAATGTGACCGCCGATGCAGCAGGATTATGCCTCAAAGCAGGAAATGCAGTCATACTCCGTGGAGGTTCCGAGGCAATTCAATCCAATAAAGCCATTGTAAAGGTTTTGTCACAGGCAGCGTATGAAGCCGGGATTCCCGAAGGAGCCATTCAGCTTATAGAAGATACCGGCCGCGACAGCGCCCGACAGCTGATGAGGCTGAATGGCCTGGTGGATGTACTTATCCCAAGAGGAGGCCCCAGCCTCATAAAGGCAGTGATAGAAGAAGCTACCGTGCCCGTAATTGAAACGGGAGTGGGAAACTGCCACGTTTATGTAGACAGCGAATGCGATCAGGATATGGCAGTAAATATCACCGTCAATGCAAAAATCAGCAGGCCTGCGGTTTGCAATGCTGCAGAAACACTGTTGGTTGACCGGAAGATTGCGGAAGAATTCCTGCCTGTTGTGGTGAAGGAACTGCAGGAAAACGGCGTTGAAGTGCGCGGATGTGCGGAGACCCTGGAGATTGTACCCGGTGTCGTCCCTGCTGCCGAGGAGGATTGGGATACCGAGTATCTTGATTATATAATGGCTGTTAAGGTTGTAGATGGCATTGATGAAGCTATAGAGCATATTGAAAAGCACGGAACAGGCCATTCGGAAGCCATTGTTACAAACAACTACTTTAAAGCGCAGAGATTCCTTGATGAAATTGATGCAGCCGCCGTATTTGTCAATGCTTCGACCCGCTTTACCGACGGCTTTGAGTTTGGCTTCGGCGCTGAGATAGGTATCAGCACCCAGAAGCTGCATGCCCGCGGGCCTATGGGGCTAAAAGAACTGACAACCATAAAATACGTAATACAAGGAGATGGCCAGATAAGGAAATGAACTGTACCGGATGTCTCATTCCGGCCGATGATACAGATAAATGAAAAAAGGGGTGTTTATGCACACCCCTTTTTTTATGTCTTTCAAGGCTATTTGTACTTCACAATTTCAGCGAATGCTCATGCCTCATTTCTTGAAGAGTATTCAGGAAACAACTATAAGCGTGATTTGGTGAAGGCCCGGAGCGAGCGATACAGGTTCCTGGCCTTGAGTACCAGCGAGCGGAATAATATTCTTCACGCCTGTTTATAACGACTTTTTATCTCCTGCAGCCATGCGTGCCCTTCATCCACAGCTTTGGTAACTGCCGACGGTGCCGGGCCGCCGGGCAGATTCCTGCGTTCAACACAATTTTTGAGAGATATGGCCTCATACACATCCTGCTGGAATACTTCCGAAAACTCGCGGTATTCATCCAGGGTCAATTCGTCCAATACCTTGTCATTGTGTATGCAGTAAAGCACCAGCCTGCCAACTATATAATGGGCATCGCGGAAGGGAATACCCTTTAATACCAGGTAATCGGCAACATCGGTGGCGTTGATAAATCCCCTTGAAGCCTGTTTAAGCATGTTTTCAGGACAAAATTTAAGCGTCTTCAGCATACCGGTAAATATTGACAGGCAGCTCTTTACGGTATCCATTCCGTCGAAAAGCGGCTCCTTATCCTCCTGCATATCCGAATGATAGGCCAGGGGAAGCCCTTTCATTGTTGTAAGTACCGAGATCAAATCCCCGTAAACCCTGCCGGTTTTGCCGCGGATAAGCTCAGCTACGTCAGGATTCTTTTTCTGCGGCATTATACTGCTGCCGGAGCTGTATGAATCATCCATCTCAACAAACCTGAACTCATCGGTTGACCAAAGTATCAGCTCTTCGCAGAACCGGCTCAAGTGCATCATTATGATTGAAGCACAGCTTAAGAATTCCACCACAAAATCCCTGGCTGCAACGGCATCCATGCTGTTGCGGGATATGACGGAAAAACCCAGCTGCCGGGCTACGGCCTGCCTGTCCAGTGGATAAGTGGTTCCGGCCAGCGCGCCCGAACCCAAGGGCATGATGTCAACCCTTTTTAATGAGTCTTCAAGCCTTTGGATATCCCGCCGGAACATCTCAAAATATGCCATAAGGTGGTGGCCCAGTGTGACCGGCTGAGCCTTTTGAAGGTGGGTATATCCGGGCATTATGGTATCCTTGTGCTTATCTGCAAGCTCAAGCAGCTGTTCCTCAAGCCCAATAAGCAGTCCGATCACTTCATGTATAATTTCCCTGGTGTACATCCGGGTATCCAGTACTATCTGATCATTGCGGCTTCTGCCTGTATGCAGTTTTTTTCCCACCTGACCGATCTTTTCAATGAGCAGCGCCTCAATGTTCATGTGTATATCTTCATGGGCAGCGCTTAATTCAATTTTGCCTTCCTCAAAGTCTTTCAGAATTTCTTCCAATCCTTTGCAGATGGTTTGCGCTTCCCCGGGTGATATAATTCCCTGTTTGCCCAGCATGGCGGCATGAGCTATGCTGCCCAGTATATCCTGCCGGTACAGGCGGTAGTCAAAATGAATGGAGGAGTGGAATTCATCCACATCCTGGCTGGTCCCCTTTTCAAACCTTCCGCCCCATAGTTTCATAATTATGCATCCTTCCCTTTTTCACGCAAAAGCGCCTGTACTTTCAGCGGAAGCCCGAACAAATTGATGAATCCTTCCGCATCCTTCTGATTGTATACGTCATCCTGTCCGAAAGTTGCCAGCTCCATATCGTAAAGGGAATAGGGAGAGTCAACACCGGCAGGTATGCAGTTGCCCTTGTATAGCTTAAGCTTTACCCAACCGGTAACGCTTCGCTGGGTGCTGTCAACAAATGCCGCTAACGCCTCCCTCAACGGTGTGTACCATTTTCCGTCATACACCAGCTCGGCATATTTTATTGCAACCTGCTGTTTATACTGGAAGGTGGCCCGATCCAGTGTAAGGCTTTCAAGTATGGCGTGGGCATTGTACAGTATCGTGCCGCCGGGTGTTTCATACACTCCGCGGGATTTCATTCCCACCAGCCTGTTTTCAATCATATCCGCTATCCCGATCCCGTGTTTGGCGCCTATCTCGTTCAAAATCTGTATCAGCTCAACGCTGTCATATTCTTTGTTGTTTACTTTAACCGGAATACCCTTTTCAAAATAGATCTCAACATATTCGGCTTCATCCGGCGCCTTATGAGGCGGGTTGCAGATGAGGTATAAATGATCGCCCGGTTCGTTGCGGGGATCTTCCAGGTCGCCGCCTTCGTGGCTGAGATGCCATAGATTCCGGTCCATGCTGTAAGGATGCTCCTTAGTAACCGGAACGGGGATGTTCCTCGCCAGGGCGTAATCAATGGCATCTTCCCTGGATTTTATATCCCACATCCTCCAGGGCGCAATGATTTTAAGGTGAGGATTAAGAGCCTTTACGGTAAGCTCGAATCGTACCTGGTCATTACCCTTTCCTGTAGCGCCGTGGGCAACGGCAACTGCGCCTTCCTTTTCAGCTATTTCAACAAGGCGTTTTGCTATCACCGGCCGGGCAAAGGATGTTCCCAGCAGATATTTCCCTTCGTATACGGCGCCAGCTTTTAATACGGGAAAAACAAAATCTTCAACAAATTCTTTTTTCAGATCTTCAATGTATATCTTGCCGGCCCCGCTTTTGATTGCCTTTTCCTTAACCGGTTCCAGCTCTTCTCCCTGGCCTACATCAGCAGCCATTGCAATTACTTCATAATCGAAGTTTTCCTTCAGCCATGGAATGATGATTGATGTATCCAGGCCGCCAGAGTAGGCAAGTACTACCTTTTGTTTTTCAGACATAATATTCAACCTCCGTTAAATCATTCTATTAATAATTATACATCTTTATGTATAATAATACAATACCTTATTTCTTATCTTTGTTGACAGAATGTTAAAAAAATCATAATATTACTATAGCGTATATGACAAGCAATGGCAATATGATGTAGAATAAACATTGTATAGAATAGCTAAACCTAAGAATTTAACTGAATTGGGAGATAGAAATGATTATATTGGGTATCGATCCCGGGATGGCCATTCTTGGATATGGAGTGGTGGAACAGATCGGGAATTCTCTGAAAGTTATTGACTACGGAGTTGTCAATACACCATCGGATATGAAGACGTCGCAGCGCCTGACCGTTTTATTTGAAGCGGTGGGGCAGCTTATAGAAAGGTACCGTCCAGAAGCAGCGGCGGTGGAAGAACTGTTTTTCAACAAAAATGCCAAAACGGCACTTTCCATAGGGCACGCCAGGGGTGTGGCAATACTGGCAGCCGCACTGAAGGGTATAGATGTATATGAATACACCCCGTTACAGGTAAAACAGGCCGTGGCAGGATACGGCAGGGCATCAAAACAGCAGGTTCAGCAGATGGTGCGGATGCTGCTGAACTTGAGGGAAATACCCAGGCCGGACGATGCGGCCGATGCGCTTGCGGTATCCATATGCCATATTCACTCCATAGGTTATCAGAGAAAAATAAAAGATGAAACGGGTATCACTATATGATTGGGGAGATCGCATGTTTGCTTATTTGAGAGGCATTCTGATTGAAGTGGACTCACAGCAGAAGATTGTTTTGGAGGTTCAGGGGACCGGATACCTGGTAACGGTTCCTACATCAATGATAAGCAGTTTGCCTTCAAGGGGCAGCGAAATAAAAGTTCATACATATTTCAGTGTACGTCAGGATGGCGTTGAGCTTTACGGTTTTCTGACCCGTGAAGACAAGCAGATGTTTGAAAAACTTATTACCGTTACAGGAATCGGGCCAAAAGCGGCCATTTCAATCATGTCGGCACTATCTTCCACCCAGCTTGCTTTAGCTATTGCAACAGGGGATATCAAAACACTAATTACAGCTCCGGGAGTCGGTAAGAAGACGGCCCAGAGGATTGTACTGGAATTGAGAGAAAAAATAGAGAAGGAAGCTATGGATGGGCTGAATGCAGCCGTTGACCTGGCAGCTGAACAGGATATGGAAAAGGAAGCCGTGCAAGCCTTGATGGCGTTGGGATACCAGTCGGTTGAGGCGCATCAGGCGGTAAGGATGGTAAGGGACCAGGGGCAGGACACACCGGAACTGGTAAGGTTGGCGCTGAAAGCCCTGGATAAGAGGTAAAGGAGGAAGTATATTGGCTGAACAGGAAAGCAGAATGGTGACATCCATGATGCTGCAGGAGGATCGGGAAGCCGAACTTACATTGAGGCCTAAAACCCTTGATGAATATATCGGGCAGGAGATGATAAAAGAGCAGCTGAGTATATTTATTCATGCTGCATTAAAGAGAAAGGAACCCCTGGATCATGTTCTGCTGTACGGCCCTCCGGGGCTGGGAAAAACAACCCTTGCTTCCATAATAGCCAATGAAATGGGGGTAGGTATCCGCATAACCTCCGGCCCTGCAATAGAAAGGCCTGGGGATCTGGCAGCCATACTGACCAACTTAAGTGACGGGGACGTATTGTTTATTGATGAAATTCACAGAATGAACCGTGTTGTGGAGGAAATTCTTTATCCGGCAATGGAAGAATACGCCCTGGACATTATAATAGGAAAAGGGCCCAGCGCCCGATCAGTCCGGCTGGATCTGCCAAAATTCACACTGGTGGGAGCTACAACAAGGGCGGGTATGTTGACTTCTCCTTTAAGGGACCGATTTGGAGTTATACACAGGCTTCAGCTGTATAATACCGAAGAGCTTACGAGAATCGCCATTCGTTCGGCCGGAATTCTGGGTATACCAATTGATGCCGAAGGCGCTGGGGAGATTGCCAGACGTTCCCGCGGCACTCCCAGGGTCGCAAACCGTCTGCTCAAAAGGGTAAGGGATTATGCTCAGATAAAAGCCGATGGCATTATTACTCTGGAAGTAGCCAGGGAAGCCCTTAACATGCTGCAGATTGATGCGGTCGGCCTGGATGAGATTGACAGAAAAATCCTTAAGACCATAATCGAAAAATACAACGGTGGTCCCGTAGGGCTGGACACACTGGCTGCCTCAACCGGAGAAGAAAACACTACTATAGAAGATGTGTATGAACCTTTTCTCCTGCAGCTGGGTTTTATCGCCCGCACCCCGCGGGGAAGGGTTGTCACCTCATTGGCATACCGTCATCTCCGTATACCTTACCAGGAACAGGAGAAACTGATATAGTAGAGAGTATAGAGTTTAACCAAAAGATAAACAGGAAGGATCAGGTGGCGATACAGTTTGAAAGTTGAATATTTTGATTACGAGCTTCCCGAGGAGCTGATAGCCCAGCATCCGGCTGAAAAGCGGGACGAATCCCGCTTGCTGGTATATCACCGGCAGTCAGGGATGATTGAGCACAGGGTATTTAAAGATATAACAGATTATTTACAGCCGGGCGACTGCTTGGTTATCAATGATACAAGAGTGATTCCTGCCCGTCTTTTGGGCAAAAGAGCTGACTCGGGCGGAAAAATTGAGTTTGTTCTGCTGAACCGGATACAGGACGATATATGGAATGTTCTTGTTAAGCCCGGTAGAAGAGCCCGGATTGGCTCAATTTTTGTGTTTGGGGACGGATTATTAAAAGCCAGGGTAATTGACAGGACTGAAGAGGGAGGGCGGGTAGTAGAGTTTGAGTATGACGGCATTTTCAATGAAGTGCTGGACAAGGTGGGGATAACGCCCCTTCCTCCATATATCCACCAGCCGCTGGATAACCCGGAACGCTATCAGACGGTATATGCGCTGCACAGGGGATCGGTGGCAGCCCCGACTGCCGGGCTGCATTTTACTTCCTCCCTTTTGGACAGAATACAGGCCGGAGGAGTGAATATTGCCAGGGTTACCCTCCACGTTGGACTGGGGACTTTCCGTCCCGTCAAGGTTGATAATGTAGAGCAGCACCGGATGCATCCCGAATGCTTTCAAATATCCCCAGAAGCTGCGCAGCTGATAAATGATACCAAAAAAAGAGGAGGCCGGATAATAGCGGTAGGCACCACCTCCATCAGGGCCCTTGAATCAGCAGCCTCCCCGGAGGGGGAAGTGATGCCTCTGCAGCAGGGCAGCACCGATTTGTTCATATATCCGGGTTACAGATTTAAGGTGGTAGACGCGGCAGTAACCAATTTTCACCTGCCAAAATCCACCCTGCTTATGCTGGTAAGCGCCCTGTGCGGCCGGGAGGAAATCCTGAGGGTATACCGGGAAGCTATCAGGGAGCAATATCGTTTTTTTAGTTTTGGCGATGCCATGCTGATAATTTAGCATGTTGATTATTTAGTATATACAGCAAATGAGGTGTAACATGAGTTTTAAGTTTGAACTGATAAAACAGTGCCCGACAACCGGTGCCAGACTGGGAAAGATACATACTCCTCACGGCAGTTTTGAAACTCCTGTGTTTATGCCGGTGGGTACCCAGGCTACCGTTAAGGCCATGACCCCAAAGGGCTTGGAGGAGGTAAATGCGCAGATAATTTTGTCCAATACCTATCACCTGTATTTACGGCCGGGGCACGAACTTATAAAGCAGGCCGGCGGGCTTCATAAATTTATGAACTGGGGACGTTCCATATTGACCGACAGCGGAGGCTTTCAGGTATTCAGCTTAAATGAGCTGCGAAAGGTAACTGATGAGGGAGTGCATTTCCGCTCCCACCTGGACGGTTCAAAACATTTTATAAGCCCCGAAAAGGCCATAGAGATACAAAACGCCCTCGGCGCTGATATAATAATGGCTTTTGATGAATGTGTTCCGTATCCCTGTGAATATGAAACCGTGGAAAAAGCGGTGGAAAGAACAACGCTGTGGGCCAAACGCTGCAAGAACGCCCATGAACGGGATGACCAGGCTTTGTTCGGCATAATCCAGGGCGGCTTATATAAAGATCTGAGGATAAAAAGCGCGGAGCAGATCCTTGAACTGGATTTTCCGGGCTACGCCATCGGCGGCCTCAGCGTTGGCGAACCCAAACCGCTGATGTATGACATGCTGGAGCATCTGGTCCCGGTTATGCCGAAAGAAAAGCCCAGATATCTTATGGGTGTAGGCTCCCCTGACTGCCTTATAGAGGGAGTTATAAAAGGGGTGGATATGTTTGACTGCGTGCTTCCCACCAGGGTGGCCAGAAACGGGCTGGCGATGACCGGCAGGGGAAAGGTAATGCTGCGCAATGCCGATTACCGGGATGATTTTGAACCCCTGGATCCCGAGTGTGACTGCTATACATGCATGAACTTTTCGCGGGCTTATCTCAGGCATCTGGTCAAAGCAGGGGAAATACTGGCTGCCATGCTTATAACTCACCACAACATAAGGTTCCTGATCAAACTTATGGAAAACATCAGGGAAGCTATAAAAAATGATTCAATTGTCAGGTTCAGGGAAAGAATGTTAGAAAAATACGGTTGTTAAAGGGAAAAATTTGCGTTTTCCCTTGAATAAATACACATTTATCGATAAAATAGATAAAAAAAGAAAGGAAGGGAATATCATGCCTCAAGATACATCTACAGCTGCGGCTTTGTTTTCAACACTGCTTCCCTTTATACTGCTGATTGCCGTATTCTATTTTATGATTATTCGCCCCCAGAGGAAGCGGGATAAGCAGACCAGGGAAATGTTGGCTAACCTGAAAGTAGGAGACAATATTACTACAATTGGCGGTATATGTGGGAAAATTGTCCGCATCCGCGATGATGTACTCACAATTGAAATAGGTGCCGATAAAGTAAAATTGGTGATCGAGAGGTGGGCTGTACGAAGCGTAGATCAACCCATCTCAGCAGATTAAATTATTGGAAATGGGCTGTTGTCTTGAAAGACCGGACAGGCCCATTTTTCATATTTTTTGTAAACAGGCCGTGAAGCTGTCATACTTCAAATTCAGGCTGCATAAAGTAGAGTGAGGACCTTTTGAAGGGAAGGGGAATATAAATGAAAATCGCTAAAAAAAGCTCTTCGCAGCCTGTGGAAAACAGCGTTATACATAATTTTCTTGTGATTTTGAAAGCCTCTCTGTTCGCAGTCATTATATCTTTAATCTGTTTTGTGTTATTTGCATTGGTGATGAAACTGGCTAATCTGCAGGAAAGCATAATTCCCCCGGTTAATCAGGCAATCCGTATAGTCAGCATGGTGGTGGGCGGAGCCGCTGCAGCCCGGAGCAGCAAATCAAAAGGATGGTTAAAAGGCGCACTAACCGGATTGCTGTATATTGTATGGGCTTTCATTATAAGCGGTATATTTGGCGGCGGATACATATTCGATACCGTTCTGCTTTCGGATGTACTCCTTGGCATTGTTGTGGGCGCCATAGGCGGAATTATCGGCATCAATATTGAGTAGTACGTCATTAAGGATAAACCCGGTGCCGGATCTTCCCAAAACGGGCAATAAACTGCATCGGGAATGTATATTGCATAATTTTTGGACAGGCTTTATTTTCCCGCTATGCGTATGTAAAGCATGTTTTAGTGAAAGCCTGGAGCAAGTGCTGCAGGTTCTTAGCCTTGAACTCCAGCGAACGGAATAGTCTCCTGTATATTTACTATACTCGATAGTAAGATTACCGCTGAGTATTATGTGCAGAATATTATGGAGCGAGCCTTGCGAAAAGGCTTAGAACCTGTTAACGAAGCGGAGGAAAGCCGGAACCAGTCTAACGCGTTAGCGAGTTTTGGCGGGACCCGGAGCGAGTGCTACAGGTTCTTAGCCTTGAACTCCAGCGAGCGGAATAATATTCTGCACAACCACTAAACGTGATAGCAAAATTACCGATGAGTATTGTTTGCACAATACTATGGAGCTTACCTTATGAAAAGGCTTAGCCCCTGTTAATGCAATAATTCAGGGCTTGTTTTAGTTCAAATTTACTGCTATAATAATAACGGCATTAAAAGCTGCGTTTTATAAATCATAAACAGGATACGGAACGTAACATTATATTATTCCAATCAGTCCATTCTGGTAAGGCTGATAACTTAAGGAGGATGATGGCTATGAAACACATTAAAGTAGTACATAAAGGCTCTCTGAAGGAAAGTTTGAAAAAAGGCGGCTGCGGAGAATGTCAGGCGGCATGCCAGTCGGCATGCAAGACATCGTGTACTGTGGCCAACCAAAGCTGCAATAAATAAAACAGCATATTGGGCTTATGACATCAGGGCAGTAGTTTAGCTACTGCTTTTTTTATTTCACTATGGTATAATGCTTATTAGTGGACATGCATCATGCATTCTGTATTGACGCGCAAAAGGATAACGTATTATAATGGTTAGGTAAGTTTGTTGGTAAGGGAGGACAGGAAATGAAGAAGAAAAGTAGCATTAAGCTGCTTTTAATAATTGCCTGCATAGCTGTACTTTGGTATATTGCATTAAATGGTTTCCAAATAGGGCTATACAATGTTGTACCTGTTATAAATGAGATAAAACAAGGCCTTGATTTAAGAGGCGGCCTGTATGTTGTATACGAAGCCGAAATAGAACCCGGGGATACTGAGGCGGACAACAAAATATCGGGAGCTATTCGCGTTATGCGCAGCCGCCTTGATAAGGCAAACCAGCATGAAGCAACCATAGCACCCCAGGGTACCAACAGGATTGTGGTAGAAATTCCCGGGGTAGATAACCCGCAGGAACTTGCCGATATACTGGCAGAACCTGCTGTTCTTGAATTTATCGGCCCCAATGATGATGTTATAATCACCGGCAAAGATGTCAAGACAGCTAAGCCCGCATATATTACGGGACAGAAGCCGGTTGTCCAGTTTGAGCTTCATTCTGAAGGCGCCGATAAGTTTGCAGAGGCTACTGAAAAATACTTCGGCCAGGTTATAAAGATTGTCCTGGACGGCAATTCAATATCCGAGCCCACAGTAAATGCCGTAATAACTACCGGAGAAGGTATAATAGAGGGAATGGCAAGCATAGAGGAAGCCACAAGGCTTGCTAACCTGATCGAAAGCGGAGCCCTCCCTGTTACATTAAAGCAGGCTGCAGTAAGGACCATAGGCGCTACATTAGGTGCAGGCGCTCTTGAAAAGGGCTTATTTGCCGCTGCTATAGGGATTGGCCTTGTATTTCTGTTTATGCTTGTCTATTACAGGCTTCCGGGCCTGGTTGCCGATCTGGCTCTTGTGGTATATGCCCTGTTGGTAGTAGCGGCAATTGTTGCGCTGGGAGTTACCCTGACCCTGCCCGGAATTGCCGGCCTTGTTCTTTCTGTAGGAATGGCGGTGGACGCCAATGTTATAATATTTGAACGTATAAAAGAGGAATTGAGAACCGGAAAATCCATAAGGTCATCGGTTGATTCCGGGTTTTCCAAGGCTTTCAGCGCCATATTGGATGGCAATATAACAACGGTTATCGCTGCCCTTGTACTCCTGTTTTTTGGGACAGGCCCGATTCAAGGATTTGCCATATCGTTGTTGATTGGTATACCGGCCAGCATGTTGACGGCAATAACTTTTACCAAGTATCTGCTGAGGCTTATGGTTGATTTTGGCGTAACTAACCTTAAGCTGTACGGTTTAAGAAAGGGGGCAGCGGAAAATGGCGTTTGATTTTGTTGGAAAGTATAAAATATTTGTGGTAATATCATTGATTGTGATCTTAGCCGGACTGGCAGTCACGTTATGGCAGGGGCTGAACCTCGGCGTTGACTTTGTAGGCGGAAGTCTGATATATATTAACATAGGAAAGCAGTATTCTGCCGATGATATACGCAGCATATTATCATCTGAGGGAATTGATGCCACCGTGGTACAGGTTGGAGAAGACAAAGCAGACGCAATGATACGAATGCGTTATATGGAAAACCAGGATGAAATACAGCAAAATCTGATAGCTGCCCTGAAGGATAAGTATGATCTGACGGATGACAAATTCAGTGTGGAAGCGGTAGGACCTACTGTAGGGAGGGACCTGACTTTAAATGCCATTAAATCCATCATAATTGCCTGGGCATTCATTTTAATATATATATGGATAAGGTTTGAGTTAAAGTCAGGAGTGGCTGCAATTATTGCTTTAATCCACGATGTATTCATCATGATTGCTGCTGCTGCCCTGATGAGGACACAGATAAACAGTCCTTTTGTTGCAGCCGTGCTTACCATTATAGGATATTCCATAAACAATACAATCGTGGTTTTCGATAGGGTCCGGGAGAATGCCAAGAGATTCGGGCGGAAGATGTCCAGGGCTGAAATAACAAATGCCAGCATCAGACAGACTCTCTCACGCTCCATAAATACAGCTCTTACAACCCTCTTTACGGTGTTGGCCCTTTATATATTCGGTGTGGAGTCAATAAAGGAGTTTACACTTCCGATAATAGTAGGATTACTGGCCGGAGCATACTCCAGCATATTCATTGCAGGCCCTGTCTGGGCCGTATGGACCGAACAGCCGGCAGCGAAAAAACCTGCGGCTGTCAGGTAGACAAACTGACGAAAATGCTGTTTGGCCCGTGTATTGTTCATGAAGCTTCCTTCGGGAAGCTTTTATTGTTAACTTGGTCAAAGGAGGACTCATAAGGGAAATGGCAATATATACGCCTCTGATGCCGGAGACAGCCGGAATGGAATACCATATAAATATACTTCAAATTGGGCTTGGAATATCCCGGGTTGCTGCCAGATTGCTGGTTAACCGCGGTATAACGGATATAGGCCAGGCTGCGTCGTTTTTGAACCCTTCTCTTGAATCATTACATGATCCATATCTGCTGCCCGACATGGATAAAGCTGTAAAACGAATCGAAAATGCCATTGCGCTGCGGGAACCGATTGTGATATACGGCGACTATGATGTGGACGGAATTACCGCTGCTTCAATGCTCTTTTTGTTTTTGAAAGAAAGAGGCGCTGAAGTTGAAGTATACATTCCTAACCGGTATGCCGAAGGATACGGAATGAACTGCGAGGCTGTTGAAGTCATATCCGGCCGGGGGGCAAAACTGGTAATAACCGTTGACTGCGGCATTACTTCCATTGAAGAGGTTGAACTGGCAAAACAATTGGGTATGGATGTGATTATTACCGATCATCACACCTGCGGCAGCGCCCTTCCCAACGCCGCTGCAGTTGTCAATCCCGCCAGGGCCGGCCATGAATATCCCTTTCGCAGCCTGGCCGGAGTAGGTGTGGCAGCGAAGCTCGTACAAGCCATGGCAGGAATTGATGGTATCAGGGAGTATCTGGATTTGATCGCTCTTGGCACCGTAGCCGATGTTGTTCCTTTGCTGGATGAAAACCGAACTTTTGCGGCAAAGGGTCTGGAAAAGATGAAAACCGATCCTAATATAGGGCTTGACGAATTGATAAAAGCAGCCGGGTTACAGGGAGACAGTATAGATGCATCAAGAATTGCTTTTGGGCTTGCGCCCCGGCTAAATGCAGCAGGAAGGATGGCGGATGCATCTCTGGGGGTTTCTTTGCTGACAACCCGGGATCGGCAGGAGGCAGCACAGATTGCCCAGGAACTGAACGAACAGAACAGAAACCGGCAGCAGATAGAAAATGATATGATTGATGAATGCCGGAAAAGGGTTATGGAAGGCGGAAACTTAAGCCGGGACAGGATTATTGTCCTTGACGGGGAGAACTGGCACACCGGTGTGATAGGAATAGCAGCATCAAAGATTTCAGAGATGTTTTACCGCCCGTGTATTTTGATATCCCGTCAGGGTGATGTTGGAGTGGGGTCGGCAAGGAGCATAGAGGGGTTTAATATATACACCGCTTTAAACAGCTTTAGCCATCTGTTTGTTAAGTTCGGCGGACATGAGATGGCAGCAGGGTTTACCATACCGGTAAACCTTATATCGGAACTAAAACAGCAGCTTGCCGGTTACTGTAATAATAATTTAGACTGCTCCCTTTTGAATCCCAGGGAATACTATGATGATATTTTGGCAACCCGGGATATCACCATGTCATTAATACAGGAATTAAAACAAATGGAACCCTTTGGCGCCGGAAATCCCTATCCGAAATTTCTGTTCAGCGATGTGGAGGTGAATAACTGCAGGGCTGTGGGGAACGAAGGAAAGCATTTAAAGATGGCTGTTTCAATTGAACAGCGGTTGTGGGACGCCATAGGTTTTGGATTTGGATGGAATAAGGATTATCTTGAGGCCGGCAGCAGCAAACTGGATATTATAGCCGCTTTGGAGGAAAATGTATGGAATGGCATAAAGAAGATTCAGCTAAACGTAAAATCAATGAAGGCAGCCTTAACAGATCATAAAGATATTGACGGCTTCCTTGAACCCTTTTATTTAAAATTTTTTGATGCTTTTTTTGAAGGAATTATGTATAATAAAACTGATGCTGATGTTTGCAGTTATATGATGGATACTGCTGTTTTCAAAACCATAAACTGTGAAGATGCGGTTAGTTATTTCGAAGAGGTACGGTTAGGCAATTTGATTCTGACCAATACTCCTGAGGGGGGAAGATGGGCTTTGGCCCGGGTTCTGGAGCGTGAACCGCCCTGGTCTGCTTTCGAATACGGTTATTTTCAGAATACGCGCAGTATGGGGCTGAATGCCATACTGTTAGCTCCTTGCTTAGGCAAGGTCCCGTATAATCACTACGAAAGGATTTATCTGCTTGATCAGGAGATCCCCCTGTACAGTAACCTGCCGTTACTGGAGAAATACAAAGAAAAGGTATACATAATCAACGGCTGGACCGATGATGACAAATTGTTCGACCGCGCTTCAGACAGGCTTAAACTGAGCAGACATGATTTTGTCGTATTGTACAGATGGCTGTATTCACGGCGTGGACGCCAGAATATATGGCCTGATACGTCCACCATGCTGCATAATTATAAACAGGCTGCAGCACAGGATATCAATATGTTTCAACTCCGGTTAATGCTTGGTGTATTTCATGAGCTGGAGTTTATAAAAGTAAGCGTCCAACCGGCTTATATTTCGGTTGAATGCAATCTGAACCCACGCAACCGGGAGCTTATGGAGAGTAAGCTTTACCAGTGCTATATGGCATGGATGGAGAAAATGATAAGCCGTGGGACAAAGGAGGATAATAAATGGAGTTAAAAGAGAAAGTAAGGATTGTTATGGATTTTCCAAAAGAGGGTATCAGCTTTAAGGATATTACAACTCTTCTGAAAGATCCTGAAGCTTATGTTTATACCGTTGATTCCCTTGTAAACTACTGCAGGGAGAAGGGTGTCGATATAATAGTCGGGCCTGAAGCAAGAGGCTTTGTATTGGGCGCACCGGTTGCATATGCGTTAAAAGTCGGATTTGTTCCGGTAAGAAAACCGGGAAAACTGCCTGCAGAGACGGTCAAGTACGAATATGAGCTGGAATACGGTATGGACAGCCTGGAAATTCATAAGGATGCCATCCGGCCCGGCCAGAGAGTCGTGGTGGTTGACGATCTGCTGGCAACAGGCGGTACCGCGCTGGCGGCTGTGAAACTGGTTGAAAAATTGGGGGGTATCGTTGTAGGTGTTGTTTTCGTAATGGAATTGAGCTATTTGGACGGAAGAAAAACCTTGGAAGGTTACGATGTCTATTCCGTTGTAAGTTACGATGATTAATCCGCGATAATCCGCTGGTGGTTGGTGAGCTTTTCTGCCAACCACTCTTTGTATAAAAAAGCTGTTATGCCTGTATCACATGAAATATTTAATGTACGGCATTTTTACATGTTTGATTGGCTGTATGCAGCGGTAAAAATACATAGCGTTTTTTTCGGGGAATATCTTTGTCCCGAATCTCGTTTGAACTACCAATCAGAAAGGGGTGGAACAGTGAATAACAGCAGCGCTAACAGAATTGTTGATATTGAAAGCAAAGTGGCCGAGCTGAAAAGCAGGGCAGAATCGGTGTACGGGAAAGAAAGTGTCGAAATTATATTAAAGGCCTACGATTATGCTGAGAAGGCCCACCAGGGCCAGAAACGTTCTTCCGGCGATCCTTATATTATCCACCCTCTGGAAGTCTCTCTTATTCTGTTGGAGTTGGGACTGGATGCCGATACCGTTGCTGCAGGGATATTGCATGATGTTGTTGAAGATACAGGCAGCGCTCCCCAGGAACTTGAGAATGAGTTTGGTCCGGAAATCGCCAAGCTTGTTGATGGTGTCACCAAGCTGAGCCGGATAGAGTACAAGACAAAAGAAGAGCAGCAGGTCGAAAATTTACGGAAAATGTTTGTTGCCATGGCAAAAGACATAAGGGTTATTATCATAAAGCTGGCTGACCGGCTGCATAATTTAAGAACGCTTGAATATGTAGATGAAGTCAAACAGCGGGAGAAGGCATATGAAAGTTTGGAAATCTATGCACCTCTGGCCCATAGGCTGGGGATATTCCGTATAAAATGGGAGCTTGAGGATATATCACTTCGATATATCGATCCAAAGGGATATTATGATCTTGTGGAAAGAGTTGCTACCAAGAGGAAAGAACGGGAAGATATTATTCAGGAAGTAATACAGACCCTGAAGGCAAGGCTGAATGAAATGAACATCGAGGCTGACATAGACGGCCGGCCAAAGAATTTTTACAGTATTTACCGGAAGATGTATATGCAGCATAAAGATTTTGATGAGATAACCGATCTGTTGGCTATCCGGGTCATTGTGAATACTGTAAAGGACTGCTATGGAGTTCTTGGCATTGTCCACACCCTTTGGAAACCGATTCCAGGACGTTTTAAGGACTATATAGCAGTTCCCAAGCCCAATATGTACCAATCCCTTCACACCACCGTTATTGATTCAAGAGGCGAGCTGTTTGAAATCCAGATCAGGACCTGGGATATGCACCGTACCGCGGAATACGGCATTGCCGCCCACTGGAAGTACAAAGAAGGGCGCAAGGTTTCAACCGATCTGGATGATAAACTGTCCTGGCTCCGCGAAATACTGGAATGGCAAAGCGAACTGAAGGATTTCAGGGAATTTGTAGAAACTTTAAAAATAGATCTTTTTAACGATGAAGTCTTTGTTTTTACTCCGAAAGGTGATGTGATTGACCTGCCCAAGGGAGCGGTTCCGCTGGATTTTGCATATGCCATCCATACTGAGATAGGAAACAAATGTGTCGGCGCAAAGGTTAACGGCAAGCTGGTTCCGCTGGATTATCAGCTTCAAACCGGCGAAATAGTTGAAATCTTAACGTCCGGCAGCAGCCGCGGGCCAAGCAGGGACTGGCTGAAAATCGTAAAAACCAGCCAGGCGAAAAGCAAGATTAAACAGTGGTTTAAGAAGGAAAGACGGGAAGAGAATATTGATAAAGGCAAGGAAATGCTTGAAAGAGAGGCCAAGAGGCAGGGATATGTGCTTTCACAGCTAATGAAAAATGAGTGGCTGGAGCCAATATATAAAAAATACGGCTTCAACTCGTTTGATGATGTATATTCTGCAATCGGCTACGGGGGACTGACCACCAATCAAATACTGCTAAGGCTTATCAATGAGTATAAGAGAACCCAAAAGGCCGCAGCGCCCGAGGCTGCTGACGACACGGGAGCAAAGCAAGCTAAAGATGACAGGCATAAAAAGCATTATGGAAAGGGTATACAGGTAAAGGGAATTGACAATATCCTGGTACGGATTGCCAGGTGCTGCAATCCTGTACCGGGAGATGAGATAATAGGTTATATTACAAAGGGGAGAGGTGTCTCGGTCCACAGGGTTGACTGCATTAACCTGGCAGAGATCACCGAAGAACAGCATCGGTTTATCGATGTGGAATGGACCGAACAGGACCGGGCTTCCTATAATGCTGAAATACAGATTATTGCAAGAGACCGCCAGTCTCTCCTGGCGGATATTACCAGTGCAATTGCAAATATGGATATTACCATTACTGCCGTTAATGCCAGGACAAACAGGAACAGGCTGGCCAGCATTAATCTTGGTGTGGAGATAGGCAATACCCAGCAGCTTGAAAAAGTGATGAGGCAGCTTAAAAAACTGCAGGATGTACTGGATGTTTACAGGATGAATGCATAAACATCATACTTGAATCAGCCGCTGCAGCAATAAAACGAGCATATAAGCCGTAACGGGAGGAAGTATGTATGAGAGCAGTTGTACAGAGGGTTAAACATGCCCGGGTCACTGTACAGGGTGAAACAGTAGGGCAGATAGATAAAGGCCTGCTCATTTTTTTGGGTGTGGAAAAGGACGATAACGACAGTGACCTGAACTATATTGCAGATAAGGCAGCCGGCCTCAGGATCTTTGAAGACGAAAACGGCAAAATGAATTTGTCCGTACAGGACGTGGGCGGCTCCATACTGGTAGTGTCCCAGTTTACACTGCATGGCGACTGCCGGAAAGGAAGGCGGCCCAGCTTCATACGGGCAGCTGAGCCGGATGCTGCCAAGCGGTACTATGATTTATTTATAGAAAAAATAGGTGGTATGGGAATTCCCGTTGCCCAGGGTGTGTTTCAGGCCATGATGGAAGTATCATTAATCAACGATGGCCCTGTCACAATACTGCTGGACAGCAGAAAAACTTTTTAAAGTACAGTGTTTATTATTAAGGAGAGTTCAGCGAATGAAAGTAATTTCGATGGAGGTCGGGCCTCTTTCTTCGAATTGTTATATATTATACTGCCAGCACTCCAATAAAGCTGCCGTTATAGATCCCGGCGCGGAAGGCGAGCAGATCATTAACCTGATAAAGCGCAACAAACTGGATGTCCGGTATATTCTGCTGACCCACGGGCATTTTGATCACATAGGGGCAGTAAAACTTATAAAAGAAGAGTTTAATGCTCCTGCTGCCATTCATGTTGAGGATGCCGGATGCTTAAACGACAGCAGCATGAATTTATCCTTCTATATGGGAATGGATATCGGCAGCCAGGGTGCTGCTGAAAAAATTCTTGAAGACGGAGACAGGCTCTGTATTGGCAATATAGAACTGAAAGTGCTTCATACCCCCGGCCATTCCAGGGGAAGCGTCAGCTTCGCTGCTCCCGGGGCTGTTTTTACCGGGGATGCCTTATTCTGCGGATCTATAGGAAGAAGTGACTTTCCGGGAGGGAATTACAAAGAGTTGATCCATTCCATAACCGATAAACTGATGACCCTTGATGATAACACCATAGTTTATCCCGGGCATGGACCTGCAAGCACTATTGGAAGAGAAAGGCTGACAAATCCATTTATCAGATAAATGATGATTCGGAGGTTTATATATATTGAACGTTGTGATCCATCTGCCCAATGGCGAATTCGGGCATGAAATCTGGGAACTGACCCGGATTTTTTTCCCGGGCAGGGAAGCAAAGGTGCTGCACCCGATTACCGGAGACATGGCCGCACAGGATTGCCTGGCGGCAGATTTTCTGTTAACGGTATGGTATTCGTATGTAAATGATTATGAAATAGAAGTGCATACCAAGTTGGAAAATAAAACGGATAAGCCGTTGAAATACAACATACACCGGTTTAGCATAAATGAACATATTAAAAAGCAGCCGATAAAGGAAAAAAGAGAAATAAAGAAGATTTTAGGCCGGTGTATATATGATGCGCTGGCTGAACATACCGGCATTTATCCAAGCTGGGGAACACTTACCGGAGTACGTCCGCTGAAAGTGGTACACAACCTGATGGATGATGGTTTTGACGACATGGAGGTACTGGATATCCTGACTTCCGGATACAGGGTAAAACGGGATAAGGCTGAACTGCTGACCGGAACCGCCGGGAACCAGCGTCACATATTAGTGGAAAACAGTGATGACATGGTCTCGCTTTATATTCATATTCCATTTTGCCCTACCAGATGCCTGTACTGTTCCTTTCCTTCCGTTGTGTTGGACAGAAAAAGCGATATTGCAGACAAGTATCTGGATTGTCTTATTATGGAACTGGATCAGGCTGTAAATGAATTAGTCCAGCGGGGGATAATGATCCAGAGTATATATATCGGCGGCGGAACCCCGACAGCCCTCACCTATTCACAGCTGGAAAGGCTGATGGGCGCTGTTGATCTTGTTATGGACGGCCGGAAAATTAAAGAATATACCGTTGAATGCGGCCGCCCTGACAGCCTGGACCTGGATAAGCTCAGCATCCTTAAAGCCTTCGGGGTAAACCGTATCAGCATTAACCCTCAAACCATGAACCAGGAAACACTGGACAAAATCGGGAGGAAACACACGGTACAGCAAGTTATATCGGGTATCAATATGGCCAGATACATCGGCTTTGACTGTATCAATATGGATGTTATAGCAGGCCTGCCGGGGGAAAATGCAGAACACATGGAAAAGACCATGGCCTCTCTGGCTTCTTTGAATCCTGAAAATATTACGGTTCATACCCTTGCCGTAAAGAGGGCTTCCCGGCTGAAAAAAAGCCTTGAAGAATATCCATTGGCCGGAGATGATACGGCCGAAGAGATGCTGCGGGTATGCCATCGGTGGATTAAGGAAATGGACATGATTCCCTATTACCTTTACCGGCAAAAATATATGGTTGGGAATCTGGAGAATGTCGGGTATTCCAGGAGAGGAAAAGAATGCATATACAATATACAGATGATGGGAGAGAAGCAGACCATTTGGGGTTTTGGAGCCGGTGCCGTTTCCAAGATATATTATTCATCTGAGGACCGCATACAGCGCCTCCCCAATGCAAAGGATATAAACGAATATATAAACAGGATTCAGGGGACCATACATCGCAAGAAAGCGATTATTGACAGCATGCTTTAGAGTGTGAAGAATATTATTCCGCCCGCTGGAGCTTAAGGCTAAGAACCAGTAGCACTCGCTCCGGGCCTCCACCAAAACTCGCTTCGCTCAAACATTGGTTCCGGCTGTCCTCCGCTTCGCTAACAGGTTCTAAGCCTTTGCGCAAGGCGGGGCTCCATAATATTCTTCACAACGTACTATACGTCTCAAAGAGCATTTGAACCGGCTAAAACCTGCAAAATCAATGGTTGACAACGGCATATGCCGGGGTTATAATACATATAATCAAAAACCCATAAATGGCAGTGAAAGGAAGGAGTACCCGGGTGGAAGTATCAGAGAGGGGATGCCCCGGCTGGAAGCGTCCCTTACGGAAGTCCGGAGAAAGACATCCTTGAGCCGGTCTGCTGAAGGGCAGTAGGCAGATCCGCGGCCCGGCGTTACGGGAAGAGTGGGAGAATAACAATTCTCCAATAAGGGTGGTACCACGGGTAAATTAACCTCTCGTCCCTTTATGTTGAGGGATTTGAGAGGTTTTATTTTTAAAAGGAGGAACATTGTAATATGATAGCAAAAGCGCCCAGAGGCACAAAAGATGTTTTGCCTTATGAATCATACAAATGGCATTATGTTGAAGATAATATCCGGGAGATAACGCGGTTATTTGGCTATAAAGAGATCCGCACCCCTACTTTCGAACACACAGAATTATTTGAACGCGGCGTAGGTGAAACCACCGATGTTGTTCAAAAGGAGATGTATACCTTTGACGATAAAGGCGGAAGAAGCATTACGCTGAAGCCGGAGGGGACAGCGGGAGCCGTCCGGGCATATATAGAAGGCGGGCTTCATTCAATGGCCCAGCCCATAAAGATGTACTATCTGACTCCTGTTTTCCGGTATGAAAAGCCTCAGACCGGGCGTTTGAGGGAGCATCATCAGTTTGGGATAGAGGTGTTTGGCGCACCCGAGGCATCGGTGGACGCAGAGATTATAATACTGGCTATGACGCTGTTTAGCAGGCTCAATATCAAGGGCCTTGAACTCCGTATCAACAGCATTGGCTGTCCTGCCTGCCGTCCCCGGTACCATACAGTCCTTAAAGAATACCTGGCCGGTCATCTGGATGAAATGTGTTCCAACTGTAAACAGCGTTTTGAGAGAAATCCTTTGCGTTCCCTGGACTGCAAGGAGGAGAACTGCAAAAGAATCGCTTTGAACGCGCCTGTTATACTGGATTATCTCTGCGACGAGTGCAAACAGCATTTTGATGAGCTGCAGCAGTACCTGAAAGCTGCCGATATACCCTATAAAGTGGATCCCATGATTGTAAGGGGTCTGGATTACTATACAAAAACCGTATTTGAAATAATATTCAGTGAAGATGAATCAGAGCTTACGGTATGCGGCGGAGGCAGGTACGACGGACTGGTTAAACTATGCGGAGGGCCTGATACGCCCGGCGCGGGATTTGGCATGGGCTTGGAAAGGCTGATTATGGTATTGGAAAAAAGGAAGGCCATGATTCCCGAATCGGATAATCTCAAGGTGATGTTTATCACCAAAGGGGACAAGGCCAGACGCAAAGCCTTCCAACTGCTTGACAGTCTGCGGCGGGAAGGAATCCCGGCCGATATGGATCATTTGGACAGAAGTATGAGGGCACAGTTTAAATACGCCGATAAAACAGGGGTGCCCTGTGTATGTATTCTCGGTGAAGATGAAATTGAGAACAAACAGGTTAAGATAAGGGATATGGCAACAGGCCAGGAATCAGCCATTTCCATGGAACGGCTGATCCCATATTTAAAAGATAATTTGAAATAACTGCAGAAACAACCATACCAATTGAATGAAACGGAGGAATAATAAAATGGCTGAATTGATGGGTGATTGGAAAAGAACTCATATGTGCGGAATTTTAAACACCGGGCATATAGGCGAAGAAGTGACCCTTATGGGATGGACTCATAAGCGCCGCGATCTTGGAGGTTTAATATTCATTGATTTGAGGGATCGAACCGGGGTTGTACAGGTTGTGTTCGATGAGCAGAACTGCGGAGATTTTTTCAAAAAAGCTGAAACGGTACGTTCCGAATATGTCCTGGCTGTTAAAGGAATAATTGTAAAGCGGGATCCCGAGACCGTTAATCCAAAAATACCAACGGGTGAGATAGAGGTATCGGCAAAACAGCTCAAGATACTTTCGGCATCCGCTACGCCTCCCTTCAGCATTGAAGATAATACAAACGTATCCGAACTGGTGCGGCTGAAGTATCGTTACCTGGATCTGAGGCGGGCTGAAATGCAGCGAAACATAATACTCCGCCACAAGATTGTCAAGTGTGTGCGGGATTTCCTGGATTCCAAAGGATTTTATGAAATAGAGACTCCCATGCTCACAAGAAGCACTCCGGAAGGCGCCAGGGACTACCTGGTACCCAGCAGGATACATCCAGGCAGATTTTACGCCCTGCCCCAGTCGCCTCAGATATTTAAACAGCTTCTGATGCTGTCGGGCTGCGACCGGTATTTTCAAATTGCCCGCTGTTTCAGGGATGAGGACTTAAGGGCGGACCGCCAGCCCGAGTTTACGCAGATAGATATAGAAATGTCCTTTGTTGATGTTGAAGACGTTTTATCGATTAACGAATTGCTGCTGGCCGAAGTTTTTAAGAAAACTCTGGATGTGGATATCAGCCTTCCATTGCCCCGCTTAACCTACAGGGAAGCCATGGAAAGGTACGGATCAGACAAGCCTGACACAAGGTTTGGGCTGGAACTTAAAGATGTATCCGATATTGCTGCCGGCTGCGGTTTTAAGGTTTTCGCCAACGCAGTAGAACAGGGAGGAAGCGTCAGGGGCATTAATGCAAAAGGGTGCGCATTGAAATTTTCAAGGCGTGAAATTGATTCGCTGGTGGATTTTGTGAAAAACTATGATGCAAAAGGCCTGGCCTGGATTGCTGTAGAAGAGGACGGCCTCAAATCCCCCATAACAAAGTTCTTTACACAGGAGCAAATAAGCTCCCTGCTCGGCCGCTTGCAGGCTGAAACAGGAGACCTGCTGCTGTTTGTAGCTGACAGGAACGATGTGGTGTTCCAGGCTCTCGGACAGCTTCGCCTTGAACTGGCCAGGCGGTTGGGCCTGATTAATGATAAGAAATACAATCTGCTGTGGATTACCGAGTTCCCGCTGCTTGAATACGACGATGAGGAACAGCGATTCGTAGCAGTGCATCATCCCTTTACATCGCCAATGGATGAGGATATTGAACTTCTTGATACTGATCCCGGCAAGGTAAGAGCTAAAGCATACGATGCTGTGCTAAACGGGGTAGAGCTTGGTTCCGGAAGCATCAGGATACATGCAGCCGAGCTGCAGGAGAAGATGTTTGACGTTTTAGGTTTTTCCTATGAGAAAGCCTATGAAAGATTCGGATTTCTGATGGAAGCCTTTAAATACGGGACCCCGCCCCACGGCGGCTTCGCATACGGCCTGGACCGCTTGGTAATGCTGCTGCTGGGCCGGGATAGCATCAGGGATGTTATAGCGTTTCCAAAAATGCAGAATGCATCCGACCCATTGACCGACGCACCATCCGAGGTGGAACCGAAACAGCTTAAGGAACTGCATATCCGCGTTGATGAATAAGCCCGGTATGCATACAGTTAAAAGCTGTTTAATTTACAGGCAAATGGTTAAATATAATTATAACGCGGGTGAGATGTTATGCAGCATGCTTTTATCAGGACCGAATGGCTAATCGGTAAACAGGCGCTTGAAAAGTTAAGCCGCAGTACCGTTGCAGTGTTTGGAATCGGAGGTGTCGGCAGTTTTGCTGTTGAGGCCCTGGCCAGGAGCGGAGTGGGTAAACTGGTACTTATCGATCATGATGACGTCTGTATTACCAATTTGAACCGTCAGATTCATGCAGATTTATCCACTGTCGGTAAGCCAAAAGTTGAGGTAATGAGGCAGAGAGTTTTAGGCATAAACCCAAATGCCGATGTTGTTTGCCATGCTGAGTTTTACCGGGCTGATACGGCAGACAGATTTAATTTTTCACATTACGATTATGTGATTGATGCTATCGATACGATAAGCTCAAAGATCGACCTTGTATTGAGGTGTAAGGCGGAAGGTGTCCCTATAATCTCCAGCATGGGCGCAGGTAATAAAATGGATCCGGCGGCTTTTAAGGTTGGAGATATTTACGAGACTTCAATTGATCCCATAGCCAAAGTAATGCGCCGTGAGCTGCGAAAGCGCGGCGTCAGGAGTCTGAAGGTAGTTTATTCTACCGAAACTCCAACCAAACCCGGTTATCCTGACGGCGGTTCTGACAGCGCTGATGAAGAAGGGGCAAAAAGACGCAGGAATCCTCCGGGCAGCATTTCATTTGTTCCGCCTGTTGCCGGCCTTATTATGGCAGCAGAAGTGATTAAGGATATTATCGATTGGCCCAGGAACTAGTTTACCGGGGAGATGATATGTTTGAAAGAAATAGGAAAAGTAGTCAGCACAGAGGGCCGGCAGGCTGTGGTTCAGATCCAAAGGAGTCCGGCGTGCGACAGGTGCGGTGCGTGTAAATTCGGCTACCGCTCAAACGAAATGCTGATAACAATACCCAATCCCCTGGAGGCAAAGCCCGGCGACCATGTGGAATTGAGCCTGGATTCAAATCAGTTTATAAAAGCATCGGCTGTTATGTACTTATTCCCCCTTCTGGCTTTAGTTCTGGGAGTGGTTATAGGCTATCTGACCGGCGATATTCTCGGGATAGAACGCCAGCTATGGGGAGCAGTAACGGGTATTTTGTTTACCGGGCTGTCTTTTGTCCTGATTCGGGTTATAGAGCCGCTGCTTAAGAAAAGCAACCAGTTTACGCCTAAAATGGTGTCAATAATAAATACAAATAAGGAGGAGATCAACAATGGCAAGTAAAAATATAATTGATCTTACCAAGGATAGTTTTGATGGTGAAGTTTTAAAATCCGAACACCCTGTTTTGGTGGACTTTTGGGCAGCCTGGTGCGGTCCGTGCAGGATGATTGCACCGATCATAGATCAGCTTGCTGATGAATATGAGGGAAAGCTGAAAGTAGGAAAGGTAAATGTTGATGAACAAGGCCAGTTAGCTGCACAGTACGGGGTTATGAGCATCCCTACCCTGGTATTCTTCAAAAACGGCGAAGAGGTTGAACGGGTAGTCGGGGTACGCCCAAAACCTGAACTGGATAAAATTATTCAAAAGGTAATGTAGAAGATCGGTTATAACCGGTCTTTTTTTTATCCTTTAATGATGGCGCCTTAAATGCTTAATATGATAAAATTGGTTTATTAGAGGATTTTTGATAATAAACTTGTAAAATCCAGATATTATCATTATAATAATATAAAATTTAGCGTTTCGTTTTGTTCAGATAAACATATGGGAGGAATAAGATTATGATTGATTTGAGAGAGATTTATCAGGCAGATCCGGATGTAGCAGATGCGATAGAAAAGGAATTGAAACGCCAGCAAAATCATCTTGAGCTTATAGCATCCGAGAATTTTGTCAGTTTGCCTGTATTAGCTGCTATGGGGACCCATTTAACAAACAAATACGCTGAAGGATATCCCGGCCGCCGCTATTACGGCGGATGCGAATACGTCGATATTGTAGAAAACATTGCCATCGAAAGAGCCAGGAAAATTTATCAGGCAGAACATGCCAATGTTCAGCCTCATTCCGGCGCACAGGCAAATATGGCGGTGTATTTTTCAGTACTGAAACCCGGGGACACAATAATGGGAATGAACCTGGATCACGGCGGCCATCTGACACACGGCAGCCCTGTCAATTTTTCCGGTACATATTACAGGATCGTGCCTTATGGCGTCGACATTGATACCGGATATATTGACTATGATGAACTGAGGCTGCTGGCCCGGGAGTTTAAACCGAAAATGATAGTAGCCGGCGCCAGCGCATACCCCAGGGTAATAGATTTTGAAAAATTGAGGGAAATTGCCGATGAGGCGGGGGCATACCTGATGGTGGATATGGCTCACATAGCAGGCCTTGTAGCGGCCGGCCTGCATCCCAATCCGGTACCCTATGCCGATTTTGTAACCACAACCACCCATAAAACATTAAGAGGCCCCAGGGGCGGTATGATTCTGTGCAAAGAAAAATATGCAAAGATAATTGATAAAGCAATTTTCCCGGGAACGCAGGGCGGCCCCCTGATGCATATTATCGCTGCCAAAGCTGTTTGCTTCGGTGAAGCGCTAAAACCGGAGTTCAGAGCATACCAGCAGAGAATAGTGAATAATGCCCAGGCCCTTGCACGGGGATTGATGGATGAGGGCTTTAACCTGGTATCCGGCGGTACCGATAACCATCTGATGCTCGTAGACCTTAGAAGCAAAGGCATTACCGGCAGGATTGCCGAGAAGAATCTTGATATGATAAGGATTACCGTAAACAAAAATGTAATTCCCGACGATCCCGAAAGCCCGTTTGTCACCAGCGGTATAAGGATCGGTACGCCTGCAGTTACAACCCGCGGAATGGGAGAGAGTGAGATGTACGAGATTGCCAAAGCTATTTCCCTTGCCTTATCGGATTTTGATGCCAATAAGGAAGAGGTAATATCCATTGTGGACAGCTTGTGCAGCAGGTTTCCCCTGTATAACGATGGAGTTTTAAGATAACCCGATATGCAGCGAAGAAGTTTTTATATAAAAGGATGATCTTCAAAGATCATCCTTTCTAAATGCTCTGTGAAAGTTAAGCAGGGCATACAGGACTTCATGAGTTAAAACTACAATAAAAGGGAATGATGCAAATGGATAAGAATATGCCCTTAGCAGCAAGAATGCGTCCGGACACCCTAGAGGAATTTGTTGGCCAACAGCATATAATCGGAAAGAATAAACTGCTGTACAGGGCCATCAAAAGCGATCGTTTGTCCTCGGTGATTTTCTATGGGCCTCCGGGGACCGGAAAGACCACCCTGGCCCACATCATATCCCGGGAAACAAAATATCCTTTCAAAAAACTGAATGCTACAACTTCCGGTGTAAAGGAGATCCGGGAAACGGCAGAAGAGGCGCAGAATTATTTGTTGAACCCAAAAGGGCGTGTTATACTGTTTTACGATGAGATCCACCGCTTAAACAAAGGGCAGCAGGACGTTCTGCTCCCCTATGTGGAGGACGGGACAATTATACTCATTGGCGCTACTACCGAGAATCCTTATTTCGAAGTAAACAAAGCGCTTTTATCAAGATCAACGGTATTTAAGTTTGAGATGCTTTCCTGGCAGGAGATAAAAGTTATCCTTGACAGATGCCTGGAAGATAAAGAACGGGGTTTGGGAAATTATACGGTGGAAATTACCGATGAGGCTGTGGATCATATAATCCGCCTGTCCGATGGCGATGCGCGGGTGGCCATGAATGCCCTTGAACTTGCAGTCCTGACCACACCCCCGAATGAGGATGGAAAGATATATATTGATTTGGAGGTTGCCCAGGATTGTATACAGCAAAAAGCCATTAAATACGATAAGGATGGGGACAACCACTATGATGTTATCAGCGCTTTCATAAAAAGCATGCGCAATTATATGGAGCCGGATGCCGTGCTTCATTGGCTGGCCAGGCTGGTCGAGTCGGGAGAAAAACCCGAGTTTATTGCCAGGAGGATAATAATCTCCGCTGCCGAGGATGTAGGGTTGGCCAACCCGGCTGCTTTACAGGTGGCAGTTGCTGCTGCCCAGGCCGTGGAACGGATAGGCTGGCCGGAAGGGAAGATCGTGCTGGCTATGGCGGCCTTGTTTGTCGCATGTTCTCCTAAGTCCAATTCGGCTTGTGTGGGGATAGAAAAAGCCCTGGAAGATGTCCGCACAAAAAATGTGGGTACTGTACCCATACACCTGAGAGATTCAAGCTATAGGGGCGCTAAAGAGATGGGACACGGGATAGGGTATAAGTATTCCCATGATTATCCGGGAGCACGGGCAATACAGCAGTATCTGCCCCGTGAACTTAAAGGCGTTAAGTACTATACCCCAAAAAACTCGGGCTGGGAAGCCAATATTAAAAAGGTGCTGGATCAATTGCGGTGAAAGTATTGATAAGTATCTTCCCCATTGGTATGCCATTTCCATTAATTTTTCAGTAAAGTAATATATAGTTCATTGCTTTCATCTGATCTATGGAAAATTCTTTATTTTTAATCTTGACAAAAATACTCGGATATGCTATTCTGAAGCTGAAATAAAACCAAGTAGTTTACTTGGTTTTAAGGAGTGGTACTTGATGAGACTCTCAACAAAAGGACGGTACGGGGTAAAAGCCATGTTTGACCTGGCGCTGCACAGCAGCGGCGAACCCGTTCCGTTGAAATTAATCGCCGAGCGCCAGGGGCTTTCAGAAGCTTACCTGGAACAGCTGATGGCCGGTTTGCGAAGAGCCGGTCTGGTCAACAGCGTTCGCGGTGCACAGGGAGGGTATATGCTCGCCCATTCGCCGGACAATATAACGATAGGGGAAATAATCCGAAGCCTGGAAGGCTCAATGGCCCCTGTTGACTGTGTTACCGAAGGCGAGGTAAGCGAATGCGAAAAGGCGGAATACTGTGTCACGCGAATAGTATGGAGGAAGATCCGCGACAGTATAAACCAGGTGGTGGATTCTATAACCCTCCAGGATATGATAAACGATTACAGCAGCATTCATAAGGGGCAGTAGAAGCAGCAATTATAAAACCAGGGCATAAAACAGCAAATGCAGTACGTGGAATACGTTGTACCGGATGGTACCGGATAAAAGGAGTGCTGAAAAATGGAACGCAGAGTATATATGGATTATGCAGCCACAACATATGTTAAACAAGAAGTCATGGAAGAGATGATGCCTTACTTTACAGAAAAATATGGTAATCCCTCCAGCGTACACAGTTTCGGGCGTGAAGCCAGAAAAGCCGTAGATTTGGCCAGGGAAAGAACGGCAAAAGCATTGAATGCATCTACCGATGAAATATACTTCACCGGCGGGGGCAGCGAGTCTGACAACTGGGCCATTAAAGGAGCTGCCCTGGCCAATAAGCAAAAGGGTAACCATATCATTACTTCCTCGATAGAACATCATGCAGTGCTTTACACATGCCAGTATCTTGAGAAGATGGGGTTTGAGGTTACTTACCTCCCTGTTGATCAATACGGACTGGTAAACCCGGAGGATGTAAAAAAGGCAATTACCGATAAGACAATACTGATAAGCATAATGTTTGCCAACAATGAGATAGGTACAATTCAGCCTGTAAAGGAGATAGGCAGGATTGCGCGGGAACACGGCGTATATTTTCATACCGACGCTGTTCAGGCTGTCGGGCATGTGCCCATTGACGTAAAGGATATGAACATTGACCTGCTGTCGCTATCGGCCCACAAGTTTTACGGCCCTAAAGGTGTGGGAGCTTTGTATGTAAGAAAGGGTGTCAGGATACATCCATACCTTCACGGAGGCGCCCAGGAGCGCAACAGGCGTGCAGGAACGGAGAATCTTCCCGGCATAGTGGGATTGGGCAAGGCAATAGAACTGGCTTATGAAAACCTGGAGGAAAGCAACAGCAAGCTGGCAGCAATGCGGGATCGACTGATTGCGGGCATTATGGAAAAAATTGATCATGTCCGTTTGAACGGCCATCCCGTAAAGCGTTTGCCAGGCAATGCAAATTTAAGCTTTGAATTTATTGAAGGCGAAGCTTTGCTGCTCAGCCTTGATATGAAAGGTATCGCCGCCTCCAGCGGTTCTGCATGTACATCAGGATCCCTTGATCCGTCCCATGTACTGTTAGCCATTGGCCTGACCCATGAAATTGCCCATGGTTCTCTAAGATTGACACTTGGTGATGATAATACAGATGAAGATGTTGATTATGTGCTTGAAGTTTTGCCTGGTATTGTGGAGCGTTTAAGGAATATGTCGCCGTTATTCGCACAACATAAGGGGGAAAAGTATTATGTATAGTGAAAAAGTAATGGATCATTTTATGAATCCCAGAAATGTAGGAGAAATTGAAAATCCTGACGGTGTAGGGCAGGTTGGAAATGCCAGATGCGGGGATATAATGAAGATCTACTTAAAAATAGAGGATAACAGGATAGTAGATATTAAGTTTAAAACTTTCGGATGCGGCGCTGCCATTGCAACCAGCAGCATGGCTACCGAACTGGTTAAGGGTAAGACGATAGAGGAAGCCCTGGCCCTGACAAATAAGGCTGTGGCAGATGCCCTGGACGGGCTGCCGCCGATTAAAATGCACTGTTCGGTATTGGCCGAAGAGGCTATAAAGGCCGCAATAGAGGATTACAGGAGCAAACAGCTGGTAAAAAGCAAGTAGGTGAACCGATGAAAACTGACCGGGTAGTTGTGGGAATGAGCGGTGGAGTGGACAGCTCTGTGGCAGCTTACATCCTGAAACAGCAGGGTTATGAAGTTATAGGTGTAACCATGCAGATATGGCCTGGTGATGACCCGGATGTGGTGGAAAGGGAGGGAGGCTGCTGTTCTCTGACGGCTGTCGAAGACGCCAGGAGAGTAGCAAATCACCTTGATATCCCTTTCTATGTAATGAATTTTCAGCAGGTGTTTGATGAAAAGGTCATTTGTTACTTTGTTGACGAATATCTTAAAGGCCGTACACCCAACCCCTGCATAATGTGCAACCGGTACGTCAAGTTTGAAGAGCTGCTGCGCCGTTCAATGGCTCTTGATGCCTATTATGTAGCCACCGGACACTACGCCCGCATAGAATATGATGAAGAAAACAACCGTTATCTTCTCAAAAAGTCCGCTACACCGGCAAAGGATCAAACCTATGCCCTCTACACAATGACCCAGTACCAGCTTCAGCATACCCTTATGCCTTTAGGCAATTATACAAAAGAACAGGTAAGGGATATGGCAAAAAGTATAGGGCTGGTCACAGCGCAAAAACCCGACAGCCAGGAGATATGTTTTGTTATGGATGATGATTATGCCGGCTTTGTCCGGGAGAGAGCTTCAGACGCAATCGAGGCCGGGTATTTTGTCGATACAAATGGGAACATACTGGGTAAGCATAAGGGTATAATCCACTATACCATTGGACAGAGGAAAGGCCTTGGAATAGCTCTTGGCCATCCAATGTATGTTGTGGATATTGATCCGGAAAAGAATACGGTCGTACTCGGGCGGGATTGTGATGTATATTCGAAAGAAATGCTGGTTGAGGATATCAACTTAATATCGATACCAAGCATTGATTCTCCGATTAAAGCAAATGTTAAAATAAGATATACAGCCAGGGAGGCGCCGGCTGTAATATATCCTGAAAAAGAAAATGCACTGAAAGTGGTATTTGACGAACCTCAGCGGGCTGTCACGCCGGGCCAGGCTGCTGTTTTCTACCAGGATGATCTGGTGGTTGGCGGAGGAACAATATCAAAGATTCTGAAAAAATAGTTCGGAATATAATAATTTTTTTCACAAGGTAATTGACATAACATAAGTATTGTTGTAAAATTAACAAAAAATTTATTTTATATATTGAAAAGGCTATGAAGAGGAGCAGTAGATGGGACGCTGCCTATTCAGAGAGATAGCGGCAGGTGCAAGCTATCAGGCAACCCCGCCGAATCCGCCTTGGAGCCGTATGGGACTTAACCATAACCGGTTTTTGACCGTTATATCTGCAGAGGCCTTGTAATAAAGGCGAAACAAGGTGGCACCACGTGAAATAATCCCGTCCTTGAATTGTAAGGACGGGTTTTATTTTTAAATTTTTTCAGGGAGGGTGTTTAAAATGCAGAGAGATAAATTATTAATGACTCCCGGACCCACCATGATACCTTACAGAGTCAGGGAGACAATGGCAAGACAGATAATTCATCATCGTACAAAAGAGTTCGAACAATATTTTGTAAAAATGAATGAAGGCCTGAAAAAGGTGTTCCAAACACAATATCCTGTGTTAACCCTGGTCTCATCGGGGACCGGCGGCATGGAGGCCGCTGTTGCCAACGCTTTCTCCCCTGGCGACAAAGTTATCGCTGCCAGTACGGGAGTCTTCGGTGACAGATTTGTAAAAATAGCGTCACGGTTCGGACTGGATGTTGATGTTATATGCGTTCCGTGGGGAAACGGGATTGAACCTGAAGAGATTGAAAACCGCCTGAACGGGCCGGACGGCGACAAGATAAAAGGTGTCCTGATGACCCATAACGAGACTTCTACAGGTGTGGCCAACAATATTGAAGCTATAGGGAAACTGTTAAAGGACCGCGACTGCTTATTCATTGTGGACGTAATCAGCTCTATGGGCGGATTGGAGGTTAAGACAGACGAATGGGGAATAGATATAGCAGTTGCCGGATCCCAAAAAGCGTTTATGCTGCCTCCCGGCCTTGCCTTTGTAAGCGTCAGCGAAAAGGCATGGGCTGCGATTGAAAAATCCAGACTGCCCAAATTCTATTTTGATTTCCTGGCATACAGAAAATCCCTGCTGAACAAGACAACCCCTTACACTACCGCTGCTTCTTTGGTTATTGCTGCCAGCGAAGCCGTTGAGATGATGCTTGAAGAAGGCCTGGATAATATATTTGCGCGGCACAGGAATCTGGGTGAAGCATGCAGGGCGGCCGTCAAGGCCATGGGTTTGCAGCTATTTGCTGATGAAAAGTATGCCTCGGACTTAATTACAGCTATCAAAGCTCCTGAGGGAATAGACATAGAAAAGGTAAGAAAGGCCATGAACCTGCAGTATGATATTATGATCGCAGGCGGCCAGCAGCATCTGAAAGGCAAGATCATCCGAATCGGGCACATGGGATATGTTGACGGTTTTGACCTGATAAGGACCCTGGCTGCCCTGGAGCTGTCGCTGGCCAGGGAAGGGTATCCCATTGAGCCGGGAACATCTGTATCAGCCGCACTAAAGGTACTAAAGATGTGAGGTGATAAGCAAAATGAAGATTTTACTGCCGGAAAAAATAGCAGCGAGCGGTATTGAACTTTTACGCAATGATTTTGAAGTGGATGAAAAATACAACCTTTCACCTGAAGCCCTGTTGGAATGTATCGGGGAATATGACGCCCTGATTGTAAGGAGTGCAACCAAGGTAACCGCGGAGGTTATTGAAAAGGGAACCAAACTAAAAGTAATAGGGCGTGCAGGTACGGGAACGGATAATATCGATGTAAATACTGCCACAAGAAAAGGAATTATAGTTGTAAATACTCCGGAAAGTAACAATATATCCACTGCGGAACATACCATAGCCTTGATGCTGGCTTTGGCGAGAAATATACCCCAGGCATACAGCACTCTGAAAAATGGAAAATGGCTGCGCAGCATGTTTAAAGGAGTAGAACTGTATAATAAAACGGTAGTAATACTTGGCCTGGGCAGGATCGGTTCCAACGTGGCAAACCGTTTAAAGAGCTTCGGCATGAATGTCATGGGCTATGATCCCTATATCAGTGATGAGAGATTTGAAAGGCTCGGTGTTCAGCGTGTAACCTCAATAGAAGATGTTATGAGAGCTGCCGATTTCATTACCATACACCTGCCAAAAACCCCGGAAACAACAGGCATAATCGGAGAAAAAGAGCTGGATATGGCTAAGCCGGGCCTCAGAATTATCAACTGCGCCCGCGGCGGCCTGGTGGACGAAAATGCTTTGTACAATGCCCTTAAAACCGGTAAAATAGCCGGCGCCGCTGTTGATGTGTTTAAAGATGAGCCAAAAGAATCTGCCGGCGGCGCTGAGTTCCATCACAGGTTCCTGGAGCTTGATAATGTCATCTATACCCCTCATCTTGGCGCCTCAACCCGGGAAGCACAGGAGAATGTCGGCATTGACATTGCAAAACAGGTGTCAAAGGCGTTAAAAGGGCATGTAGTCAGTGCCGTTAACCTGCACGGCCTGAATGTACAGAATATGGCCGCACTTTCTCCTTACCTGAAAATGGCTGAAATCCTTGGCAGATTGTATTATATTGCAGAAAAATCCCCTGTCCGGAAAGTTGAATTAATATACAGCGGCGACATTACAAACCAGGAGACTAAACTGGTTACCCTGTCATACCTGTCGGGACTGCTTGATCCCATAATGGAGGAGAGGGTCAACTTTGTAAACGTAGGAATGATGATTAAGGACCGGGGAATAGAAGTGGTGGAAAGCAAGCGCAGCGATGTGGACCACTATACCAACCTGGTTACGGTAAAAGTTACTAACCATAAGAAGGAAGTAACCTTCGCCGGCACCGTATTTGGCAAGGATGAGATCAGGATTGTCAACTTTGGCGGGTATGAAGTAGATTTCGAGCCGACTCCTTATATGCTTATCATACAGAACTATGACAAGCCGGGAGTTATAGGCAAGATTGGAACAATCCTGGGAGAAGCCAATGTAAATATTGCTACAATGCGGGTCAGCCAGAACCGCAGGGAGGAGAAAGCATTGATGGTTTTAAATATTGACCATGACGTAACTCCCGAAACAATTGAACGTATCAAAGAAGTGGATAATATATTTAAAGTCAGCCTTATAAAGCTATAAATCAGATTAATGTTTGAATCCGGTTATATGACCGGATTTTTTTTTGCCAAAAATTTATTTTTTAAATACGTTATCTTTTTTTTGCAATGAGGGATAATAAGCATACAAAATAAAAACCGGAGTTGATGGGTATATTGGGAAAATGCTTAATGGAATAAAAAGCGGTTCACTGTCGGGACTGCCGGTTATATCTGCAAAAACCGGCAAAAACCTGGGAGTGGTTGTTGATATTATCCTTAAACCCGGCCGGAAAAAAATCGACGGCCTGATTATATCCGGGTATGGTTTGCTGGAACGAAAAAGGTATATTCCCCTTGAGCAAATCCGTACCATTGGGAAACATGCGGTTATTATTGAGGAAACTTTTTCTGATGACAGCAAATCCTCCGGGCTTTATGGCCGGTCCGGCGGGCGGTATGGCAGCAATATGGTCGGATACCAGCTTGTAAGAGGCGATGGACAGGAACTGGGGCAAATAAGCGACATAATACTTAACCCCAATGACGGGACTATAGAAGGATATGAAGTTTCAAAAGGGATAATAGAAGATATTATTGAAGGCCGTTCCATCCTGCCGTATGATGCCTCAAATTCCGTCAGTGATGATGCGGTAATTGTTTCAATTGAACAGACCGACCAAATTCAACCCTATAACAAAGGAATCAGAAATATACTCGATGAAAACAGGAATTAAGAAAGGAGTGGATAATTAGTGAATAAATATCTAAGGGGCTTTATAGCAGGAAGTATGATGGGTATTGCGGCAGGGATACTGTTTATGCCGAACAGAAACGGGGAAGTGAAAAAGAAGGTATTCGGTAACGGAAAGAACATTGTAGGAAGCGCTGCGCAGATGATGGCAGATATGATAACCGATATGAAACATAACAAATAATTTGAGATAGGCCCAGGTAATGGGTCTATCTCAAATTATGCAATATAAAATGAGGGCTGCTAGCAGGTGAAATCATATAAAAAGCTTATTTATGCCGGCCTGTTTTCTTTTTTTCTGTTTATTTTCATTTATATATCATTTGCATACTGGGAAAAACTGTTCAGCGTGCTTAGAATTATGCTGTATGCTTCCGTAATTTCGTACGTTCTGGTGCCGGCGGCTGAATGGCTGGAAAGGTATATGCCCGGTACGGCGGCAATACTGCTGTTATTCGCTGCATTGTCGGTCATTATAGCCGTTATATGCATACTGATTGTGCCGCCGTTTATTAACCAGGTTGCTTCATTGAGTGCGTACATCCCGGAACTTGTCTCCGAACTTAAGGCATTTTCCAGGGACATTCAATCCTGGCTGGAGAAAGCAGGAATAAATTTTGTCGTTCAGCAAAGTTTTGAAAAAGGCATGGATATTCTGCAAAAACGTTTATTAAAGATAACACCGGGTATCGTTGAAAGGATTATGGACGGCGCAGCCGGTATTCCGGGATTTTTTTTGATACCTGTACTAAGCTTTTACTTCCTGAGAGACAGGAAATACTTTAAGAAGAACATCATCAGGCTTATTCCTTTTCACCACAGAAAAAGCATAATACGCACTTTTTCCGAGATTCACCGCATACTTAACCGTTTTATCAGGAGCCAGTTAATTACTGCACTTGTTATCGGTATCTTTACCACCATAGGATTTCTGGCTATAAAACTGCCGTATGCGCTGGTCCTGGGAATAATACTGGGTGTTTTTGAAATCATACCGTACTTCGGCCCCTGGTTAGGGGCAATCCCTGCGGTCATTATCGCTATAATAAATGCTCCGACAAAGATTATCTGGACCATAATTGTGGTCATAATTGTCCAGCAGCTGGAAGGAAGCTTTATAACGCCGAAAATTATGGGAGATCATGTCGGGCTCCATCCGGTATACATCATTATTTCCCTGTGGCTTGGAGGCATCTTTTTCGGGATCCTTGGCATGCTTTTCGCAGTGCCGGTGGTGCTTGTAATCCGTGTTATTGTGAAAAACATCTACATAAATATAGCAAGCATATCGCCTTAAACATGCAGCACAACCGGTACAAAACCCAGCCTTATTTATGCGAAGAATATTGCGGAGCCCGCATTGTGAAAAGGCCTGGAACCTGTTAGCGAAGCGGAGGAAAGCCGGAACCAGTCTGGCGCGCAGGCAAATTTTGGTGGAGGCCCGGAGCAGGTTTTACAGGTTCCTGGCCTTAAGCTCCAGCGAACGGAATAATATTCTTCATACTCACTTCATACTATATACGCTTTAATCAGTGAGATCATTGACAAAACAACACCGTTTCTATATAATCTAGGATAAATAACAGTATAATAAAACACAGTGAAGGGAAATAGTAGATCAGACCCAGGTCTTCAGAGAGGAGGGGAAAGGTGTAAGCCCTCTGGCCATGGACGATTGAAGCAGTCCCGGAGTGGTGCGGCTGAATGGAGTATGCTGCAACGGCAAATGTCCGTTACCTTTATGAGTGACCGTATATATTACGGTAATGAGGGTGGTACCGCGTATAATGCGCCCCTCCCATGCGCTGGGAAGGGGCGCATATTTAATTTATCCGGTTTGTAAGTTTAAGGAGGAATAAATCATGAACAAAATGGGCTTAAATGAATTGCGCACAAAGTTTCTGGAATTCTTTGAAAGCAAAGATCATCTTATTTTACCGAGTTTTTCTTTAATACCTGAAAATGATAAGAGCCTTCTACTTATCAATGCAGGAATGGCTCCTTTAAAGCCATATTTTACCGGGCAGCAAACCCCGCCCAGGAAAAGAATTGCCACCTGCCAGAAATGCATCCGCACTCCTGATATTGAACGGGTAGGGATGACGGCCAGGCATGGGACCTTTTTTGAAATGCTGGGCAACTTTTCATTTGGCGATTATTTTAAAAAGGAAGCTATCGAATGGGCCTGGGAGTTTGTGACACAGGTTTTGCAGCTTCCCGAGGAACGTCTGTGGGTAAGCATTTACCTGGAAGATGATGAAGCTTTTGAAATATGGCACAAGGATATAGGACTTCCAAAGGACAGGATCGTCAGGATGGGGAAAGAGGATAATTTCTGGGAGATCGGCACGGGTCCCTGCGGCCCTTGTTCGGAGATATACTATGATCGGGGGCCTGACAAAGGGTGCGGAAAACCTGACTGCGGGTTAGGCTGCGACTGCGATCGCTATGTAGAATTCTGGAACCTGGTCTTCACACAGTTTGACAAAGACGAAGATGGAAACTATCACCGGCTTGCCCATCCGAACATCGATACCGGCATGGGACTGGAGAGGCTGGCTGCTATAATGCAGGAAACCGACTCCATCTTTGAGGTGGATGCTATATGGGGCATATTACAAAATGTAAGTCAAATTGCTGGAATTGAGTATGGAAGTTCCGGGAAGGCTGATGTTTCATTCAGGGTTATTACCGACCACATACGAAGCACCGTTTTTATGGTATCGGACGGTATACTGCCTTCCAATGAGGGCCGCGGGTATGTACTCAGAAGGGTATTGAGAAGAGCGGCCCGTCATGGAAAACTGCTGGGAATCAAAAAGCCGTTTTTGAGCCAATTGGCCAAGACTGTAATCAATGAGTTTCATACAGCCTATCCGGAGCTGAAGGAACGGGAAGAGTACATCATCAAAATTATTGATATTGAAGAAGAAAGGTTTAATGAAACGGTGGATCAGGGATTGGATTATTTGAACGGCTATATCGATGAAATGGTCAGGAGCGGCCAAAAGGTCCTTGATGGCACAAAAGCCTTTAAGCTTTATGATACCTATGGATTCCCGTTTGACCTGACAAAGGAAATCCTGCGGGAACATGGTATGGAAGTTGATGAAGAAGGTTTTTCAGAAGAGATGAGGATACAGAGGGAAAGAGCAAGGGCAGCCCACCAGGCTACTGACTATATGGGTATGGACAGTGATATATACAAGTTTATTGATTCAAAAATTCAGACCGAATTTGTCGGATACAATACCCTTAATGCCGAAAGCAGGGTATGTTATCTGATTAAAGATGATACCCGGGTGGATACTGCCTGTCAGGGTGATGAAATTGCCGTTATCCTGGATAAAACTCCTTTTTATCCGGAAGGCGGCGGACAGGTTGCTGATCAGGGCTATCTGAAAACATCTGAATGCGTTGTCGAGATTAATAACGTTCAAAGGCTGTTTGGCAGCAGGATAATCCACTTCGGCAAAGTTGTCAAAGGCAGGTTAAACAGCGGTGAAACCGTGATGGCGCAGGTCAACGAGGATTTAAGGACTGCAACTGCCCGCAACCATACCACTACCCACCTGCTTCACCGGGTTCTGAGAAATGTACTGGGGGCCCATGTTGAACAGGCCGGATCCCTGGTATCGCCATACAGGCTTCGTTTTGATTTCTCCCATTTTGCATCCCTGTCCACCGAGGAACTCATAACAATTGAAAAACTGGTAAACAGGGAGATTATGAGGGTTATTCCTGTTGAAGTGATAGAAACAACATATAACCATGCCAGGGAGATGGGAGCCATTGCCCTGTTTGGTGAAAAATACGAGGATAAAGTAAGAGTGATTAAAATTGGAGATTTCAGCATGGAGCTTTGCGGTGGAACCCACCTTACCAATACAGGCCAGGCCGGTATGTTTAAAATATTGAGCGAATCAGGGATTGCTGCCGGAATTCGCAGGATTGAAGCCGTAACCGGCTTTGAGGTTTACAACCATATATTGAACCAGGAGCAGTTAATAAACAATGCTGCCCGCCAGCTGAAAGCAAATCCTTCCGACATTGAAAAACGGGTAGAGGGCCTGCTGAACCGTATAAAGGAGCAGGAAAGGGAAATTGACCGGCTTCGGAACAAAGTGGCTGCAAACAGCATTAACTCACTGCTGGAGTCAAAAAAAGCGGTGGGAGCGGTTAACTGCATAGTGTCCCGGGTTGAAGGGCTGGACATTGAAGGGCTCCGCAATATGGTAGATAATCTGAAAGACAGGCTGAAGTCAGGTGTAATTGTGCTGGCCGCTGTGAATGACGACAGGGTTATCTTCTCGGCAGGCGCTACAAAAGACGTTGTAGCTCAAGGCGTCCATGTCGGCAATTTACTGAGGGAAACAGCAAAGATAACCGGAGGCGGAGGCGGAGGCCGTCCTGATATGGCGCAGGCCGGCGGAAAGGATGCAGGCAGGCTGGAAGAGGCATTAAATCAGGTGGAAGCTATACTCGCCAAACAGCTGGGCATAGGTTCTTAGCCTTGAGCACCAGTGATTGGAATAGTATTCTGCAAAAGCGTATTATGAGTCATGCGATTTTCATTGGACTGTCAAAGATGTGTTGTGTGAAGAATATTCTTCCAAAAATATTTTACAAAAATACCGATTTGTATTTGAAAAAAGATGTAAAATCGAGTATGATAACATTGAAGAACTCGATTAGAAGGCAGGTAAATAACATGAACCGTGATCCTCAGGAAACCATGATGTTTAATGTTAAAAAGGAGCTTTCCGATACCCCAAAAGGGATACTCTTAAGCGTTTATAAGGCGTTGGAAGAGAAAGGCTACAACCCTATAAACCAACTGGTTGGTTATTTTATTTCAGGAGATCCAACCTATATTACCAGCCATAAAAATGCCCGTTCCTTAATAAGGAAAATGGAAAGGGATGAACTGCTGGAAGAGTTGGTCCGGTTCTATGTGGATAGTCATCGGTAGACAAATGAAGGGATGCAATAATGCAATACACCAAGCTGGGAAATACTGATATACTGGTTTCAAAACTCTGCTATGGTTCGCTGACATTAGGGCCATTGCAAAAAAATCTTCCGCTTAAAGATGGTGCAGCAGTTATAGAAAAAGCTGTAGATTTGGGTGTCAATTTTATCGATACGGCTGATCTTTATGGTACCTATCCCTACATAAGGGAAGTGTTAAAAACCCATAAAGATCTTATAGTAGCATCAAAATCCTATGCTTATGATACCGAAACCGCCAGTGAGACGTTGGAACGAGCCTTGCGTGAAACAGGCCGGGATTATATCGACATATTCCTTCTTCATGAACAAGAGGGGCCCCTTACGCTGAAAGGCCATAGGGAAGCCCTCGAATATTTTATTGCAAGAAAACAAGAGGGAATTATACGCGCTGTAGGTATATCCACACACCACACAGCTGCAGTGAAAGCCGCTGCTTTAATGAGCGAGGTAGATATAATACATCCTATTCTCAATTATAAGGGATTGGGTATTGTTGATGGAACCCGCCAGGAAATGGAAGAAGCCATAAAGCTGGCTTATGAATGCGGCAAAGGCATATATATTATGAAGGCTCTGGGCGGCGGGCATTTAATTGCAGATATCAGGCAGGCATTTGATTATATATTGTCTTTCCCGTACGCCCATTCAATTGCTGTCGGTATGCAGAGAATTGAAGAAGTATATGCCAATGTGAGTTACTTTGAAAGCGGCACCATACCGAATAATTTGCAGGCAGCATTGGAATCCTATGATAGAAAACTGTTTATACAGGATTGGTGTATCGGATGCGGAAAATGCGTTGAAAGATGTTCCCAGGGTGCCCTAAGCATCGATTCAGAAGGACAGGCTTTTGTAATGCAGGATAAGTGTTTGCTTTGCGGCTATTGCGGATCAGTCTGTGATCAGCTGGCCATTAAGGTAATTTGACATTACAGGGAGGAAAACCCAAGTGAGAATTCTTGGTTTGGATATAGGGGATAAGCGCATTGGTGTGGCTGTAAGCGATCATATGGGCTGGACCGCTCAAGGACTGCAAACTATAGAGAATACCGGAAAAAGCGCCGTTCATGCAAAACTGCAAACAATTATCGATGAGTATAAGCCCGATAAAATCATTATTGGCCTGCCTCTTAATATGAATGGTTCTGAAGGATACAGGGCGGAAGCAGTAAAGCGGTTTGGCCAGGCCTTAGAGTCCATTTATTCAGGAGAGATAGTATATTGGGATGAAAGGCTTACTACCGTATCAGCTCACCGGGTAATGATCGACGGAGGTGTAAGAAGGGAAAAAAGAAAGAAGAAGGTCGATCAAATAGCAGCTATCCTTATACTTCAGAGCTATCTTGATTTTTATAATAATACAAGGAAAGAAGGTTAATATTATGGAAATAAACGACAATATTATAGAGCTTATTGATGAAAATGATAATGTCACAAGGTTTGAACACCTTCTCACATTGGATTACGACGGCAATGAGTACATAATAATAACGCCGTTGGAGCCAATGGATGGTTTTGAGGAGGATACGGTTGTCATTCTTCGCGTAGAACAGGATGATAATGGAGACGATATATTTGTTCCCATCGAAGACGAAGATGAACTGGATGAGGTATATGAGGCTTTTGTCCAGTTCGTAGAAGAAGCAGAAGATGATGTCGAAAACTAAAAATGATTCAGAATAAAAAATTTTATATGTGAAGTTTGAATGAAGTACCTAAAAAAGCGCATTTTGCGCTTTTTTTATTTTTCTGATTAAAAATAATATATTTGCTTATATAGAATATAAAAGAGGATTTCATAAACTTATGTCGAAATAATGTGGTTAAATGTAGAAATTAAGGGAGGAAATAAATTTGTTCGGGAAGCTTTTTTCGAAAACCCAGTTTTTAGAAAAAGCTTTGGATGCTGCCTGGCTAAGAAATAAGGTAATATCCCACAATATTGCCAATGCAGATACACCGGGTTATAAAAAATACCAGGTCAGCTTTGAAGATGAGCTTAAAGCGGCAATGGCAAGCAGCATTAAAGGGAAAAAAACAAGAAGCAAGCATATGGATATCGGAGCTGGTTCCATAAATGATGTAACGCCGAGGATAGAGCGTTCAGATTTTACCAAAATGCGGGTTGATGAAAACAATGTTGATATGGATGTGGAAATGGCAAATCTGGCAAAGAATACAATTATCTACAACGCTCTTGTTCAAAAAATCTCCGGTGAATTTCAAAGAATAAAGAACGTAATCAATGAAGGAAGGAGGTAATTTGCATTGTTCAGGGCATTTGATATCAGCGCCTCAGCGCTTACCATGAATAAACTGCGCATGGATACAATCGCACAAAACATAGCAAATGCGCAGACCACCAGAACCGCTGACGGCCAGCCGTACAGAAGAAAGGTAGTGGTAGTCGGGGAGAAAGAATTTGCCAAATCATTTTCCCAATACCTTGCCGAGAGCGGCGTCAGATTTTCAGGAAGCGGTGTAAAAGCAGTCCGAATTCAACCGGATCCATCCCCATACAAAAGAGTCTATGATCCCGGCCACCCGGATGCTGACGAAGAAGGCTATGTGTTGATGCCAAATGTTGATACTACCAGGGAAATAGTGGATATGATATCAGCCACCAGATCATATGAAGCTAATGTTACAGCTTTTAATGCTTCAAAAAGTCTGGCTATGAAAGCTTTGGAGATCGGGCGGTAGAACGGTTAGAAAGGATGTTCAGATATGAGAGTTAATCCGGCTTTATTATCCCGCAGCATAAATAACAGGGCAGAAGATAAAACCGATAATAATACAGCAGCAACATCATTTGGCGATATCTTAAAACAGGCTATAAACAGCGTTAACGAATTACAAAAGATTAATGCGCATAATAATTACCTATTATCAGCAGGGCAAATAGAGAATATACATAATGTTATGATAGATGCCGAAAAAGCGGATATTGCCCTACAATTCACCATTCAAGTCAGGAATAAGGTCCTGGATGCATATCAGGAAATAATGCGGATGCAAATTTAAGAACTGATAAAACATAATTTGTTCAATTAACAGTGGCCTTTTTTATATTCAGTATTATATGTAATATTTGTCCAAAATGTCGAATTTTGGGGATTATCGCTAAGTTGCAAAAAAATAGGTCGAAATATAGGAAAAAAGGCTGATTCATATATTAGTGATTTAGTATAAAATTAACTATTGGTATATAGTAAACATAAGGAATATTCTGGTATATAACGGGTTAATATGAAAGCGAGGATGACATGGCTTCATCACTGACTGCTATAAAGCAGCAATTAAATCAATACTGGGATAAATTGAACGATACTCAGAAGAGAATTTATATCACAGTTATTATCGCTTTAATTATAGTTGTTATCATTTCCGCTTTTCTGCTGTCCAGGGAAGATCTTGTCGTATTATACAGCGGGTTAAACAGCCAGGAGGCGGCAGAGATATATTCCAGGTTAAAAGAAATGGGTGTACAACCCAGGATTGAAGGCGCTTCCACCATACTGGTTCCAAAAAACAAAGAAGCTGAAATAAGAATGCAGCTTGCCTCAGAAGGATATCCGCGCTCCGGTTTTAATTACGATATACTGTTTGATAACAGCAGCTTCGGGCAGACCAGCGATGAGAAAAGGCTTCTGCAAGTTATCCAGCTTCAGGAACGGTTAAGCCAATCCATTCGCTTTCTGGAGGGAGTGGATGACGCCGTTGTCACTATAGCAATGCCTGAATCGGATAGTTTTGTTATTAAAAGCCGGGAAATTCCGGTTACAGCATCAGTTATAATAAAAGCAAAGCCCGGCTACACAATTACTGCCCGACAGGCAAACAATATAATCCATCTGGTAGCCAAAAGTGTTCCTGGCCTTAAAGACGAGAATATCACGATTATTGACACAAACATGAACGTTCTGAGCCGGAATTCAAACGATGACAGCCAGGAAGTAAGCAGCCAGTTTGATTTGGAAAACCTTGTTGAAGAACGGGTTAAGAAACAGATAATTGATCTGTTGGAACCGGTTTTCGGATACAAAAAGGTAGTAGCAACCGTCAATGTAAAGTTGAACTTCGACAAAAAACTAAGAGAATCCGTGACATTCGAACCTGTTACCGATGAAGATGGAATAATTGCCAGCAGAGAGGTATTAAGGGAAAAAGTAAGAAATGCTGCTGCTGAAGGAGCGGCAGGAGAACCGTCCAACACACCGGAATACCCTGAAATTGAACAGGGCGAAAACAGTTCTTATGACAAAAGCCATGAAATCATTAACTATGAGATAAATGAGATAAAAGAGACTATAGAAGAGCAGCATGGAAAAGTTGAAGATCTTTCAATCTCCGTAATCATTGACAATGAAGCATTGGACCAGCAGATTCTGCAGCAGGTAAAAGAACTGCTGGCAACTGCTATAGGAACGGATCTTCCGAGAATAACTGTTCATAGTATGAAATTTGATACTTCATTCCAGGATAAACTTCTTGACGGATTTGAAAAACGGAGAGACGGTACCTGGCTGATGACTGGTATAATTCCATTTTTACTGGCAGGCACAGCAGTTTTAGTTATTGCTTTAATAATTATATGGATACGAATGCGCCGTGCCCGTGCTCAAGCGGCCGCAGCTCAGGAGCTTTTAGCAGAAGCAGCACAAAGAGAACAGAAGCCGGAAATGCCGGAGTTGGATATAAGCACTGAAGATCAGAATCAATTCAGACAGCAGGTTGAAAGATTGATTACTCAGCAGCCGGATGCCGTGGCCCAGCTGCTGCGAAACTGGCTTAGCGAAGAGTAGGGAGGTGCAGTATGGCAAGAGTAAGGGGTGCGCTGACAGGACGGGAAAAGGCCGCAATTCTTCTCATTGCCCTTGGTAAGGAAAGGGCATCCCAGATATATAAACACCTGACCGAGGATGAAATTGAACAGTTAACGCTGGAGATTGCCAATCTCTCCAGAGTAGACTCTGACATCAAAAACCAGGTAATTGAAGAGTTTTACCAGCTTTGTCTAGCCCAGAATTACATAGCCGAAGGCGGCATTGTATATGCCAGGGAAATACTGGAGAGGGCTTTGGGAAGCCAGAAGGCTCTTGAGATTATAAACAGGCTGACTTCATCTTTACAGGTACGGCCCTTTGATTTTGTAAGAAAAGCCGAGCCCTCGCAAATTTTAAATTTTATCCAGAATGAACATCCCCAGACTATTGCTTTGATACTGGCATATTTACAGCCTCAGCAATCGGCTGCGATTATTTCTTCGCTGCCCCAGGAAAAGCAGGTTGATGTAGCAACCAGAATAGCCTTAATGGATAGAACGTCTCCCGATGTTATTAAGGAAGTAGAAAGGATACTCGAGAAAAAGCTGTCTTCCATGCTTACCACGGATTTTACCAACGCCGGCGGTGTACAGGCGCTGGTTGATATACTGTTGTCGGTAGATCGCGGTACCGAAAAATACATAATGGAGAATCTTGAACTCAGAGACAGTGAATTGGCTGAAGAAATACGACAGAGGATGTTCGTATTTGAAGATATAGTTACCCTGGATAATCGTTCCATACAGAGATTTCTGCGTGAGGTCGACAATAACGATCTTATACTGGCATTGAAAGGCGCCAGTGAAGAAGTCAGCCGGGTTATATTTGCAAACATGTCAAAACGTTTACAGGATATGATCAAAGAAGATATGGAATACCTGGGGCCGGTACGTCTAAGGGATGTTGAAAACGCACAGCAGAGAATTGTAAATATCATAAGGCAGCTTGAAGAAGCCGGTGAAATAATTATATCACGCGGAGGCGGTGACGAGATCATTGTCTAAAATATTTAAATCCAATGAAATACTTATAAATAACAGCAACAGATATATGTTAAAAAATGGAATCAGCTCTGATTCTGTTAAAGGAAGCTGCGGTCAGAAATTGAGAGTGGTCAAAGAAGGCTCATATGAGCATCATAACAAATTATTGGAAACAGTTGATAAAGAGGCTGAAAAATTGTTGGCTCAGGCTGAAAAAAAAGCCGGTTCCCTTGTTGATAATGCCATACGTAAAGCACAGCAGATAAAACAAAAAGCTCAGGAGGAAGGATACGAAGCCGGATTAAAGGAAGGTACAAGAAAAGCCCAACAGCTTTTTTTTGATGAGCTTCAGGAGGTCCAAAGATTAAAGAGCGAAATTCTCGGGGAACGGGAAAAACTTTACTATCAGTTTGAGCGGGATCTGGTAAATTTGGCAATGGACATAGCAAAAAAGGTTATATACAACCGGTTGCATCATGATGATGAAGCGTTAAGGAGTGTAATAGAATCGACACTGCAAAAAGTGCAGGGTAAAGCAAAGGTAAAACTTCGAATCAGTGCAGATGATCAGCAGAGAATAGAATATTTAAAAGAAGAATTTATGTCCAAACTGCAGCAGATTGAAGATATTGAAATCGTGGGCGATCCCCATTTAGCCGCCGGCAGCTGCATTGTTGAAACCGAAAACGGCATAGTTGACGGAAGCGCGCAAACCCGTATTAAAGAAATCGAAATGGCTTTAAGCGGAGGATGATATGGGCAGAGGTATTTCGCTTGAGAAATACAGGGGAATCCTGAATCAGACAGAGGTAGTTAAATGTATTGGGCAGGTAGCTATAGTCATAGGGCTTACGATAGAAGCTGAAGCGCCTTCCGGAGAGATCGGCGAAATATGTTATATATACAATATAGATGAAACTTCATATATACAGGCGGAAATAGTTGGGTTCAGGGACGATCGGATTTTGCTGATGCCTTACGGTGACCTCGAAGGAATCGGGCCGGGAAGTAAGGTACTGCTTACAAACAGAAAATTTATGGTATCCGTTGGCTTAGGCTTAATAGGAAGAATACTGGACGGTTTTGGGAATCCGCTTGACGGGAAGGGGCATGTGGAAGCCCAGGAATGGACAACCCTCAGCAATATGCCACCACATCCTCTGAACCGGCAGCGTATACAAACCCCTCTGGTATTGGGGATCAGGGCCATAGACGGTTTGCTTACCTGCGGTCGGGGGCAGAGGTTAGGGATTTTTTCAGGAAGCGGTGTGGGCAAAAGCACGCTTCTTGGCATGATCGCGCGCAACACCCGGGCGGATGTCAATGTTATTGCGCTAATAGGCGAAAGAGGGCGTGAAGTCAGGGAATTCATTGAAAAAGATTTGAAAGAAGAAGGGCTGCAGCGTTCGGTACTGGTTGTTGCGACATCGGACCAGCCTCCCCTGGTGCGTTTAAGAGCTGCTTTTGTTGCCACGGCTATAGCTGAATTTTTCAGGAGCCGGGGTATGGATACATTGTTAATGATGGATTCCTTAACCCGGTTTGCCATGGCCCAGCGGGAAATAGGCCTGGCCATTGGGGAGCCGCCCGTTTCCAGGGGTTATCCTCCGTCGGTGTATTCGATTCTGCCCAAGCTGCTGGAGAGGGTAGGCCGCAGTGAAAAAGGCTCTATTACAGGATTATATACCGTACTCGTAGACGGCGATGATTTTAACGAACCTGTAAGCGATGCCGCCAGGGGTATACTGGACGGGCACATAGTGCTGTCAAGGGATCTGGCCAACCGGAATCATTACCCGGCCATCGATGTGCTAAGCAGCGTAAGCAGGCTGATGCCGGACATTGTAAGCACAGAGCATTACCAGGCGGCAGCAAGGATAAAAACCCTTATGGCTGAATATACGGAGGCGAGGGATCTTATTAACATCGGGGCTTACCGGCGGGGAAGCAATCCGGATATTGATAAGGCAATCGAGAAGATGCCGGAAATAAACAAATTTTTGCAGCAAACGGTTGGTGATATGACAGATTTTGACGATACCTGCCAACGTTTATATAGAATAGCAAACTCATAAGTTTCTTTATTTATGAAGGGATGCTGATTATGGGTAGGTTTAAGTTTTCCCTGGAAGCAGTCTTAAAAGTAAATAATCTGAAGAAAAAGCAGGCTGAAACCGAGTTTACCCGTGCCAAAGAGTATCTGGATCAGCAATACCGGGTTCTTTCCGATATGCAAAAGGAGATGGATTTGATTGCTGCCAATATGGCAAATATGGTGCTCAATGGAACAAAGGTGTATAATTTCAAACTTTATGCCGATTATACACAGGCCATGAGGGGCCATATAAAACAACAGGAACAGACAGTAAAACGCGCTGAAAAGCAAGTACAGGACATTATGGCAAGGCTGGTGGATTTAATGAAAAGGATTAACGTGTTGAACCAGCTTAAAGAAAAGAAATACAGGGAATATATTTTTGAACTAGAGAAAAATCAGCAGAAAATTATTGATGAGTTTACCGGATTTAAAGTATATCGGCAAGGTGGATTATTACATGGCTAAACAGAACATAAACTCAAACAAAAAAAGTAAAAAGTCGATTGCAGGAATTATCATAATTGTTATTATCCTTTTTATTATTGTTGCAGCAGGATTATTGTACTTATTTGATCTTTGGCATCTGTTTGGTATCGATGCAGATTCTCGTATCGGTGAATTTAAGAACGCATTAACTTCGATATTTTATCAATCGACCGGAAAGGCCGAAGATGCTTTTGCCGAGGAGTATGCCAGGATAGAAAAGGAATGGAAGAATATCGAAAATGAGAAAGCAAGATTGAAAATGATAGAAAGTGAGTTAGCCAGCCTGAAACAAGACCTGGAAAGCAAACAGCAGGAGCTGGAACAGAAGGAAAGCGAACTGCAGCAAAAAGAACAGGAAATTGATGAAATGCACAATATACTGTCAACCCGGATTGATGATATAAAACAAATAGCCAAGATGTACGAAAACATGGATTCAGAACAGGCAGCCCTGGTATTGTCCGAAATAGAGGACAATACCCAAGTCATTCAAATACTAAAGAATATGTCAAGGCAAAAAAGCGCCGAAATATTGGGGCTAATGGAACCGAAAAGAGCTGCCGATATAACAAATGTAATGCTTCAATAGTGTTATACTGCCCTATGGGGCAGATGACAACTCATAGAGACATATCAGAATGAAAGGAGGTGATCGGCCGATGATAATGGTCATGACACAACATGTGCTGCCCCGGAAAGATGATCCTCCAAAAAGTGTTTCGCCTGATGCACATCCTCATGACGAAGGCTGTATGTTTTACGGTTTGCTGGAAAATGCAATGTTGAAGAATACAGAACAAGCCGGTACAGGCACCGCAGATGATGATAATGATAACACCGCCTGTGGTGTGGTAAACAACCACGGCATAGCAGGCCGGGAAGGTTATATTTTGACTGGCCCGTCTTTTATGTTTTTTGACGGTATGAGTTCTACCAGAGTAAATAACGACAGCGCCCAGGAAACGCTGCAAAGTAATATAGCGGCGGCTGTTTCCGGCAGACTGAAAAATTTATCCACAGAACATACTGACTTTACTCAAACCGGAATACCTGGTACACAAATGCTCCAGGAGCTTCTTTCAGAATTTCAGGATACCGCACCGGCAGACATAAAGCTTTCTTCCTCACCTGGTGAAACCGTATTGATTCAGGAGATAATATCACCGTTTCCTGAGACGCCGCTTTCCGATACCGCACACCTGCACTACCGGACGGATAAGCCTCTGCCTATGACCGCAGCTGCTGCAGATACAGGTGAAGACGCTGTTTTATCAGTACAAGCCGGACATGAAGCAGGCACGCCAAACACAGGCATTTATCCGGAAGGCCATCCGGCTGACGAAACACACAGCCTTACCGGAGCAAAGCCGGTTCATAAACAGGATGCCGGCTGGAAGCCGGACGAGGATCCAGGCAATCAGACCAACAGAGGCAGCCCCAATGAATTTATATCCGCAGTCAGCACGAACGAGCCGGCAGAAGGCCGGTCCGGCCAATCTGAAAGCAGGCTGCCGGCAAGTCAGGACGGGCAATCCTTCCTCCGGGATTATATCATGATTAGCAGCAAACAGCTTCAGGAGGACCCGGCTTCCGCCGGATCAGCAGCGGGTCCGGATGACAGCCGGGAAATGATCATCCGGTTAGCAGAAAAAATCAGCATGCTGACGGACGGTAAACGCTCGGAAATGGAAATCCTGATAAAACCTGAAGAGCTGGGGAGGATCATTTTAAAAGTCGCTTTAGAAAACGGGGCATTATCGGTTAAAATAACAACCCAGTCCCAACTTGTCAAAAATCTGCTTGAATCAAACCAACGCAATCTGGAATCGCTGCTGGCCCAGGAAGGTTATGACCTGGCCCGTCTTGATGTAAATGTCGGTGAAATGTACCACCAGTCCCAGTGGGATGATTCCCGGAACACAGCGTGGCCGGGCAGCAGCGCAAAACCGGAGCTGAAAGCAAATCATACAGAGCGGGTAATCAGCCTAAATGAAGCGTCGATTGTTTATGCCGGCCAGGTGAAAAATCAAATAGATTGTTTTGCATAAGAGAGGAGGGATAGGATGAGGGTAGAATCCACTGTATATTCTCAAATGTACCAGGCTGAAAACGCCGACAGAAAACTACCCGGCCAGTTGGGGAAGGATGAGTTTTTAAGAATCCTTGTAACCCAGTTGAAATACCAGGATCCTTTGAGTCCGATGGAGGACAAGGAATTTATCGCCCAGCTTGCCCAGTTCAGCGCCCTGGAGCAGATGCAGAACTTAAGCAGTGAGTTCAGCTCAATGAAAGCTTTAAGTTTGGTCGGAAAAATGGTCTACGCTGAGAAAAGGATAGGCAATTCACCGGATATAGTTACCGTACTCGGCCGGGTTGAACGGGTATCAATATTTGACGGAAATGTATACCTGCATGTGAACGGTCAGGATATACGCATGGACGATATAGTAACGGTATATTCCGATGAAGAAGCCGATATGCCCGATGGCAGCATTAAGGAAGTGGTAAATGATGGATAACGGTAGAATTGAATACAACCGGCCTGTTGTTCAAAGAAGAATAAACGGAATCCCCTACACTCAGCAGCCAAAAAGACAGGGCAGGGCTTCAAATGGCATAGATTTTAAAAACATACTGCAGGATGCCATAAGTCAGGAGAAGTCCGTTAAGTTTAGTAAACATGCACAGGAAAGATTAAGTCAAAGAAGTATATCACTATCTAACACCGAAATTGACAAGATCAACACTGCCGTTGAAAAAGCCCGGGCCAAAGGAGTTAAGGATTCCCTTATTCTGATGGGTAATCTTGCTTTCATAGTCAATATTCCCAGCAAGACGGTTGTCACCGCCGTTGACGGTGAGAATATCAGGGATAACGTATTTACCAATATTGATGGCGCAGTTTTACTATAGCCGGACCTCTTTAGGAGGCTGTATCATCCCCGAATGACAGACGGGATGAGCTGCGCCGGAATCCAAAGGAGGTTATATACAATATGATGAGATCATTATATTCCGGTATATCCGGATTAAAAGTACACCAGATCCAGATGGACGTCATCGGAAACAACATTGCCAATGTAAACACCATTGCGTATAAGTCCAGTCGTGTTACTTTCCAGGAAATACTCAATCAAACCCTTAAAAATGCTTCAGCTCCGTCCCAGATTGGAGACAGGGGCGGTACAAATCCTCAGCAGATTGGATTGGGCGTATCACTGGCTACAATCGATGTATTACACACACGTACAGGTGTTCAGAGGACGGATAAAGCTACCGATCTTGCAATCGACGGTGAAGGATATTTTGTTGTAACGGATGGCATCAATGAATACTACACACGGGCAGGCAGCTTTGACATAGATGTTGAAGGAAACCTGGTATATCCGGGCGGTTTTAAAGTTCTGGGGTGGAGTGAATTAACCCGTGATCCGCAAACCGGGATTGAGCATGTTAATACAACCGGCATACCCCGCCCCATTAATCTTTCCGGCCTTTCAATGACTGCAAAGGCTACCGATATTATCAGGTTTGAAGGAAATCTTGACGGGAACAGCAGCATCGGAGATGAGATAACCTACAGCTCAAGCGTATTTGATTCCCAGGGAAACGAGCATAAAATTGACTTTGTATTTACAAAACAGGCCCCCAATGTATGGTCATGGAAGATGATCCCTGCACCGGTAAGCTCTGCCCGGACATGGCAGGTGGAACATACATCAGGCGGCCTGCCAATGGGCAGCTCAACCACGATAGATACAGGAAAACCTATCGTTTATGCCCACGAGATAAAAAACATATCGGTGCAGACAGCCGCCGGTCTCACCCGGTATGAATATACCGTTGTCAGCAGTCAGGCAGAGTTTGATGAAAAAATTAATAATCTTGGCCCGGGACATGCTGTGGTGCTGATTGACGGCAATGAGCATGTCCGGGTGGCATTTGGCGACGACCTGGCCGCTGATGATGTTGTACTCATTGATTTTAACGAATATCCCATAAGCCACATTGAGCCAATGGTAGGCATAGATCCATCGCTGCCTGGCGCGGCCCAGGGATATGATCTGGACGGTGACGGGAATGATGATATTCCCGCCGGCACTGCCCATGGTGTCCTGATATTCTCTGAAGACGGAAAATTACTGCAATCTCTGATCAATACCGGTATCAGCATCGTTATGAATGCCAATGAGTCCGGTGCAAATAATATCTTCCTCAGCGGTGACAGTTTCCAGTTTAGTTCTGAAAAGTTTACTCAATATGCAGATGCTACAGTGATCAGGGGCGCTGCATCCGGCTACCGGTCGGGAAGCCTGAACTCAATTAGCATTGACCAGGAAGGACGAATCATTGGATATTACTCCAACGGCCAATCCCGGGAGGATGCGGTGCTGGCCATAGCTTTATTCAGAAATCCGGGCGGTTTAAACAAGATAGGCAACAATCTGTTCCAAAATACCGTTAATGCCGGCCTGGATGACAATTATGCAAGAGCAGGCATTGGCGGCAGGGGTGTTATAATTTCCGGCGCCCTTGAAATGTCGAATGTGGATCTGGCTAAAGAATTTACCGATATGATCGTTGCTCAGAGAGGTTTCCAGGCAAATTCAAGGATTATTACCGTGGCAGATGAGATGCTCCAGGAGCTGGTCAATATTAAACGTTAGAGTTATTCAGGTTCACAGCCGGTTTAAACCCGGCTGTGAACCTGAAATAGCCGGTGGGGGGTGCAGTAATGATAAGAGTAACGCGGTTGAACGGTGAAGAGTTTTATATAAACCCGGATATTATACAATACATTGAAAAGACACCTGATACGGTTATAACCTTAACCAATGACAGAAAAGTAGTGGTAAAAGAAGACGTCGATGAAATAATTCAGCGCATAACCGAGTTTAAGCGGAGGATTTATTTGTTTCAGCAAGGGGATGATGGAAGGTCAGAGGGCGAGGTGTAATAAATGGATATAGCAACACTAGCAGGAATTATTGCCGGGATATCATTTATTATAGCGGGGATCACAATATCCGGAGATTTAAACAGCTATTATGATTCTGCTGCCATTATGATAACTCTGGGCGGAACATTTGCAGCAACAATGATATCATATCCCCTAAAGAGGCTGCTAGAAATCTTCAGAATATCAAAAAACCTGTTTTTTTCCAGGCTAAAAGATTCAAGAGTTATAATAAACCAAATTATAGATTTGGCCAATATTGCCAGAAAAGAAGGGCTGTTGGCTCTTGAAGAGGCTGCCTATAGGCTGGATGAACCGTTTCTGCAGAAGGGAATTTTGCTGATAGTTGACGGTACGGATCCGGAGCTGGTCAGAAACATAATGGAAGCCGAGCTTTCATTCCTTGAAGAACGGCACAACCAGGGACAGGCTATCTTTGAAACTATGGCGTCATTAGCGCCTGCCTTTGGAATGATCGGTACCCTTATCGGCCTGATTAATATGCTAAGGACCCTGGAGGATCCCTCTACAGTCGGGCCAAACATGGCTGTAGCATTGGTTACCACCTTCTATGGTTCTATACTTGCGAACCTGTTTTTTACACCAATGGCAACCAAACTTAAATACAGAAGTTCACAGGAAGTACTCTATAAAGAAATTATGCTGGAGGGAATGCTTTCAATACAGGCAGGGGAAAACCCCAGGATTATTGAAGAGAAGCTTAAAGCCTTTATACCGCCGGATGAAAGAAAAGGCGTAAATGAGAATACATCTGAAGGTGAAGAGTAAAATGAAAAGAAGACGTAGAAGCAAAAGCTCATCAGGTGGGATTGCAGAATGGTTTGTTACCTATTCGGATATGGTAACCCTGTTATTGACTTTTTTTATAATGCTGTATTCCTTCTCAACAATTAATGCTCAAAAATGGCAAGCCCTGGTTCAATCTCTCCGGGGCAACGTTGGTGTATTGGAGGGAGGAGCCAGTCTTGACCCGGTGCCTGGCCTTGACGAAAGCTCCGCTCCCAATGTAGACCTGGAACAGCTCCAGGGATTCAGGAAAAAAAGAGAAATGGATAAAGCCGAGCAGGACCCGTTTCTGAAGCTGTACCAGGATATACAGGAATACGTTGATATAAACGGTATTCCGGCAGAACTTCAATTATCCCCGACACACACCGAAATCCTTATCCGGTTCAAAGATTACGTGCTGTTTGATACCGGTAAATCGGATCTTAAGGAAGAAGCAAGGGAAATCCTGGATAGGATCGCCGGTGTGCTGCTGCATTATACGGATCAGATTGACAGGGTCAGGGTTGAGGGGCATACGGATATCCGGCCAATCAACACCATGTTTTATCCGACTAACTGGGAACTGTCAGCTGATCGGGCGGTCAAGGTAGTAAGATATTTTCAGGAGCACCATGGATTTCCCGGTAATAAATTGTCCGGCGAAGGTTATGGCGAATATTATCCCATAGCATCCAATGATACTGTCGAAGGGAGAGCCAGAAACCGGCGGGTGGATGTTCAGATTGTCCGGGCCGTGAATTTGGACGATGTGCAAACAATAGAGTAAAGGAGCTATGTTTCTGATATGAGAAAGAAATTAATTATTATATTCAGTATATTAGCGATTCTGATCATTGGCATAGCAATAGCTGTTTATATTGTATGGAATCTGCCGCAAACGAAAGACAGAGCTGATAAAAAAGAGAAAAAAGAAGTCATACTGGTCCATGATAATAACCCCTTCATTACTAATTTAAAAGACAGTGATTCATATCTGAAGGTGGATATATCAATTGAGATTGAAGATCCAAAGGAAGCAGAAATTTTAAAGAAAAACATGTACAAAATGAGGGACAGAGTCATTAAAATATTGCGAAATGTGTCAGAAGATGACATGAAACGCAGTGATATTCAGGAAAGTTTAAAAAATGAAATAAAACAGGATTTAAAAGAAAACCTAAAAATTGATACAATAATTGGTATATATTTTAATGATTTTGTAGTTCAGTAGGATATGTGTTAATTAAGGGGGTACAATCCGGTGTCCGAGGTTTTATCACAGCGTGAAATAGATGAGCTTCTAAATGCTTTTGTTTCCGGCCAGGTCAGTATAGAAGATATACAGGAACAGGCGCAGGAAAGAAAGATCAGCGTTTATGATTTCAGGAGGCCTAAAAAGTTCGCTAAGGATCAGCTGCGCACCCTGCAGATAATACACGAGAACATGGCGCGGCTTTTGGGATCATATTTTTCCGGTGTTCTGCGTGTTTACAGCCAGATCAATCTGATATCGGTAGAACCGCAAACCTATAGTGAATTCATAAATTCGCTTCCCGACCCGGTTGTAATGAGTATTATTGAATTTAAACCATTAAAAGGCTCAATAATACTTGAATTATCAACTAATGTAGTATATGCAATAATTGATCGAATGCTGGGCGGGATAGGAGTGGCCCCTGAGAAAGTAAGAGGCTTTACGGAAATTGAAATTGTTTTGATTGAACGCATTGTTAAACAGGTGCTGCAGATTATGAACAACGCCTGGGCCAATGTCATAGATGCTGATTTCAGATTGGAGCAGATTGAGACAAACGCCCAGTTTGCCCAGCTGGCTTCGCCAAACGAAACCATAGCGATCATTACTCTTGAGGTGTATATAGGCGACGTTGAAGGAATGATGAATATATGCATTCCATATCTTGTCATCGAGCCTATTATCACTCAGTTAAGCTCAAAATACTGGTTTTCCTCAAACTATGCCGAAGACGACAAACAAGAGCAGTCCGGCATTATTGCATCTCAGATTGAAAATACCGAACTTGAATTAAAAGCTGTCCTTGGGGAGACTGAAATAAATATGAAGGATCTTCTGGGGCTTCAGGTTGGAGATGTTATAACACTGAAGAAAAAAGTTGACGAGGATATTTCGATCTATATCGGTGATATAGAAAAATTCTATGGGATGGTAGGACTGAAGGACCGCAGCTTAGCTGTACAAATTACCAGTCTCTGTGAAAGGGGATAGTATTAATGGATTTCAACGACATGCTCTCTCAGGATGAAATTGATGCCTTGCTGAAAAATGAAGAATTTAAATTTCAATCAGCACAGCTGCTAACATCTAAGGAAACTGATGCTATAGGGGAGATAGGCAATATAATAATGGGAACTGCAGCAACCACGCTATCAACCCTGATTAATAAAAAAGTGCTGATAACAACCCCTGAAGTAGCCATAACCACCATAAAAGAACTTGCACGCCAGTACCCCATTCCTTTTGTGGCAGCAGAAGTAAAATATACCGAAGGCCTGGAAGGTACCAACATACTAATTATTCAGGAACGAGATGTTAAAATAATATCCGATCTTATTTTGGGTGGAGATGGTACCAATATAGAAGGCGATATTACCGATATGCATTTAAGCGCTATAGGGGAAGTAATGAACCAGATGATGGGGTCGGCCTGTACATCGTTATCCACAATGCTGTATAAGAACATTTTAATATCGCCTCCAAATACTTTTGTAATGGATTTCAGCAGTGAATTTCCCTATGCTATTTTTGACAGTGATGAACAAATTGTAAATATTACTTTCCGAATGGTTGTCGAAGGGTTAATAGACAGCTACATGATGCAGCTTCTGCCTATTGATTTTGCCAAAGAACTGCTGGATAAGCTGTTGAACAGCAATGAGGCACAGCAGGACGTTATCGATAGGCCTTCACAGCAGCAGGTATCCCGTCCGGCTCCCGAACCAGAGGAAGAACCGGCAGGGCCGCCTTCAGCAAGCAGCCGTAAGCCGGAACCAGTGGACGTACGGCCGGTTTCCTTTCAACCGCTGGAGATTAGGTCCGAAGGAGACGAAAAAAGCAATATTGATATACTGCTTGATGTCCCGCTTCAGGTATCGGTTGAACTGGGACGAACGCGCAAAGCGATAAAAGAGATCCTTGGGTTAACCTCCGGTTCCGTGATAGAACTGGACAGAATGGCGGGTGAACCTGTGGATATATTGGTAAACGGAAAGGTAATAGCAAAAGGCGAAGTGGTTGTTATCGATGACAGCTTCGGCGTCAGGATAACTGATATTATCAGCCAGGCTAAAAGGATATCAAACTTAAAATAAAAATTCAGGGGAGGATATGATGCTATGTCAAAAAAGGTTTTAATAGTAGATGACGCTGCATTTATGCGTATGATGATAAAGGATATACTTACCAAAAACGGTTTTACTGTAGCGGGTGAAGCGGAAAATGGCATAAGGGCGGTTGAAAAATACAAAGAAATCCAACCCGATCTTGTTATTATGGATATTACCATGCCTGAAATGGATGGAATTCAGGCAGTCAAGGAGATAAAAAAGCTGGACCCTGAGGCAAAGATAGTCATGTGCTCGGCTATGGGGCAGCAGGCTATGGTAATTGAATCAATTCAGGCAGGTGCAAGGGATTTTGTTGTAAAGCCTTTCCAGGCTGACAGAGTTATAGAGGCAGTTAATAAGGTCATCGGATGAGTGATATCATGAATGATTTTGTTAAAGTCCTGACTATTTTAATAAGTTTCCTGGGCATTTTGTTGTTAGCCTATATAACAACGCGTTTTGCCGGGAATAAGTTTGCCAAATACGGATACGGGCAATACATAAAGATCATTGACAGGATTTTTTTGGGGAGAGATAAATGGATCTGCCTGATACAGATAGGGAAAAACTATTACATTGTCGGCTCATCCAGCCATAATATGGAGTTAATCGGGCAGATAAGCGAGGAAGACCTTGTCCCGTTGGATCCTGCGAAAGATAATTATTTGTTCTCCGGTATACTGAACAAATATATAAACAAGCGGTTTGGAGATAGGACGGATGGGCATGAATAAGAAAAAGCTCACAAGAGCATTTAAAATTCTTTTTTTGATAAGCATAATTATGTTTCTTTCCCTTGATTGCCGCATTGCCTATGCCCAGCCATCTATTCCCATACCCCGGCTTGATATTGAAACAGCCCAGTCTCCTGAAGATGTGGTTGACAGTATGGAAATTCTGGGTATCCTGACGATACTGGCGCTGGCGCCTTCCATACTTATTATGATGACATCATTTACCCGCATTATTATAGTGCTGGCATTTGTAAGAAATGCCCTGGGAACCCAGCAAACCCCTCCCAACCAGGTGTTGATTGGATTAGCCCTGTTTTTAACATTTTTTGTGATGTCCCCCATTGCTTCCCAGGTAAACCGGCAGGCCGTTCAGCCCTATCTGGATGGAAGGATTGATCAGGAAGCTGCCGTAGACCGGGCTATGGAACCCATCAGGGAATTCATGCTAAGACAGACCAGAAATAAGGATTTATCATTATTTTTTGAACTTTCAGGGCGGGATCAGGTTGAAACTCCGCATGATATACCGACTCATATACTGATTCCGGCATTTATCACGAGCGAATTAAAAACCGCTTTTCAAATAGGTTTTTTGATATATATACCCTTTATAGTAATCGATATGGTAGTTGCCAGTACACTGATGTCCATGGGTATGATGATGCTGCCGCCTGTAATGATATCCCTTCCCATAAAAATACTGCTTTTTATCTTGGTAGACGGGTGGGATTTGGTTATTAAGAATTTGGTTGCAGGTTTTCGATAAGGAGGTCTTCAATGAGTGAACGGGATATAATAACTATTGCTCAGCAGGCTATATATACGGGTATTCTTCTATCAGCCCCGATATTGGGCCTGGCCCTGGTAGTAGGGTTGCTGGTTGCCATCTTCCAGGCTGTTACTCAAATTAATGAACATACCCTTGTTTTTATACCAAAAATTCTGGCAGTTGCCGTTGCATTACTGATTTTTGGCCCATGGATACTGGAGACCATTACCGGATTTACCGTAAGGCTTTTTGACAGTATCAATACTATTATAGGACTGTGAATCAAATATGAATTCGGTTCTGGAATTAATATTTGCGAATTTTGATATTATGCTCCTGGTGCTGGCCCGTATTTCAGGTATAGTGTTTGTTTCAGTGATATTCGGCAGGAGAAATGTGCCGGCTGTTTTCTACATAGGGCTGATTGTCAGCCTGACATTTATATTGGTGGCTTATTACCCTTTATTCGAGCGCAATCCACTGCAGATTAATTCATATATCCGGTTGGGATTCCTGGCAATAAGAGAATTAGCTATAGGCGCAGTTATAGGGTATATAAGTCTTTTGATGTTTTCCGCACTGCTTCTGGCAGGACAGCTGATAGATACCCACATAGGGTTTGGGGTCGTCAATGTGCTCGATCCCCATCATAATATTCAGATACCGCTGATCGGGAATTTTTATAATGTACTGGCTTTAGTTTTGTTCTTTGCAATGAATGGCCATCATTCCCTTATACGGCTGCTGGTTTACAGTTATGAAGTTATGCCGCCGGGAAAGGTCAGCATTGATTCCAATATATCCATTGTAATACTGGGCATGTTTATAGAATACTTTGTTCTCGGGGTTAAGCTGGCTGTTCCTGTAATCGCTTCAGCTTTTCTGGCTGAGGTTGTATTCGGGATACTGATAAGGGTTATGCCTCAAATGAACATATTTATAATTGGCCTGCCGTTTAAAATTCTGTTGGGACTGGCCATGTTGTTTTTTATGATTCCGGTTTATGTAAACTTGTTTGAAGGAGTTTTTGACAACATGCTGAAGGCTATAAGAAGTGTTATTCAAGGGATGGGCATTCAATGATACTTATAAACAGTATAGATCTGCAGCTGTTTGCAGAAGAAAAAACCGAGAAGGCCACTCCAAAAAAGAGAAGAGAAGCCAGGCAAAGGGGCCAGGTGTTTCGAAGCATAGAGTTTAATTCGGCCGTTATCCTGATTGCCGGGTTTTTAGTTTTAAAACTGCTGTCGTCATATATGCAGGATAAGCTGCAGTCGGTATATGTCCAATATATAGGCAGCCAGACGCCTGCAGATGATCTGTTTACCATTTCCGGTATAGCCAGGCTGACCCAACAGCTTATTTATACTCTTTTTATAGTGTTAATGCCTGTGCTCAGCCTGATAATGGTTTCAGGGCTGGCTTCCAATTACTGGCAGGTTGGCTTTCTCTTTACTGCAAAGCCTTTGGTGCCGAATATAAACCGTTTAAACCCCATTGAAGGATTCAAACGGATTTTTTCGAAAAGAGCTTTCGCTGAACTGCTGAAATCGTTTTTCAAGCTGGCAATAATAATATATGTTGCATACTCCGAATTATCAAATAGTGTGAGGACATTAACCCGGCTTGCTGAATGGGATTTATACAGGAGTTTTTTATATATATCGGAGACCGCTTTCAGAACAGGAATGAAAATAGCCTTGATTCTCCTTTTGCTTGGTATATTTGATTACTTCTACCAGTGGTGGGAATACGAAAGAAGTCTCAGAATGACCAAACAGGAGCTGAAGGAAGAATATAAACAAGTGGAAGGGGATCCTTTGATACGTTCCAGAATAAGAGAAAGGCAAAGACAGCTGGCCATGCGCAGGATGATGCAGGAAATCCCAAAAGCCGATGTTGTAATAACAAATCCCGTTCATTATGCTGTAGCCCTGCGCTATGATCCCGATGAAAATGATGCTCCCGTTGTAGTCGCCAAAGGCCAGGATTATCTTGCGTTGAGAATAAAAGAAATCGCAAAAGAAAATGACGTAACGGTGGTGCAAAACAGGCCGTTGGCTCAAGCGCTTTATAACTCTACAGATATAGGACAGGCAATTCCACCGGAGTTGTTCCATGCAGTTGCAGAAGTGCTGGCTTATGTTTACAGTATTAAAGGGAAACAGGTGTGAGGGGAGGGTGATTTTGATTTGAAATTTGCAGATATCTTTATAGCCTTTGTAGTAGTATTTATTGTACTGCTGATTATCCTTCCGCTTGGCGAAGTTATGATGGATATCCTTTTGACCGTCAATCTTTCTTTATCCCTCATTATACTATTTATTACATTATATGTAAGTGAGCCGCTGGATTTTTCTATATTTCCCTCCATGCTGCTGTTAACAACCTTATTCAGATTGGCTCTTAATATTTCCTCTACAAAGCTAATCCTGGGAAAGGGTTCTGCAGGAAAAGTCATTGAAACATTTGGCAACTTCGTAGTTCAGGGAAACCTGGTGGTAGGTGCTGTTGTATTTCTTATCATTATCGTAGTACAATTCATTGTTATTACAAAAGGAGCAGAAAGAGTAGCGGAGGTTGCTGCCCGTTTTACATTGGATGCCATGCCCGGTAAACAGATGGCAATTGACGCTGACCTGAATTCAGGCCTGATCGATGAAAACGAGGCAAGGCAGCGAAGGCATGCAATCCAGATGGAAGCCGATTTCTACGGCGCAATGGACGGCGCAAGCAAATTTGTTAAAGGAGATGCTATTGTTGGTATTATCATTACCGTTATCAATATAGTCGGCGGGCTTATAATCGGTTCTGCAAGCGGAATGCCTTTTAACCAGGTTCTTCAACGTTACACCATATTAACGATCGGCGACGGATTGGTAAGCCAGATTCCGGCGCTTCTCATTTCTACGGCAACCGGTATTATCGTCACCAGGGCAGCATCGGAATCAAACCTGGGACGGGATTTGTATAAGCAGATAACGTCCCAGCCGATTGTTTTGGTCCTGGCCTCTGTTTTTCTGTTTGTTATGGGTTTTCTGCCGGGTTTCCCCCGGTGGCTGTTGTTTTTTATATCCCTGGGGCTGGCTTATCTGGGTTATACTTTGCTGCGGCTGTCCAGGGTGCCGCTGCCTGCCGTGGATGAAACCGCCGAACTTGAAAAGATAGAAGAAATGCGGAAACCCGAGAATGTAATCAAGCTTCTCGAGGTGGATCCACTGGAACTGGAGTTTGGATACGGTATCATTCCTCTTGCTGACGTAAACCAGGGAGGAGACCTTCTGGACAGAATAGTAATGATACGCAGGCAGATTGCCCTCGATCTGGGGCTCGTTGTTCCGATAATCAGGCTAAGAGACAACATACAACTGAACCCCAATGAGTATGTCATCAAGATAAAAGGTGTTGAGGTGGCCCGGGGTGAAATAATGGCCGATCATCTTCTGGCTATGGATCCGGGCACCATAGAAGAGCCGCTTGAAGGTATTGACACTGTAGAGCCTGTATTTGGCATGCCGGCAAAGTGGATAAAAGAACACCTCAGGGAAAAAGCTGAGATGCTGGGGTATGCCGTTGTAGATCCACCTTCCGTTTTGGCAACTCATCTGACTGAGATAATAAAAAAACACGGTTACGAACTGTTAAACAGGCAGGATGTTCAGATGCTTCTTGATAATGTAAAAGAGAAGTATCCCGCTTTGGTTGAAGAAGTGGTGCCCAAGACACTGACCCTTGGTGACGTACAGAAAGTTTTGGCCAGTTTAATAAAAGAGAATGTTCCCATCCGTGACATGGTCACTATTTTGGAAACATTAGCGGATTACGGCAATATAACCAAGGATCCGGACATGTTGACCGAGTATGTGCGCCAGGCTCTGTCCCGGACTATAACATTGAGGTTTATGCCTGATAAGAAAGGAAAAGTGCTTACCCTTGACCCGGAGCTGGAGAAAACCATAATGGATAACGTACAGCAGACCGAACACGGCGGTTATCTTTCCATGGAGCCGGGCAAAACCCACAGTATACTCAATAGCCTGGCAAAGCAGATGGAAAAGATAACATCTTTAGGTTTGCAGCCAATAATAGTCACGGCGCCTGTTGTCAGAGCGTATTTTAAAAAGCTTACCGAACATTTTGCTCCGGATCTCATTGTTTTGTCATACAATGAACTGGATGGTTCCGCGGAAATACAATCAATTGGGGTGGTGAGTGAGTAGCATATGAAAGTAAAAAGATACATAGGACAAAACACCCAGGAAGCAATGCAAAAAATAAGTGACGAGATGGGTAAAGATGCCGTTATACTTAATACCAGGAAAATACGGCAAAAAGGGATTGCCGGTTTTTTTAAAAAACCTTTGGTAGAAGTGGTAGCTGCCGTTGACGATCATGTATCTTTTAATTACAGAATGCTGCAACAGCAGATGGAAAAATGGTATAATCAAGGAAATGAATTTGCTGTTAACCGAAATACACCCGCTCAAAATACCGGGAATGCTTCTCAGGTTATAAAAAAACTGGAAAACCAAATTGCAGCTATTAACCAATTGGTTAATAAACTGACGGACGGTGTAAATATTATCAAAAACACATCAATACTGCCGGTGAAACCGGCGTTTCTGCCGTACTATGAACGGCTGATTGAAAATGAAGTTAACGAAAGCATAGCAAAGGCAATAATAGAGGAAGCTGAAAAGATATATGACAGGGAAGGCATTGAACCGGAAAACTGCCTGAACAGGGTGCTGCTTAGATATATTGGGCCTTCCCGGCCATTGCAAATTCCTGACAATCAGAGAAAAACGGTCATGTTTATCGGGCCAACCGGAGTAGGAAAAACAACTTCTCTTGCAAAAATGGCTGCAATTTACTCGATCAAGCAGCAGATGAAAGTAGGCCTGATTACTGCCGATACATATAGAATAGCTGCTGTTGATCAGTTAAAGATATATGCTGAAATACTGGAGATTCCCTTAAGCATACTCTATTCCCCAAAGGAGATTGTACCTGCGCTGGAGGAACATAAAGACAAAGATGTGGTATTTATTGATACCGCAGGTAAAAGTATCAGGGACAGGGTTCAGGAAGAAGAAATAATGGAGCTTATAAATTTGAGCAAAGCAGATGAAATCTACCTTGTTATAAGCTGTAACACAAGCTGCTCAGGATGCAAGAATATTATAGACAGCTACAGTTTTCTTCCGGATTTCAAACTGTTCTTTACTAAAATAGACGAAGCATCCAATATTGGAACCATCATTAACTGCCGGTACATGACAGGCAAACCGATATCCTATATTACCACAGGGCAAAACGTACCCGATGATATTGAAATAGCTGACCCTGATAAGTTATTATCCTATATGGACAGAAGGTATAAAGACAGAAGGGTGGATCCGAATGGACCAAGCTGAAAAGCTAAGGCAAATTGTTCAAGACCTAAAGCAAAAAAGAAATGCCCGGGAAACAAGGAAGGCCCGGATCATTACCGTTACAAGCGGTAAAGGCGGCGTCGGCAAAACCAGTTTTTCCATAAACTGCGGCATTGCATTGAATAATATGGGGTACCGGGTATTGATAATTGATGCGGATTTTGGACTGGCAAATATAGACGTGATGCTGGGAATAATGCCTGAATACAGCCTGTTTCATGTTATTGACGGAAAAAAATCAATTGAGGATGTTATAACAGACGGGCCATGTGGTATTAAATTTATATCAGGTGGTTCGGGCATCTGGGAATTGATTAACCTATCATCCCATGAACTGGAAACAATAATCCGTCAGTTTGAAGGGCTTGATAATATAGCCGATATAATTTTGATTGATACGGGAGCCGGCGTCTCTGAGAAGATACTCAGAATGGTTTTGGCATCAAATGAGGTAATTATTGTGACAACCCCGGAGCCAACCGCCATAACCGATGCATATGCCCTTGTGAAATCTTCGCTTGCCATGAACAGAAATGTTGCTTTCAGACTAGTTGTAAACAGGGCTGAGAACCGGCAGGAAGCAAAGATTATAATGGATAATTTTGTAAGAGTATCGGCAAAGTTCCTTAATACGAAAATTGATCCCCTGGGCTATATACTATATGATGATCTGATAGTGAAATCCACAAAACAGCAAAAACCCTTTATAATCGAGCATCCAAAGAGCCATGCTGCAAAACAGTTAAACGATATCGCATATGTATTGACATCTACGTCATTTGAGAGTAACAGCAGTAAGCATTCCGGTATAAAAGGGTATATTTTCCACATGATGAACTTCTTAAGGACAAGAAAAATTTAATTCAGGAGGATTCTGTATCATATGACAGTAAAAGAAGTCATGCAAATTGGGGAAAAAATTGAAATCTTAATTCCGAATACCCCGGACAAGCCTGCAGAGGTTTACTACAGCATGGTCCAGGATATACCGTCCGATGATGAAATAATTATAACAGAGCCCGTATCACAAGGCAGGCCCATAGCGTTACGGATTGGCAGCAATATAAGGGTCAATTTCTTCCGTGAGAGGGGACAGTATTATTTCTTTGCTGAAACGGTTGACAGATTTAGAACCGAGGTTATGCGGCTGGTACGGCTTAAGCAGACATCCCAGATATTCCGATTGCAGAGGCGGAATTATTACAGATTGAAAACACGAATACCCGTGCTGTTCAGAATTGTAAAGGATAACAAAACTGAAGATGATACCGAAACATACGATGGGCTGATCACCGATATAAGCGGTGGGGGAATGGGGCTTCTGACAGACGAAGAGCTGGATGTAGGTACCCGTATAGAATGTTCCATATCTGTTCAGGATATGCTGGATGTTACGGTACAGGGGATTGTTGTCAGGACTGATGAGTCAGGTGATACCGCGGCGACGGATTATAAATACGTTACCGGTATTCTGTTTGATAAAATCAATGAGAGCAAACGGCGTGAAATAATTCAGTTTATATTTGAAATTCAAAGAAAACGGATAAGAGATAAAAAGTTTCGTAATTTGTAGGAAATGGGACTAACAAATGGCAATTATTTATGGAGGTGGGTTCAAATGAACAATGCCCAATACCTGGAATTGTTTATAGAAGAAAGCAGGGACCATTTGCAAAACATAAATAAAAACCTTTTATTGCTGGAGCAGTATCCGGATGAACCGGAGGTGATTAATGAAGTATTCCGTTCGGCCCACACAATAAAGGGCATAGCCGGGAGTATGGAGTTCAATGCCACTACCCGGATAGCACATTCCGTGGAAAATATTCTTGATAATGTGCGGAGCGGGAATTTAAAACTTACACCGGAAATAATTGATGTTTTGTTTGAATGCCTGGATTACCTTGAGTCTCTGCTGCAGGATATAATAAATTATGGTGAGGAACGACGCAATGACCATTCCGCTCTGGTATCAAAGCTCGAAACATATGCCTTTTCAGCGCCCGCCGATGATAATTCCGGTCTGCCAGATAAAACCGGCATTGAGCAATTTGCGATTGATCAGTACCAGGAGCACATAATCCGCGAAGCCATAAGAAACGGCTTTAATGTATATTACATACAGGTTAGCCTTCAGGAAACATGCCTGATGAAGGCTGCCCGTGCCTATATTGTTTTTAAAACTATTGAGGAGTATGGAGAAATAATCCTGTCACAGCCATCAGTTCAGGATATTGAGGAAGAGAAATTTGATTTTTCTTTTTCTGTTATTATCGTAACAAAATCAGAAAAAGAAAACATAGAGAATGATATAAAAAGGATATCAGAAATCAAAAGCGTCCATATAGGTGATTTTGATGAAAATGAGCTTCAAAAAACAGTACTGGAACATCATAAAAAGCAGGAAACAGAAAAAAATGCAGTTAAAGAGCAAAAGAACCTCAATGAAGGAATGATCAGGACACCCGCTAAGAGCATAAGAGTCGATATTGAAAAACTTGACAGCCTGATGAACCTTGTAAGCGAGCTGATTATTATAAAGAACAGAATCCAGGATATCCGGTATAATGAAAGCAATGAAGGCTTGGATGAGTCCGTCGAATACCTGGGAAGAGTTACTAACAACCTTCATGATGCTGTAATGAAAGTCAGGATGGTCCCTCTCCAGATGGTATTTGACAGATTTCCGAGAATAGTCAGGGATCTGTCAAGGAACGCCGGTAAGGAAATAAGGCTGAACATAACAGGGGCAGAAACCGAAATAGACAGAACAATAATTGACGAAATTGGCGACCCATTAATACATCTGATAAGAAATGCCATCGATCACGGGATAGAACTGCCCCATGAACGGAGTCAGGCAGGAAAACCCGGAACAGGCAGCATTGAATTAAAGGCTTATCATGACGGGGACAGCGTTGTTATCGAAATTATAGATGACGGAAGAGGAATTGATGTTGAAAAAATACTAAGTCATGCCGTTGAGTTGAATATGATCACACCTGAGGAAGCAGACAATCTAAGCCTCCAGGAGGCATTCCAGTTTATTTTTGAGCCCGGTTTCAGCACTGCAGAAAAGGTAACGGACATATCGGGCCGCGGAGTAGGGATGGATGTGGTAAAAACCAAAATAGAATCCTTAGGAGGCACGGTAGATATTGTAAGCCAAAAGGGTTCCGGCACCAGGTTTATAATCCGTCTGCCCCTTTCGCTATCTATTATTCAGGCGCTGCTTACAAACATCGGAGAAGAAATCTATGCCGTTCCGATCAGCGCAATTAAAGAGATAATGGATATACCTTATAGTGACATAAAAATGCTGCACAATAAAGAAGTTGTTGACTACCGCGGTATGCTGATACCTTTTATCCGGCTTGATAAGCTGCTTGAATGCCCCGTGGGCCAGCCAGAAGTTACCAACGGATATGTAACAGCGGTTATAGCCAGTAAAGGTGAAAGACTGGCAGCCCTTTCGGTAGGAAATCTTGTTGGCCAGTATGAGATAGTTATAAAAACACTGGGAAAAGCCCTTTCCGGTATAAAGATTGTATCCGGTGCGACAATCCTGGGCGACGGGCAAATAGCTTTGATACTCGATATTAACCATATAATTTGACGGCTGAGTGAAAGTAATATATAGATGGAGGTTGTGACATGGAGAGAGTAACTCAAAAACCGTACAATGAAAGCAGTGAAAACCAGCAGTTTGTTGTTTTTGACATTGACGGTAAAATCTATGGGATAAATATATTGCTGACCGAATCTATAGAGAGAATGCACCGGATCACCAGGGTGCCCAAAAGCCCGTCCGAGATAACCGGGGTTATTAACCTTAGAGGTGATATTGTCCCTTTGCTATGTATGAGAAAAATCCTTGGATATAAAGATAAAGGCTATACAGACTTAACCCGGATCATTATTGTCCAGTTTGAAGAATACCGGATTGGGCTGATAGTCGATCAGGTTCACGATGTATTGACTGTACCGTCAGATGATATACAATTAAGTATGGATGAACTGACCGAAAAAGAAAAAGTTTACATATCAGGTATCATAAACATGAATGAACAGCCTTTGATGCTGATTGATATTCCAAAAACACTGGAGAAAATAAATATTATTGACAAGCAGGGTGTATAAATATGCATTTTTCATTTGACGAGCTCAGCGGTTTGCATTTGGATGTTTTAAAAGAAATAGGCACCATTGGCGCAGGAAATGCTGCAACTTCTCTCTCAAAACTGCTGGTAAAGCGAATTGATATGAACGTACCCGAGGTAAAGATATCGGAATTCAATATGATAGAAAGCATACTGGGAAGCGGGGATACCCTGGTTGCCGGCGTTTACCTCCAGTTTGAGGGGGAAATCAAGGGAAACGTTCTATTTATTCTTGATACAAAATCAGCAAAGAATCTGGCATCATTGCTATTAGGCACAAAGCAGGACAATGAAAGCAAGGATGAGTTTTATGCCGGCTTTTCCGAACTTGAAGCTTCTGCCCTGGAGGAAATAGGCAACATACTCATTTCCTCCTACTTAAATGCTATTTCTTCGTTTACCGGATTATCCATTAAACCTTCAGTACCGTATTTTGCCTGTGATATGCTGGGGGCAATTTTAAGCGTTCCACTGATTCAATATGGGCAGACAAGCGACAAAGTGCTGTTTGTAGAAACAGATTTTGAAATTGGGCACGATAAGATGAAAAGTCATTTTATTGTTATGCCCGACATCAAATCGTTTTCAATTATTTTAAAGTCTCTGGGAGTTATATAAATGGATGAAGTAGTCAAAGTTGGCATGGCCGATTTAAAAGCTATAGCGGGCAGTGGAATTCTTACAACTCTGGGATTAGGCTCCTGCGTAGGTATAGCGCTTTATGACAGAACGACAAAGGTTGCAGGGTTAGCCCATATAATGCTGCCGTCCAGCAAACATATAAGAAACAACCATAACAAAGCAAAATTTGCTGATACAGCTGTTGGACAGCTGCTCGAAATTATGATGGATATGAAAGCCAGGAAGGAATATATAACTGCCAAAATCGCCGGGGGAGCACAGATGTTCTCATTTAAAGAAAAAGCAAGTGAACTGCTCAATATTGGAGAAAGGAATGTACTGGCCACTATCGAAACATTAAAACAACACAATATCCCCGTTATCGCCCAAGATACCGGCGGTAACTACGGGAGAACCATAGAATTGAATGCAAACAACGGCCTTTTACTCGTTAAAACCATCGGACATGGGATAAAAACCTTATAAAATGTGCAGGGAGTGAAATACAATAGCCAGAGTTCCCAATAATATAGAAAATCTGTGGATTACCTACAAAAGAAACAAATGCAGTGATATTCGCAACGAATTAATTACCAGATACAGTTATTTGGTAAAACAAACGGTATACAGGTTAATAGCCGAAGGCTATTCCCGGGTTGAAACCGACGATCTCATCGGTTATGGTACCCTTGGCCTGATTGATGCAATTGATAAGTTTGATCCTGAAAAAAGCGTTAAGTTTGAAACATATGCAAGCCTGCGTATACGCGGCTCAATCATTGACGGGCTTCGGAAACAGGATTGGTTTCCGCGATCTTTGCGCCAAAAAAGCAGGCAAATAGGCCAAGCAATTGATTTAATTGAAAAGAATACGGGAAGGCCGGCAAAAGATGAAGAAATCGCCCGGCATCTCAATATTCCGGTTGACAGGTTGAGAAAGGCCATGGGGGATATCCATACATTCTCGGTAATCTCCCTGGATGAGAAGATCAGCGAGGCCATTAATGAACGGGTATCCTCTGCCGCCTACAGCAATGATCCCGAGATTGCAGCTCAGCAAAACGAGATAAAAAGAATCCTGGCAAATGCAATTGACGGGCTTCAGGAGAATGAAAAAATGATAGTAAGCCTGTACTATTATGATGAACTTACCTTGAAAGAAATAGGCAAACTGCTTGGAATTTCCGAATCAAGAGTATCCCAGCTCCATACCAGGGCATTACTCAAGCTTAAAAACAAGCTCAGCGTGATAAAGGATGATCTTATGGAGGGTGAGACATTGTGAGACACAGCATAATTGTCGAGGGCAATACATACAGAACTGCTTTGGAAAAAGGGCTTAAGAAGCTTGGCGTTGATCCCGGAAAAGCCAGGGTGGATGTGTTGGAAGAAGGCAAAATGATGATGGGAATTGTACTGAAACCCTACAGGCTGATGCTGACTGTCGCTCAGGACGGTATTGAACAGGATACGGAGGAAACTCGACAGCATTTATCTGACTGGTTTAGTTTGGATTACAGGGAAGACGGAGTATATCTGACAGTCTATTTATTTGAATCAGAACATGCGGACAACAGTAAAGTATCCGAAATACAACAGTTTATAAAGCGAAAAAAAGTTGAAGGAATTAATAATGAAGCAATTCTATATGCAATTTCCAATACAGGCCATCCTGTCAAAATTGCTGAAGCGCAGCCCGAACTTCCTGTAGATGAGGAGATCATAATTACGGTATCCCGGGACCGGATGAAAGCAACGGCAGTACTTTTGCCCCCTTACGGCGGAAAAGCACTGACCTGTGAGGATGTCATGCAAAAGCTGAGAGATATGGGTGTAATACACGGCATTGATGAAGAAGCGATCGTCCGATTATTGAATAACAAACAATACGGGAAAGAAGAAGCTATTGCAGCAGGTACAGCACCGCAAAGAGGAAAAGATGCTGTAATAACTTATCATATAGATACAAATAAAAATGCAAAACCGACAATAAACAGTGATGGAACGGTAAACTATCATTCACTTAATAACATTGAAAATGTCAAACAAGGGCAAATCCTTGCAGTTTTAACCCCTCCTACCGACGGGATTCCCGGAATGACGGTGACCGGCAATCAAATGCCCAGCGTACCCGGACGGCCTTTAGCCCTGCCAAAAGGAAAAAACACGCAAATTTCCGATGACGGTTTAAAGTTGTTAGCGGCAACAGATGGAAAGGCTGAGTTAATCAGCGGGAAAATACACGTATACAGTATTCATGAGGTAAGAAGCAATGTTGATAACTCCACAGGTAATATTGATTTTATCGGCAGCGTTATCATACACGGCAATATATTATCCGGGTTTGAGGTAAAAGCCGGCGGCTCCATAGAGGTCAGGGGCGTAGTTGAAGGGGCATCTCTTATTGCAGAACGGGATATTATACTGAGAAAAGGTTTTCAGGGGATGAAAAAAGGCGTAATAAAAGCCGGAGGCAGTGTAACCGCGCGTTTTATTGAAAACGGTACTGTTTTCGCAAAGGAAGATATTGTTGCTGAAACCCTTATGCACAGCCATGTGGTAAGCGGCGGACATATAAGGCTGGTTGGAAAAAATGCTCTGATCGTCGGAGGAAAGGTACATGCAACGCTTGGCATATCAGCTCTTACCATCGGTTCACCTATGGCTACCAGAACGCTGCTTGAAGTAGGGATTTCTCCTGAGGTAAGGGACGAATATGATTCATTAAAGGAACAGCTGGCTCAGCTTGAAAAAGAGATGGCCAAGGTTGAGCAGATACTGGCTCTCTTAAGCAGGATGGAATCAACCGGGCAGCTGCCTATAGAGAAGAAAATAATACAGCAAAGGGCAGTAACAACCAAGATTGAATACAGCGTAAGAATCCCTGAAATTAGAGCCAGGCTGAATGAGTTGGAGGAAACACTGCTGGAATCTGCCAATGGAAAAATCCATGGCAAAAAAACAGTTTATCCGGGGGTCATCATAACCATAGGCCCTTCATCCCTTCATGTAAAAGATACAGTGAAATATGCCACGTTTATGCGTGATGAAGGTGAAATCCGTTTCGTATCATACGAAGGTTAAGGGAGGGATTACAAATGCCGGTCCGCCCGATAGATATACAAATAAGTATACAGAGAAGCAGCGATTATACCAAAGAAGCAAATTTGCAAAACCAAAAAGCAAATATAAATCAATTGGTCAATACCCGGGAATTTCAATACCAGATTGAACATGCTCAGCGCAAAGTTGTCTCAACCGGGCAAACATATTACAAAAAAGTTAACAAAGAGGCTGAAAAAAGGCGCCAATCTTTCCATGACAACACCGGCAGGCAGGACAGAAAACGGAGGAGAAAGGACGAAACAGCCGCAGCTGAAATGAAGGAAAAGATAAAGGGAGTTAATATAGACATAAAAGTTTAGGGGGATACTACCTGTGGGTGATTATTATTTGTTTCTTGTTACTGGAATTATTCTTCTCTCTGTTATGATATGGGAAATACAAAAGAATAAAATCAATATAGCCGAAGCGGAGAAAAGATTGGAAGAAAAAGAAAAAAGACTCTATGAAATGTACCAGGCTTTTGAGGATATTATACAGTATACTCTGTCAGAAGCGGAAGAGAGGAAAACAGACAATAATCCGGCCATTGCCACCCGGGATGTCAGGCTGAACAACACCGTCCCGCTGGACAAGCCTTCACCGGATGAGCAAACCGGCATGGAAACGGTATACCCGGAATACACCAATAAGCGAAAAGCAGTCAGGCTAATGCATGAAGGAGGAAACACGGAAGAGGAAATCGCCAGAAAACTGGGAATTGGAATTGGGGAGGTAAGGCTGATACTGGGATTGAAAAGATAATATGCGGCTGCATTTGCGTCTGAATATATAGTATTGTCAGACGCTTTTTTGCTGAAGAAATATTAAAACAGCTGCAAAACATATGGCTCAGCTGAAATTTATATTGATCTGGAAAATCACTTATGCTATACTACTAAAGGTGACAAAAACACACCCTTATGGATCGGTTGATAGGTGCCGGACACGGTCATCAGCCGGGATGAAGGAAGGGGAGGATTAACTAAGGAGGTGATTTGCTTGGCAGTTATCACAATGAAACAATTATTGGAAGCAGGCGTTCACTTTGGACATCAGACCCGCAGATGGAATCCCAAAATGGCTCCGTATATATTTACTGAAAGAAACGGGATATACATTTTGGACCTGCAAAAAACCGTAAAAATGATTGAACAGGCATACAACTTTATTCGCGATCTCGCTGCTGAAAACAAGCATATACTTTTTGTAGGTACAAAAAAACAGGCTCAGGAATCAATTGAAACTGAAGCTAAGCGCTGTGGGATGTTTTATGTGAATCAGCGATGGCTGGGCGGAATGCTGACGAATTACAAAACCATCCGCTTAAGAATAGATCGCCTGAATAAGCTTAATGAAATGGAGTCAGACGGTTCTTTCGATCTCCTTCCCAAAAAAGAAGTAATAAAGCTTCGAAATGAAAGAGATAAACTCGAAAAGAACCTTGGTGGTATCAAAGATATGAAAGGGCTTCCCAGTGCAGTTTTTATTGTTGATCCAAAGAAAGAACACATAGCCGTACAGGAAGCAAGAATACTCAGAATCCCTATAGTTGCTATTGTTGATACCAACTGTGACCCTGACGAAGTAGATTATGTCATTCCTGGTAATGATGATGCCATAAGGGCAATCAAATTGATAACATCCAAGATTGCTGATGCTGTCCTTGAAGGACGGCAGGGTGAACAAGTCAGTGAAGAATAAACTTGGGAAGTAAGGGGAAGAGAAGGGGAATAACCATAATCTTTCCCTTTTTTTCCACCGATACGGTAAACCCTCTGATGCTAAAATTATAATGAAACGGAGGAAGTTAAGATGGTAACTGCATCAATGGTTAAAGAATTGAGAGAGCGTACCGGCGCAGGTATGATGGATTGCAAAAGAGCGCTGCAGGATACAAACGGCGACATTGATAAAGCCATAGAACTGCTTCGTGAGAGAGGCCTGGCAGCTGCAGCCAAAAAATCAGGCCGGATAGCCGCTGAAGGTTTAGTCGATTCTTACATACATTTTGGCGGTAAAATCGGTGTGCTGGTTGAAGTAAACTGCGAGACCGACTTTGTGGCAAAGACCGATGATTTTAAATCATTTGTGAGGGATATCGCCATGCATATAGCGGCGGCCAATCCCCAGTATCTGTCAAGGGATGATGTCCCTCAGGCGGTTGTGGATAAAGAGCGTGAAATATTAAGAGTCCAGACTCTTAATGAAGGGAAACCGGAAAAAATAGCTGATAAGATTGTAGACGGAAGAATAAGCAAGTTTTTCAAAGAGGTATGCCTGTTGGAGCAGGCTTATGTCCGTGACCCCGACAAGACGGTCCAGGATGTAGTCATGGAGAATATAGCAAAATTTGGTGAAAATATAAATATCAGGCGTTTTGTACGCTATGAAATGGGCGAAGGCCTTCAAAAGCGTGAAGATAACTTTGCTGATGAAGTATCAAAACAGATGAACGGATAACAGGTATAAGGGAACACAAAATGTGTTCTCTTTTTTTGGAGAAGACAGTTTTTTGATTTATATACCAGCACAAAAAAGGAAATACGACTTCCACATAGAAATATACACAAGGATGGAGGTACCTTTTGATGGAGAAGCCAATATATAAAAGAATAATACTTAAATTAAGCGGCGAGGCATTGGCTGGAAAAAGGGGGTATGGTATCGACAGGGATGTTTTGGATTTAATATCAGATCAGGTAATCGGGATTCAAAAAATGGGCGTTGAAGTGGCCATTGTTGTAGGCGGCGGTAATATATGGCGGGGGAGAAGCGGAGTTGGAATGGACAGGGCAACCGCTGATTATATGGGTATGCTGGCAACGGTCATAAATGCATTAGCCCTTCAGGATGCCCTGGAAAACAAGGATATGCAGACCAGGGTACAAACCGCTATAGAAATGCGTCAGATTGCCGAGCCTTACATACGCCGGAGGGCAATCAGGCATCTTGAAAAAGGACGGGTAGTAATATTCGCCTGCGGGACCGGCAACCCCTATTTTTCAACCGATACCACTGCAGCGCTGCGAGCCGCTGAAATTGAAGCAGAGGTTATATTACTGGCAAAAAATATAGATGGCGTATATGATGATGATCCTAAGATAAATCCCGCCGCCAACAAAATTGATAAGATTAGCTATATAAACGTATTGAATCAAGGGCTGGGAGTTATGGATACCACTGCAATATCGCTTTGCATGGATAACAAAATACCTATTATAGTGTTTGGTTTGGAAAATCATCAAAACATCAAAGCTGCCGTACTGGGCAGAAAAGTAGGAACCATTATCGGGGAGGTATGTTAAATGATTAATGAACTGCATGAGCAGATCGAATCAAGAATGGATAAATCTGTACAAACGTTAAAGAGAGAGCTTGCAAGATTGCGTGCCGGAAGGGCAAATCCGCAGATACTTGACCGGATTATGGTTGATTATTACGGCGTCCCGACACCGCTGAATCAGCTCGGTAATATTACGGTACCCGAAGCCAGGCTTCTTGTTATTTCCCCTTGGGACAGCAAAATAATACCTGCGGTTGAAAGAGAGATAATGAAGTCCGATTTAGGCATAACACCGACAAATGACGGGAAAGTTATCCGTTTAGTTTTCCCCGAACTAACCGAAGAGCGCAGAAAAGAGCTGGTAAAGACCGTGAAGAAAATGGGGGAGGAAACAAAGATTGCAATCCGCAATATTCGGCGGGAAGCCAATGATCAGTTGAGAAAGATGCAAAAAAATTCCGAAATAACTGAAGATGATTTAAGAACCGAAGAAAACAATGTTCAAAAACTGACCGATGATTTTATTAAAAAAGTGGATGAAGTTATAAAAGATAAAGAAAACGAGATAATGGAGGTTTAGATGGAAATCCCCAATTTACTGGGTTTGGCCCTGCATGAAGCATTGGACTTGCTTGAAAAGCATAATCCGGAGTTACGTGCTGTAGTGGTAAGGTATCATTCTCCTGTTTCTTCAGAGCAAAAAGATGAAATGGCTTGCGTAGAACGCATTATTCGTCAAAGGATTTGTAATTTCGATGAAATTGAACTGGTGGTATCCTCATTTTACGATTTCCAACCATCGCTTGAATTTTTTCATGAATAGAAGGAGCAGCTTTTCTGCTTCTTCTATGACTTTAATACCTGATATTGAAAGGACATGAGTTTATATGTTTTTAAACGGCGATAACAAGTATACCGATGAGACAACAAAGCTGATGGCGCTGGTAAGGAAAAAACCTTTACCGGTGCATGTAGCCATTATCATGGACGGCAATGGAAGATGGGCTAAAAAACGAGGGCTGCACAGGGTAGCCGGTCACCGGCAGGGTGTGGAAACCCTTAGGGATGTTATCAAAACAAGTGATGATCTGGGCATAAAACATCTGACCATTTTTGCATTCTCAACGGAAAACTGGAAAAGACCCGTTTCTGAAGTTAATGCGCTGATCGATCTGCTGGTTGAATACCTAAGGAAAGAGGTAATGGAACTTCACTCGAAAAATGTAAAAATTGTTATCCTTGGATGTTTGGATGCTTTTCATCCCTCAGTCCGGCGGGAGATAGAACGCGCCGTTGAGCTTACAAAAGATAATTCCGGCCTGAATATTAATATTGCGCTTAATTATGGAGGAAGAGCTGAGATTATTCGCGCTGTTAAAAACATTATACAAGATGTAAACGATAAAAAGATTTCACCCGATGATATAGATGAAAAGCTTTTTAGCAGTTACCTTTATACTGCAAACATACCGGATCCGGACTTGCTAATCAGGACAAGCGGAGAATTAAGGATAAGTAATTTTCTATTGTATCAGATTGCATACACCGAACTGGTATTTACACAACCGGATGTTTTGTGGCCTGATTTTAACAAAAAAACATATTTGGAAGCTATTGTTGAATATCAGAACCGTCAGCGCAGATACGGTGGAATCAATACCTGAGAGGAGAAATAATATGTTGGTAAAGCGCATTATAAGTGCTGCGGCCGGTATAATATACCTTATAATAGTGCTCTATTTCAGAGGATGGCTGTTTAATATATCGGTGCTTATCATTTCTCTGCTGGGAATGCACGAGTTTTACGCCTCCGTACGGAAAAAGGGGCATAAGCCCGTTTCTTTGCTGGGATACCTGTATACAATAGTCTTTTTTTATTTTGTTGCAACAGGGCTGAACAGTCCTATTATACCCGCTTCAGCTATTATAGCAGCAATTGCAGCCCTGTTTATCACCGTGATAATACCCCGGACAACTGTTATGGATGCCTGTTTTACAATAACGGGTTTCATATATCCGGGTATGACATTAATAACATTAATTATGATGGTGAATCTGCCGCAACCCTACGCCCATTACCTGTTGATCTTTACAATGGCTGCAACTTGGTCTACAGACACCTTTGCATATTTTATCGGGATTAGGTACGGAAAAAACAAGCTGTGTCCCGGCATCAGCCCCAAAAAAACCGTGGAAGGCAGTTTGGGAGGGTTGGGAGGCAGTGTTTTATCGGGTATTATTACCGGTTGGATATTGCAACGGTTTTACCAGCTTCCAATCGGCTATGAGCATTACATAATTATGAGTATAATATGCGGCTTTGCTTCCCAGGCAGGAGATCTGGCCGCTTCAAGCATAAAGAGATTTTGCGGAATAAAGGATTTTGGAAATATTCTTCCCGGACACGGCGGAATCCTCGATCGTTTTGACAGCATTATGTTCACCGTACCGGTTATTTACGCATACTATTTAATCTGCCTGGTTTAGCATGTGTATTTCGGGTTATTATATGGAGGACAGAACATGAAAAAGAAAATTGCCATACTTGGTTCAACAGGATCCATAGGCACACAGGCATTGGATGTGATTGCACAGCACCATGATAAATTTGAAGTGGTTGCACTGACCACCAATGAAAACATTGAACTGCTGGCACAGCAGGTTAAGCATTTTCAACCCGGGTACGTTGGGATAACGGATGATAAAAAGGCTGAAAAGTTCAAAAGCTGCGGGTTTACCGATCCGGAAATACTGGACGGCAAGGATTCTCTTACTGAGATTGCCTCATTGCCGGACATTGACATAATACTTATAGCAGTAGTGGGTATTTCAGGGTTGGAACCCACTATGGAAGCTGTCAGAACCGGCAAAAACATAGCGCTTGCCAACAAGGAAACCCTTGTTGCCGGCGGCCATATTATAATGAATGCTGCCAAAAAGACCGGGAGTAAAATTATACCGGTTGACAGCGAGCATTCTGCAGTATTTCAATGCCTGGCGGGATGCGATGATCCTAAACGTATCAAAAGAATATATTTGACGGCTTCAGGAGGGCCTTTCAGGAATTATGACAAAGAAGAGTTAAAGTATGTTACCGCTGAACAAGCGCTGAAACATCCGAACTGGAAAATGGGCAAAAAAGTTACTATTGACAGTTCCACACTGATGAATAAAGGCTTTGAGGTTATAGAAGCCCGTTGGCTGTTTGATCTTCCTGTGGAACAGATTAACGTGGTTATACATCCTCAGAGTATTATTCATTCAATGGTTGAATATATTGACGGCAGCATCATAGCCCAGATGAGCAGGCCTGATATGCGCCTCCCGATACTGTACGCATTATCATGGCCGGAAAGGTACGAATCGGTTATCGGAAGCCTGGACCTGCTTGCGATGGGGCGGCTCACTTTTGAAGAGCCGGACACAGATCGGTTTCCCTGCCTTAATCTGGCCTATGAAGCGGCACGAATTGGAGGAACCATGCCTGCTGTTTTAAATGCTGCCGATGAAATAGTTGTTGAGAAATTTTTGAAAAACGAAATTTCTTTTTCTGAGATTCCAATAATGATTGAACAGGCCATGAAATCCCACAATGCAATACAAAATCCGGATATGGAATGTATTTTGGAAGTGGATCGGGATGTTCGAAAGCAATTGATGTAAAAGAAAGAGGTGCGTTATGTTAACACTGCTGGTAGCTTTATTAATATTTAGCATTGTAATCATTTTTCATGAATTCGGACATTTTCTTGCTGCGCGCCTGGTAGGAATATATGCAGAAGAGTTTTCAATCGGAATGGGGCCAAAACTATTCAGTTTTTCATCAAAGGGAACCCAATTTTCGGTAAGGGCCCTCCCAATAGGCGGATTTGTAAAATTTCTTGGGGAAGACGAAACGAACGATGACCCAAGAGCCTTCAACAATGCCAAACTGTGGAAAAGGATTGCAGTCGTTCTTTCCGGCCCGATCATGAATTTTCTGCTTGCCATACTCTTACTGACGGGATTTTATATGGCCTTCGGGGTCTATGAAATAGCTCCCGATATACTCGAGGTGGCCGAAAACAGTCCTGCCGAGAAGGCCGGACTGATGCCGGGTGACAGAATTGTTCAGATTGATGATACACCAATAGATCTGTCGGACAATGAAAAAGCCGTTGAAAGTATCCGGACCCTCATCAAAGAAAAAGGGAAGAATGCATTAAGTATAACGGTGGATAGAGATGGAAAAGATGTTATAATGGAACTGGTGCCACAGTACAACGCTGAAACAGATTCGTATATGATAGGGATTGTATTCGGCAGACTAAAACGCTTCAGCCTTTTTCCTGCATTGGGTACCGCTTTTACCCAGACGGGACGAATCCTGGTTTTAATGGCTGATATGCTCCGCGGCCTTATATTCAGAGGCCAGGGGATTAATGAATTAATGGGGCCGGTTGGAATTGTAGGTGAAATAGGCAAAGCTGTTCAGGCAGGGGTACAGCAGGTATTAAGCCTTGCCATTCTCATTACCCTGAATCTTGGGATTATGAATCTCATTCCCTTTCCCGCCCTTGATGGAGGGCGCCTGGTTATGCTGGTCTTTGAAGGTGTCAGAGGCAAACCCATGGAACCTGAAAAGGAAGGGTTTATACATTTTATCGGTTTTGTTGTGCTGATGCTGCTTATGGTGATGGTGACATACAAGGATTTATTGAGATAAATTACAATAATACATAAAGAAATATTGAAAAGCCGATGATTGATTTGGAGGATATCAATGAATAGGCGAAACACAAAAAAGATACGGGTAGGATCGGTTGAAATAGGCGGCGGTTCTCCGATATCCGTTCAATCCATGACAAATACGGATACCAGGGATGTTAAAGCAACCATTCAGCAGGTTCTGGAGCTGGAGAAAGCCGGCTGCGATATTGTCAGAATCTCTGTTTTCGATAAAAAATGCGCAGACACCATAAAAGAGATTAAGAAGGAAACCGGCATTCCTCTGGTGGCCGATATTCACTTTGATTACCGCTTAGCCCTTGCTTCCATTGAAAATGGCATTGATAAACTAAGGATCAACCCGGGAAATATCGGCGGGCCCAATGCTGTAAAACAGGTGGTTGATGCGGCAAAGGAAAGGGAAATCCCTATACGGATCGGAGTAAATGCCGGTTCGTTAAGCAGCGACATACTTGAGAGATTTGGGAATACTCCTTCAGGCATGGTTGAAAGCGCCATGGAACATGTTGCTATTCTTGAAGATTTAGGATATGATAGAATTATCATATCACTAAAAGCATCCAATGTGATAAAGACTATCGAAGCCTATCGTCTGATCAGCCAAAGGGTTAATTATCCACTGCACCTGGGAATAACCGAAGCCGGTACGTTTTTAAGCGGTACGGTAAAGTCGTCAATTGGCCTGGGCATACTCCTGGCCGAAGGAATCGGCGACACGATAAGGGTTTCCCTGACTGCTTCACCGGTTGAAGAGGTCAGGGTGGGACTGGAAATATTGAAAGCTTTGGGCCTGAAAGCGTCCGGTGTAGAGATAATATCATGTCCGACCTGCGGAAGGTGTAATATAAATCTGTTTGATATGGCAGACAAGCTGCAGAATGAACTTAAAGACATAAAACATCCATTAAAGGTCGCATTGATGGGCTGTGTTGTAAACGGCCCCGGCGAAGCCAGGGAGGCCGATATAGGTATTGCCGGAGGGAAGGGAAAGGTTGCCCTGTTTAAAAAAGGAAAGATCATCGGTACAGTCCCTGAAGAAAAGGCGTTTGAGATGCTGTTATCGGAAATACGGGAGATGATCAGTAAATGAGTATAGCCGCCGTTATACCGGCTTATAATGAGGAAAACAGCATAGGGCATGTGCTAAACACGGTTGTCAAGACAAAACAGATTTCCAACATATTTTCGGATATCATTGTTGTCAGCGACGGTTCTACCGACAGGACGGCAGAAATAGCCTGGTCTTACGGAGCAAGGGTTATTGAGCTGCCTCAAAACATGGGCAAAGGCTATGCAATGAAAACCGGCCTGGATAATACCACCGCACCGGTAATACTTTTTCTGGATGCAGATTTAATCGGACTGAAGCCTGAACATATACTGAACCTTGTAAAACCCGTGTATAAGGATACTGCCGATATGGCATTGGGTATCTTTTATTCCGGCAGGGGAATAACCTCTTTGGCACAAAGGCTGGCCCCTTATTTAACCGGTCAGCGTACAGTAAAACGCTGGATCCTTGAAGCGTTAAATGACGAAGACTGGTCATCAGGATACGGCATTGAAGTAGCTTTATCCTATTATGCACGAAAATATAAGCTGAGAGTTATGGAGGTGCCTCTGTATAATGTAACACAGATTATCAAAGAAGAAAAATTGGGGTTAACCCGCGGGATGGCAGCGAGAATGAAGATGTACTGGGAAATAGCAAGAAAAATAAACAAGCCATAGAATGCAACAAATTAAGGGGGGAAATGAATGACTAATAACAGCAGGGGTACATTCCCTCTTGCCGGAATACTCGATGATGAATATGCACGGATACTGGACAACTTTACTTTAGTAAAAACTGTTGTATATAAGAAAAAAAGGATATGGAACATCTATGTTAATGCCGGCACCTACATCGATCATGAAAAAATACAATTGCTTGAGAAGCATATCAGCGCAAAGTTCCCTCAATTGGCAGGTATCAGATTTATTGTTACATACGGAGACAACGGCAGTGAAATCCTTGAAGGCAATTTTAGCAGGATATGGATAATAATATGCAAACTTGTAAAAGAGGAACTTCCTTCATTAAATGGCTGGATAGATCACTGCACCCCTTCCTTATCCGGAAACACACTTAAAATTACTATCAATCACCCTGTTGCCCTTGAACTGTTCAGGGTTAGAAAAGCTGACCAGCTAATCGAAAAATGGATTTCAGAAACCTTTAACTGCAGGATAAAGGTTAGTATTGAGCTTTCCGAAGAATTTGATGAATGGACAGATGAGGATTATTTTATAGAACAGGAAAAAGAGAATTCAATACTGATAAAGAATATTATCCGGACATCCGCCGCTTCCTCTCCGGATGCCGGGTTAAGCAATAAAGATAAACCTGGTAAAGCCGTTGTAGTTCATGGAAAACAGATACAGGAAACTCCTGTATCAATTGAAAGCATTCAGGAGAGTTTTGATGCAGTAACCGTTGAAGGCACGGTCTTTGCCATTGAAAAAAGGGCCTTAAATGGAAACAAAGCTCTTTTCAGTCTGGATATTACAGATTATACCGATTCGGTCACTGTAAAATTATTTTGCAGTCAAAGCAAGGCTTCTGATATTGAGAAAAAAATTCAGGAAGGTTGTTGGGTACGCGTCAGGGGAAACTGCCGGTACGATACATACCAGCGTGAAGAAGTGCTTATGGCAAATGACGTCATGTTGATTCCACCCAAAACAAGATTGGATAAGTGTGAGGAAAAGAGAGTCGAGCTGCACCTTCACACTCAAATGAGCGCTTTGGATGCCGTATCACCGGCTTTTTCACTGGTGGAACGAGCTGCCCGGTGGGGCCATCCCGCCGTTGCCATAACCGACCACGGTGTAATACAGGCATATCCTGAAGCGTATGAAGCCGGCAAAAGATACGGGATCAAAATAATATACGGGGTGGAAGCCTATCTGATCAACGATATCAAGCCAATAGTTCAAAACCCTAACCATAATGACTTTAATCAGGCTTTTGTTGTACTGGATATAGAGACTACCGGGCTTGATCCGAGATACAACGAATTAACCGAAATTGGAGCGGTAAAAATAGTCAACAGAGAGGTCGTGGATACCTTTCACTGTTTTGTAAACCCTCAAACGCCAATACCGCGTGAAATTACAAAGCTTACCGGGATTAATGATGAAATGGTTAAGGACGCTCCTGTTATTGAAGAAGTTCTGCCCCAATTGATAGATTTTCTCGGCGACGCTGTTCTCGTAGCTCACAATGCGCCTTTTGATCTGGGTTTTATAAAAGAAAAATGCAAAAGGATAAATATAGAAATAAAGAACGGCATATTGGATACGCTGATGCTTTCCAGAGAGCTGCTTAAGGACATTAAACGCCACAGCCTCAACTACGTGGCTGAATATCTTGGCGTTCCGATGGCCAGGCACCACAGGGCGCTGGATGATGCCAGAACAACCGGAGAAATACTGATGCGGCTCCTTGACAGCTTGGAATCCAGGGGTGTACACCGGCTGGACCTGATAAATTCGTATTTTGGACATGTCAGCAACCTGAATGCCCTTGAAAGCTATCATGCCGTTATTCTTGCAAAGAACCAGGAGGGCTTGACAAACCTGTACCGGATAATATCCAAATCCCATTTGGATTATTATTACCGCAGGCCTCGTATCCCAAAGAGCCTTCTTGCAAGCAACCGGAACGGGCTTATTATCGGTTCGGGATGTGAAGCCGGTGAGCTTTTCCAGGCAATACTCAAGGGAGAATCCGATAAGGATTTGACCGAAATTGCCCAGTTTTACGATTACCTTGAAATACAGCCTTTGTGTAATAATGAGCATTTATTAAGGGATATGAGCCTGAAGGATATTGATGAACTTAAAGATATAAACCGCAGAATAGTTGAAATAGGGGATAAGCTTGGAAAACCGGTTGTGGCTACCGGCGATGTTCACTTCCTGGATCCCCACGATGAATACTACCGGCGGATATTGATGAGCGGCCAGGGATACCAGGATGCAGAGAAGCAGGCGCCTTTGTATTTCAAAACTACAGATGAAATGCTGGAAGAATTCCGGTATTTGGGTGAACAAAAAGCCAGGGAAGTCGTAATATATTCGCCCAATGAGATTGCAGCGAGCATAGATGATATAAAACCAATCCCCGAAGAGCTGTACTCTCCGGAAATACCCGAGTCGGAAGAAGAGATCGTGAAATTAACCATGGATAAAGCCGCCTCCATATACGGGGATCCGCTCCCGCCTGTTGTCGAGGAGCGATTGAAGAAGGAACTGGATACCATTGTTAACAACAGATATTCGGCTCTTTACTGGCTTGCCCATAAATTAGTAAAAAAATCACTGGAAGATGGGTACCTGGTTGGTTCACGGGGGTCAGTTGGTTCTTCCCTGGTTGCCACCATGACCGGTATAACCGAGGTAAATCCGCTTCCTCCACACTATGTATGCCCAAAATGCAAAAATTCAGATTTTGATGTGGATGTTTCGAAATATGGCTGTGGAATCGACCTGCCGGACAAGTCCTGTCCAAGATGCGGGACAATGTACAATAAAGAAGGTTTTGACATACCCTTTGAGGTGTTTCTTGGATTTAACGGTGAGAAAGTGCCCGATATTGATTTAAATTTTTCGGGTGAGTACCAGTCGGCAGCCCATAGATACACCGAGGAGCTGCTGGGAGAAGGAAAAGTATTCAGAGCGGGAACAATTGCCACGATTGCTGAAAAAACAGCTTTCGGCTTTGTGAAAAACTATCTGGATGAGCATGACAAATCAGCAAGAAACGCTGAGATCAAACGCCTGGTGAAAGGCTGTACGGGTATAAAACGAACTACAGGACAGCATCCCGGCGGGGTGATGATAGTTCCCCAAAATCAGGATATACATCGGTTTACCCCGATCCAGTATCCTGCAGATGACAGGAGTTCCGGGGTTATTACCACCCACTTTGATTATAACTCGATAAGCAGCCGGCTGGTTAAACTGGATATTCTGGGGCACGATGATCCTACCGTTATCCGCATGCTGGAGGATATAACGGGAGTAGACGTAAAAGATGTTCCCCTCGGTGAAAAGAATACAATGAAATTATTTTCAAGTACCGAACCGCTGGGAATATCACAGGAAGACATTGATTGCGGCGTGGGTACCTTTGGAATACCTGAATTTGGGACCAGGTTTGTCAGGCAGATGTTAAACGAAACAAAGCCCACCGCATTCTCAGAATTAATCCGGATAAGCGGATTGTCCCACGGCACCGATGTTTGGCTGAACAATGCGCAGGAATTGATAAAAAACGGAACCGCCCAGCTGTCAGAGGTAATTTCAACAAGAGATGACATAATGGTGTACTTGATGTATAAAGGTGTGGACCCGATTATTTCTTTTAAGATAATGGAAGATGTGCGAAAGGGAAAAGGGTTGACCCCTGAGTATGAGAAAAAAATGAAGGAAAAAGAGGTTCCCCAATGGTTTATAGATTCCTGCAAAAAGATAAAATACATGTTTCCCAAAGCCCATGCAGTGGCTTATGTAATCATGGCCTTCAGAATCGCCTATTTTAAGGTATATTATCCTGAAGCCTTTTACGCCACATACTTTACTGTAAGAGCTGATGATTTCGACGCGGGTACGATCCTGGAAGGAAAAGCAGCCATACTGCAAAGAATAAAGGAGCTGGAATCTAAGGGAAACACGTTATCCGTCAGGGAAAAAAACCTGTTATCTATTTATGAAGTAGCCCTTGAAATGTATGTAAGAGGCATAAATTTACTTCCGCCGGATCTGTATAAATCGGATTCGGTAAGGTTCATTGTAACCCGGGACGGAATAAGGATTCCATTCAGCGCCCTTCAGGGAGTCGGGGCCAGCGCTGCAAACAGCATAGTTGAAGCGCGTAAATCCGGAAGCTTTGTGTCCATAGAAGATTTCAGGGAAAAAACAAAGGTATCCAAAACGGTCATTGAGATTCTGCGAGAACACGGGTGTTTCCGGGATATGCCCGAAACGAGCCAGATTTCGTTCTTTTAGCTGTCAATCATTACGGACTTTAACCTTTTAAGGTTATCTCGTAACACTAGTATAATTAAAAAATCTATGGTAAATATAGCTATATTTACCATAGATTTTTCATCTGAGAGCATTAATATCATATTATTTTATTAAATGTGTTGCATTTAATATTGCAATTTACGGACGCTATCATTTTCCTTTTTTGACTTGCAATTGTTATACCATGATGATATAATGATGATGTTTACGAATACTTGAAGCTGTGTACCGGAGTGGGGAAACCCACTCTTTCGTTGTTATAATATCATTATACTGGTGTTAGTATAATTGAAAATACTTTTTTTGAGGAAAACTAAAACCGGTAATAATCCCTTGGAGGTAATGATATGTCGCAGAGCAGAATTGAAAAGGCAGTACAGGCGCTGGCCGAACCAATTGCTGAGGAGCTGAATTACGAGTTGGTTGACCTGGAATTTAAAAAAGAAAGCGGCAGCTGGTACTTACGGTTTTATATCGATAAACCGGGCGGTATTACGCTGGATGACTGTCAGATATTCAGTGAACGTATAAGTGACAAGCTGGATGAAACGGACCCTATTCCGCACCGCTATTATCTGGAGGTTTCTTCCCCCGGGCTTGACAGGCCATTAAAGCGGGATAAGGATTTTGTCCGTTTTAAAGGGCGGAAGGTACATGTTAAACTGTATAAAGCGGTAAATGGTATGAAGAATTATTATGGTGAACTGATTGGCCTCGAAGAGGGTAAGGTTGTGATCCGGGATAAGGATCAGATTCATGCATTCCCAAGACAGGATATTGCCGTAGTGCGGCTGGTCATAGATATTTAGCTATTTTAAGGAGGTATTGATGTGAATACCGAGTTTTTGGAAGCCATTGAGCAAATAGGAAAAGAAAAAGGCATTGACAGGGAAATTTTGACGGAAGCTATTAATGCTGCCTTATTGTCTGCATATAAAAAGAATTTTGGTACTGCGCAAAATGTACGTATCGATATAGATAATACAAGCGGACAGGTAAAGGTTTATGCCTTAAAAAAGGTTGTGGAAGAAGTCAATGATGCCAATCTGGAAATAGATATAGATCAGGCAAAGGAGATAAATCAAAGCTACGACATAGATGATATTGTCGAGATTGAAGTAACCCCGAAAAATTTTGGGCGTATTGCCGCTCAAAACGCAAAACAGGTAGTGATTCAGCGGATACGTGAAGCTGAAAGGATATTGGTATATGAGAAATTTCTTGAAAAGGAAAATGAAGTGATCCCGGCTATTGTACAGCGCGTAGAGAGAAGGAACGTATACGTGGATATGGATATGGCTGAAGGGATATTGCCTCCAAATGAACAAATGCCAAACGAACAATACCGCGTAAACGACAGAATCCGGGTATACATTACCGATGTCAAAAAGACAACCAAAGGACCTCAGATCATCGTTTCCAGGACCCATCCGGGGCTGGTTAAGCGGTTGTTCGAAAGAGAGGTTTTGGAGATTATCCGCGGTGAAGTTATTATAAAAAACATTGCACGTGAGGCAGGATACCGGACTAAAATGGCGGTACATTCTACCGAACCGGGAGTGGATCCCATAGGCGCATGCGTTGGTCAGAGGGGTATGAGGGTTCAGCCCATTGTCAACGAGCTTAAGGGTGAGAAGATTGACATTATCCGTTGGAGCAGCCAGCCCGATGAATACATTGCAAGCGCTTTGAGCCCTGCCAAGGTTATCGCTGTGTCCATACTTGACGAAAATGAGAAGATAGCAAAAGTAATTGTTCCTGATAACCAGCTGTCTCTGGCAATAGGTAAGGAAGGACAGAATGCCAGACTGGCCGCCAAATTAACGGGATGGAAGATCGATATTAAAAGCCAGTCACAGGAATAATATTTTACTGTTGGTCCGTTTGCTGTGAAAGGGGGAATCTTGAATGAAAAGGCGAAAAATACCCATGAGAATGTGTGTAGGCTGCAGAGAAGCAAAACCGAAGAAAGAGCTGATCAGGGTTGTCAGGGATCCTGAGGGGGAAATTCACATTGACAAAAAGGGAAAAGCCCCCGGAAGAGGTGCTTATATATGCTTCAATGCCCAATGCCTTGAAAAGGCGATAAAGCAGAAATCGCTGGAACGCGCTCTTAATGAAAAGATTGACCCCCAGATATTTGATGTTTTGAAAAGTGAGTTGATGGAACAGGATGGATCTTAAGAATGAAAAATTCTATCAACTCTTAGGATTGTGCAATAAAGCCGGCGGACTGGTCAGTGGTGAAGCAGCCTGTGAAAAGGCAATAAAAACAGGAAAAGCCAGACTTGTTATAATAAGTGAGGATGCTTCATCCGGTACAAAGAATAAGTTTATCAGGCAATGTATTCCAGCAAAGCTAACTTACACTATCGCCGGATATAAAGAATTATTGGGAAGATCAATAGGTAAAAACAGCAGAACGGTTATAGTAATAAATGATGAGCGTTTCAGCAATATGATCCTGAAACATATTCGAAACCGACAACACCAGTATGGGGGTGATTAGTGAATGTCAGAAATTAATGTTTATGTTACAACAAAAAAGGTTAAACAAAATGCAACAGACCTTCTTGATAAAGTTAAAGTATTACAGCGTGACATGGATGAATATATCGGCTTGATTAACAAGCTTGAGAATACTTTACAGCAACAGGCGAAAGAAATGGAAGAAAAAAGGAAGGTTGAAGAACTGAAAGCAGCAGAGAAAAAACGTCAGGCCCGGAAAGCTGAAAAGGGTGAAAAAGCAGATGCAGCTCCGACTGCTATACCCGCTGAACCGCCGGCTGATAAACCGGCTAAAAAGCAGTTTGTAAGAAACGATACAAGGAAAAAAACGTTCAGGCAGTCAAATAAAATAATTGATGAATTTCTTGCTCAACCGCCTGTTTTTTCCCAGAAAGAAAAGAAAGCTGACGGGACAAAAGGAGAAGCGCATACCAGAACTTACCAGGAGACGCCAAAGGGCAAAGAACGAAAGAGCAAAAAGGACTTCTGGGAGGATGAGAATCCGGCTATTATTAATAAGCTCAGAAGGACAAAAGGAAAAAGGAGCAGTAAAGAAGCTCAGAAGGAACAACAAAAACCGCCAGAGAGGAAAAAAGCCATTACAATGGGTGAGTTTATAACTGTCAAGGAACTTTCAGAAAAAATCGGTATTCAGGTATCTGAAATAATAAAACGTTTAATGAAGCTGGGTGTACTGGCTACCATCAATCAGGAACTGGATTATGATACAGCTGCACTGGTAGCAAGTGAGTTTGATATTGAACTGGAAAAGAAGGCCGTAAAATCCTTCGAAGAAATATTGGAACAGGAAGACGTAGAAGATGCTCCTGATGATCTCAGGAGCAGGGCCCCGGTTGTTACAGTTATGGGCCATGTAGATCACGGAAAGACATCCCTTCTGGATGCAATACGCAACTCCCGTGTTACCGAGCAGGAGGCAGGAGGAATTACCCAGCATATAGGTGCCTACATGGTAGATATAGACGGCAAAGCAATAACGTTTATTGATACACCCGGCCATGAAGCATTTTCATCCATGAGAGCACGGGGGGCAAAGGTAACGGATATTGCAGTGCTGGTAGTAGCTGCCAATGACGGTGTAATGCCGCAGACAATCGAGGCTATCAACCATGCCAAAGAAGCGGGAGTACCGATTATTGTAGCAATCAATAAAATGGACATACCCGGGGTTAATCCGGACAGAATAAAGCAAGGCCTTGCAGAAAACGGACTGCTGGTAGAAGAATGGGGCGGGGACACCATAGCGGTACCCATATCGGCCTTAAAAAGACAGGGCATAGATACCCTGCTGGAAATGATACTTCTTGTGGCGGAGATGCAGGAATTGAAGGCAAATCCCAACAGGCTTGCCAAGGGAACAATAGTAGAAGCCCAGCTGGATAAAGGCAGGGGCCCTGTGGCTACAGTTTTAGTACAAAACGGTACACTAAAAGTTGGAGATCCGATCGTAGCCGGTACTGCTTCCGGCCGGGTACGGGCAATGATAGATCACAATGGTAAAAGAGTAAAAAGCGCAGGCCCATCCGTTCCAGTTGAAGTCCTGGGCTTTTCAGAAGTGCCGGAAGCCGGTGATATATTGTACGCCGTAGGCGATGACAAGCTGGCAAGGCAGGTTGCTGAAGAGAGAAAAGAAAAAATCAGAGATACGAGTATCCGCTCAACTGCCAGGGCATCACTGGATGATCTTTTCAGCCAGATTGAACAGGGTGAGCTAAAAGACCTCAATATTATTATAAAGGCTGACGTACAGGGAACAGCAGAAGCTGTCAGGCAGGCATTGGAACGGTTATCAAATGATAAAGTGAGAGTAAGGGTTATTCACAGCGGTGTAGGCACTATCAATGAATCGGACGTTATTCTGGCCTCAGCCTCAAATGCCATTATTATCGGCTTCAATGTCAGGCCTCCGGGTAATGTTGTTGAACTGGCCGAAAAGGAAAAGATTGATATAAGGCTGTACAGAATAATTTACAATGCTATTGAGGACGTAGAGGCTGCGATGAAAGGCATGCTGGAACCCACTTACAGGGAAGTCGTATTAGGTTTCGCGGAAGTACGGAACACATTCAGGATTTCCAGTGTTGGAACTGTTGCCGGTTGTTATATAACAAACGGGAAGGTAACAAGAAATGCAAATGTACGTATAGTAAGAGACGGAATAGTTGTCCACGAAGGTACAATAAGCTCGTTAAAGCGCTTTAAGGATGATGTCCGGGAAGTTGCGGCAGGCTATGAATGCGGTATAGGCATAAGTAACTTCAACGACATTAAAGAAGGCGACATCATCGAAGCCTTTATAGAAGAAGAAATCCAAAACGAATAGTAAGCAGGTGGGAGAAATGTCCTATCAAAGAGCGATAAGGATTGCCGAAGAAATAAGAAGGGAATTAAGCGATATATTCCGGAATCATGTTAAAGATCCCCGTATAAACGATATGGTATCAATTTTAAGAGCTGATGTTTCCAGGGATCTTCGTTATGCAAAAATTTATGTAAGTATTCTGGGAGACAAGAACGAAAAAGAAAATGCTATGGCAGGGATAGAACGCGCCAGCGGGTTTATTCGCAAAGAATTGGGACAGCGGCTGGGTTTGCGTTACGTTCCTGAATTGCGGTTTGTGCTTGACGATTCCATAGAATACAGCATTCATATTGCACAAAGAATAGAAGAGCTTAAGAAGAAAGAGGGTTCAAAGCCAGAAGAAGAGAAAGGAAACAAAAATGAGATCTGACAAGTTCCTGTCAGCAATTGAAATACTGGAACAGGGCAGCAAATTTGCATTGGTAGCCCATGTTATGCCCGATGGTGATACTATCGGGTCATGCTCAGCATTGATGAGTGTTTTAATGGAAAATGGCAAACATGTGGATATGTACTGCCACGATACTCCGCCCGCCAATTTAAGCTTTCTGCAGGGAGTGGGCGATTTCCGTAAAAGAGTCGACAAAAACGTCCTGTACGATGCTGTAATATGCCTGGACTGCAGCGATGAGACAAGGTTAGGAGACTGTGGCTCTGTACTGAGCAATGCAACTCGTACTGTAAATATTGACCATCATATTACCAACACAGAATATGCTGATATAAACATCGTGGATCCCGATGCCTCGTCGACAGCTGAGCTGGTATATGCCCTGATTGGGAAACTCAACCCCAAGGCCTTGAGCCTGCCTGTATGCGAAGCCCTGTATACCGGCATTGTTACCGATACCGGTGGTTTTGTGTTCAGCAATACAACCGCAGCAGCACACCGTATAGCTGCCCGGCTTATTGAATGTGGTGTTGACGTGGATAAACTGAACAGGCTTATATACAAAAATACTCCACTGGATAAGGTAAGATTGCTGGGAATTGTACTGAATTCACTGGAGATGCATATGAAAGACACCATTGCTTTTTTGACGGTTTCCCGGTCAATGATAAAACAAGCCGGTTTTACCGATGCTAATTATGATGACAGCAGTACCGAGGGCTTAATCAATTATGCAATCGATATAAACGGGGTTGAGTGTGCAGCGCTGTTTAAAGAAATCGAAAACAATAAAACAAAGGTAAGCTTCCGAACCAAGACCAAAATTGATGCCAGCGCCCTGGCAACCAGGTTTGGCGGCGGGGGGCATGTAAGGGCAGCCGGATGTACTATTGAGGAAAACCTGGAAAAATCAAAGGTTTTGGTACTGGAAGCGTTGAAAAATATGCTTGATGGGATGGTATGACCTTTGAACGGAGTTATCAGTATTATAAAACCTCCGGGGATGACTTCACATGATGTGGTTGCCTATCTCCGAAAACTGTTTGGCATAAAAAGGATAGGGCATACAGGAACTTTGGATCCCGGTGCGGCCGGGGTTCTTCCTGTTTGTATAGGAAAGGCTACGAGATTATCCGATTTTATCACCGATGAAACAAAGGTATACCTGTGCGAAATGGTTCTGGGAGTTGAAACCGATACTTTGGATTCATACGGCAAGGTTACCGCAACATCAAATAAATATCCTCAATTGGAAACCATATACCGGGTTTTCAATGAATTTAAGGGAGAGCTTAAACAATATCCTCCCGCATACTCGGCCGTCAAATACAAAGGCAAAAAATTATATGAATATGCAAGGAAAGGCCGGAACCTGGAGGTCCCACCCCGGAACATTTTTATTTACCGCAATCAAATTGTGAAATACACTGCTCCCAACAGGATTCTATTTGAAGTTGAGTGTTCAAAAGGAACCTATATCAGGGCACTGTGCCGGGATATAGGAAGAAGGCTGGGATGCGGTGCATACATGAGTTTTCTTTTAAGAGCCAGGACGGGAAAATACGGTTTGGATAATTCATACACGCTGGATGAGGTTAAACGGTATTATGACAGGGGAGAAACACAAAAAATTATTATGCCAATGGACCGGGCCGTTGACGGGCTTCCCGGGTTAGAACTGGATCATATACACCGTCAAAGGCTTATAAACGGTAATCTGATTTATACCGATGCTGAAACTGCTGATATTTATCCTGAAGCTGAAGGTACCCTGGCGAGAATCTATTGCGGTGGTCAGTTCATCGGTATAGCTGTTGTTAAACCTGCCAAAAACGGCATAAGCATTAAAATGAAAAAAGTACTGGTTTAGGGGGAATTATGCAGGTAATATTCAATGATGCAAATAGTCATACTTTAAGTGAACCTGTCGCAATTGCTTTGGGGACATTTGACGGAATACACAGGGGACACCAGTCTTTGATCCACTGTTTGAATAAAATCAAATATAAACATAAATGTGCTGCCATGGTGTATACCTTTAAGCAGCACCCATTGAATTTTTTATTGCCGGATAACCGGCCTCCCCAGTTAATGAACCTGAATAAAAAGATACTGGAGTTTCATCGTTTGGGTGTAGATATGCTTGTCCTGAACAATTTTGACGAGAATTTTGCCCATACGCCTCCCGAGGCCTTCATTTACAATTTATTGCTTGCCAGATATAATGTTCGCTGCCTGGTGGTTGGTTATAACTACCGTTTCGGATACCAGGCCAAGGGTGATGTCCGGTTATTGAAAAGAATCGGAACCGAAAAGGGTTTTAATGTAATAATACTGCCTCAGTACAAGATTGATGGACAAGCGGTAAGCAGCACCCTTATACGTAAGCAGATCCAAAACGGGCAGGTATCCCGGGCTGCCCGCTTATTAGGCAGGCATTACTCAATCAGCGGAACAATCATACCGGGTGCAGGCAGGGGGAAAAAACTGGGTTATCCTACAGCAAACCTTGATATCGGGTCCAAAAATATTGTTATTCCGGGATTTGGAGTCTACTTAACTTATTGGGAGACGGAAGGAAAACAGCTGTGGGGTGTTACCAATATAGGGAGCAATCCAACGTTTGATGGAAAAGGGATTCATATAGAAACCCACTTCTGGGACTTTCAAGGTGAACTATACGGCCGGAGAATGAGAATACATTTTGTCGAACATATAAGGGATGAAATCCGGTTTGCATCCGCACAGGATCTGGTAAACCAGCTGTCGGATGACATAAAGACTGCCAAAAACTTCGTTTACAATATGTGCAAGGTATGATAAAATATCATTTGGATGTTATACTATTGAGCAACCATTTCCTTGGTTCTGCGAGTCTCCGACGCTGTACTAAGGATATGGGGGTATCAAAAAATGGAGGTGAACTTGTAATGGATAAGGCATTAAAGAACCAAATAATCGATACTTACAAGCTGCATGACAAGGATACCGGTTCTCCTGAAGTGCAGATTGCTCTTCTGACCGAGCGGATTAATCACTTGAATGAACACCTTAAAATCCACAAAAAGGATCATCATTCTCGCAGAGGCCTTCTCATGATGGTTGGAAGAAGAAGAGGTTTGCTTAACTACCTTATGAAAAAGGATATAGAGCGGTATCGGGCTATTATAGCAAAATTGAATTTAAGAAAGTAATATGAAAGTAATGGGGGAGCGGGGATACCCGCTCCATTCTTTTAGCATGTTTAATAAAAAAATGTAAGCACAGACTATTCTTGTAGGATACATAGTCGATTACACAATGAAAGGAGACGATATGAGGATGGAATATAAGACCTACACTACCAATATCGCAGGTACTGCCATAACCGTTGAAGTAGGTAAATTAGCCGAGCAAGCCAATGGAGCATGTACCGTCCGCTGTGGAGATACGCTGGTATTTGTGGCAGCTACGGCCTCTGAGGAACCCCGGGAAGGAATAGACTTTTTCCCTCTCAGTGTGGATTTTGAAGAAAAGCTTTATGCCGTTGGCCGAATCCCCGGAGGGTTTATTAAAAGGGAAGGAAAACCTACTGAGAAAGCCATATTAACGGCAAGGCTGATCGATCGTCCGCTCAGGCCGTTGTTCCCCAAAGGATTCCGTAATGACGTTCACATAGTCGCAATGGCCCTTTCTGTGGACCCTGAATACCCGCCTGACGTATTTGCCATGCTTGGTTCTTCAATAGCGCTCAGCATCTCCGACATACCTTTTATGGGACCTACAGGCTCTGTGGCTGTTGGAATGGTAGACGGCCAATATGTAATAAATCCCACAAGCAAACAGCGGGAAAAGAGCAGACTGGAACTTGTTGTTTCCGGAACAAAGGACGCTGTACTGATGGTAGAGGCCGGGGCCCAGGAGGTAACCGAGGAGGAAATGCTGGAGGCCATAATATTCGGACACGAGTATATTAAGGAACTTGTGGCTTTTCAGGAAAAAATAATACAGGAGGTTGGCAAACCCAAGCGTGAGGTTGTCCTGTATTTGCCCGATCCCGAACTGGATGCAAAAGTGAGGGAATATGCCGCAGATAAAATAGCGGATGCTGTCCAGGCATTTGACAAACAGGTCCGTGAAGCCAATATGAAGGCAGTGGAAGAAGATGTTCTTCAGTATTTTTCAGAGATGTTCCCCGATAAAGAATCCGACATAAAAGAGGTACTAAACACCATTACCAAAGAAACCGTACGCTCCAGGATACTAAAAGACAGCTTAAGACCTGACGGAAGAACGCCAAAGGAGATCCGTCCCATCAGCTGCGAGGTCGGCCTGCTTCCGCGGGTTCATGGCTCGGGATTGTTCCAGCGTGGACAGACACAGGTGTTAACAGCCTGTACTTTAGGCGCCCTGGGAGATGTTCAGGTTCTTGATGGTTTGTGGGAAGAGGATTTTAAACGCTACATTCACCACTATAACTTCCCTCCCTACAGCGTAGGCGAAGCACGGCCCATGAGAGGGCCCGGACGGCGTGAAATAGGCCATGGCGCTTTGGCCGAAAGAGCCCTGGAACCCATGATTCCCGGTGAAGATGAGTTCCCCTACACTATACGCCTGGTATCGGAAGTAATGAGTTCTAACGGTTCTACATCCCAGGCCAGCGTGTGCGGCAGCACATTGGCCCTTATGGATGCCGGAGTTCCTATAAAGGCGCCGGTTGCAGGCGTGGCAATGGGTTTAATAAAGGACGAAGAAACGGGGCAGGTTGTGATATTGACCGATATTCAAGGGATAGAAGACCATCTTGGGGATATGGACTTTAAGGTAGCCGGAACGGAAAAAGGAATTACAGCCATTCAAATGGACATAAAGATAAAAGGAATTGATCGCAGTATACTGGAGATGGCTTTGGCCCAGGCTTTAGAGGGCAGACTTTTCATACTGAACAAGATGCTGGAGGTTATGCCCGAACCAAGAAAAGAGCTGTCACCGTTTGCTCCCAAGATTATCACCACAACCATACATCCGGATAAAATCCGTGAAGTTATTGGCCCCGGAGGAAAGACAATCAACCGGATAATCGATGAAACAGGAGTTAAAATCGATATCCAGGATGACGGACGTGTATATATATACTCACCCAGCATTGATGATGCAAAGAAAGCATTGGAAACCATTGAAAATATAACAAAAGAAGTGGAGGCAGGGGAGATATATACGGGCAAAGTTGTCAGAACCGTTAATTTTGGAGCATTTGTTGAGATTCTGCCCGGTAAGGAAGGTCTGGTCCACATATCCAAACTGGCTCATGAAAGAGTGGACAAAGTCGAAGATGTGGTCCAGGTCGGCGATGAAATCACGGTAAAAGTGACCGATATTGATGAGCAGGGGCGCATTAACCTGTCCAGAAAAGACACACTGCCGCCACCGGCATCCAAAAACGGAGATAATAACCGGGAAGCACACCGACGGCGCAGACCTGCTTACGGCCAGTCAAGAAATAACAGGAGATAAAACATAAACTTTAACAGTTTATGTTTTATTTTTACACATATCCTTCCGCCGCCGGAATAATTATTTTATTAGTAATATATTAGCAGGCGGGAGGATATCAATGATTATTATTTTACGCAAAAAACGTATTGTCCTGTTCCTGTCCATAGCGCTGGTCATTGCCATAATGCTGTCTATAGGATGGGATGAAACCGTAGATGTATTGGGTTATACGGCTGTAAGGCCCATTTATAAGGGTAATCCGTTCCTGACCCGGGTTGCCTTTGAGTGCAATGTGGTTTGGGGAACCGAATATGTGCCTGCCATGCTGGATTTACTCAAGGAAAAGAACATCCGTATAACCTTTTTTATTGGAGGAGAGTGGGCAGCAGAAAACCCGGAACTGCTTAAAAGAATGGTGCGGGAAGGCCATGAACTGGGCAATCACGGTTATCATCATAAACATCACAGCGATCTGAGTTTTAAAGAAAACTGTCAGGAAATTATCATGACCGAAGAGGTCATAAAAGAGATTGCCGGGGTAAAAACCTGCCTGTTTGCTCCGCCTTACGGCGACTTTAACAATACCACCCTCCAGGCGGCTGATTCACTGGGATATAAAACCATTATGTGGAGTATTGATACAATTGACTGGAGAAGAGACGGGGTTGAAAATATAGTAAAGAGGGTTATAAAGAACCCTCACAACGGTGCTTTTATTTTAATGCATCCGACGGAGGATACAATAAAGGCTTTGCCTGTCATCATAGACAACCTTCGTGAAAAAGGGTTCGAGATCGGATGTATATCGGATCTTATATCCAACGGCGATCAAACAGATAATTAAAATTGAATCGACTGCAGCCAATATAAATACCAAAGGAAAGGTGAAACGATGCAAAAAAAATGGCAGCTGGAAAACGGCGTAAGAATTGTAACCGAAAGAATCCCTTATTTTCGCTCGGTATCGGTGGGCCTATGGTTTTCCGCAGGCTCTGTTTATGAGAATATAAATGATAACGGCATGTCGCATTTCATAGAGCACATCCTGTTTAAAGGCACCAAAACGCGTACTGCAAAAGAAATTGCCCGGGCAATGGATTCGGTGGGCGGCCAGTTAAATGCCTTCACTGCAAAGGAATGCACCTGTTACTACAGCAATGTTATGGACAAGCATCTGGCGTTAGCGCTGGATATTCTATCGGATATGGTACTGAATTCTGTTATGGATCCCGGTGATATAGAAAAGGAAAAAGGCGTAATCCTCGAAGAAATACTTATGTATGAGGATTCTCCGGAAGACCTGGTAAGCGAGCTGTTGGGCAAAGCATTGTTAGGCCCCCACCCATTAGGAAACCCGATACTGGGAAACCGGCAGTTTGTACAAGGCATAACCCGCGACAGGCTGCTGTCCTTCCTGAATGAAAAGTATTCTCCTCATAATCTTGTGGTTTCCGTTGCAGGCAACTTTGATGAACAGCAGGCAGTGGATTTGATCCGCAAGCATTTTGGCAGCTGGCAAAACAGGCCAGTGGATATTGACATTCCTCAGCCCGGTTATCAGTCCCAAAACCTTTTTAGGTGGAAGGATATAGAACAAGTCCATCTCTGTTTTGGGTATCCGGGAATAAACCTCGGGCATAATGATATATATCCCCTGATGATTTTCAATAACCTGTTCGGCGGCGGGATGAGTTCCCGTCTGTTTCAGAATATCAGGGAGGACCGGGGCCTGGTATATTCTATATTCTCATATCCTTCCTTTTACATCTGTGGGGGTAAATTCACGGTATACGCCTGCATGAAACCTTCCCAGGCAAAAAATGTAGCTGACCTGGTAATGGAAGAGATACAGAAAGTCACAACTCAGGGTGTTAACCGGGATGAATTTGAAACTGCCAGAGAGCAGCTCAAAGGCAACTATATATTAAGCCTGGAAAGCAGCGGCAGCAGAATGAATGCCATAGGACGTTCCGAGCTCCTGCTGGGAATACTGAGAACACCGGAGGAAATACTGGAGAAAATTGATAACACAACTATTGATGATGTCATCAGGGCAGCGTGCAGTATACTGGATCCAAACCGCAGGGCTGTTGCAGTCGTAGGCTGCGAAAACGTTCTTGAAGGCTGTTGTATTCAGAACTGACATACTTGCAAAGAATAAACCCCATAGGTATAATAAATCAGGAACCCGGTTTTCTATAACGCAACAGGGAAGAAGGAGGCACAAATGTCATTAAAGGAAGAACAGCAAAAATATATGCAGGCATTGCAGCAATACGCTGAAGGAAAGCGTTTCAAATATCATATTGTAACATACGGCTGCCAGATGAATGTCCATGATTCTGAAAAACTGGCCGGTATGCTGCAGGAAATCGGATATGAAGAGACACAGGTGCTGGAAGAGGCTGATATAATACTGTTTAATACCTGCTGTGTGCGTGAGCATGCCGAACAGCGGGTTTACGGCAATGTGGGAGCGCTGCGTTCCTACAAGCAGAGTAATCCAAACCTGATCCTGGGTGTCTGCGGCTGTATGATGCAGCAAAAAGAAACAGCCGAAGATATAATAAAGAAATTTCCCTTTGTTGATCTGGTATTTGGTACCCATAACCTGCACCATTTTCCCCGGCTGCTTTTTGAAGCTGTAAATTCCGGGCACACAGTTGTGGAGATACTGGATGAAGAAGGTAATATAGTTGAAGGTATTCCAGCCAAAAGAGCTTCAAATGTTTCCGCTTATGTAACCATTATGTACGGCTGCAACAATTTCTGCACCTACTGCATCGTTCCCCATGTCAGGGGACGGGAAAGGAGCAGGCTTCCCGGGGACATCACAGACGAAATTGGTGAACTGGCAGCCAACGGATGTAAAGAAATAACATTGCTGGGCCAGAACGTTAATTCTTACGGAAAAGACCTGGGTGACGGATATCTTTTTCCGGATCTGTTAAGGGATGTAAACAAAATTGAAGGCATTGAAAGAATCAGATTTGTTACCTCTCACCCCAAGGATCTGTCGGATGATCTGATTGACGCCATGGCAGAATGTGAAAAGGTGTGCGAGCATATACATCTCCCGCTGCAGGCCGGAAGCAATGTTATACTGCGAAAAATGAACCGCCGGTATACCAGGGAGGACTACCTGAAACTGGTTGATAAGCTGCGGGCCCGGATTCCCGGCATAGCTGTTTCAACCGATATCATTGTCGGGTTTCCCGGCGAGACCGAAGAAGATTTTCTGGATACCCTGGATATGATGGAAAGGGTTCAGTATGATTCAGCCTTTACCTTTATATACTCTCCCAGGAAGGGCACGCCGGCCGCCAGTATGCCGGACGGGGTGGATACAGAGGTAAAAAAAGAGAGGCTCAACAGGCTGATTGCGCTTCAAAACGATATCAGCAAGGCGAAGAACCAGCTGTATATGGATAAAGTTGTAGAGGTGCTGGTTGAAGGTGTAAGCAAAAACAATCCAAAAATGCTGTCCGGGCGCACCCGGACCAATAAACTGGTTCATTTTGAAGGCGGAAGTGAAATTATCGGAGAGTTTGTTAATGTAAAAATAACCCTGCCAAAAGCTTGGACTTTGGAAGGCCGCATGATATAATTAATTGATAGAAATTTTTCAGGAGGTTCCTGTATGGCACAGCTCACTCCCATGATGCAGCAATACATGCAAATAAAAGAGCAATACAAAGATGCTCTTCTTTTTTTTAGATTAGGGGACTTTTATGAACTTTTCTTCGAGGATGCAATAACCGCATCAAGAGAACTGGAAATCACCCTGACAGGACGGGATTGTGGTCTGGATGAGCGTGCTCCGATGTGCGGTGTTCCGTATCATTCGGTAGAAGGCTATATTGCCCGCCTTATCGATAAGGGATATAAGGTTGCAATCTGTGAACAGGTTGAGGATCCCAAGGAGGCCAAGGGGATTGTTAGGCGGGAGGTTATACGGGTTATAACTCCCGGTACCCTTCTTGAATCCTCCATGCTCGATGAGAAAAACAACAATTATCTTGCCTGTATTTTTAAAGACGGGCAGAGTTTTGGTTTATCGGTAGTCGATATATCAACCGGTGAATTCTATATAAGCGAGCTTACGGGAGAGAATAACGCCGTAAGACTGACAGACGAGATGTCCAGGATCAACCCGCGGGAAATATTAATGAATCAGGGTACCGAGCTTGATCAGAAACTCGTCGACACCCTCAGGCATCAGTTTTCTCCGTTTATTACGTTTTATCACGAGTGGGCTTTTGATCACCGTACCGCTTACAATAAGCTTATACAGCATTTTAAAGTGCATTCACTGGAAGGTTTCGGGTGCCAGGATATGAGATACGGGATATGTGCTGCCGGCGCTTTGCTGGAGTATCTCACGGAAACTCAAAAAAACACCCTGGCCCATATAACCCGGATTAAACCTTATTACCTGGAATCATATATGGTACTGGACGCATCATCAAGACGCAATCTTGAGCTTACAGAAACCATACGGGGAAAGGATAAAAAAGGCTCTCTTCTATGGCTGCTGGACAAAACCTGCACTGCCATGGGAGGCCGGTTAATAAGAAAATGGATACAGCAGCCTCTGATTAACAGCAAAGAAATAGAGTACCGGCTTGACGGGGTAGAGGAGCTGTATGATAACCGCATATTACTTGATGATATTGCTGACCATCTGAAAAAAGTGTATGATCTTGAAAGGCTGATGGCCCGTATTTCATATGGCACTGCCAATGCCCGTGATATAATTTCTTTGAAGCAATCTGTCAGCAATTTGCCGGATATAAAGAAACTATTGGCATCATGCCGTTCAGCCATACTCAGGGATGCGCATACGAACCTGGATCCCTTGGAAGACATATATGAACTGATCGAACGTTCCATAGCGGATAATCCGCCTGTTACGATAAAAGAAGGCAACATAATAAAGACCGGTTACAATACCCGGCTTGACCAATACCGCAGGGCCATGCATGAGGGGAAAGCCTGGATTGCATCCCTCGAACAGAAAGAAAGGGAAAAAACCGGTATAAAAAACCTGAGGGTGGGCTTTAACAAGGTATTCGGCTATTATATCGAGGTTACCAAATCCTATTATGATCTCGTTCCGGAGCATTACATCCGTAAACAAACCCTGGTAAACTCCGAACGGTACATCACCCCGGAGCTAAAGGAAATGGAAGATACCATCCTTGGCGCCGAGGAAAAGAGTGTGAATCTTGAATATGATATTTTCGTTGAGATAAGGCAGGAAATTGGAAGGCATGTACATAGGATACAAAATACAGCGAACATAATATCGGTACTGGATGTTTTATGTTCTTTTGCCAGGGTATCCATTGAAAACGATTATGTCCGACCCGGTATAAACACCAATGGTATCATTTCCATTAAAGACGGACGCCATCCTGTAGTTGAAAAAACCCTGCCTCACGACATGTTTGTGCCAAACCATGCTTATATGGATACTTCCGAGAACCGGCTTATGATAATTACCGGGCCAAACATGGCCGGAAAAAGCACGTACATGAGGCAGGTAGCCCTTATCGTCCTTATGTCTCAAATCGGATGTTTCATTCCGGCCAGAGAGGCCGATATCGGAATAGTTGACAGGATATTTACGCGTATCGGGGCATCCGATGATCTGTCTGCCGGACAAAGTACATTTTTAGTGGAAATGAACGAGGTTGCCAATATTCTTCATAATGCTACCCCCAACAGCCTGCTTATACTGGACGAAGTCGGAAGGGGGACCAGTACTTTCGATGGCTTGAGTATTGCATGGGCTGTTATTGAATACATATCTACCTCCAAAAATTTAGGCTGCAAAACATTGTTTGCCACCCACTACCATGAACTGACCGGCCTTGAGGGAAGCCTGCCGGGTATAAAAAACTACCGCATATCTGTAAAGGAACGCGGAGATGATATTATATTCTTAAGAAAAATAGTCAGGGGAGGAGCAGATCAAAGCTTTGGGATACAGGTGGCCAGGCTTGCAGGCCTGCCTATACCGGTTATCGAACGCGCCAAGGCTATATTATCCCAGCTGGAAGAAGCTGATATTGCAAAAAAAAGCAGCCGGAATATAACAGCAAGAGAGCCCGTAAGCCAGCAGCTGTCGTTTTTCCAGCCACGGCCTTCAGAGATAGAGGAGGAACTGAAGAATATCGATATCCTTAATATCACCCCAATAGAAGCTATGAATATTCTTAACCGTTTAGTTGAAAAAGCGAAACAGTCTTAGGAGGGAATTGTTTGCCAAAGATAAATATTCTGGATGATTTTACCGTTAATCAAATAGCAGCCGGTGAAGTAATTGAACGTCCTTCATCGATTGTGAAAGAGCTGGTGGAAAACTCTATTGATGCCGGCAGTTCGGCCATTACCATTGAAATTCAGGACGGCGGAGTATCGCTGATAAGAGTTACCGACAACGGGGAAGGAATGGATAAAACGGATGCCCGGCTGTGTTTTCAGCGTCATGCTACCAGCAAGATCAAGTCCAATACTGATTTGTACTCAATAAACTCCCTCGGTTTCAGAGGAGAGGCCCTTGCAAGCATCGCAGCAGTATCCCGGGTTGAATTATTTACAAGCCCGCGGAATGCCGCGGCAGGCATTCATATTGTCAACCATGGGGGAAAAGTTGTATCCGAAAAGGAAATCGGCTGCCCTGAAGGAACCACCATCGTTGTTCGAAACCTCTTTTACAATGCACCGGCCCGGCTTAAATTTCTTAAGTCAGCCAGAGTGGAAACTGCAAACATAAGCGAGCTGGTAGGCAGGTTAATACTTGCTCATCCGGAGATCTCTTTTCGTTACATAAACCAAGGCAAAACCGTGTATCATTCCCCGGGAAATGGCAGCCTGTTTTCGGCTGTAATATCCGTTTTTGGAAAGGATATAAGAAACCAGGTAATTGAAATAAACAGAAAACGCCAGGAGGGTGATATCTCCCTGTACGGATATATAGGAAGAGCGTCACTGTCCAGAATTAACCGGAGCAGCGAATCATTTATAGTAAACGGCCGTTATGTGAAAAGCCCGCTGCTGTCAAAAGCCGTGGAGGATGCCTACCGCTCTTATCTTATGGTCAACCGTTTTCCCTGGGTTGTTTTACACCTTGATTTGCCGGCAGATCAGATCGATGTCAATGTACATCCGGCAAAAACGGAAATAAGGTTTAAGACGGAACAAGAAATATATAAACTTATATTTGACTGGGTGAAAGAGTGCCTGGAAAAGCATCCCCATATACCGGTTATAAGCCGTGAGAGCTTTGAACGGTCAGATTATAATGGCAGCCAAACCGATGACCGGTCCGGCCTGCCGGATACTGCTTTGGACACGCAACGGCAGGAGAACAGGGAACGCATTGATAAAACTGTGGCTGAGAGCCAGCAAATTGATTTTTTTGATCAGCATTCCCGCGAACCCAGGCATGTGTATATTGCCAAAAAAGATTCACCTGGCGATTCAAAACTGATAAAAAATGGCAATAATGGTATGGAATATGAAGTTCATGAACATAATATAGATAGATTCAGAACCGGTACACTCAAGGTAATAGGCAGGGCTTTCTCAACATACATAATTGTTGAAGAACAGGACAGGGTATTCTTTGTGGATCAACATGCCGCTCATGAACGTTTGATTTACCAGGAACTCAATGAAAGCCTTAATAAACGTACAGCTGCCAGCCAGCAGCTGCTGCCTCCCGTTATACTGGAGCTTACCCATGATGAAAGTTTAATTGTTGAGGCAGCGCAGGATATCTTAGCTTCTCTCGGATTTGATATTGAACATTTTGGAGGAAATACCTGGACGGTACGGGGAGTTCCTTATGTTTTGAAAGGCACCAATGTCCGGGAACTGTTCCATTATGTTTTGGACCAATGGGGTATTGACAGCCGTACGCCTGAACCTTCAATGCTGATAAAACCGGAAGACATTATGAGGGCTGCCTGCAGGCAGGCTGTTAAAGCCCGGGATCCTCTCTCAGACAGAGAAATAGTGTATTTGCTTGAGAGGTTCAGAAATGATGAAATTCCCTTGACCTGTCCCCATGGCAGACCTATTATTGTAACCATTACAAAATATGAACTTGAAAAGAAATTTAAGAGAATACAGTAAAGGGGTCACCGGCTTATGAAAAAGAAACCTGCAGTGGTAATAACGGGCCCGACAGCCGTTGGAAAAACCAAGCTATCCATCGAAATTGCAAAATCGCTGGATGGCGAGATAGTTTCGGCTGATTCCATGCAAATATATAAATATATGGACATTGGTACGGCAAAACCCAGTATAAATGAAAGGCAGAATATTCCTCACCATATGATTGACATAATCGAACCCGAACAGGAGTTCAGCGTTGCAGAATACCAGAAGATGGCCGTTGATATTATCAGCGATATACATAAACGCAATAAACTTCCAATCATTGTGGGAGGCACAGGCTTGTATATAAAATCTTTGCTGTATCCAATGAATTTCACCGATGCTTATCAGGATGTTGAATACAGAAAAAGACTCCAAAAAACCGCCGAAAAAATGGGGAAAAACTATCTGTATCAACAATTGGAAAAAATAGATCCTAAAACAGCCTCACGTCTTCATCCGAACGACGTAAGGCGTGTTATAAGGGCGCTTGAGGTATACCATATAAGCGGAAAACCCATGTCCCATTATGTTCAGAACCTGAAAGACATGGATTTCAGGTATGATGCCGCCATGATAGGCCTTGTCATGAACCGGGCTAAATTGTATGAAAGGATAAACCAGAGAGTTGATGCAATGATTGAAAGGGGACTGCTGAACGAAGTCAAAAGCCTGCTGGATAAGGGGTATACCCGGAACATGGTTTCAATGCAGGGTTTGGGTTATAAAGAAATTATAGACTACTATCAAGGAAGACTGACCCTGGAGGAAGCAATATATAAACTTAAACAGGAACCCCGCCGCTATGCCAAACGGCAGCTGACCTGGTTTCGGGCTCAAAAAGGCGTCAAATGGATAAATATCGATGACTACAGTTCTGAAAGGGATATTATTGAATGTGCCCTTATGTATATTGCTGATAAAATTTCCTTTTAAATGTTCATAAAATAGTATATAATATTAACAAAATAAGGAATGTTTTGAAGGGTGGTTAATATTATGGCAAACAGAGTAACAATTCTATTACAGGATGCTTATCTGAATCAGATAAGGAAAGAAAGAATACCCGTTACAATTCACTTGGTAAACGGTTTTCAGTTAAAAGGGTTTATTAAGGGTTTTGATAATTTCATCATTCTGTTGGAGAATGAAGGAAAACAGATGATGTTATATAAGCATGCGGTGTCGACTGTGACTCCGGCGCGCCAGGTTGTGTTGTCATCTAATAATCCATCATACAACGATAAAGAAACAGAATAATTCAAATTACATAGAACTTTAAGTATAAGGACCGCTTAAGGTCCTTAATTTTCTATTTACAGTCAGGGAGAGGAGCAGACACAGTTGAAAACATGGCTCGAACATCATTATGAAAAAGATCTTAATATACCGGTAAGAATTGTTAAATATGTGCACAGTGCGCATGATGAGATAAAAGTCAAGTTTGACGGAATAGAGGAACTTCGGGAATACCATCAGGCAAAAATCCTTCAATTCATGAAAGAGTATCAAATAAGCCAGCGGCATTTCAACCCATCGAATGGATACGGATATGGGGATGACAGCCGGGATGCTCTTGACAAGCTGTTTGCATCAACCCTGGGAGGAGAGGATGCACTGGTACGGCCTCAGTGGGCATCCGGGACCCATGTTATCAGTGACTGCATATATGCGTTAACGAGGCCGGGAGATACGGTATTATCAATAACGGGCAGACCCTATGACACCCTTGAACAGGTTATCGGGCTTGGAGAGATACCGGCAGCCGGTTCATTGAGGGAATGGGGGATTGAATACGATCAGATAGAATTGACAGGCCAGGGGGAGATTGACATCTCCAAAACCCTGTCTTTCCTTGAAAAAAATAATGTTAAGCTGATATTAATTCAGCGTTCAAGAGGATATACCTTAAGGCCGTCACTGTCCATAGAACGCATCAAAAAGGCCATTGCCGCAATAAAAGAAAAACACCCGGAGGTAATGGTGCTTGTTGATAACTGTTACGGTGAGTTTGTTGAGCTATTGGAACCATGTCATGTCGGAGCCGATGTTGCAGCAGGCTCTCTGATAAAAAATCCAGGCGGCGGACTGGCTCCCACAGGCGGATATGCTGTAGGCACTGTAGATGCCATAGAACAGATCTCATACAGGCTTACCTGCCCCGGACTGGGAAGGGAAGTGGGGTCATACCCTTCATCATACGCACCCTTTTACCAGGGATTATTCTTAGCGCCTCACGTTGTCGGGGAAGCCGTTAAAGGCGCCATCCTGGCGGCCAGAGTTTTTGAAAAACTGGGGTATAATGTGCTGCCCGGATGGGATGAAGCCAGGACCGATATAATACAATCCATCCTGTTTAACAGCCCGGAAGAGCTTGTGTTGTTCTGCCAGGCCATACAATCCATTTCTCCCGTCGACAGCCATGTTACTCCATATCCATGGGATATGCCGGGTTATACCAACCAGGTAATAATGGCAGCAGGGACTTTTGTTCAAGGTGCTTCTATTGAACTTAGCGCTGACGCTCCTATTATACCCCCATATGCTGCTTATTTACAGGGCGGATTGACATATGAACATGTTAAGATAGCCATGATGAAGGTATTGACACAGATGGAGAAGGCGGGGTATATAAACCTGTCTAGTTAAAAAACCTTATAACGCCTATTACTTTTCCAAGGATAGTTACGTGATCCAGTATTATGGGGGCCATATAGGGATTCCTGGGTTGAAGCCTTATATGGTCCTTTTCCATGTAAAAAGCTTTTACGGTTGCTTCATCGTCAATCAAAGCAACGACAATATCTCCATTATCGGCATATTCCTGCTGTTTTACTATCACATAGTCCCCGTCAAATATACCTGCTTCGATCATACTGTCTCCCTTTACCGAAAGCATAAAAACATCGCTGTTGGGTAAAAACTGAGCCGGCAGGGGAAAGGTATCTTCAACATTTTCTACGGCCAGTATAGGCTTTCCGGCGGTTACCTGGCCTACCACAGGTATATTGACAATCTCCTTCTTGGAAAAGAACGTGGTATCATCCAGCAGCTCTATGGCCCTGGGTTTTGTAGGATCTCTTCGTATATAGCCTTCCTTTTCAAGGCGCTCCAGGTATGCATGAACGGTGGAAGTTGATTTTATGCCAACACCGTTGCATATTTCCCGGACAGAAGGGGGATAGCCTTTGCTTTGCAGCTCCTTCTTTATAAATTCCAACACTTTTTTTTGTTTATTGGTTATAGACCGGTCCATGTATTATTGGACTCCTTTCCTTATATTTATCCTTTTTAATGCTTGTACATATTCTCACAGCAGGTTAACCTTATCCAACTATATTATATCATGCTAACCGAATAAAATCAAACACATGTTCGTATATAGCAGTGTATTCTTCACAACCACTATCTTCGATAGTATGATCACTAATGAGCAATGTGTGCAGAATATATTCCGTTCGCTTCACGCTATGACCATCTCCGGGCCTCCGCCAAAACTCGCTGACGCGTTAGACCGGTTCCGGCTTTCCTCCACTTCGTTAACAGGTTCTATGCCTTTGCGCAAGGCGTGCTCCATAATATTCTTCACATAATCATCTTCAGATTATAACTGTTTTGAAGAATACTACTTAAGTCACTGGGGTACAAGGCTAAGAATTTTAAATAAAGAAAATTTATATTAGGTGCTTGACCCCGAACTTATGTTCGTGTATAATATAAACAAAACCGAACATAAGTTCTTTTTATAAAAGCAGCACCACAATAAGCAGCAATATAAAGCCTATTTGGGAAAGGGGGAAAAGCACAATAAAATCCATCTTAAGCGATGGATCTCCTGTGCTGGTATACAATGAAAGATAAAAACACAGTTAAAAAAAGAATTGTTATCCGGTCCAAGTCGAGATTTTCCATATTTCTGGCCGTTTTAGCGATACTATGTATATCTTTGATAGCATCATTATTGAATGAAGGCAATGCTGCTAATAACAGAAGCCTGATACTGGTGGATGTCGTAAAAGGAGATACCCTGTGGAGCATTGCCAAACGCACTTTACCGAATCATACCGATATACGCCAGTACATAATAGAGATAAAAGAAGCGAACAATATGGAGCAGGGCAATATATATGAAGGGCAGAAGCTATATGTACCGGTATACTGATGTATACCGGCTTAATCTTCTCTTAACCTGACCATCCTTGCAGCCATACGCCTTTTCTCATCGCTGATGGCTGCATAATGCTTTCTGGTGGTGTTAACGTCTTTGTGTCCCAGCACATCGGCAACCAGGTATATATCTCCGGTTTCCTGGTAGAGAGCAGTACCGTAGGTACTCCGCAGCTTATGGGGAGAGATATTCTTTAATGGGGTAACTATTTTTGCATATTTCTTAACCAGATTTTGTACAGCCCGGTTACTTATCCGTTTTTTCTGCATGGAAAGAAACAGGGCATCTTCATGTCCGGGAAGGGCATCAATCTTTTTTCTTTCATCAAGGTAATCAAGCAATGCTTTTCGAACTTCATCGCCAAAGTACAGGATAACCTGGTTTCCGCCTTTTCGCGTAATTCTGAATCCATTTATTGTAAAATCCAGGTCCGATATATTGAGGCCTACACATTCGCTAATACGTATTCCGGTTCCTAAAAAGACGGTTAATATTGTTATATCACGCTGTTTGGTGTATTGATGGTAGCGTTTTTGCCTTTCAGTCAAACCCTGGCCGCTTTCAACAAAATCAAGCAATCGTGCAACTTCGTCAGCTTCCAGCCGTATAATTGGTTTTTCCCTAATTTTTGGATAATCCACCAGTGAGGCCACATTTTTATCGATCTTTTCATTTTTGAAGAAGTATGCTAAAAAAGAACGCAGAGTGGATAGTTTACGGGCTTTGCCGGAATCATGGTTCTGGTGTTCGATCTCGGGGGCGGAAGGGCGGCTGTAGTAGGTTAGATACTCGAGAAACATCTCAATATGTACAGCCTGTACAAGATTCAAATCCCGGAGGGTAAACTGTGAGAACGGGGATATGTGGGTAAACTCCTTTATTTCAGTTGTAAGGAATTCAAAAAACAGCCTTAAATCATAAGCGTAATTTATACGGGTCAATATAGATGTATTTGGCTCAATTGCACGGAAAAAATCCCTGCAGAAAGGCGGCAATTCTCTCAAAACAGCTCTTAATTTTAAGATGTTTTCCCGGTTTTGCTGCACATCATAGGAATCCTGTTTCAGCATAGGAAGTACCCCTCCTTACATATATTTCGTCATTACATTTCGCAAAACTTTTATTTTGCGCATAGTTAATTATGGATTACCGGCTTCTCTCCTGTCCTGTCTTTGTCTGTTTCCATCCTTTATAGCCTGCCTGGCCAGTTTATCACAGCGATTATTCTTTTCATTGTCGCTATGACCTTTAACTTTGATCCATTGTATTTTATGCACAGAACTCAATTCAAGCAATCTTTGCCACAAATCCTGATTTGCAACCGGCTGTTTGTCCGTAGTTCGCCAGTTACGCTGCTGCCATCTGGTGATCCAGTCCTTTTCAAATGCATTATATAAATATGTGCTGTCGGTATATATTCTGACCCTGCACGGTTCTTTCAGCAGCTCCAAAGCTTTTATAGGCCCCATTAATTCCATACGGTTATTTGTAGTTAACTCATGGTAGCCGGAAATCTCTTTTTCAATACCCTTATATGATAGTATTGCAGCCCATCCTCCGGGACCCGGATTGCCGCTGCAGGCACCATCTGTATATATATCAACTTCTTTCATTAATCCCTTACCGCCTTTTCCATAATTTCCGCCTTGTTTGCACATTTGTTTACCGCTTCTATTACAGCTCCCCTAAATCCATGTTTTTCCAATTCCCGTACTGCTTCTATAGTTGTTCCGGCTGGCGTACATACGGCATCTTTCAACTCACCGGGATGCAGGCCCCATTCCAGCAGCAGTTTTGCGGTCCCCAGAACTGTCTGGGCAGCCATACGATATGCCTGCTCCCTGGGTAATCCGGCCAGAACTCCCCCATCGGCCATTGCCTCAATAAAGATAGATACATAAGCAGGGCCGCTCCCGCTTAATGCCGTTACGGCATTCATAAGGTTTTCCGGAACTTCCACAACCATACCCAGTGAGCTCAGAATTGCCCGGATCCTTTCCCGCTGGTCACTTGTAAGATCATGATATGTCGACAGGGCAATTACACCTTCCCCCACCAGTGCAGGTGTATTCGGCATTGTCCTTATTACTTTGCACTTATTTCCAATTTTATCCTTTATATAATCGACGGTAATACCTGCCGCTATGGACAATAAAATCTTGTCATCAGACAAGGATTCCATAATCTCGTCAAGCACTTTTGAATACATATTGGGTTTAACCGCCAGTATAATTATATCTGAATTGGATGCCAGATGGGAATTATTATCGGACATCTGCACTCCAAGCTGAGCACACAGTTTATTCAGCTTGTCCATATCAATATCATAGACATATATATTGCCGGGCGGCACAATGCCCCGCGACAGTATTCCTCTTATAAAAGCATTAGCCATATTCCCCGCCCCTATAAATCCCAGGCGACAGTTAACTAAGCCGGTTGATGTGCTCAACGGTTATACCCTCCTTGTTTTGGTAATTGTCTGTTAATTGCATTATAGCACAAAAAAGGCCGTGTTAAAAGAAAATTTGCTGCTAAACTGCCGTTTTCCCGCCCAATTATTATTGACTTGTCAGCAGAAATATCATATAATATAAACTGCTGTTGAACCAATACAAAGCAATATAGGGGAGTAGCTCAATTGGTAGAGCGGCGGTCTCCAAAACCGTAGGCTGCGGGTTCGATTCCTGTCTCCCCTGCCATCAAAAAAGGAGTAATATCAATTACTCCTTTTTTATTTTCAAAATCATCGTTTTTATCTTCTTGCATTGTTTGCAGAATACTATGTCAATCACCTGTTTGAGCGAAGCGAGTTTTGGTGGAGGCCCGGAGCGAGCCATACAGGTTCTTGGCCTTGAGCTCCAGTGAACGGAATAATATTCTTCACTACCGCTTTACTCTACGAACATTGTGTGCAGAATATTATTGAGCTCGCCTTACGAAAAGGCTTAGAACCCTGTTAGCGAATATACTTGCTATGCGTTTAATTCCACATTATAAACCAAAGAATCCATGTTATTATTCAATATGGGTTTGATATATTCCGATAAAAACTCCTCTACCTGGTTTGGAGCCCTGCCTGTAAAATTTCCTGGCTCCATTATATTATCAAGTTCATCTTCTGACAGCCTAAACGCCGGATCCTGTGCTATAAGCTCCAATAGATTATTTTCTTCCCCGCATTCTTTGACTCTCTTCGCTGCCGCCATTGAATACAACCTGATTTTTTCGTGAAGCTCCTGACGATCTCCTCCTCTTTTGACAGCTTCCATAAGAATATACTCGGTAGCCATAAACGGCAGTTCCTGTTTTATCCTTTGCTCAATTATCTTTGGATATACAACCAATCCGGAAGCAATATTGATATAAATATTCAGGATCCCATCTACCGCTAAAAAGCACTGGGGAATTACCAGGCGCCTGTTGGCCGAGTCGTCCAATGTCCTTTCCAGCCACTGGGTCGATGCGGTTATAGCCGGATTTAGGGCATTTATAATTACAAATCTGGCCAGCGAAGATATCCTCTCAGCCTTCATGGGATTTCGTTTATATGCCATAGCAGATGAACCAATCTGTTTTTCTCCGAAAGGTTCCTCCAGCTCTTTTAAGCTCTGCAATAAGCGGAGATCGTTGCTGAATTTGTATGCGCTTTGAGCAATTGATCCCAGCAGATTCAAAATCCTGCTGTCCAGTTTTCTGGGATAAGTCTGGCCTGTAACCGGATATGCCTGTTGAAACCCCAGTTTTTCCAGTACCTTTTTCTCCAGTTCAATTACTTTTTGCTGATCTCCATCAAACAGGGTAAGAAAGCTGGCCTGGGTCCCCGTTGTACCTTTCACCCCTCTTATCCGTATACTGCTCCAAACATGCTCCCATTCTTCAAGATCAAGCATCAAATCCTGAAGCCAAAGACAGGCTCTTTTACCCACTGTAGTCAGTTGGGCAGGTTGAAAATGAGTAAAACCCAGTGTAGGCAGATCCTTATATTTTTCTGCAAAAACCGATAGATGGTACATACATGTCAAAAGCTTGTTCCTTATTATCCTGAGGCCATCCATCATGATTAGTATATCGGTATTATCGGTTACGTAACAGCTGGTAGCTCCAAGATGGATTATAGGTTTGGCCTTTGGGCACTGCTGCCCGTACGCGTAGACGTGAGCCATAACATCGTGAAACACTTCCCTTTCCCTGTGCCGGGCAACATCATAATTTATGCAATCCCGGCTGGCTTTCATCTCATCAATCTGTTCCCGGGTAATATTCAAACCCATTTCCATCTGGGCTTCAGCTAACGCGATCCATAGTTTACGCCAGGTCCTGAACTTCTTATTGTCAGAAAAGTTCTCCAGCATTTCTTTAGAGGCGTACCTGGCCGCAAGAGGGTTCTGGTATATTTCCATTATCGCAGCTCCTTTTTCATCATCTGCAGCATTTATGAATCCAACTCATTTACAAACTCCTCAATTCTATCCAATCCATTTTTTATATTTTCCATAGACACAGCATAGGATAAGCGTACATAATTATCAGCTCCGAAAGCAATTCCGGGGACAACCGCTACCATCTTGGTGTCCAGAAGTATATCGGAAAATGTTATGGAACCTGTTATAAGTCTTCCTTTATAGCTTCTGCCAATTATATCATTAATGTTCATCATTACATAGAAAGCGCCTTTTGGAAGCCTGCATGAAAGGCCGGAAATTGAATTAATCTTGTCTGCCATATACCTTCTTCGCCTGTCAAATTCATCAACCATTGTTTTTATTTCATCTCCGGGTCCTCTCAATGCAGCTATGCTGGCATACTGGGTGATTGAATTTATATTTGAGGTGGTATGACTCTGAATGTTTGACATGATATTGACCACGTCTTCACGGGCTGCAGCATACCCTATCCTCCAGCCGGTCATTGCATATGCCTTGGACATACCGTTTATTACTATTGTCAAATCTTTTATTTCCGGCCCAAGGGAAGCAATACTGACATGCTTGACCCCGTCGTATACCAACACCTCATATATCTCATCGGACACTATGAAAATCTGCTTCTCAACCGCCAGCTGAGCTATGGCCTCCAGTTCGTCAGGCCGGTAAACACAGCCGTTGGGGTTATTAGGGCTGTTAATAATAAGGGCTTTTGTATTTGCCGTAATAGCTTTTCTTAAATCGTCAATGCATATCTTAAAATCATTTTCCTCTTTTGTATCTAAATAAACAGGAATTCCGCCGGCAATCCTGACTATTTCAGGATAACTAAGCCAGTATGGTGAAGGAATTATAACCTCGTCTCCCGGATTCAAAATGGCTTCGAAAGCATTAAAAAGTGAATGCTTTGCCCCGTTTGACACAATTATTTGACTCGGCTTGTATTCCAGACCGTTATCCTGTTTTAATTTGCAGCATATGGCTTCTTTTAGTTCAGATATTCCGGATGTGGGAGTGTATCGTGTATAACCTTTTTCCAAGGCCTCTTTCGCAGCTTCAATGACATGGGCAGGAGTGTTGAAATCGGGTTCACCGGCGCCAAATCCTACAACATCCATGCCTTGTGCCTTCATTTTTTTTGCTTTTGCATCTATTGCTAAAGTTAAAGAGCTTGTTATTGCTGAGTTTTTCCTCGATAATTCCAATTCAATTCCTCCTTAAAATGAAAGATTCAAATCCCTATCCATCATTTTAAGGATTATTATATCATGGTTTCTATGTTTCGTCTATGGTTTCCAAACTACTTTATTTTATTTTTTATGCATTATTTGCCGTGCTGATTCCTTCAATTCGCATACCACAGAATACGGTACTTTGGCATCACCTAATCTTATACCGCCTGCTTCGTCATTACCGTGATAATCACTGCCGCCGGTAGCTATAAGGCCGTATTTTTGCGCCATTTGAACAAAAAGCCGGCTTTGTCCGGGAGTGTGCCTGCTGTGCCAGGCTTCTATCCCCTTCAGTCCAAGCCCGATGACGTAATATACCAGTTTCATATCCGGCAGTAAACCCGGGTGAGCAAGAACAGGTATCCCCCCTGCCTGGGTAATTATCTTTATTCCCTCTTCAGGAGTCAATTTGTACCTGGGTTGAAATGCGGGACAGTTATTTCCTATATATTTTGTATATGCTTCCGACATGTCTGACACAATCTTCTTTTTCACAAGTACCCGTGCAATATGCGGTCTGGCAATTATCCCGTCTTTTGCCTCGTTTTCAACATCTTCATAGGATATGTCCATGCCGTATATTCTTCTGAGATTATCAACTATTTTTCTGGCTCTTAACAGCCTGGAATGCCGTATATTTGAAAGGAAATCCCTAAACCATACAAGATCGGTTTGTATATAATAGCCTAACAGATGGATTTCCTGATTTCCAATCTGTGTATTCAATTCCACAGCGGGCACAACTTCTATCCCATACCGTTGTGAAGCATCACTTGCTTCAGCAATGCCATCTATTGAATCATGATCTGCTATGCCTATGGCACGAAAACCTTCACCGGCAGCTTTTTTTACCAGCTCCGACGGCGTTAACAAACCGTCAGATGCGGTGGTATGGGTATGCAAATCAGCATATCCGGTCTGCTGTTTATGCTCCGGTAAACAACTCTCATTCATTTATACTGCACTCCTTACATATCATTTCTATTGCATTTTCAAATCCACAGTCGTTATTCCTTCATTACAGTCTTCATTACCCGCAAAAAATTACCCCGGCATATTTTTTGCACACTCTCTTCATCATAATTCAATCTCAATAATTCATTTATTATTCCGGGAAAATCCTGCGGTCCTTCCACTCCCTGGGGAAGTTCATCAATACCGTCAAAGTCAGAACCAAAACCTATCCCATTTACCCCGGTCAATCCGGCAATATATTCGATATGTTTTATAATACTGGTAATATCGGCTTTTTGAGAGCTCAAAAAAGGCGGATAGAAATTAATGCCGATTACACCGCCTTTCGATACAATAGCCTTTATCTGCCGGTCGTTTAAATTGCGGGGATGATTGCATAACCTTTTTGCATTGGAATGGGATGCTACAATAGGTTGGGAGGATACCTCAATAACATCCCAGAATGCTTTTTCGGACAAATGGGATACATCAATAATTATCCCCAGTTTATTCATTTCCTTAATTACTTCCGTTCCGAAGGCCGTTATACCCCCTTCTGCCATGGTATCCATAGCAGCGCTGCCGATCTCATTGTTAAAGTTCCATGTAAGGGTTATAAGACGCACTCCCATATTATACAGCACATTCAGATTGGACAGCCTGCCTTCCAGAACCTCACCGCCTTCAACGGTAAGAAGAGCCCCAATTTTTCCGGCATTTTTCGGAGAATATATATCAGAAACTTTTGTCACAGGGTAAAAAAAACAATCATATTTTTTAAGCATTCTTTCATATACGCTTATCAGTTCAAAGCCTCTGTTCAGGTACGGTCCATAAATATTTCCAGGGCCTATCCATGCTGCAAAGAATTGAATATCTACACTGCCTTCCTTAAGTCCCTGAAGAGAAACATGGATATCTGCGTTTCTTTCCAAACTTGTATTTTGCTCCGCCAGTTTGCTTATGGTATCGCAGTGGGCATCAATAACTGAGAATTTATCCAAACTAATACACCTCTTAATTTAATAATTTCCGTTTTACTAGTGTTATTTTTAAGAATATTATGGAAATCACCTTGCAAAAAGGCTTGAAATATTATTTTCATAGTTATACTTATATTTTACTTCTTTATACTGTGATAAATGAAAAAAAGACTAAAATAAAAAAACCTACCGGTCGGTAGGCTATCTTGGCTCAACAATAAGTTTTATTGCTGTCCTCTCTTCTCCATCAATTATAATATCTGTAAATGCGGGAATACAAATTAGGTCAATACCACCGGGAGCAACAAATCCTCTTGCGATGGCCACCGCTTTTACCGCCTGGTTTATAGCACCCGCACCAATCGCTTGTATTTCGGCAGACCCTCGCTCGCGCAGAACCCCTGCTAATGCACCTGCAACAGCATTAGGATTGGATTTCGCTGATACCTTCAATACCTCCATGATTTGACCCCCTATTATTTTCTATAATATTATAATATTGTATTCTATATATTCTACACTCTTTATAAAAATCCTTTTTTTTCTGAATATTTTTCTATTTTTTTGAAGTAGTTTACAAAAATACAATAAGGTGTGATATATATCACACCTTATCTTGCATACTCAATAGCTCTTGTTTCTCTTATAACGTTTACCTTTACTTGCCCTGGATACTCAAGTTCTCTTTCTATCTGTGTTACTATTTCTCTAGCCATTAGGAGCGCTTGGTCATCGCTGACTTTATCAGGTTTTACTATAATCCTGATTTCACGTCCTGCTTGGATTGCAAAGGCTTTTTCTACTCCTGCGAAGGAATTTGCAATTTCTTCCAGCTTTTCTAACCGTTTTATATATACCTCTAAAGTTTCTCTTCTAGCTCCAGGTCTTGCAGCCGAAATAGCATCTGCAGCCTGTACTAATATAGCTTCAACAGTATTGGCCTCAACATCACCATGATGAGCTAAAATAGCATGAACTACCTCGGCACTCTCGCGATACCTTTTAGCCAAATCTGCGCCTATTTCGATATGGGGCCCTTCCATTTCATGATCCAACGCTTTTCCGATATCATGCAATAACCCTGCACGTTTTGCAAGCTTCTGATCTGCTCCTAATTCTGCAGCCATTATGCCTGCAAGATGTGCAACTTCAATAGAATGCTTTAATACATTTTGACCGTAACTGGTTCTGTATTTCAACTTGCCCAACAATCGGATCAATTCAGGATGAAGTCCATGGACCCCTACTTCAAATACAGCTTGTTCCCCTGCTTCTTTTATCTGTATCTCAATTTCCTTTTTGGCTTTTTCAACTATTTCTTCAATACGTGCCGGATGTATTCTGCCGTCAAGTATCAGTTTCTCAAGAGCGATTCTGGCAACCTCTCTCCTAATGGGATCAAAACCTGACAATATAACTGCTTCAGGTGTATCATCTATTATTAAATCAATACCTGTTGCTGTTTCAAAAGTTCTTATGTTTCTACCCTCTCTGCCAATTATTCTTCCTTTCATTTCATCATTAGGCAGCTCTACAACTGATACAGTGGATTCCGCTACATGATCCGCCGCAGATTTTTGGATAGCTAACGAAATTATGTTTCGCGCTTTTCTATCCGCCTCCTCTTTAAACCTGTTCTCGTACTCACGAATCTTCATAGCAACTTCATGGGTTAACTCTTTTTCTACGTTTTTCAGAAGAAGCTCACGGGCCTGATCCATACTTAAATGGGAAATTCGTTCTAATTCACTTAACTGTTGATTATATAGCCCTTCAACCTCTTCTCGCAGTTTTTGAATCTCTTTTTGCTTTGCACTTAAGCTTTCTTCTCTCTGTCCTAAAATTTCAGCTCTCTTATCAAGGTTTTCTTCCTTTTGTTGAAGCCTTCGTTCGCTTCTCTGGATCTCATTTCGTCGTTCACGGTTTTCTCTCTCTAACTCACTTCGCAGTTTATGAATTTCTTCTTTTGCCTCTAACAAGGCTTCCTTTTTGATAGCTTCCGCCTGTCGGTTAGCATCATCAACAATTCTTCTGGCAGCTTCTTCAGCGCTGCCTATTTTACCCTCTACAATCCGTTTTCGGTAATTATACCCGAGGACACCCGCTCCACTAGCTACTACTACCAGGGCAATTCCGGTTAGTAGTAGTTCTTTCACGGATTATCGGACACCTCCTCATTCTTTCACAGTTAACAAAACACGAACCGAGCAATTCGCACTCGGTCTTAATATATACCGTTGCATAAATAAAACTATTTGCCTCTCACCTAACGGTAATTATATTAGTTAGTCTTATACAGCAGTAATCACCATTAAAACATTATCTTGGGCAAATTTTGCATCTATTTATTTAATTGTATAACTTTTCTTGGGACATGTCAACTAGCAAATAAAAGATGATAGTTTATACGCCTTTTTCCAGTGTGAATCCCATAATATTCTTCAGGTTAACCAAAATGTATATGAAAAAACCCCACTTTGTTATTCAGTGGGGCTGTTGTCTACAGAAGGAATATCCGGTATCGGGTTCAAATTAAACTCTTCTCGTATCTTCTTTTCGATCTCAACAGCTAAATCAGGGTTATCCCTTAGATACAAACGGGCATTTTCTCTTCCCTGGCCAAGCCTGATATCACCGTAGGAATACCATGACCCGCTTTTGTTTATTATATCTATTGATACGCCCAGATCTAAAATACATCCTTCTTTTGATATACCTTCACCATATATAATATCAAACTCGGCCTGTTTGAAAGGAGGAGCGACTTTATTCTTTACTACCTTAACCCTGGTACGATTGCCAACCATATCGGTCCCCTGTTTAATTGAATCAATACGTCTTACATCAAGGCGTACAGATGAATAAAACTTTAAAGCCCTGCCGCCCGGTGTGGTTTCGGGGTTACCGAAAACAATTCCGACTTTTTCTCTGAGCTGATTTATGAATATAGCAACAGTTTGCGATTTGTTAATGGCGCCCGACAGCTTACGGAGTGCCTGGGACATCAACCTGGCCTGCAAGCCAACATGCGCATCGCCCATCTCCCCTTCCAGCTCAGCCCTGGGAACAAGAGCAGCAACTGAGTCTACCACTATAACATCAATGGCTCCACTGCGGACTAATGCTTCGGTTATCTCCAGCGCCTGTTCACCGGTATCCGGCTGCGAAACCAGGAGATTCTCGATATCAACGCCAAGATTTTTCGCATACTGGGGATCCAGAGCGTTTTCCGCATCCACGAACGCAGCAGTGCCTCCGGCCTTTTGAGCCTCGGCTATAACATGAAGAGCGACAGTCGTTTTACCGGATGATTCCGGCCCAAATATTTCAACAACCCTTCCCCTGGGCAGTCCGCCCACTCCAAGAGCAATATCCAGATCTAAAGCCCCGGTGGGTATAACCTCAACATTCATATGCGTCGACTCGCCCAGTTTCATAATAGAGCCCTTGCCAAACTGCCGTTCAATTTGATTGATGGCCATTTCCAATGCTTTTGACTTCTCCATACCTGCACCCTGGTTGATTGTCAGGGACTCACCTGCCTTTTCATTTTTTTATATGAAAGATACCGCTTCGAACAAATGTTCTAGTGTTATTATATATTATTATTTAAAATTGGTCAAGCTTAATATGCCAAAAACGGTTATATATTAAGCAGTTTGCGCCGCAGTAAATCAAGAGCCTGTTTTGCTGTGGAGTGTTTTATACGCTTCCTGTCTCCGCTAAAACGGAACTCATCGACGTCTGCTTCACCGTTCATCGCTATTGCTATATACACCAGTCCAACAGGTTTTTGGACTGTTCCTCCACCGGGACCTGCAATACCGGTAACTGCAAGGCCAATGTCGGCGCCGGTTGTTTCTGTTATCCCTACAGCCATTTCACGGGCTGTTTCCCGGCTTACAGCACCATGGCTTTCTATAGTCTCCGGCTTTACTCCTAAACGCTTAATTTTGGCTTCATTACTGTAAGTTATTGCTCCCTCCAGAAAGTTCTTTGATATACCGGGAACATCTGTAAGCATATCACCAATCAGTCCGCCGCTGCATGATTCAGCAACAGCCAGGGTTAACCCTTTTTCTTCAAGGAGTTTTGCCACAACTATTTCCAGGCTCTCACTATCAATACCATAGACGGCATCGCCTAAACGCCTGCGTATCTCGTCTTCCACCGGTTTTATAAACTCAAGGGGATCCTGTTCCCGGTCACATTTGACCGTTAGCCTCAATGTAACTTCGCCATACGAAGCCAGCGGGGCAATGGTCGGCATTGTCTGGTTTATCAGCAGATCCTTTATGGTTTCCTCCACTGCCGATTCACCTATACCATAAATCCTGAGAACCCTTGAAAAAATCTTCTGATTCTCCCGTTCTGCCAAATAGGGTATGACATAATTGGAAAACATCGGTTGAAGCTCAAAAGGAGGCCCGGGAAGCATAATATACACTCTGTTGTCCTTTTCAATTATGGCTCCGGGTGCAGTCCCATAATTGTTGGGCAAAACAACAGCTTCTTTCGGAAACATGGCTTGTTTGAGATTGTTTTCTGTCAGTGTTCTTCCCCGTTTTTTAAAAAATTCGCGAATTGCCTGAGCGCTTGGTTCATGGAGGGTAAGCTTAAGCCCCAGGAAATCGGCTATTGTCTCCTTGGTCAGATCATCCATGGTGGGGCCCAGCCCACCTGTAGTAATAATCAAATCTGCCCTGCCTGAAGCAATTTTCAATGCCTCCATAAACCGGTTGCGGTTGTCCCCCACAACTGTATGATAATATACATTAATGCCTAAATCGGAAAGATTATTTGATATATACTGGGCATTTGTATTGACTATTTGCCCCAACAGAAGCTCGCTTCCAACTGCAATTATTTCAGTATTCATTTCATTACCCCTTCTTATTCATTTCCGAAGTAAACTTATATTCTTATATATATAATCCGCACCGGATATGATCGTTACTGCAACAGCCAGCGCCAGGGAGATCTTGTCGAACGGAAAACCCATCTGTGCAAAAGGAACATTGTTAAGTATAATAGCTACTATTGCTATAATCTGTAAAATAGTCTTCAGTTTTCCCCAACCGCTGGCAGCAATAATAACACCTTCTGAAGCAGCAAGCATCCTGAATCCGGTAATAACAAATTCCCTGGTTATTATAATAATGGCAATAACCGAAGATAATTTTCCCATTTCTACCAAGATTATCAGGGCCGAGGTAACCAGTATTTTATCTGCCAAAGGGTCAATAAATTTCCCGAAGATTGTAACCTCATTTCTCTTTCGGGCAATATAACCATCCACACTATCCGTGCTGGCCGCCACAATAAAAACCATAGCAGCCAGTACATTGCTGTATGGAAAATCAGCCAACAGCAGCACCATGAACAGTGGTACCAATAATATCCTTAAAATTGTTATCTTATTTGCTAAATTCATATGTCTCCCCCAGCAAATCATAATCATAGGCTTTAGTAATCCTTACTTCAGCAAATTCTCCAACCTTTAGCGGCTTTTTGCTTATTACATACACCAGCGGGTCTATATCCGGAGATTCTCCATAAGACCTTCCTACATATATATTGTTTGACTGAACAGCCTCTATCAATACTTTATAAGATCGGCCCACTTTTTCACGGTTAAGTTTCTTGGATATTTTCCGCTGGATACTCATAATATCAGCTTTTCGTCTCTCTTTTATTTCTTCATCAATTTGATCGGTATAGCCGGCGGCTGCCGTGCCTTCTTCCCGTGAATAAGTAAAGACTCCTAACCTGTTAAACTGTATCTCCTGTACAAAGTCAACCAGTTCTTCGAATTCTTCCTCCCCCTCACCGGGAAAACCTACAATAAATGAAGTGCGAAGAACTATATCGGGTATCCTCTCCCGCAGACTTTTCAGGAGGCTGCGGATCCCGGACGGAGAGAAATGGCGGTTCATCCGCTTTAATATAGCCGGATTAATATGCTGTATGGGAATATCAATATAATTGCATATTTTTTCTTCCCTTGCAATGATATCAATAAGCTGATCGGTAACCCGATCCGGATAACAGTAAAGCAGCCGCAGCCAGGTAAGTTGGGGAAGTTTAACCAGCTCCTCAAGCAGCTTGGTTAATGTTAATCCGCCGCCCAGGTCAATGCCGTACCGGGTCAAATCCTGGCCTACCAGTATTATTTCCCGTACACCGTTTTCAACTAACTTCTGCGCCTCGTCTAATACCTCGTCTATAGGCCGGCTTGTATGAGGCCCTCTCAGCTGCGGTATAACACAATAAGCACAGCAGTTGCTGCATCCTTCAGAAATCTTCAGGTATGCCGTATGGGAAGGAGTAGTTAATACTCTCGGCATATCCTTTAAGCAGGGAAGCTCCGGGCTTCCTACGTTAACCAGACTGTCATCATCCTTCAAACATTTATCTATAACCCTCAGTATCCCGGTATATTTTCCGGTCCCGACCACAGCATCAATTTCAGGTATTTCTTTGATAAGCTGGTCAGGATAGCGCTGTGCCATACAGCCTGTTACAACTAACAGTTTACAGTTTCCTGTCTTTTTGTACTGGGCCTGCTCAATTATGGCATCAATGGATTCCTCTTTTGCCGGGTCGATAAAACCACAGGTATTCACAATAATTATATCTGCTTCTTCAGATTGATTAACAATGGTATATCCTCCGCGTTTAAGCAATCCAAGCATTACCTCTGCATCTACCCGGTTCTTGTCGCATCCAAGGGAGATCATTCCTACCTTCATATCGAAAAATAAAGCCTCCTACACTATATCGTCTTTGTACAGCTTTTCATATTCATCCCGCGTTATCAGGACATTTCGCGGTTTACTGCCCTCAAAACCACTGACAATTCCCCGTATTTCCATTTCATCTATCAGGCGCGCAGCCCGTGCATACCCTATTCTCAAACGCCTTTGCAGCATGGATATGGACGCTTGTCCTGCATCCAGCACAGTTTCAATTGCTTCCGGAAGCAATTCATCAAAATGCTCCGGCTCGGTAAATTCATGTTCAGTTACAATTTCTTCAAGGATATCGGGGCTGTAGCTTGGTGAATCGTTCTGCTGCTTGATATAGTTTACCACAGATTCTACTTCTTTTGCTGTTACAAAGGATCCCTGAACCCTGATTGGTTTGTTCGCCCCAACCGGATAAAACAGCATATCCCCGCGGCCTAAAAGCTTTTCTGCACCACCCATATCAAGGATGGTACGGGAATCCACCTGGGAAGATACGGCAAATGCAATACGAGAAGGTATGTTAGCCTTTATCAGCCCGGTAATAACATCCACCGAAGGCCTTTGAGTTGCAATTATCAGATGAATCCCTGCTGCCCGGGCCATCTGGGCAAGCCGGCATACAGCATCTTCAACTTCTGCGGGAGCTACCATCATAAGATCCGACAGCTCATCAATAATCACCAGCATTTGCGGCAAACGCTCATCCGGTGTCTCAACAGACATGTTATAGTCATCTATATCCCTTACACCTTTATCTGCAAACAGATTGTATCTTGATGTCATCTCCTGAACTGCCCAGTTTAATGCCCCTGCCGCCTTCTTGGGATTGGTAACGACCGGTATCAGCAAATGGGGAATGCCGTTATACTGGTTGAGCTCCACCATCTTTGGATCGATCATGATCATCTTTACTTCCTGGGGTGAAGCTTTATATAGAATGCTTAAAATCAGGGCATTTATGCATACGCTTTTCCCTGAACCGGTAGCACCGGCGATAAGCAGGTGGGGCATTTGGGCAATATCTGCTATTATATTTTTCCCGGCAATATCCTTGCCCAAAGCTACGGCAATCCTGGATGGATGGTATATGAACTCCTCCGATTCCAATACCTCTCTTAAATAAACGGGAGATATATCCCTGTTGGGCACCTCGATTCCAACAGCTGCCTTGCCCGGAATAGGCGCTTCAATGCGCACTGAAGGAGCCGCAAGATTCAAAGCTATATCGTCCGCCAGGCTTACTATCCGGCTTACTTTTACTCCCGGAGCCGGATGCAGTTCATACCTTGTTATAACCGGTCCCCTGCTGACCTGGGTAACTTTTGCACTGACACCAAAACTGTTTAAGGTTTCTTCCAGAAGCCTGGCATTATTCTCGGCCAACCTGGCACGATCTTTCTCATAAATATTTACCTGAGGCCTTATCAGCAAATCAGTAGGCGGTATTCTATAACCGTGTTCCAATGCTTTCCTTTGGATGTCCTTGCTGATAACAGGAATATCATCCTTTTTATCCTCATTTTTGTCCTCTGCAGCTTTTATCTGCGTTTCTCTATGAACCTCCTGCCTTTCCTGCCGGAAAGCTTCATCCAAGGTTTGCAATTCATCCGGCGGTTTCCTTGTAAATTCATTAACAGGGATTGTCTCTCCGGCAAACGATTTTTTATCCTTTTCAGCCTGTCTTTCCAGCTTTGGCCTGATGGTCCCATATATATTATCGCTTATCTGCTTCAATGACAGGTTAGTCAGAAGCAGCAGGCTGACAACCAAAAAAACAGCAACAAATATATAACCGCCTGCTATACCAAAAAGCTTATACATAACAAATACTAAAGACGAAACTAAAGCTCCCGCGCCTATGCCTTCCTGGCCTTTTTCATATGACGAATATATGAAATTCTTGATGCCTGATGAATCAATTTGCTGAAAATAGACAAGATGCAGACCGGCCATGGCAAATACAATAGTAAAAATAACAAGCAGCAGTTTAAACTTGTTAACCTTTTTATGATAGGCGACAATGGTCAGCCCGCCCCCAATTAAAAACAGAAGGGGAACTGCATAACCGAGCAGTCCAAAAAGGCCCATAATAACGGCTTTTAAATATGTCCCGACAATGCCGGCTGACGATGTATATATACTGATTATTGCAAAAAGGCCAAATCCTATAAGTAAAACACCGACAGTTTCGTGGTATACCCGTTTTTTGGCCAGCTCATTTCTTCTTTTCTTTTTCTTAGCCTTTTTCTCAGCCATTTTACAATCACCCTTGTAATGATATTCTACATCATCACTAAAATTCCTTCTATCGGTGTTTACTATCTGGCCCATAACTGGCAATAGGTACAATAAGTCAGATCGGAAGCAAAGTATATATTAATACCAGTGCACCAACGCCCCAGCAATAGTATGCAAAGTAGTTAAACTTCTTTTTATGCAGCAATGTGATCAAAACTCTGATTGCCAAATATCCGGAAACAGCCGCTGCAAAAAAACCTCCCGTTACCGGCAGGATATCATGAAATGTGGAGGCATTTGAAAAGATATCCTTACCTTCCAGAACCACAGCACCCAGTATTGCCGGAATTGATAATAAGAATGAAAAACGGGTGGCTAATTCAGGTGTGAATCCTCTTAACAGTCCTGCAAAAATAGTAGAACCCGAACGGGAAATCCCCGGAACCATGGCAATGCTCTGTACAATACCAACCCAAACTGCATCTGATACAGACATATTCTCAGGCTTTTTCCGGTTTCCAAAAATCCTGTTGGACAGCCAGAGAAGAATTCCCGTTATAATAAGGGCGAACCCGACAATGTTCAACCGGCTAAATATGCTGACGAACATATCTTTTAATAACAAACCGATAATGGCTGTCGGAATTGTAGCGATTACTACCATTACCATAAGAATTCTATAAGGCCTGTCCGGATCCAGCAGTTTTGGCCTTTGACCCCTGAACCAGCCGGAAATCAGCAAAAAGAATTCACTGACAAGCCTCAGCACATCCTGACGGTAATAGACTAACACTGCAATAAGGGTACCGAGATGAAGCATGACATCGAAGGCAACATCGGCCTCTTCGATATTGAAAATCTGTTGGGCAATTGCCAGATGTCCTGAACTGCTGATCGGTAAAAATTCAGTTAAACCCTGCAATATTCCAAGAAGTATTGCTTCTATAATATTCAAAAAAACCGCCTCCTTAACAACATGAACGTAAACATTATACCACTATTCAAAAAAGAAGGCTATATACTGTTTTGCACTTATCATAAATATAAAGATAAAGAATATTATTCCGCCCGCTGGAGCTCAAGGCTAAGAACCTGCAGCACCCTCTCCGGGCTTTCACCAAAACTCGCTTACGCGACAGACTGGTTCCGGCTTATCCTCCGCTTCGCTGACAGGTTCTAAGCCATTTCGTGAGGCAGGTTCATTTATAATTTCATATGGCAATATTGACCGCTGTTATGTAACGGAAAATCTGATATAGTATATTGCAAAAAATCAGTAATATTTGACATGTTAAGACATGCGGCTAATAATCCTGCTGCTGCAAAAACATAAAAAAGTCCGGGACGTAAACGCCCGGACTAGTCTAGCTTTATTTCCTTTCCCGGCTGCAGTTGGGGATTTAAATAGTCAAAGGGATTTGTGCTTATTATTCTGTTTATACGGTACAGGCCTTGCCTGACAGGTATAACTTCAAGCTTAAAATTTTTCATCTCAACTGTCGTAATCCGCCCCACATCTTCACTGCTGCACCCTTGAGCGCCGGGGGCATTATTGATATAGTCGGGGTGTATGATAGTGTACAGAATCAATTCAAATCCTGCCCCCTGTTCTGATTAACCATTAACCTTAACATGGCCAGGGCTTCCTTAACTCCGCCTACATAATCGATAATACCGTGTTTTACCGCTTCCTCTCCAATTAAAACCGAACCAACATCGCTGGACAATCCGCCGGTTCCAATGAGCAGTTCGTTGAGTTTATCCCTGGAAACGCTTGAGTGCCGAACAATAAAGTCAATCACCCTGTCCTGCATCCTGCTTAAATATTCGAAGGTCTGGGGAATGCCTACAACCATTCCTGTCATTCTGATCGGATGAATGGTCATTGTTGCGCTGGCAGCTATAAAAGAACAGTCGGCGCTTACAGCCAGGGGTACACCAATGCTGTGGCCGCCGCCTAACACAAGGGATACTGTCGGTTTGGACATGGTGCTGATCATTTCAGCTATGGCCAGCCCTGCTTCCACATCGCCGCCCACAGTATTCAGTATCAGCAGCAGGCCGTGTATATCCTTGCTTTCTTCTATAGCTACAAGCTGGGGAATCACATGTTCATATTTTGTAGTCTTATTATGAGGCGGCAGTACCATGTGTCCCTCAATCTGACCAATTATCGTCAGACAATGTATATCGCTTTCAGCAGCTATAGGTATCGATGGGGTTCCCATCTCCTTAATATTGACCATTTCCCTGCCGCCAGCCGGCTGTTGCTGCGGCTGTTGAACTTCGTTTACCATATAGGCCCTCCCGGATGCTGAGATGTTTCGAGTTTTTACAATCCATAAAGCATATTACCTTTGTTATTATTCCCTCAAATACATCAAAAAATCACTCTGTTTTATATTTTATATAAGCAAAACTCCTCATGAAGAGCCATGACAGCCTTTACCGTATCCTCTCCTTTTATAAGGCATGATATGGTAGTATGGGAATCGGCGGTCTGAAGAACCTCTATCCCCTCTTTTGTAAGAGCCCGTATTATTCTCGACATAACACCGGGCACACCCCTCATTCTGTTTCCGATAGCCGATATTTTACTGCAGTTGCTTATCATGGAATAAGAGCATTTGTTTTCTTCAAGAATGGTTCTTGCCTTATCATTGTCAGTTCCATTTATTGTAAATACCATTTTATGAGGAAATATATTTATCAGATCGATGCTTATATCATTATCAGCAAATTTTCTTAAAATTTTGTTTTCTTTATCCTGATCCAGTGCTTCAATGGTTACCTGCGTTCTGTCCAGTATATGGGCAATCCCGGTAACTACCCGTTCGGGGCTGCCAACCTTAACCTGGGTATAACCTTTATCAGAATATGATGATATGATAGTTCCAGGACTGTTTCCATTTGTGTTTTTTATTATAATCGGAATATTGGAACTCATAGCAATCTCGACAGCTTTCGGATGGATAACCTTCGCCCCCTGGTCAGCCATTTGAAATACCTCGTTATAACTTATATGCTGCAGCACACTGGCATTGGGAACCATTCTTGGATCGGCAGTCATAATACCATCGACATCAGTATATATTTCAACGAACGATGCAGAAAGGGCACGCCCCAAAGCGGTAGCGGTTGTATCACTTCCTCCCCGTCCCAGGGTTGTAATATCCCCATCCTCAGTGACACCCTGAAATCCTGCAACCACTGGGATCTTTCCCATCTCTATATATTTTAAAATTTTTTTTGGATCAATTCTTAAAATAGTTGCATTCCCGTAATGATTATCCGTTATAATACCGGCCTGGCCGCCGGTTAAAGCTACGGCGTCGTATCCTTCGGATTTAAGTGTATACACCATGATAACACAGGATATGATCTCGCCGCATGACATCAGCATATCAATTTCTCTCGGGTAAGTACCGGGGCAAATATCCTTTACAAGGGAGAGCAGTGTATCGGTGGCATATGGGGCTCCGTTTCTCCCCATGGCCGATACTACCACAACAGGGCTGTAGCCGCTTTTCTTCGCATTGATTATTCTTTGTGCAGCCTTTACCCGTACGTCAGGAGTTTCCAATGATGTTCCTCCAAATTTTTGAATCAAAACCTTCATAAATACTCCTCCAAATCCTAAGTGTATTTATATTCTGCCCTGCATTCTTTTTTCGATGATGACCGGTTGTATCTGTTTCCCCTTCAGGGCCAGCAAAATAGTATCCACAATCATATCCATATCAGCAATAAGCGAATTGTTCTTTACCAGCGGGTCATCCTGATAAAAGGGTACAAGATATATATTTTTTATATTCATAATCTGCCCGAGATTCCTGGCATTGTTGCCAAGGGCATCGTTAGTTGACACAGCAATTACCACCGGCTTCTGATTCCGAAGGTGTGCCTTCGCCGCCATAAGAACAGGTGTGTCGGTAATTCCGTTTGCCAGCTTGGCCAGAGTATTTCCCGTACAAGGGGCTATAACCACAATGTCCAGCAATTTCTGGGGACCTATAGGTTCTGCTCCGACAATATTATCAATAACCTTTTTACCGGTTATATGTTCAACTTTTTCTCTGAACCCGGCAGCTGAAGTAAAACGGGTGTCGGTAGAAGCGACAGAATATGAAAAAACAGGCAGCACGTCTGCTCCTTCTTCAACAATGTTTTTCAGCTGCTCCAGCACAGCATCAAATGTACAAAAGGAGCCAGTAACGCAAAAGCCGATTCTGATTCCCTTTAATTTCATATTTTCACCCCCTTATAATATCACATTTTTTCGCTTTTTCAACTAAATTGTTTATTACAAAATATATAATTTCACCGGCGGTCCTTGGTGCGACAATACCGGGAAGACTCAGCTCTATAGAAGCTTTTATTCCCAATTCCTTAGCAGCCTCAAAATCGGTTCCGCCCGGAGAAGACGCAAGATCAATTATTACAGCATCTTTGTTTACCTTCATCAGTCTTTCCCGGGTAAGGACAAGATGAGGAATTGTATTAAAAATGATATGTTGTATTGAGAGTACCTCGTCCAACTGATCCAAATGAACTCCGTTGTAGCCGTTATCATATATCCACGCCAGATCTTCCTGTTTTCGCGCCTCTACCGTCACTTTTGCCCCGATTCCTTTAAGCATTCTTGCCAGTGATTTTCCTATTCTGCCATATCCAAGCACCAGTACATTAGCACCATGCAAGGTTATATCGGCCTTTTCCATGGCCCTTTGTATGGCGCCTTCAGCAGTGGGAATTGCATTCAGTATCGAAAATGATTCTTCTTCAAAAATATCGAAAAACGGAACTTCTTTTTCGCCGGCCTGCTGTTTAAAATCCTCGTCTGCTTTTCCTAAAATTATCAGTGTTCCCGGCTTAACTTTTTTCATTACTTTTTCCAGCACGATTGACTGAGGAGATGATGGGATGTTTATATATCCATATTTATTTTTATACGGAATAGGAAAAATCAAGACATGACAGTCAAATGCATTATCGTTCAAATCCTTGTACCATTCAATTTCCTGGTTTTCCATGTTTTCAAACCCGACGGCTTTAACCTTATACCCTTTTTTTACCGCTATATCCATGGCATAATACTGCCTTTTATCACCGCCGATAAATGTAAGTATTGTCTTGTTATCCATCAGATCGCCTCCTTACCGGTATTATTATTCTATGAATATCCGGGGCATATCGTGCAGGATAACAATATAAAATCATTTTGGATATATATTTATAAATACAAAAAAAGGAGGCTAATCAGCCTCCCATTCATACCCCGCTTTATTTGATTTCCCCTGCTGCCGGTCAAAATTTTCTTTATTTTTCTTGAGATACCCCTGGTATAAATCTTCTGCTGTCATACCGGCCTTTATGCACATACTGATAAAAAAATGCAGTATATCCACCAGTTCTTCCCTAAGTGCATCATGGTTTATATCTTTAGGATTTTTCCACCATTTAAAATTTGTCTCATCAAGCAGTTCACCCAATTCAGAAACAATAGCCAATACTTCTTTTTGTATCCACTCATCCGGTTTTATATGCTGAAGATTGCGCTTTTCGATCAAGGCCTGATCAAACTTTGCCTGCAGCTGAAATATGTGTTCCAGCCTGTCCATATAACCACCTCTTCCGATTTAAGTAATACATACATAAAACGACCGTCGTTCCGTCAGCTATATGATATATTCTAACATAAACCAGGTACCCGTGGAATGCATTTATTTTTCGTTTACATATAATTCATGCTTATATAGGCCGCAATGAGCAGCGGAATAACATACTACATATAACGCTCATTGGTAATCATATTATCAAGATTAGTAATGTGAAGAATATTATTCCGCTCGCTGGTACTCAAGGCCGAGAACCTGTATCGCTCGCTCCGGGTCCCGCCAAACTCGCTTACGCGTTAGACTGGTTCCGGCTGTCCTCCGCTTCGCTGACAGGTTCTAAGCCTTTGCTCAAGGCAGGCTCCATAATATTCTTCACACCCTCTTACCTGGATATGCTAATATTTTGGCTCTTGACATAAATATAACAAATACGTAAAATAGTAATGAATAATATTTATTATATTATTCATTATTGATAAGGGTACAATGGTAGGTTTTTTGTACATTGAGTTATTGCCCGACAATTCAACATTATAGTAGGACGGAAGAATGGAGGTTTTTTTATGCCCATCACAGACATGCTTTCCCTGAATGCCCAGATCTATGCTGATGAAATTAGTTTAATAGAACGGGATCCGGCAGCCGGTATTCGTCGTGAAATCACCTGGAAGGAGTTTGACAATACTGCCAACAGGTTTGCCAACTTTCTTATATCCCGCGGGATAAAACCCGGTGACAAAGTTGGTTTGCTGCTGATGAATTGCCTTGAATGGCTTCCCATTTATTTCGGAATATTAAAAACAGGAGCCTGGGCAGTACCGCTGAATTTCAGGTTTACAGCCGATGAGATCCATAAATGTATGGAAGTTTCGGAGGCAAAAATTCTGATATATGGGCCTGAATTTATAGAAGCAATAAAATGTGTCCGGAAAAAAGCCGGTTTCCTTAAAGACTATGTTTTCGTTGGGGAAAGTGTTGATAATCATAATAATGATCATCTTTTCAGCCGGATTATCAGTGAGTTTTCAACCCATTCCCCTGACATATCCATAGCTGATGAAGATGAAGCAGCTCTTTATTTTACATCCGGCACTACGGGGACACCTAAACCTATAGTGCTTACCCATGGGAACCTGGTATCGGCATGCATAACGGAGAACCATCATCATCTTCAAACTCATGAAGATAATTTCTTATGTATTCCCCCACTGTATCATACTGGAGCTAAGATGCATTGGTTCGGAAGCCTGATTGTAGGAGCAAAAGCTGTTATATTGCGGGGTGTAAAACCGCAATGGATCCTTGAAGCGGTTTCTGAAGAACGGGCCACCATAGTATGGCTGCTGGTACCGTGGGCTCAGGATATACTTGATGCTATTGAAAGCCGGGAAATCAATATAAACGATTACAGACTGGAGCAGTGGAGGCTTATGCATATTGGCGCCCAACCTGTTCCACCAAGCTTAATCCGCAGATGGAAAAAATATTTTCCCAATCAGCTGTATGATACAAATTATGGATTAAGCGAATCCACCGGTCCCGGATGTGTGCATCTTGGTATAGAAAATATAGACAAAGTCGGTGCCATTGGACTGCCAGGTTACAACTGGCAGGCAATGATTGTCAATGATGAGGGCGAGCCGGTCCCCCGGGGAGAAGTTGGAGAACTTATAATAAAGGGTCCGGGAGTAATGAAGGGCTATTACAAAAACCCTGAAGCCACCGGCAAAGTCCTGAAAAATGGATGGCTATATACCGGCGATATGGCGCGTCAGGACAAAGATGGGTTTATTTATCTTGTTGATCGGAAAAAAGACGTTGTCATATGCGGTGGTGAGAATATTTTTCCGGTAGAGATTGAAAATCATCTCCAGGCTCATGAATGTATAAAAGATGCAGCTGTCATAGGTATACCGGATAAGCGTCTGGGTGAAATTCCCGCAGCTATAGTAGAACTTAAACCAGGACGAGAATTGACCGAGACAGATGTTATAGAATTCTGTCAGGCATTGCCAAGATACAAACGTCCCCGGAGGGTATTTTTCGATAAAGTCCCCCGTAACCCTACCGGCAAGATTGAAAAACCAAAACTCAGAGAAAAATGGTGCGGGCAAAGCGTCAGTGTTTTTGTGTAAACCTACAGCCGATAGAATTATTGGCCTCAAATAATAGGATTTGAGGCCATTTTTATTTTTCCGCCTTTCAGCCGGTTAACAAAATCATACATTTGTCGGATTTATTTCCGGACCTTAACAGGCGATAATGCTGACCGGCTTTTTTCATTTATGTAAACACTTCATTGTATGAATAAACAAATAATGTGATATTCTAAACTGATAGTGGATATATTAATAACGACAATTTACGGAAGGAAAGGTAAACCAATATGAGCATAGACTGGTCCATTATTTCACGTATTTTATTGTCACACTATTTTTCCCTTATTATGGTTTTATGCAGCCTTCTTCTATATTTGATCTATCGTTCGGAAGAAGGCGGCAAGTTTCCCGTTGAGCGCAGCATTGCGAAATGGGGTAGTGTTATTTACTTTGCGGTGGGCGCTATGTCTTATATAGTAAGTTGGTTTTCTGGATGATGCCCGTTAACTGTCTGCTTTATTTTATAACACCCAGCCTTCTCACCTTTACATCTACCTCCAATTCAAGGGTAGTGTTCACAAAATATTCTTTCCATTTATCCTTGTTTTTTTCCCAAAAATCCGGATAATAATTCTGCACCCTTCGTCCAAACTCAATACAATCAGTTTTATATTCATCTACCAGTTTATTAAATACATCACTGCATGATTGAATAATTCTCTGTTTTGTCAACTTTTCGACCTCATGTATGAATTTTGTATCATATGTGTCAAATACTACATTTTGAATCTCTGATATATCACCTTCAACATCAATTTTTGCTTTTAAGCTAAAACTATTGTTCTTTTTTACGGGTTCTATTGAGATGTTGTTATTAATAATTTTGAATGCAATGTTTCCTGCACCTGATTTTTCATTCGTAATATCCACAGTCCCTTTAGCCGGCTCCCCGTGCAGCCATTTAAGGCTCATAACCTCAGAGCCGGTAAACCAGTCAACTAATCTATCGCCGCTGAAAACACCCGCTCCTTCAAGGGTCAATGTATCCTTTTTTACTGTAACCCTTGGCAGACACACATCAAGTTTACGTATGAAGTGTCTCTGCATCAATCCGAAATCAAGGGGCATAAGTATCATCAGGCTGTTTTTTTCATTTTCATCCAATAAGTCACTGATATACTGGGAGGTGCTCTGGACTGTCCTGGGTTGAGTTTTAAAGACATCTCCGGCTTTACCCTGGCAAACCACAACTTTTGTACGCTGTCTCACCCTTGGATCTCTAAAGAAAAAATCAATATAGTCTCCAATCCCCTTTCTGGCCAATTCTTCCCCAAATACTACCAGCTGGTTATGCGTATAATTTGGAATCTGGTTAAGGGTTGCCATTAGGGTCTGCTCTGCAACTGCCAGGTTTTTTGCCTCTATACTTATATTGAGTGTTGATGAGCTGCCACCGCCTCCGCCTCCATTTCCCTGCCCTGCCTGTCCCACCATATCAGCCGGTAAGGCAATCTGATATGTAACCATAACCAAATCATCCTTTTGATCTGCTTTTTCCGGTATATCCAAGCCAATCCCTAAGATGAAGGCATGCTTCTCAATCTCCACCCTATCCCAACACCCGGTTTGAACCAGTGCAATCCCCATTGTTAAAGCAACTGCTATAAAACACCTGATACCTCTCACTTTCGCATCTCCCCTTTTTTTAGCACGATGGCCAATACATAGAGAATGACCACCAAGGCCAGAACTGCCAGGCCTAAATAACTTGAATATTGGGAAAAGGTGCTGATTTCCTTCAGATTCTGGGGGATCAGTGCAACTATATATAAAAACGGAACGATTAACAGTATAAAAGGTTTGAAGTTTCTTAACCCCAATACCCTGCTTATCGATACTGAAGCCATATAAAGATATGATGTCAAGGTTGTATAAGCGCCGAGAATCCAGAATATCATAAAAAATATATCAAACCTTTCTGCAAACCCTCCGGGAAAGCTGATATATCTTGCCAGTTGGATGACGGGATAGAGCGATCTGGCTACCGGCTCAATGCCTGCCGTGCCGACAGTAACTGCGACAAATAAAGTATAGACAATAATTGAGGGCAGTATTCCCAAAAGACCGTATTTTACAACACTATCAGAATTATGGACATAGGGAGCGGCAAAGAGAAGCACCTCAATGCCCAGGTAAGAAATGGTAAGGGATGGTACTGCAGAAATCCATTCAAACACATCCTGTCTGAAAGCAGGAAGCAGTTCTTCAATATTAAAATTCCTGAAGGATAGTATAATAACCAGGAACATTGTTCCGATTACCAGGGGTTCAAAGTATTCACATATTTTTGCAATTGAGCTGATTCCGTTGAGACACAAATACACGACTGCAAACAGGAATGTGATTATCAATACTTCCAAAGGAGTTGCCTCCAGCAGCAGTACCTTTATAGCATCGCAAAAAATTCTCAGTATGGTAGAACTAACGGATATAAAATGAAAAAAGAAAATCACGCCTAAAACTTTTGCCGGTATAAAACCTATTACATCTTTGCTGAATTCCACTATGGTGTTACCGGGAAATCTTTTAGCCAGAAGGGCTTCTATAACAAGAACAATTGCCATTAATATACCGGTGACAAATGTGGCTATAAAACCCCCGGATTTGACCAGTTCGGTGGCGGTGCGAGGCAAAACCAATACCGTCACACCAATAATGGTAGATGATATAAGGAACGTTATTTGTAAGTTGCTCAACCTGTCGGTTCTTTCTTTCATTATGCCTCCTCCTTGACAGGGTCCTGATCTCTGCGGTCTATATCTATCGGATATGAACTGGTGGGCCTCCGCATGGCCATTTGACTGGGAAGGCGTATAAGAAAATCCTTCCAGTCCTGGTATCTTATTGGTGCCTGTGGAGTCATAAAGCTGACACCATAGCTTTTCATGGTCACCAGATGTACATTTAGAATTATGAATCCCAGGATAACACCGTATAAACCAAAAACAGCAGCAAGAATGATAAATGGAAACCGCAGAATCCTTATGCCTAAGGCTGCATTGTATGAGGGAATAATAAAGGAAGCTATGGCTGTTATGGCTACAACAATAACCATAATTGGACTGGTTATCCCTGCTCTTACAGCCGCATCCCCGATAATCAGACCTCCCACTATTCCTATGGTCTGGCCTATGGCCCTGGGCAGCCTGGCCCCCGCTTCCCTGAGAAGCTCAAAAGTTAACTCCATAAGTAAAGCTTCAAGAAAAGCGGGAAAGGGTACGGTTGCACGTGTAGCTGCAATAGAAATTGCCAGGCTGGTTGGAATAAAACCGGGATGGAAAGATACAATGGCTACATACAGGCCCGGGGTTAACGATGCAAGAAAAGCCCCTATCCAGCGCAGGATCCTGATGACCGAGGCCAATGGCCATCGTTCATAGTAATCTTCAGAGCTTTGAAAAAACTGATAGAATGTGGCCGGTACGATTAGCGCATAAGGACTGTTGTCCATCAATATGGCCACACGTCCTTCTGCCAGGCTTGCAGCTGTCCTGTCTGGCCGTTCGCTGACCTCGATCTGTGGGAAGATCGTCATATATACATCCTGAATATGATGCTCTATCTGGCTGCTGTCCAGAAATATATCCACATCTATTTGATTTAGCCTGCGTTCCACCTCCTCCACCAATTCCGGATTTGCTATTCCTTTTATATACGAATAGGCGACATCGGTTTTCCCCCGTCTTCCTACCTGGATGGTCTTTATCACAAAATTGGGATCCCTTATTTTCCTTCTTAGTAATGCAGTATTTGCCCTGAGCGTTTCGGTAAAGCCTTCCCTCGGGCCGCGTATTACAATTTCTGACGGAGGCTCCTGTATGCTTCGCTGGGGCCAGCCCCGGGCGCTTGCAATCAGGATTTTCTCAAAACCTTCAATCATTATCCCGACTTCACCTGACATTACAAACAGAAACGCTTCGTCCAGTGTATCTGCTTCCTTAATCTCTCCCACTGCCAAGACATGCATTTTTACATACTCAAAAGCTTTATCAGGTTCAATTGGCTTTTGAAGAGTGTTTTCCAGGATTGCTATCTGATACATCATGGGTTTTAGAATCTGATCGTTTATAACCAGTTTGTCGACCAACCCATCTATGTAAACCGCAGCACAGGGTATTCCCTGCACACCCAGTTTAAATTCCCTGAATACGGCATCGCTGCTCTCATCAAGAAATGCTTTGAATTTTTCCAGGTTCTTGCTTACACTTTTATCAAGGGTCAGATCAACCTTTTCTTCGCTTTTTAGCTGCGGTGTTTTATTTTTTTTCATTGCCTCAATGTTTTTTGGGTTTTTTGTATATCCCATATAATAACCTCTCAAAAATATTATTGTTAACTGTTCACTGCATCCATAGTTTTTACCGCTTCATTAGCTTATACTTTTATACAAGGCATCATTATACATGCTGCTTTTTCACCGGTATTCCTAAATATAGAATATACAAAAGAAGGTTAAATATTCAGCATACAAACAAAAACAGCAGGAATACAGAGATATCCTGCTGTTGGAAACAACCTGGTTATACAGTTAAATCATCATGCCAGATTTAAAACTGTTAAGCGAAAACAGGTCATTATAATCAATCTATCTTGTTCAATACCAGGCCGGTTAATAGCTTCGGGTAAAAATAAGTGGATTTCTGGGGCATTTTTTCACCGGCCAGTGATACTGCTTTTACCTGTTTTACTGACGTTGGATTCACAAAAAAGGCCATCGGGCAAGCGCCATCCTCAACCAGCGCCACTCCCTCACTTATATCGTGAGTATATTTGATAAACTCCTGGTTAGCCAGCTGCTCCTCACCTATCCCTAAAATGGGCTTAATGAGCAGAGTATGAAGGATGCACACATCCAGGTCTGTGTATGATTCGTCATGTTCGGGAAGGCTTTCCCTGATTATATTTGTATCCGCCAGTGTTAATACGTAAAAGTTTGTGCGGCTGCCATCATAATAGATAAAACTATGGAATCCTTTCTTTTTTAGTATTGTATTCATCTCCCCTGCCCTTTCCTCCCTGCTTGTACCACAAAAACCGTATTCCTCTATGTGGAAGGATTCAGCTGCTTTTGCCATAACCTCCTTCAGCTCTATATCCTTTATACCACACATTACACGGTGTGTTGGGAGTATAAGCAAGCCCGGGTCATCCATCTCTACCATCATCATCATCACAAAGTTATACGGTTCGTTCCCGGTGTGACCGGGATTCATTCTGATTCGCTCGTTCCGGTATGTGAGGGCTGTCTCATAACGATGGTGCCCGTCGGCAATGTATATCTTTTTTTGTGACATGCTTTCCTGAACCCGGGCAATTATATCCGGTTCGGAAACCACCCAGAGCCTCTCGACAATCCCATCAATAGCCTCAACCTGAATATCAGGCGCATTTGCAGATATGTATTGATTAAGCAGCCCGGGCACCGTTTTTTCAGGATCATCATAAAGGCCAAATATCTGACTGAAATTTGCGCTGCAGGCACGCATAAGCTGCAGCCTGTCAGCTTTCGGTTTGGACAGTGTATTTTCATGGGGCAGTATAACACCCTTAGAAAACTCTTCCAACCTTACAAGGCCGATAAAACCGGTTCTTGTGTATACCGTTCCGTCTGAAAGTGTAAACCGCTGCTGGTAAATGTATAGCGAGGGTTTGCTCTCCCTTATCAAAACCTGCTCCTCAATCCAGCTGTTCAGGTATGAAGCAGCCCGGGCATATTTGTTATCATATTCATTGTCTCCGGGTTCTTCCTTGCCTAATTCCAAACGGATAATGTTGTAATCGTTCATATTATAATACTGTTCCTGTTCATCCGGGGAAATAATATCATACGGTGGGGTCATAACTTTTGCAAGATCCCCTATCTTTTCTTTATTATAGCGCAATCCTTTAAATGGTATAATCTGTGCCATATTTTATCCACCCCTGTGTTTTACTATAGACACATTTTATATTAAGGACAGGGGTGGAGTCAAGGAAATAATAGTAATGCCATATTTAATGGGTTAAGTTCCTATTTTTTATACTGTTCAGGTAATCGATAAAATCGGAGGCCTCCTGCCTGGTCAGTGACTTGCTGTCGCTTTTATTATATCGCGTTTGCATTATTTCTTTCATTTGTGCTTCCGTGTATCCCAAGGCATTATAAATTGCATATATTGCCCTCCGCTGGGCTTCGGTAACCGGCCTCTTACGGGCTATGGCTTTTGACTCCGTTTTTTGGGTTTCCACGGGACTATCCGCAATACTTTCGCCTTCCTCCAACTCCGGTGCAAACTGCGTTCCATAACCCAATGCAGCCAATGCTCTTCCATAGGCCTTGGTATACGCTTTTTCTATATAATCTTCAAAGTCATCGCCGGTTTCCGAACCCACACCTATCTCAACATTTCCTTTACTGTCAACTACTTCAAGTTCATAGTAGGCAAACCTGCTCTGTGGATCAATAATTTTATCCCGTATGGAGGTCTTTGTATTTTCCCTGTTCTCACCGCGAAACCATACCATTCTCCATTTGATTTCCAGATAATCGGCATAATCGGTTTCCCAACTGCCGGTTCTATGATTCCAGCGGCGCATGGGAAGTTTGGTTATATATTCCTCTGCATTGAATGAGCCTGATCCGGTACTCATTTTTATTTATACTCCTTTGCTTTTTGTTCATATTATATGAAGAAAGGTGCAAAAAACACTGATAATAATATGGAAGCAGTCGTCAATGACAGCCTGGTTATCCAATTTTTGTTAATATAAAGTTCTTATTTTCTGTATAAAATCATTTTTGATGGGTAATCTAAATAGCGAAAGGGCACGTAACGGTTGAGCCCAGACTCATATGTGCTCACAGAGGGTATATATGGGTCGGCCAAAGATTGCTTACAGGTCTGTTGAGGCTTGTATGCAGTCGGCGGGAAGATTCTGCATGGCGGGGAAAAGTTCTATTGCAGTCGTATATTAAGTAAATATTATGATTGTAATAGGATTCCAACCTGTTGTGCAGGGTCGAGCTAAGATTATACAGGGTGCCGCAGGTGAACTGCTTAGTTGACTAACGATTCTATGCAGCCGAAAGGTTGCATAGGGTCGTACAGGTATCCTGTATAGTCGAACGACCCATCATGATAGGTAATGAACTGTTCGGTCGTGGTCGAAAGATCACGGCTGGATAATAAGTTATCTATTATGGTGCAAGGTAGATCGTTACGTGCTCTTAAATATTTACCGTATATATTTAAAGTTGCTGTCTAAGGAAATGTCCTATTATGAACCCTCTTTTACTCTATCCGGAAAAGAATAAAAAGGTGTCAAATCAGGTGTCAGTTCTGGAGCCAGTATTGGAGCCAAAAAGCTTTACATAAAAAAGAGTTTGAGAACGTTATTCCCAAACCCTTGATTTTTCAATATTTCTGGTGCCGGAGACCGGAATCGAACCGGTACGGTTTTCCGAAAAACCGCAGGATTTTAAGTCCTGTGCGTCTGCCAGTTCCGCCACTCCGGCAAAATAAAATGGAGGCGCCACCCAGATTCGAACTGGGGAATAAAGGTTTTGCAGACCTCTGCCTTACCACTTGGCTATGGCGCCATACCTGGAGCGGGAGACGGGATTCGAACCCGCGACATTCGCCTTGGCAAGGCGACGCTCTACCACTGAGCCACTCCCGCATGTACATGCTGTTCTATATTTATTTTTCCTGCCGGCACCCTGGTTGTGGTGCCTCGGGGCGGAATCGAACCACCGACACGCGGATTTTCAGTCCGCTGCTCTACCGACTGAGCTACCGAGGCTTATAACTGGCGACCCGGAAGGGACTCGAACCCTCGGCCTCTAGCGTGACAGGCTAGCGTTCTAACCAACTGAACTACCGGGCCCCCCTACAGTTCTATAAACAGTGCCTTAGAGACAAATATTAGTATATATTACATCAGGCTACAAGTCAAAAAGAATTATAAAGAATATAGCCCAATTATCTTAACATTTCTCCCGAAATCTGCGATTATCTTTTTATACATCCGGCATGGAGAGCAAAGCTTTTTATTTCCGCCTGATTCATCTGCGTTTTCTCAGTTCATCGTGTATGTCGCCTAACGATATTCCCTGTTCAACCAATAACACCAGTATATGGTACAGAAGATCGCTAACTTCATATACTACCTCGCCCTTATCCCGGTTTTTTGCCGCTATGATCACTTCGGAGGACTCTTCGCCAACTTTTTTGAGGATTTTATCTATGCCTTCTTCAAATAAGTAGCATGTATATGAACCCTCTTTTGGATAGCGTTTTCTGGAATCAATGACATCATACAGCTCCTGCAGTATCGCTCCTATATTATTTATTATATCACGGTTTTTTAGGTTTTGACCGGTATTGCTGTATACATCTTCAGGATCAAACAACTTCTCCTGATCTACCTTCAATACACCGTCATTATCAGAAACAATCCTGTAAAAACATGATCTGTAACCGTTATGACAGGCGGCTTTTACCTGCTTTACCCTGACGAGCAAAGCATCCCCGTCACAGTCAACGGCTATTTCCTCAATCTGTTGAATATGGCCGGATGTCTCTCCTTTCATCCAAATCTTTTTCCTGCTTCTGCTCCAATAATGGGTTATACCTGTTTCAAGGCTTTTTTCCAGCGCTTCCCGGTTCATATAGCCAAGCATCAATACCTGTCCGTTTTCATAATCCTGGATTATGGCCGGTATCAGCCCATCATTATTGAATTTAACCTCATCCATCAGCTTCATCATTACTTCCCCTCATCCAAATCAATTTTCTGCCATATGAAAAAAACTTCTGTCAGTTTCCAAGTTCAATTGCATCTTTTAGCTTAATCATGCCGGTATATAACGCCTTCCCGATTATAACTCCGGAAACACCTGCGGCTTTTAGCAGCCTGATATGGCTTATATCACTAATTCCACCCGATGCTATTACATTTAGCCCGGTATGCTGAACCATCTCCCGGGTTGTAGAAATGTTTGGCCCGTCCAGCATGCCGTCTTTCAATATGTCCGTATAAATTATCGTCTCCACTCCTACGTCCCGCATTTTTTTTCCCAGTTCCAACGGCGAAATGCCGTATTCATCAGTCCAACCTTTTACTGCCACCTTGCCTTCCCGGGCATCTATGCCGACCGCTATTCTGCTTCCATATTTTTTTACCGCCGTCTCAAGCATATAAGGATCTTCAATTGCTGCAGTTCCCAGTATGACCCTGCTGATTCCCAGATCGTCCAGCAGGTAGGCAATCTTTTGTTCATCACGTATGCCTCCCCCAAGCTGAACCGGTATGCTGACTGTCTTAAGTATTTCTTTTATAATGTTTTCGTTATTGCTCTTGCCCTGGAATGCCCCGTCCAGGTCAACCAGATGGATATACTTTGCTCCCTGAGATTCCCATTCAATGGCAACTTCTACAGGATTATCACTGTATACCGTTTGCCGGCGGATACTGCCCTGAACAAGACGTACACATTTGCCTTCTTTGATATCAATAGCAGGATAAATTGTCATAATTCAATACCCTCCAAAAAATCTCCATATACCTTGCCCTTTGCTGCAGTCAGAACTTAATCCATAACACCTTTGGTTGAGGGAACCTGTCCCGTATTCCCTGTAATAGTTACTGCCTGTTTCATAGCCCTTCCGAAAGCTTTAAAGACTGCTTCCAGCATATGATGGGTGTTCCGTCCATATAAGACCCGCACATGTATCCCAATCCCACAGCTGTTAGAAAAGGCTCTGAAGAATTCTTCTGCCAGCTGTGTGTCAAACTGTCCAACTCTCCCGGCCAGATCCGGTGTCTGGTAATAGAGAAATGGACGCCCTCCTATATCGATGCATACCATGGCCAGGGATTCATCCATGGGCACAAAGAACGTGCCGTAGCGCGCTATGTCCTTTCTTTCACCAAGGGCTTTTGCAAATGCCTTCCCCAGGACAATGCCTGTATCTTCAACAGTATGGTGTCCATCTACCTCGAGATCCCCATTGCAGGACAGATGGATATCAAAACCGCCATGCAAAGTAAAGAGTTCAAGCATGTGATCAAAGAAACCGATTCCGGTATCAATCTGTGAAACTCCGCTGCCTTCCAGGGTTATCTCCGCTTCAACCCTTGTTTCTGCTGACATCCTGCTAAATTTGCCTGTTCTTAAACTCATATTATTGCCCCCTCAAAATTTGCTCCAGTACCTGGAGAAAAGTATCGTTATCTTCAGCTGTCCCCACTGTAACCCTTAAACAATCTTTCAGCCTGCCGTTACCGGCAAAACTGCGTACCAGTATCCCCTCCTGCATGAGTCTTTCGCATATTTTTCCGGCACCATTTGCTTTGAGCAGTAAAAAATTAGTATTTGACGGATAAACACTTATACCGTTCATACGAGACAGTTTACCGTATAACCGTTCCCTCTCGGCTACAATTTTTGATATTCTTTCCCGGATAATATCTATATTTTCCAGCACCAGCCGTGCAGCTCTCTGTGAGATGCTGCTGACATTATACGGAGGTTTAACTATGCTAATTTGCTCAACCAGGCCTTTGTTGGCTATTAAATAACCTATTCTGAGACCGGCAAGCCCCATAGCCTTTGAAAATGTCTTCAAAACCACCAGGTTGGGGTATTGTGCAATATATTCAATAGCTGAATGGCTGCAGAATTCCCCATAAGCTTCATCTACAACCACTATCCCGTTGAAATTTTCCAGTAATCCCCGCAGCCTGTCCAATTCCAGGATATTGCCCGTTGGGTTGTTGGGAGAACAGATAAATATAAGTTTGGGTTTGTGCTGTTCTATAGCCTTATGAAATCCATCTGTATCGTAGCTGAAATCATCGTTCAGGGGCACCTCAACGGGAATTCCGCCTGCAATACGAGTAAATATGCCGTACATTCCAAAGGATGGATCCGGATAAAGCACCATTTCACCCCTATCGATAAATGCATTTATTATTACCTGGATAAGTTCATCGGAGCCTGCGCCGACGATAATTTCATCGGGATGCACTTTGCAGTACCCGGATATACTTTCTCTTAAAACTGCTGCATCCGAATCAGGATACAGGTTTAATCCACTATCCTCCAACAATTCCCGGGCAAGCTGTTTTTTCACCACACCGGGCAGATCATATGGGCTTTCATTAGCATCCATCTTTATTCTATACGGCACATCATTTGCCTTATATGGTTTTAAATCTCTCAGGCCGCTGCGCAAATAAACCTTCATTTTTCAAACCTCACCTTAACGGAATTGGCATGGGCGGTAAATCCTTCTTTATCAGCAAACTCAATAATGTCTTCACCTATTGCTTTTAATGCCTTCCCGGTATAAAAAAGCACATTTGATCTTTTTATAAAATCATAGACGCCCAAAGGTGAAAAGAACCGGGCTGTTCCGCTGGTAGGCAGTGTATGATTTGTCCCTGCCATATAATCGCCTACCGGTTCAGGAGTATATTCACCTAAAAATATTGAACCGGCATTTTTGATGTCACCCAAAATTTCAAAAGGATTTTGAACTGCAAGTTCCAGATGTTCCGGAGCAAGATCATTTGCAATATCCACAGCCTGATTGAGAGAATCCACCGCTATAAGCGCGCCGTTATTTTTCAGGGACTCCTCGATTGTACTTCTTGTAGATAACATTGGGAGCTGCTTTTGTATCTCCCGGCTTACGCCGGAGATAAGGCCAAAGGAATCCGTCACAAGTATTGACGAAGCCATAGGATCATGCTCGGCTTGGGATAACAGATCAGCCGCAACAAAAGCAGGGTTTGCGGATGAATCTGCCAGCACCATAATTTCACTGGGTCCGGCTATCAGATCAATATCAACATATCCGTATACTTCCTTTTTCGCTAATGTAACATATACATTTCCAGGCCCGACTATTTTGTCTGCTTTAGGTATGGTTGATGTTCCAAAAGCCAACGCAGCTATAGCCTGAGCCCCGCCAACCTTGAATATTTTTTTGCATCCGGCTTCACATGCAGCTACCAGGGTATAAGGATTAATCTTTTTATTTTTGTCAGGCGGACTTAGTAAAATAATATCCGGAACACCGGCCACCCGGGCCGGAACAATGTTCATAAGCACCGAAGACGGATAGGCAGCCCTGCCCCCGGGAGCATAAACTCCCACCCGTTCTATGGGAAGCACCCGTTGGCCTAGTATTACACCGTTGTCTTCATAAATCATCCATGAATTTTCCAACTGCCTGCTGTGGAATCTCCAGATCATGTCCCTGGCTTTTCTGATTATATCTATATAGCGTGCTTCCACTGTTTCATAGGCTTCCTGTATTTCATTCCGGCTGACAACCATATCCTCTGCACTGTCATATAATACTCCGTCAAATCTGGCGGTAAACTCAATCAACGCCCGGTCGCCATTTTTCCTGACACTGTCCAGCACTTCACTGACCACGTGTTTTTCTTCTTCCAGTGTAAGCTGAGAACGCCGGTTTAGTTTACCTGTTATCCAGTTAATATCTTTTCCCCGCCCATCAATGACATTGATCATGTTTTCTTCTCCTCCAACATCCTTTGAATATTGTTAATTAAACTCCTGATTTCAGTGTTTTTTGTTTTTAAGCTTATGCGGTTAACCACCAATCTTGCGCTTATAGGGCAAATCTCATCCAGGACCACCAATCCGTTCTCCTTCAAAGTCCTGCCGCTCTCCACAATATCAATAATGACGTCTGACAAACCGGTTAACGGCCCCAGCTCTACCGAACCGTTCAGTTTGATAATCTCCACTGTCTTGTCCTGGCTGGAAAAATAGCTTTTTGCGATATTAGGGTATTTTGTGGCAACCCGGGTATAGGCACGGGTAATCCATGTATCTCTTTTTTCGGGGAAACCGGCTACCACAATCCTGCACCTGCCGTACTTTAAGTCCAGCATCTCGTAAAGGGATCTTCCTTCCTCCATCAGTACATCCTTCCCCACTATTCCCGCATCTGCTATCCCGTATTCAACGTATGTCGGAACATCGCTTGGCTTAACCAACACCAGCCTGACCTGTTCATCAGGAGTATAGAATATAAGTTTCCTTGACGGCTGTTCAAGTTCTGAACAATCCAGTCCGGCATCTGTTAACAGTCTTACCGATTCATCAAATAACCGCCCCTTTGAAAGCGCAATAGTTATCAAGGGTATATCTCCTTCCCAACCTGTTTTATCACAAATCTCACTCAATCCACATTATACTTTTTTATACCGGATCCGCTTATATTTATTATTTGAGTTATCCCTTTCTGCCTGGCATATGTCATGGGTTCTACAGCCGACTTCAGCGGGAGAAACATTTCAACCCTTTTTCCCTCATTCTTCAGCTGCTGCAAAACCCTGTATGCCTTTCCCCTGTCCTCTTCCGTAAATGTCAATAAAACATCAATCCGGGGAATCTCCTCCAGGCAGCCCTGCTGTTCCATGGCGATGAGCAAACGCTTAATACCAACAGCAAAACCCGTAGCAGGCAAATCGCATCCATATTCGGAAACAAGCATGTCATACCGTCCTCCACCGCATATGGGATAACCCAAATCCCTTGTAAGCCCCCTGAATATGATACCTGTATAAAAATCAAAACTTTGAACCATGCCCAGATCAAAGCTGATATAGTTCTGAAAACCGTAGCCCTTTAATATACGGTAAACTTGTTGTATGTTCTCTACAGCTGCCCTGGCTTCGGCATTGCGGGATATTTCCATGGCTTCATTTAGTACGCTGCTGTCACCATAAAGCTGCGGCAGTTTGTATAACAGATTCCTTACATCTTCGGATATTGGCAGTTCTTTTAGCAGCCTCTCCAGGGAGAGCATATCCTTTTGATCTATTAGCCGGTGAACTTCTTCGGTGTTCTCGTCTGACAAAACTGCTTCCTTAATAATTGCCTTGAAAAATTCCACCTGCCCTATGTCAATTTGAAACTCTTTTAAGCCCAGATTTAAGAACATCTGAATAGCCATGGCAATAACTTCCGCATCGGCCTCTGCACTGTCAACACCAAGAAGCTCTATTCCGGCCTGTGCTACTTCTCTTTGCTTGCATATCTGGATCTCGCCATATTGATATACATTGCCAAGGTATGATAACCGGATCGGCAAAGCACAATCCTTCAGTTTTGTTCCAACCATCCTTGCTATAGGCATGGTTATGTCCGGCCGCAATACCAGGATCCTGCCCTCCGGGTCGATAAGTTTAAACATGTTTTCCTGGTCTATAGAAGTCTTTATCCCCGCAAACACATCAAAATATTCCAGTATGGGGGTTTCAACTTCATCGTACCCGCTTAAAAAGAAGAAATTCCTGATCTTTTCTTCTACCTTCCGTTTGTTGTAACACTCATCGGGTAAGTAGTCCTGCACGCCTCCCGGTAAATGTACCTTTAATTTTCCAATCATTTACAACCTCCGGTTTGCAGGTTTATCGCTTTATCTTGTTAAAGCAACGCAGTGTTAAATTACGTTTATTATATTATATATAATATTCCAAGTCAATCGTTGTTTTCTAATTTTATCCTGTTTTTCTCTGATTGTTATTTGAAAAAGCAAATTCCACCCCTGAAATGAACAACCCGGGAGTCGCATTTTCAAAATGTATATGAAGTTGTGTTGACGGAATCAATTATTGACTGTAGAATACACATTAGTATAACTAGTTGAAGGCAGGGATAACAGTTGTTTGATTACCATGTTCATACTTCCTATTCACCTGATAGCCAAATGTTAATGGAAACAGCATGCAGCCGCGCTGTAGAACTTGGCTTAAAAGAAATTGCCATTACCGATCATATCGATATTGATTGGCCCGATTCGGCCTTTCCGGCGCTTGATGCGAGAACCCTTGATCAATATTTTGAAGATTTAACTATATTGCAGGAGAAATTTAAGGGTTGCCTGTCTGTCAAAAAAGGAATTGAAATAGGCCTCCAACCCCATGTTTTGGGAGAATGCTCCGATATTATCCAAGCCTACCCCTTTGATTTCGTAATAGCTTCTGTCCACCTGGTTAACGGCGTTGATCCCTATCTGGGCGAATACTATGCTGACAAAACCAAAGAAGAATCCTATCAATTATACTACCGGGAAGTATTGTCCCTTATTAAGTCATACGACGAGTTTGATGTATTAGGACATCTTGATTATATAAAACGCTATTCTCCCTTCCCGGCAGATGATAAGGATCATCTGATATGCAGCCAGTTGACAGACGATATAATCATCACTCTTATCAAAAAGGGAAAAGGGCTTGAAATCAACACATCCGGCTATCGTCATGAATCAAAAACCCCTATGCCCCATTTGGATATAATCAACCGCTACAGGCAGTTCGGCGGGAAGATCATAACCCTTGGTTCTGACGCCCATAGGCCGGAACACATTGCCCTCGGATTTGACAATGTTCTTAAAGAAATAAAGAAATCAGGTTTTTCTTACCTGACTTCATTTACCGGTAGAATACCGGAATATGTACCCATTCCATAGCATAATCATCAATATCAGTAATCTTCTATAATATATGGCACAACAGGGTTAAAGACTTCATGAAGAATATACATGGCGCTGTCGTCACAGCATTCGAGCTTTCCGTGTCTTCGCGCCTGAGCCGGCGTTATGTAACCCCATAACAACTGGGCTAGAGTAGTTATGGGCACAATAACCTGAGGCTGGTTATCCGAAGAGGATACTTCAATACTTCCATCAATGCTTTCCAGGCAAAATACCCCGTTATTCCAGGGAAGCACATCGTCCAATACTTTAATATGCAAAACGATATCCTGCCCAGCTTTTAGTCCCGCTAAAGCATGTCTGACATCTACTATCCTTCCCATTACATAAGCCTGCTTATATATTAGCCCCCGGGAGTCATGCATATCAATGTATGTAATGTCATCTGCCGGTGCAGTCCAAACAATGACATCACATTGGGAATAATGGCTGGCAATAAGCTTTAAAAGTGTATCCTTTGCCCTGGGGGAATTATATATAAGTTCACGTACCCTCAACTCACGGTTTGATATGGTAAAAAGCGCATAACCCGCAGCTTTACCCGCATCATATACTATGTAACCGCTGCCTGACTCGATGTATAGATCACCCAGCACTCTTTTCCAGTCCTCTTCTTTCCTTATCACATAACCATGATAATGCCTCATGAATTCCCGGTAGCATTCATTTAAAACATCAATTTTATCGAAAGATACAGGGATTATCTCTCCGGAAATCCGCCCGGGACTGCTGAACAATTCATTGCTTCCCTTGTACATTAAATGTTCGCAGCATATCTCCCATCCGTATTTCCTGTAAAAATCATAACGAAAGGGCAGCAGTATTGATACCCACTCCTGCCGGCCGCGCATAAGCTCGAGAGAATGCCGGATTAAAGCCGCGGCATCGCCTCTGCCCCGGTATTCAGGCCACGTTGACATTCCTACCAGGTAGGATGTGTCCATCTGCCTGCCCCTCAGCATTATTGTATATGGCAGAAGCTGCAGTGCAGAACTGATTTTGTCTCCGTCATAATAAGCTAATGCATATTCACTTTTGTACCTGTTTTCAAAAAACCACTCGACAAATTCAGGTGAATCGTCAAAACAATACTGCCATAACTCTTTTATCTGCGATATATCTTTATCGTGAGGAATTCTGATATGCATAACTACTCCTTTGCCAGATATGCTGTATATTTTTCCACCATCTTTATAGGATGGTAGGATCTCTTTGCCTTGCGGAGGCCCGGTATTCCCATATCTTCTTCCCTGTTTATGTACGGGATATCCTTCCAGCAGTTTGCGGCAAACTGTTGGTTGATCATGGCGTAAGAACCATGATATTCAGTATTTGCCTTTTCAAAATGTATAACAACCATTTCAGGGTTCAGCAGATCGCCGATGGAAAAGGCCTGAATCTTACCGTCAATTCTAAGCGCGCCGCCTTTAAGGCCCAGCTGGTCAAAGTTGTTCAGAGCCTCCATTATAGCTATCTTTTCGTCCTGCAAGCTTCTATCAGGCTCCTTGCCTTTCAGCCATTCGATTTCAGCCGCAATACATTCTTCAATGTTACTGTCATCGATACTCTCATACGTATATTCGTAATTCTTTAGGAACCTGTTTATATGATTTCTTTTCTGATGATATTTCTTTCCTTCCAGGTTTATCAGATCATAAGTGCTGTAAACATAATCATCGTTGTTAGGATCCCTCTCATAACGGAAAAAACCGGGCATCGCCTGTTCAATCAGCATACGCATGGGTTCGGTAACACATTTTATAATAATAGGATACCCCTGTGCTTTATAGTATTCTATCACCTTAATAAACGCCCGATCCAGATTGCCATCATCTCTTCCGAGGGGAGGGAATATGAAATAAAAACTCTCTCCCAGACGGCCAACAATACATAAATAATCATCAATCACAGAGAACTTAAGATTAAACCCATATCGCCATATGAACAAATTGGAAAAACAAAATTCAGAATTGTCATAATACCTCATTGACAAATAATGCTCGATCACAGGTCTATCGCTTAATTCAATTTCTTTAAAATCCACTAACACCAAAGCTACCCCTTTCCTATACTATATTATATAATACAAACATTAAATGTCAAAACACCATAATTGTAGTTTCTTTCCATCAAATGCCTTATGTAAAGATTTTTAATGTTTTTATGAAAGGGGTAACAAATTGCTGATATTAACGGCTTTTTTTTCAAACAATCACGAATAAGCAATTTTTCATTGAACCGTTGTGCTTATCATATTTCTGTTGCTCCCAGGATTATATCTTCACCCTCCACGGTTTTATAGCGCTGAATTTTTTGTTCAAAAGCTGACAGCGTATCTTTTATGGCGCCAACTACCGGTTCAAATCTTTCATAAAATATGATAATCAGGTCTCCTGCTTTTGCCTTCTTTATTGCTGTCTTCAGTGCCTGTACCTCTGAAAGAATTATTTGTATATTTTTGGAGTCCATACCCGCAGATAAAGCACCTTCTTTAAGCAGGTCCGCCACTTCACCTTTGCGCCGGCCTCTTAGATCTGCATCTTCCTTTATAAAAATATAATCAAATGACTTCCCTGACAGATAACCTATCCGTTTTATTGTATTGTTATCCCTGTCACCCGGTACACCTATAATTCCAATAATCCGCGATGCACCCATCTTTTTTACCGCATCGACGGTATATCTGTATCCCGTTATGTTGTGGGCATAATCCACCACAACCCTGAAAGCCCCAATATTAAACAGGTTAAATCTTCCGGGATTCTGTAATTCGTCTGTATAAAAAGAACTTAAGGCGTTCTGAATTGTATCAACGGGAATTTTCATGGCGTAAGCTGCGCTTACGGCAGCCAGGCTGTTCTCTATATTATAAACCAGCTTTCCGTCATAAGTAGCGGGTATCCTGGATATATGCAGAACCTGCAAAAACCCATCTCCTGTGGCTATAGTTATGTATTGGTCTTTTAGGAATACTGCAATTCCGCCTTCGGCTAGGTGTTTATGTATTATCAGGTTATCCTCCTGCTTTGAAAAATATATTATATTGCTCCGGACCCTTTTGGCAGCCTGCACCACCATAGGATCATCGGCATTCAATACTACATATCCATTTGTTTTTACAGCTTCAATAACAAGGGATTTTACATACAGCAGGTCATCCAGGGTGTAAACCCCATCTATTCCGAGATGATCTTCTGTAACGTTTGTTAATACGCTGATATCGCTCAGATCATAACCCAAACCCGATCGGATGATACCGCCGCGGGCAGTTTCCAGCACTGCCACCTCGACATTTTTATCGGTTAACACAACTTTTGCACTGGCAGGCCCTGTAGTGTCCCCTTTCATAACGCAGCGATCATTAATGAATACTCCTCCTGTTGTAGTCATTCCTACATTATAACCATAGACCCTCAAAATATGTGCTATCATCCGGACAGTTGTAGTTTTTCCGTTTGTTCCTGTGACGGATATAACAGGAATTGAGTGCCTGCTTCCTGATGGAAAAAGCATATCAATTATGTTCTTCGCTACATTCCTCTGTTTGCCTTTTGAAGGATACAAATGCATTCGAATACCCGGAGCTGCGTTTACTTCAATTACTGCGCCATGTCCTTCTGTAATAGGTTTTGAAATATCGGGACAGGCAATGTCTACACCTGCTATATCCAGGCCTATTATTTGAGCGGCTCTGACAGCTATTTCGCAATTTACGGGGTGTACCCTGTCGGTACGGTCAAACGCTATACCTCCCGAGCTTATATTGCCGTTTGATTTCAGGAAAACCCTCTCTCCCGGTGTGGGAATACTACTCAGGTTATAACCCTGCTTTCTTAGCAAAGCAATGGATATCTCATCGATCTTTATCTTTGTAAGGGCCTTCTCATGGCCTTCCCCCCGCAGTTCGTCCATATTAGTCAGTTCAACAAGCTGCCCTATCGTGTGCTCACCGTCTCCAATAACATGAGCAGGAATTCTTTGTGATACAGCCACCACTCTGTCACCGACTACCAATACCCGGTAATCGTTACCCTGGATATACTTTTCCACAATTATGTTCTCATCAATTTTCCTGGCAATCTCAAATGCTTCAGCTACCTCCTGCGGGCTTGTAAGGGCCAGGGACACTCCTTTTCCCTGATTGCCTCTTTCAGGTTTTACCACTACAGGATATCCCAATTCTTCTGCAATTTCCAGGGCATCATGGAGTACTGTACAGACACTGCCCGGCGGCACGGGAATCCCCACATCCCTTAATATCTCTTTGGTAGTGCTTTTGTCGCATGCTATATCAACCGAAATACAACTGGTGTTGTCTGTAATGGTAGCTTCTATTCTTTTCTGGTATTTTCCATATCCCAGCTGCAGTATGCTTCCGTCGCCAATTCTGATTATTGGAATCCCTCTTTCAAATGCAGCGTCCATTATTGCCTTACTGCTTGGCCCCAATTCACTTTTCATCGCCCTCTTTTTTATTTCATCAAGATGAGTTTTAATTCCAACATTTTTTCCGTTACACAGGGATTCTATCAGATGGACCGTATATTTGCCGATTTCCAGGCCAGCTGATTCATTTATGTATTCATAAATTATTTCATATCGGTTTGAATTTTCAATCTGTCGTGCCTTTCCAAAACTAACATCATAGCCCAGCATGTTCTGTATTTCCAATGCACAGTGTTCTATAACATGTGCCAAATATGTCCCCTCACGAAGCCTCATGACAAATCCGCCCGGTTTGCCGATAGAACAGTGATGTTCTCTTAATCCCGGAAGTATTTTCAGCAGATTATCATTGAAACACCTAATATTCTTTGTAGGAGTGTCAGACCATTCTTCCAAATCAACAATCAGCTTAATAACTTTTTTGTGGCTGTAAATACTTCTGCCTTTGAATGCCTTTAGCTCACAAATTTTCAAGCCATTTACCTCCCAATCAATGGTTTTCTCAAGTTTATGTCAAAAGCATATCCGGAAGAAAGAACATGCATATTAACATTTGTTATTGACAGGATTTCATCAGGTTTTAGTTCTGAAACATTGGTAAAATCCAGATTTTTTCCATCAATAATGGTGACTGCATGGGAACCTATAATCTCAAAAACAGCATCACTATCAATTATTACAGCAGTATCTTCATCAATTCCCAATCCAAGCATATGGGGATTCTGAGCAATAGCAGTCAACAGCCGCCCAATTCTGCCCCGTTGGGCAAAATGCTGATCTATCACTACATCTTTCAATAAACCCAATCCGGGTGCCATCTTTAGCGTACACTTTTTTGGTGCGTCATCATCGTTACCCGATGTTATCATAGTCTCACTCATTACCGAAGCTCCTGCACTGGTTCCTGCTATTACAATACCCCTGCTGTAGGCCTTTCCCAACATCTCTTCGGCCTGTGTCCCACCCAACAGGGAAGTAATGCGCAGCTGATCCCCTCCCGTGAAAAATATGCATGACGCCTTTTCGATTTGTTCAACCAAACCGCTATGGTTAGCATCCTGCCTTGATCTGATATGTATTGCATTAATACTGCCGGCCCCAAAACGTTTGAATATTTGAGTATACTCATCCCCTATTTTTTCGGGATACTCGCTTGCCACTGTCATTATTACTATATTTGCATCCTGGCCGCCAGCAAGTTCAAAAAGTTTTTTCAGAATAATACATTCCCCTTTTTTATCTTCAGCGCCGCCAATGATCATAAGTTTGCCCTTTACCTTTTTTTCCATATAAATCAAATGCCTCCATAATGCACAATAGTTTTATTTTTCCAAAAATAAAAAACATTATTCCATAATAAAGTATTACCAAAAAAAACACCCGCATTTGCAGGTGTTTTTTTTGGTAATACTATTATTTATAAATATCATTTATTTATTCGTGTTTACTTTTGACTTCTCTTCCCTCATAGCATTGGACTTATCAATTATATCCAAAATCTTCTTTCTTCTCCGTGAACCATCCATATAGCTTATACCGGCTCCCAGGATAAATAGTAAGATAGGAATGATAAATATACCCGGCATTAAGCTGGACATTGAGGTTGAAGCATCAAATGTGACGAATATTTTTATATACGGTATTAGCCATGCTCTTAATGCAGTGCTGAACCAATTAACCTGATTTGGCCCCGGCTGATAAGCCACGGCCAGGATATACATAACAATAACCGGAACAGAAGCGATTAACCCGGTTATAAACCCATTATATCCGGCATAAAGCCCTTTTTTGCAATCATCCAAGCCCCTTCCGCTCATCTCAAGATATATAATAAACCAGAAGACGGCGATATACAAAATTCCCATTAACCATTGGTATATCTGGCTGTTTTCCAATATACTAAACAATGACGGCATAAATATAAACTGAATTAATGACATAACAGCATGCGTTCCTAATAACCGTAAACCGCGTTTCACAAACCACATATTATTATCAGCCTCCCTTGTATAGTGTAATTATACTACAAGTCAGGCAGTTTTTCTAGGTTGTGCTGTCTGTCATTCTATAGAAATATTGTATAACATTATAAAACAGCATTTCGTATATGCACGTCCCTAATTATATAGCAAATATGCTTTTTGCAGTAAATAGCACTCCAAATATAGCATATAACCTCTGCTAAGCCATGGAATAGAGTTCTTTGCAATTTTGAAACATAATCCGCTCAGCAAGAAAGTCAATGTAACTTGTTCTATATAAGCCAGAAGACATTTTATCAGCCAAAACATCAGCCAAAACCATCCTAAAAGCCATTGCTGCACCAAAAGATTCTTCAGAAGTCCAGCAATCCCCGCCCCAACATATACGTCTGCAGTCAGGCAAAACTTCAAAGAATGTATGAAGAGCATTTTGGGCCGCTGAAGTAGAAACAAGCGGAAGCCAATTCATATCAATATACACATTCTGGTAGTTATGCGCCAATGCCGCAACTTCATAGAACCAAGGGAAACCACCATGGAAAAGGACAAATTTTACATCCGGATTGGCAGCTATAACCGGTTCCAGGAGCATGGGGTTTGAACCAGCTAATCTTGCTAAGCCAGTATGTATTTGAATGGGGATATTGTACTCCCTTGCTATATCAACAAAATAACCAAATATATAGTCACCAAATAAAATCCTATCGTCATCACTTATCAGTTCGGGAGAAGAACCATAAATTTTTTCTGCCTTGTCCCTGGAAACTTTTTTGAAACTTATATCGCGTTCATAGGCAACTGCACATTTTAAAGCACATATTGAAGGCATTTTTGATTCGATATCAGCTTTTAATGCCATTTCATATGCATCAAGGTCCTGCATATCGTAATCAACAAGCATTCTTGGATTCATACGGTCATGATCCAAACAGTTCTTGTGAAATCCAGCCATCCAAGTATCCATACGGTAAGTTGATGCAACAAATTCCGGATTTGATAAACAATCCCCCGGATTCCAATAACTGTCCTGAATAAATTTCTTGTAATTGGCATAACATTCCAGGATATGCCAATGATGCAAACCGTCTTGATGCCGTTTATTAATATCTTCAGATATAGAATCCCAATTGTCAGCATTAATTTCATCATAACCATAGATCTGGCAGATACTCTTTTCCAACCAAACAAAGTATGTATTTGAACGTATTGATGTAAGCCATTGCGAACGAGCATCTTTTGTTGTAGAAGCAGGCAGCGAACACCATCCAACATACGAGTTTTTAAAAATACTATCCAATGTCAGTTTCATTTGCTGTTTGGTTTCTAAATGATGTTCATGGCTGCTTATTATTGGTAACTCAGTTAAATACTTGTGAATTGAAAGAAAATTTTTATTCATATTACTCTTCCTCCCTTTTTAACCTTTTATGCTGCCGCTAGTAAGGCCAGCGATAAAATATTTTTGGAAAAAGAAAAATATAATTATAATCGGAATTACAGTTAACGCAGAACCCGATATCATCAATTTGTAATTTGTAGAGTATGGGCTGTTTAAGGACACAATTCCTACAGGAAGAGTAAATCTGGCATTTGACTGCATAACAATCAATGGCCATATAAAACTGTTCCAATTATTCATTGCCAGAAGGACAGCCATCGCTCCATAGGCTGGCAGCATAACAGGACTCATTATCTGGAAAAAAATACGATACTCTGTACATCCATCAATTCTGGCAGCATCGACCAATGAATCTGGAATGCCAACTACATACTGCCTAAAAAAGAATACTGCAAAGGGAGATACCAGAAACGGAAGAATGAGTCCGGCATATGTATTCATTAACTTCATTCTTGAAATAAGCCTGTATAATGGCAATAATAATATTTCTATCGGTATAACAAGAATTAGAATAACCAATAAAAAAATAAGATTTCTGCCTTTAAATTGATAAATAGCAATGCCATAGCCCACCATGGATGATAACAATAAGGAAATTGGCGTAGCAATAAGCAATACAATCAAACTGTTTTTATACCATAAAAGGTAATTCCCGCCCCCAGTAAATATACTAATGTAATTATCCAGTGTAAGCTTATCAGGCTGAAGTTTGAGATTTAAACCATACTGTAATAACTCCGTCATTGGCTTAAAAGATGCCAAAATCAATGCGAAAATTGGGAAAATTGCAATGATAGCAGCACTTATAACAAACAGATACGAGAAAAACCTTGCGACAGTTCTGCCCATTACTGTTCCTCCTTTCCCAATAATCCAAAGTACTTTAATTGAATAACGCTAACAATCAGGATCATCATCAGCAATATTAATCCTGCTGCAGATCCTAATCCTAAATTGCCAAATGAAATACCCTCTCGGTATATATACCCTAAAATAGTTAAGCCGATATTCATAGGTGAGCTGCCTTGCCAAAAGACATAACTTTCTTCAAACATTTTCAATCCTGCTGAAACACTAATAAGTACCACAAAAACAATGACAGGTTGTAGTGAAGGCAATGTTATATGCAAAAATTTATGCGGCCAGTTTGCTCCATCAATATCAGCAGATTCATATAATTCATTAGGAATATTTTGTAACCCTGCCATAAAATATAGCATATTTACCCCTGTCCAACGCCATACTGCCAATAAAACCATTAACAGCATGCCTGTTGATGATTTCATTGTCCATTGCTGTGGAGGAATAGAAAACTTGGATAATATACTATTCATAAATGAAGTATCGAGTTCACCAAAAATTTGTCTGAATATAACTCCGCCAACAACTGTAGAAACTACAGCTGGTAAGAAAATAAACATTTTTAGTGGGTTTTTAAACTTCGTAATACTGTAGTTTACCAAAACTGATAGCAAGATTGGAAGTGTCACCAGGATAAAAACAGACCAAAAAGTAAAGACAACTGTATTACTGACTGCTTTATAAAAAGTCTTATCAAATAAAATCCTGTAGTTTTCAAAGCCTACAAATTTCGCTTCGCCAGGTACAATACGTTGAAAACTCATAATTATTGTACTAATAGTCGGATACAAGAAAAAAACAATAAAAGTAATCACAAAAGGTGCTGTAAATACATATGGTGCAACTTTTTTTGAGGAAAACAGCTGCACAGATTTTCTCATAGAAATATACTCCCTCCTATTTAGAATTATGATATGGCCCCTCAGAAACAAATTCAGGGGGCCGCAAATAAGAGTTTTGAAATCCAGTTTTTTTCGGTGAGCTTATACCGTATATGATACCATTAATTGGGAAGGGAACCATCTGGTTCCCTTCCTTTTATCCTTTTTTTCTGCTTTATCAACTGAAATTTCACTCTGGCCAAGGATAAGATATTATTGCTTGTACTTATTTATCGCGCTTGCAAGCTCATCTAATGCTTCCTTTGGAGTCTTTGTTTGCTCACTTATCACACTAAACATTAATTCCTGCCTTACCAAATCACACATTTCCGCATAACCTTCAACAACATTGGGAGAGTCTATTTCATCCTTTACCTCTCGAAGGACGGCAAAAATATCCTGTTTAAAATATTCAGTAAACTGGTTTTCTTGCCTGGTCACTTCTGAATCCCACACATCCAACCGGGGTGGATCGAAGCCAAGAATAGTCCATACAGCTTCCTGTGCTTCTACACTCAACTTTGAATACTCTAAGAAAGACATTGCAGTATCTAAAACAGGACTTGATTTGAGTGCAACTGTTCCTGTGCCACCCATTCCGGCAGAACGATCTCCATCTTCGGTCCATCTGGGTACTGGTTTGATTTCAATTTTTCCCTCAATTTGTGGCATATAGTTAACAAAACGCAGCATATACCATAATGGCATCATTAAAGCTGCTGAGCCTCCCTGATTAAAGAAGCTGTAAAACTCTTCTGAATGATGATTCCCGCCGGGTGTAGGTATGGCTATTTTATCAACATGAACCATATTGTAAATAAACTCCAATGTTTTAACATTAGATTCATTATTAACGATTACATTGCCATCTTTATCAAAGAAATCTGAACCTTGCTGGATAATCATAGGGAAAAAGGTAAATACATCCGTAACCTCAATAGTGAACATTGGTTTGCCGGTCTTCTCCTTAACTTTTTTGCCTGCTTCAACAAAATCATGCCAAGTGTTAATATCGTCGGAGCTGACCCCGGCTTCAGCAAGAATATCTTTATTATAAAACATGACTGTGGCACCAACATGCAGCGGCAGCCCATATACTTTTCCGTCCTTAGAATATATGTGAAATCTTGATTTTACAAAAACATCTTCAACTGGTTCTACAATACTTGTTAAGTCTGCAAAAGGAATGTCTCCACGGAGGAAATTTGGAAATTTACTTATTTCAACGTCAGCTATATCTGGAGCACCAGCTCCTGATTGAATTGCAATTTGCAATTTGTTATGCATTTCTTCAAATGGATAAGTTTCTACTTGTAGATCTATTGGATTATCAGGATTTTTCTTGTTGTAGCCCTTTTCCATTTCATCCCAATAACCAAGATTCACATCGTTAAATATCCACATCTTCAATACAGTCGGCTCACTTCCATTCTCCTGTTCCTGTTGCGTACCTTGTTTCGAGTTACTTTCTCCCGGGACTTGAGAATTGTTATTTTCAGAGGCACATCCCGAAATACAAGCAATCAATAGAATAGTTACCATTAACAGGGATATAATTTTTTTCATTCTTACTCCCTCCATAAAATTGGTTTTGAAATGATTACTAATGCTCTTTATACTTTTAGCCACGGGTACCCGTTATGAAAACAAATCCAAAAAGGCAACTATTACCCTATATGATTTGTTCTCTGGATATAACTTTATTACATATAAAAACTTATTTCCATTTTTTATTTTTACATTCTGTTATGTTATTTTTACTTTCTGTTTCTCGATGTTTTCCCAGTAAATACCAGGGGTGCATCCTACATGTTTTCTAAAATTAATAAAAAACTGATTATAGTCGTTGAATCCAACTTCTTTTGCTATATTTGCTAAAGTTTTTGTCTTCTTATCTGTACTTTCTATTAATTCTAAAGCCCGGTCAATTCGATATTTGTTAAGATAATGTACAAAATTTATACCTGTATCTTCTTTGAAGACACGGCTCAGATAACTGGCGTTGAAACTGAGGCGTTTTGCAACATCTTTTAGTGAAATATTATCTTGGTAATGCTTTTGTATATAGAGCAATGCACCTTTTGTAGCGTCCGAGTAAGATGTCATAATAAGTTTTTGATTAAATAATTCTGCTGCTTTTTTACCAATGCTCATAAAAAAAAGTCTTATTTCTTCAATGTCGCATTCTATTTCCTTTTGTATGAAAGGTAACTGATTTATATCGTACAATTGCGTTATGTCTATTCCATTTTTATGTATTATCTCATCCAATGTTTTTAATAACGCAAAGCAAAAAATTTGGATACATATAAATTGAGAATTTCGATTCTTTATTTCCTCAAAAATAGTATTTATTTGTTCAGAATATTGAGCTAGATTTCCCTGAATAATACTATTTTGAATTCTAAGCTTTTCTTCATTATTCAGCTGTATAGGAGTATTATCTCGTGTTTTACCGGATCTGAATATATAGTTTTTAGGATAAAAAAATTTCATTTTCAAGTTTTCCACTGCTTTTGAATAAGCGTCCGAATACTTCTTTTCACCAAAATACAAATCACTTACACCGAAATACATGACTCCATTCAAAAGCAATGCTATTTTTCTTTGGATGATCTGGAGGTATTTATTTATCTCATTTTGAATACTTTTCATACTGACTAAATCTATAAACTCAAAAAGAAGTACCCCTATGTCGTCATCTATCCTGATTAACTCCACTCTATTTGAACCTGATATTATCCCTTCTAAAATATTATAAACTGTTTTCGAAAAAAAACTTTTATTTTTAGTATTCTTCCTTTTCGATGTCAACTTATAGGAAAACGCTATACAGATAACACCGCTATTTGGGTTTAATTTATATTTCTCCATTTTATTGTACAATTCCTCAATTACATCCTGTTTTGCCAAAAGCAAGCTGCGTAGGAAATCCTTCCGTTGAGCATAGTATTCTTTCTGGTTTTCATCTGTAAAACACTTTGTCTTTCGTGTATTGTCTAAAATTTTCAACAATGATTCAGATGTAAGTGTATGCTTAAGCAAATAATCCTTTGCTCCGAGTTTAAGCCCATCACGGACATAACAGTAATCATCATAAGCACTGAGAGCAATTACTACAACATCCGGATAATTCTTTTGAATAAACTCTATAAGCTCAATCCCATTTATATTCTGCATAACAATATCTGTTATAATAACATCTGGTTTTAACTTTTCGATAAGCCCTATGGCTTCTCTTCCACTTTTCGCTTCTCCAACGATCATGTATCCGCATTTCTTAAAATCTATCAGCGATCTTAATTTATCTCTCGAAAGTGCATCATCATCGACAATCAGTATACGATTCATCATTATCCTCCTCTGAGTAAAGAATCGGAAGCTTTATTATTACTTCCGTCATTTCATTTTTTATACTATTTATGGTAAGGCCATATTCACTACCGAAAAGGAGTTGTATACGGTCATTTACGTTTTTAATGCCAATCCCGCTTAAATGTGATTTTCTTTCCTCAGTTTCAGGTTTTAACAGTTTTTGAATTTTTTCTTCGCTTATACCAGCACCATTATCCATGATTATAAAGTGAAGTTGTCTGTCATTTTTTTTGCCAATTATATTTATTATTCCTCCAACTTCCATATCGCTAATTCCATGAACAAGAGCATTTTCTACGATGGGTTGTAATATAAAGCACGGGACAAGATAATCTTTTATCTCCTCATCTATATCATACCTAACTTCCAGCGGATAGCCAAATTTAAATTCTTGTATATTAATGTAATCTCTTATATAGGAAATCTCTTTGCTAACTGGTATAAGACTGCTTTCTTTGCCGGAACTGGCAATTAATAGATTAATCAGCGCATTTGTAACTTTTTCTATATTGTCCACACCCTGGATTCTAGCAAGATACGCAATAGTGTTCAGCGTATTTAGCATGAAATGCGGATTAACCTGTCTTTGTAGCGCCTTTATTTCATATTCCTTTTTTTGGTTTTCTTTTTCAATTATTTGTTTTGTCCGTGCGTTTAATTCGCCTGTCATCCATGCAAATTTACGGCTTAACTCTCCCAATTCGTCAGGAGCTAAATCATGCATATATGTGGCATCAAAATCGCCATTGACTACCATTTCCATAGCAGTATCCAGTTTTTTCAGAGGATTAATAAAGCTATCCAGTAAAATTCGGGCAATTAAAAAAGCGAAAAACGAACAGGCACATCCAATACCTATAATGGCCAAACCTATCGTTCGGGAATGGGAATTGAGATAATCATACGGAATGAGCCCCCAAAGAACCCAATCCGTTCCGTCTATTCTATTATATACACCCAAATGTTCTTTTCCATTTAGGATGACATCCCGTACTCCTTTTTGTTTTTTTGAGTTAAATATATCTATAAAAAATAGCTCATTATTAATATCTCCTGGCTGGTATTTATTGCTTGTTGAAAAAATAATCTGAGCATCAGAGTTTATAATTGTAATTTCTGAACCAGCTCCCATATTTATACTTTCAAATTTTTTTCGAATCTGTAAATCATCGATCCTCAGTATTAGTATTCCAAGCACCTGATTATCTTCTCTGGATTTTATTGTCCTGCACAAAACAAACCCGTTACCCCGATTGTATTTTATTTCAGGGGAATATCTTTTCTCAAAATTTTGATTGAATGGGTAATAGATAACCATACTTCCATCTCGATTAAGCTTAGAAGTAACCCTTTTAAGAGACTCTGTAGATGGACTTAAACGAAAATAAGGATCGCCGAAGCATAATAGAGGCTGATAATGATTTGTCAAAGCAATGATATCTGTCACAATCGGATTATAAATATATTTTTTAGTACAGATATCTGTTAATCTTTTTTCTCTACGAAATATTTCATGTTTGCTAAGTTTGCCATAATCCCTAAGCGTGCTTTGCAAAACGTCGTTATACGCAATATCAATGCTGTCATTTTCAAGGCTTTCAATCATATGAGTTATATTTTTGCTTGCTAACGTGATAACATTTGTTGTAAACATACGGGTTCTTTCTTTTGTTTCTTCAAATGTTTTTTGATAAGCAAACATACAAATTATAAAGACTGGTACAATACTTACCAAAAAAAAACCCAGGTTAAGCCTATTACCTATAGTTATTCTTCTGATAAAATGAGCAAAAGAAGTTTTATTTATATCCTGCAATTTTACAATTCCCTCCGCTCCAACAAGTATGTTTCATACATAAAATAAAAATGCTGTTATAATTCATCTTTCTTGATAAAAATATGTAAAAATAGAGAGGATCTGCAATAACAGATCCCTGGATTATCCTTGCTATTTTGTTAACCTCTGCTGTTGATTTCTTAACACTGTCCAAAATATCACACACTATTATGAGACAGATTGTTTCACAAAAGCCTTGAAATTTAGTTCTTATTAGTAAAAGTATATGTTGTACATGTTGGCCATCGTTTTATGGTTTTTGATCAATTAAATTATAAAGGCAGCGGAATTACCGTTGCCTTATTTTAAATGATTTTTGAACACATAGATTGCGGCCTGGGTACGATCGGAGACATCAATTTTCTTGAATATATTAGATACGTGATTTTTTACCGTTTTTTCACTTATGTACAGCTCATCGGCAATTTCCCTGTTGTTTTTTCCGTCAGCAATCAGCATTAATACTTCAATTTCTCTCTGGGTTAAATTGTTCTCTTCAAATTGTCGTTTTACCGATTGGTATGTCATTTTATCATAATCCTTGATAAGGCTGCTTGTAAGGTTAGGCTGTATGTATGTATCTCCTCTATATACATCCCTTATTGCTTTTATGAGATGATCCACATCCGCATCCTTCATAATATAGCCGGCAGCTCCTATTCGTATGGCTTCCACTAAATACTCTCTGTCATCATGTATTGTCAGTACAATAATTCTGGCCGGACATCCCTTTTCTTTGAGCTCCCGTATGGCATATACACCGTTTTGCACCGGCATATTGATGTCCATCAATACTACATCAGGATTCAGTTTCATGGCTTGTTCGACCGCTTCCTTGCCATTGGAAGCTTCTCCGATTACTTCTATATCATTCTCAAGCTCCAATACCTGTTCAAGCCCTTTTCTTATAAGCGAATGATCATCTGCTATCAAAACCTTTATCTTCTCCATAGTATTCCTCCTCTGCGGTTTGCTCTATAGGTATTTGAAGTAAAAGTGCAGTTCCTCTTCCGGGTTGCGAGTGTATTTTCAATTTTCCTTTAAGAAGTTCTGCCCGCTGCCGCATACTGTATATTCCAAATCCACCACTATGAATATCCTGTTTTTTTGCATCCTGAAAATTTGACATATCAAAACCAATACCATTATCGGTAAGTTTGCAAAATAACATGTTGTTTTTTATTTGAAGATTTAAATAAACTCTTGTCGCCCTGGAGTGTTTTTTAATATTATTCAGTCCTTCCTGGATAATCCGGAACACCGCTATCTCAACCAATGTACTCAACTTATTGCCTGGGTTATATATATCCATCACAACATCAATCCCGGTCTCCTCTGAAAAATTCGCCGTATAACGCTGAAGAGTAGGAACAAGACCTAAATCATCCAGCGTCATTGGCCGTAAATCAAATATTATCCTTCGTATTTCATGGAGACTGGCCTTTATCAGTCCTTTTAGCTCCCCGATCTGATGTTTGGCATTTTGTGCATCCAGGTCTATTAGCTTTTCACAAATTTCGCATTTGAGTATTATATTTGACAAGGATTGTGCCGGACCGTCGTGAATATCCCGCGCCACTCTCTGTCTTTCCTCCTCCTGGGCCGTTATAATACGCATACCCAGAAGCTCCTTTTTTTGCAGTTCTTCTATGGTATCGCTAATATTGGATAATGAGCCCGAAAGGTAATTCATGGCTGCAGCTACATGGGTGGCTAAATATTCAGCTCTCTCCATTGTATCTTTAACCTTTCGCATCCTCATTTCCATCTCGGTTCTCTGTGCTATAAGCTGACGTTCCTGCTCCCTTTTCAAAGCAAGTTTAATCTGCAGTTCCCTTGTCATATCGTAAGTATGCTTTATATCATCTTCGCTGTATTTATTGAAATTCTTACTTACCATCATAAGCCTGTAACGGCTTTCTTTTTCTATCCTTACCAGGTTTTCCACTTCTTCAATAACATCTTTTACTTTTTTCTGAATTTCGGCAAACCTGGCCTCCAGGTCGTGCCATTCCTGCCTGGCGCCTTCTGCAATGGTGTATATTTGGGTTTTTCCTTCTTCAAGGGACTCTATAGTTTTCTTTACAATATCATCCAGTTGTTTAATATTATACTTATCTGCCGACAACGCTTTATCTCCTCTTTACTAATTCTATAACTATATTTTTATTCGACATTATATTGCAAATTCCTCTTATCAGAACCGCATAAATCTTGCTTTTCTACAGTAAAAGACAAAAAGCATGGGACCATAATCCCATGCCCGGCTTTATTTATATGTTCTGTATGTTTTTCTTTTATTCATTTTTACAGATTGTGCTTTATTATCGAGCTTGTATTATTCCTCTCTCTGTAATAATACAATTCACAGGTATGTCATAATGTTCAACAGGCAGTCTAGGCAGTATTTGGTAATCAAAAGCCAATCCGATTTTTAGCGTTTCCTGTGGTACTTTTGATAGGAATCTGTCATAATACCCCTTTCCATGTCCGATACGATTTCCATATACATCAAAAGCCGACCCCGGAACCAGAATAACGTCAAAAGTATCCGGAGCCATCGGCCGTAAGTATTCTTTTTTAGGTTCGAGTATGCCATAATGCCCTGATTTTAATTCATCAAGGCTCAGGATTTTTGAAGCAATCAGCTCATATGAAGCAGGAACACAAACCGGAACCGCCACATCTTTCCCCATATTTAGCAGGGTGTTAATAATAATATCAGTCTTTACTTCTTTTGGCATATCCACATATGCCATTATCGTTTTTGCAGCTTTTATGCATTCCAGTCCCAACAGATACTCTGATATGCTTATGCTCTTTTCGACTAATACATCCATCGGCATTTCTTCTCTTAGTTTTTTCATTCTGTTTCTTATACCATTTTTTGCTAAGAGTATCATAACTATCGCTTTTCCATATCCTGGCTATGTTCTTATCCAATATAAAACCTTGGAACCCTCGGCCCTATTCCAGTCAGTATTTCATATGGTATGGTATTGCATAGACATGCCAGATCGTCAGCAGTAATCAACTCCTTTCCCAGATTTCCAATTAGTACGGCGGTATCTCCGGGTTTTACCGAAGGGATATTTGTAACATCAACCATAGTTTGATCCATACACACTACACCAACCACTTTTGCCTTGTATCCATTTATTATAACCCATCCTTTATTGCTGAGCAATCTGCTGTATCCGTCTGCATATCCTATCGGCAGCGCAGCTATGCGCATTGGCTTATCAGCTGTAAATGTCCTTCCATAACTTATGCTGTCGCCCCTGTCAATATCCTTCACATCTATTACCCTTGTTTCCCACTGAAGTATCGGCTCAAGTCTGACAGCCGAATTCTCCTTAACAAATTGAGAAGGATAATAACCGTAAATGGCAATGCCTCCTCTGACCAGGTTAAAATGAGCATCAGGGTATTCCAGAATACCAGCGCTGTTTGCCGCGTGTATATATTTAAACTGTATTCCATCCGATTTCAACAGTTCAAGTATCCTGTTAAAACGAGTTAACTGGTTATGAGTAAAGGCTCTGTCTTCCTCATCAGCTGCAGCAAAATGGGTAAATATCCCTTCCAAATCGATATGGCTATAGGTTTTCAGTTCACTGCACAATTCTCTTATCTTTTCCGGGTCGGTTAAACCGATTCTGCCCATGCCGGTATCAACCTTTACATGCAAACCTATTCTCTTTCCGGCTTGCTTTGCTTCCTCATCCAACAATTTTGCCAACTCAAGAGAAAAAATACATTGGCTCAGATCGTATTTTACCACTGTCTTAACCTGATTCTCGTTTATTCCTCCCAATACAAGTATAGGTGCTGTTATGCCGGCCTCCCTCAGCTCCGCTCCTTCATCCGGAACAGCCACTCCCAGCCAGGTGGCACCGGAATCCAGCGCCTGACGGGCAATCCTGACAGCGCCATGGCCATACGCATTTGCCTTTACAACAGCCATAAACCGGGTATCAGGCTTCAACACCCTTCTTAGTTCCCTGATATTGCTGTCCAACTTTGAAAGATCTACAATTGCTTTGCTTGGACGCACATACTCCAACTTATCTCACTTCCCTAAACTATTTGAAAATATGCTTCTATAAACCACACACTTGATCGTTTGTAAGCACGCTTATTCCGGTTCTCTTTAATATATCTACAGCATCATTTAAACAATCTACTTTAAACAGAATTAAAGCCTTTTCAGCAGGACGCCGGACAAATGAGTATAAATACTCGATACTGATTCCTTCTTTTCTTAATATATCAAGCACCTGGTGCAGTCCGCCCGGCTGATCAGGCACCTCAACAGCCAGTACTTCAGTTGTACTTACCGTATAACCGGCATTTCTCATTACATCAACCGCCTTGTCAGGATCATCGACTATAATTCTAAGTATGCCAAAATTTGTTGTATCAGCAATTGATATTGCCCACATGTCTATGTTATTATCAGCAAGCACACCGGTTACTTCAGCTAGCTTACCTCTTTTGTTCTCCAAAAATACTGAAATCTGACGAAACAAAGCTTTCCCTCCCTATTTACAATTTTCTTCTGTCTATGATCCGTTTTGCCTTCCCCTCCGAGCGTTCGATGGTTTTTGGTTCCACAAGCTTAACTTTAGCCGTCAGGCCAAGGGTGCCCTGTATTTCTCTGGTGATTCTTTGCCTTAAATCCTCCAATTTACGGACTTCATCGGAGAAAAGCTTGTTGGATACCTCCACCCATACTTCAAGGCTATCCAAATTACCTATTCTGTCTACCACCAAAAGATAATGCGGCTCGGTATCTCCTATCTCCATAAGAACACTTTCTATCTGTGAAGGAAATACGTTTACGCCCCTTATTATAATCATGTCATCTGTTCTGCCTAAGACCTTATTCATCCTTACATGGGTTCGTCCGCAGGGACAAAGATCGTAATTCAATGACGATATATCCCTGGTACGATATCGTATAACCGGCAGCCCTTCTTTTGTTATAGTTGTAAACACCAGTTCGCCTTCCTGACCTGGCGGAAGAACTTCCCCGGTCTCAGGATCGATAATCTCGGGAATAAAATGATCTTCAAAAATATGAAGTCCGACTTTACACTGACATTCGCTTGCAACGCCGGGTCCTATTACTTCGCTGAGCCCATATATATCAATAGCAGATATTTGCATTTTCTCCTCAATCTCTTTTCTCATAGCCTCGCTCCACGGTTCAGCACCGAATATCCCGTACTCAAGCTTCAGCTCCTCCCTTTTTATTCCCATTTCTTCAATTGTCTCAGCTATATAAAGGGCATATGAAGGAGTGCATGCAAGCACTGTAGTACCAAAATCTTTCATAAGCATAATCTGCCTTTTTGTGTTGCCCCCCGACACCGGAATTACTGAAGCGCCTATTCGCTCCGCCCCATAATGAGCTCCTAATCCGCCGGTAAACAGGCCGTAACCATAGGCTATCTGAATAACCGAATCCTTGTGTGTGCCACCGCATACAAGTGTCCTGGCCATTAGTTCAGACCATGTGACAATATCCTTGCGGGTGTAGCCAACTACGGTTGGTTTACCGGTAGTACCGGAAGAAGCGTGAATTCTCACTATTTCACTCAACGGTACTGCAAACAGCCCGTAAGGATAATAGTCCCGCAGATCCTGCTTAGTTGTAAAAGGCAGTTTATGCAGATCTTCAGCTCCCTTAATATCCTCAGGCATGATTCCCAGTTCCTGCATACGCTGACGATAATACGGAACGTTATGATATACTCTTTGCACAGTTTCTATCAACCGGCGCGACTGCAGCTCTGCCAATTGTTCGCGAGGCATGCACTCATTAGTTTTATCCCAATACATATCTATCCACCTTTCCATATGTTACGGCATCAATGATTCTGGGCCTTATTCCTGACAATCATTATATCCCGAGTAAAATGCCCGTAAATTAATATCAATTGTTTTAGGAGGTACGGTAGCTTTTATAGCATCTTCCCATTTTGTTACATCAATGTCCAGATGACGGGCCAGAGCGCCCATCAGTACGGTATTAACCACCCTGACATTTCCCAAATCGGCTGCAATTGATAAAGCATCAATAGTAACCGGATTTGAGCATAATTCATTCAAAAGCTCATCCAGATCCCCGGGATACTGTTCAGTTCCCAATATAACAGGCATGGGATCAATTTCCTGGGTATTTACTATGGCCATACCATCGTCTTTCAAAAAATGTATCCATCGTACAGCTTCCATTTTTTCAAATGCCAGAAGGATATCTGCACCACCTGGTTCCACAAGCGGTGAATATACCTTGTCACCATATTTTACATGGGTAACCACGCTGCCGCCTCTTTGCGCCATTCCGTGTACCTCGGATATTTTTACATCATATCCCAGGCTTAAGAATAGTTTTCCCAGTACTCTGCTTGCAAGCAATGTACCCTGTCCTCCAACACCTGCAATAAGTATGTTTTTAGCGCTCATCCTGTTCACCTGTCCTTCCGATTGCATTAAATCTGCATACACTGATACAAAGGCCGCAGCCGTTGCACAATGATTGATCTATTATTACAGCATCCTGTTTTTTCTGTATAGCAGGACATCCCAGACGCAGGCAAACGTTGCATTTCCTGCACAAATCCTGGTCTATTTCCACCGGGGCTTTCGGGCTTCTGTCCAGCAATGCACATGGACGCTGCATTATGATCACCGATGGTTCATCCCTTTGAACCTCTTCTCTGAGTACATTTTCCACCCTGGCAAGATCAAACGGGTCAACCACACTTATATGCTTTATACCTACAGCCTCAGCAAGTTTTACCAAATCCAACGGCGGCACTTCATTACCTTTCAGAGTATGCCCGGTGCCAGGATGGTCCTGATGTCCGGTCATGCCTGTTGTGGAATTATCAAGGATTACAACCGTTGAATTCCCTTGATTGTATACAACATCAATAAGCCCGGTGATACCTGAGTGTATAAACGTGGAATCCCCAATAACTGCAACAAGCTTACGCCCAAAATCCCTTCCCCGTGCCTTTTCCATACCGTGAGCCATTCCAATACTGGCTCCCATACACACGCATGTATCCATCGCTTGCAGAGGTGGTAAAGCTCCTAACGTATAGCATCCGATATCCCCTGTAGCGTGAAGCCCCAGCTTCCTGATGACATAAAACACTCCCCGGTGCGGGCAGCCAGGGCACATAACCGGCGGGCGTGCAGGTATTCTCTGCGGCAGCCCTGCCTTTGGGGCCTCTCCCAAAACCTTCTCGGCTATAATATTGGCACTCAATTCACCCTGTGAGGGAAAAACTTCTTTTCCAATTACAGAAATACCCCAGCTTTTTACCTGTTCTTCAATGACGGGCTGAAGTTCTTCAATGACATACAGCCTGTCAACTTTAGCTGCAAATGACTCAATGAGCTTTCTTGGCAGCGGATTAATTATGCCCAGTTTAAGAATTGATGCATTGGGCAGGGCTTCCCTGGCGTATTGATATGTGATACCGCTGGTTATAATTCCGATTGAAGGATCATTCATTTCAATGCGGTTTATCCACATATCGGAGGCAGCTTCGGCAATATCCTTCATTCTTGTTTTTATTGCCTCCTGCCGTTTTTTGGCCATAGCAGGCATCATTACATTTTTTTCAGGAAGTTTTTTGTATTCTCTTAAGGGTATGTCATCCCGCCGGCCAAGCACCGCAACACTCTGTGAATGAGAAACACGCGTTGTCATTCTTATTAATATGGGTGTGTCATATTTTTCACTGAGTTCATACGCAAATTTGACAAAATCAATTGCTTCCTGGCTGTCGGCCGGCTCCAGCATCGGTATCTGAGATGCGCGGGCATAACAACGGCTGTCCTGTTCATTCTGGGAACTGTGCATTCCAGGATCGTCGGCTGCTACGATAACAAGACCGGCATTTACACCCGTATAGGAAACTGTAAATAATGGATCAGCTGCTACATTGAGGCCAACATGCTTCATAGCAACCATAGCCCTGGCTCCGGCAAATGAAGCCCCAATCGCTACTTCCATGGCTACTTTTTCGTTTGGTGACCATTCAGCATAAATCTCGTCATATTTTGATGCAGATTCAAGGATTTCGGTACTCGGAGTTCCAGGATATGCGGTTGCAACCTTTACACCTGCTTCATAAGCTCCTCTGGCAATACCTTCATTCCCTAGTATTAACTTCTTCACATTATCACTCCATAACACATTTATTGTTTACAAATAGTTATCATTTTTTTGACAGACGTGAATAATATACAATAATTCAGCGACTCATCATATTTTAACATTTATTTATACTTATTGATTATAAATCATATTTATCAAAAAAAAAAGCCCTTATACTGATTTTCGTGATAAGTAATCAGATATGCTGCAGTAATATAAAAAATGGGCATATCCGAAAAAGATACGCCCATTTTTTATACTTTGAACACTTTTTATTTTACAACAAATGTAGCACAATCGGTTTCCTGGGTGTTTCTGGCATTTCTGGGTTGTATTTCGATCTGCTGCGCGCTGCAGCGGTCACCCTCAGTATAATAATGACAGGTATTAACAACACATTTTACACCTGAAATTGGTGTGTTTCTTTTTTCTACCCGGCCTTGCATTTGATATACCTCCCTTTAAACAATTCTTTCTTTTAATTATCTGTCCGTTGCAGCATTTTTATTCAAATATTCTGCAAAGCAAACTATATCAAGCTATGTGTCAGATATAAAGAATTACACTATTTCCATGGGACCTTAAATTTTGCCCGGGGAGGCAGCAACACTCAACCGCATGGAATTGAACAAAAAAAGGAAGGCTTAAAGCCTTCCCCTTTATTATTTATACAGGAGGTTGCATTAGTCAAAGTAAACTGCCTTACCCGTTTGTGCCGACTTGTATATTGCCTCGAGTATTTCGGTTACAATCAGGGCTTGTTCCGGTTTTACCACAGGCTCGGTGTCGTTAATTATGCTCTCAATCCACAGCCTGGCCTCTTTATCCCCCGGCGTTTCTTCAGCGCTTGCATCATAGAAATCAACACCGGATGCATCAAGTCCGGGTTTTGTTATATACAGTCTGCCGTATTTTTCACCGTTTATTCGCAAACCGTCCCACATATCCGCCCCGGCCTCAGTACCGCATAGTGTTGTTATAGCCTCACCAACCTGAAGGGTATTCAGAGCCCAGCTGGATTCCAGTATTATAGAAGCTCCGTTTTTCATTGTAATAAAGCCAAACGCTGAATCTTCAACGGTAAATTTGCCGGGATCCCAAGGCCCCCATGCATTAGCGGCGTTTTCTCTGCCGGACAGTTTGTGGTATACGTTTCCCATAACGCTTTTTACCTCGTAGTTGTCCATCATCCATAGAGTTAAATCGAGAGCGTGTGTTCCGATATCGATTAACGGACCGCCGCCCTGTTCTTCCTCATTCAGGAAAACTCCCCAGGTAGGAACAGCTCTACGGCGGACAGCATGAGCTTTTGCAAAATAGATTTCCCCCAGCTCTCCATTCCGGCAGAGAGTGTATAGATACTCGGAATCAGGCCTGTAACGGTTTTGATACCCGATAGTCAATTTTTTGCCGGTGCGTTTAGCAGTTTCCACCATCTTACGGGCATCGTCAGCGGTTTTAGCCATCGGTTTTTCGCACATAACATGTTTGCCGGCTTCAAGAGCATCTGCGGTTATGAATCCATGGGATCTGTTGGGAGTGCAAATATGTACAACATCAATAGACTTATCTTCAAGAAGTTCTCTGTAATCAGTATACACCTTTGCATCATTGGAACCGTATTCAACGGCGGCTTTTCCGGCCCTTTCCTCAATAATATCACAGAAAGCCACCATTTCAACACAATCCAGCCTGGCAAGTCCCGGCATGTGTTTTCCATTGGCTATACCACCGCATCCAATAATACCAACCCTAACTTTGTCCTGGCATCCACATTTTGCCATAGCAAACCCTCCTCAAATATCATTAATTAGAATTTTGTTAAATCCCGAAATTAATAGTTTTCAGGATGCTTTATAATCTTTGCCGGTTCTTTCAGTTTTCAGAACATATATTATACAAAATATGAGATATATATACCAATGTTGCCCGGACATAAACATTTCAGCACGGCCAAATTATCACAGGTATCATCAGGATTATAAGCCTGTTCTTCTCACTGATAGATACTACCATATTCCATACATGGTTTCAACAGTTTTGGATTTTATTACCTCTCCCTACACTTCTGTTTTTGCAAAAACCGGCCATTTCCATGGTTTTTCCGCCATTCATGGTTGACAAGCCTACTTCACCATCATACCAAGCTTTATGAATCTGAACATGCGGTCGGCTGCATCAATTAACAGCTCCCTTCCCCTGGCTATCGCTTCATCAAGCGGCATAGCTGTATTTACAGTTGGCATAATGCTGTATATACCGTAATCATACACCTTCTCAATTTCCGGCCCCATTCCTCCTACAATAGCAATAACTTTGACACCTTTGGTCATACATCTCTTGGCTAAGCCAACGGGGACTTTTCCGTACACAGATTGTCCGTCAATCCTGCCCTCGCCGGTCACAACAAAGTCAACGCCGTCCAGTAAATCCTCAAAACCCACATAGTCAAGAATTGTATCAACACCGGGTTTCAGCGCCGCATCAAAAAAGGCAACCAGAGCGGCTCCAAGGCCTCCCGCAGCTCCGGATCCGGGAATCAGGCTCATATCCTTTCCTGTTGTTTCCTTGATAAGCCTTTCATAACTTATCATTCCTGATTCCAGGATATCAAAAGTGCTGTCATCGACCCCTTTTTGCGGCCCGTACACAGCGGTAGCGCCATTGGGCCCCGTGAGAGGATTGGTGACATCGCATATTACGGTAATGGTACTCTCTTTGATCCTGGGATCAACATTGTCCAGGACAATTCTCTTAATTCTGCCCAGTTCCTTGCCTCCAAAGCCAACCCGACAGTTGTTTTCATCCAAAAATTCAACCCCCAGTGCCTGTGCCGCTCCAATACCGCCATCATTGGTTGCACTGCCTCCAATTCCTATCATAAAGTCTCTGATTCCCTCATCAAGGGCTGATTTGATTATCTCTCCGGTACCGTATGTAGTGGTGTTTAGCGGATCCTTTTTATGTCCCGGAATCAGCGGAAGTCCGGAAGCCTGGGCCATTTCGATTACCGCTGTTTTTCCATTGATAATTCCATATTGGGCTTCCACACACATCTCTTTCAATGGCCCCATTACCTTAACAGTTTTGTATTCGCCATTGAATGCTGTAACCAGACATTCTACCGTTCCCTCGCCTCCATCGGCAATGGGCAGCTTTATTATCTCCAAATCATCAAAAATACGCCTCGCAGCCTCTTCCAAATGCTGAATTATCTCCTGAGATGAAAAATTGCCTTTAAATGAATCTGGAGCTAATATGATCTTCATTATTTAACACACCTTTCTACATCCTTATAATTTTTATCTCCAACCGTCTCCAAAATTATCCTCGGAAGCGGCCAGTTCTATCATTATGGCGCATTCTATACGTTTACGCTGCATAATGCATGCCAATTCATTGGGAATAAATATACTGCCATTGGAAAAATATGCATTGGCATGACACCCGCCTGAACAATAGTATTTTGCCCAACATTTTTTACATTCTTCCTTGGTTATAACATTACACCCTTTAAATTCTTCTGTTATTCCGTTAATATCGTTTATTCCCTCATATACATCGCCTATTATAAACTGTCTCTGTCCAACAAACTGGTGACAGGGATACAAATGTCCTTCAGGTGACACAGCCAGGTATTCAAAGCCGGCACCGCATGCTATTATCCGCCTTTGAATACATGGCCCCTTAAACAGATTAAGATTAAAATGATAAAATCTTAACCTGTTGCCGCTTTTTATATACTCAAGATACCTTTTAGCCAGCCTATCGTATTCATCAAGTATAGCCGGTATATGTTCCTGTGTTATGTGAAACGGTTCACCGCTTCCTACCACCGGTTCGATTGATACTTCATTAAATCCGAGGCCGGCTATATGAAACACGTCTTCAGAAAAGTCAAGGTTTTCGCCGGTAAAAGTACCGCGTATAAAATAATCCTTGTTCTTCCTTCCCTTTACCAGTTCCCTTGCCCGGGCTGCAATATCCTCATAGCTGCCGCTGCCGTCTCTGTAAAACCTCATTCTGTCATGAACTTCCTGCCTTCCATCCAGGCTTACAACAACATTGTCCATATATTGATTTATAAAATCTATGATGTCTTTATCCAGCAATGTGCCATTTGTAGTCAGAGTAAAATGAAATTTTTTTCCGGTATTTTTTTCAATCTCTTTCCCGTACGCAACTGCTCTCTTCACAACTTCATAATTGATGAGCGGCTCTCCGCCAAAGAAATCAATCTCAATATTTTCCCTGTTTCCTGAGTGCCTGGCCAAAAAATCCACTGCCCGTAACGCAACATCTTCAGACATGAGTTTATTACCGGTACAGTAATCACCTTTAGAAGCAAAGCAGTACTCACATGCCAGATTACAGCCGTGAGCAATATGAAGGCATAATGCTTTCAGACCATTGTTGTTTTCAAGCTGTTTTAAAAGTGTACTATCATCAGGATCAGGACTGTACAGCATTTGCTGCTCCTTTAGGCTCTCAATTTCGTCACATGCTTCACTTATAACATCGGCATCAAACATACCGCCGAGCTTTTCCATTACTTCCTGCCCTGACAAATTTTCCGGAAAAGCTTTAAGAATTTCATAAGTAACTTCATCAATGCTGAATATGCTGCCGCTATTGGCATCAACAGCAATAAAAAATCCATTGTTTTCAAATGCATGTACCACTAAAGTTTCCCTCCATGTGTTCTGTCCTTTTATGTATTCTTCACAAAATAATTCCTGGATACAACCAGGAATTATTAACGATTATGAATGCTTTCACACTCATATATCACATTATCTTTCCCAGCATGGCTGCACCAACTATACCTGCATCATTGCCCAGCTGTGCAACTGTAATCCTGGTCTGCGGCACACCTTCCAGGGGATATACTCTTTGCCTTACCAGTTCACGCAGAGGTTTCAACAGGTATTCTCCTTCCCTGGATATACCTCCGCCAACTGCCACAATCTCCGGTTGAAAAATATTGATTATGTTGGCAAGGCCTTCAGCAACATATTTTATGTACTTAGCAACCAGCTCCTGCCCGGTCCTGTCCCCTTGCTTTGCAGCATCGAAGGCAGTTTTTGCATTGATCTGTGATAAATCATTATTAACAAGCTTATTGATCAAAGAATCAGGATTGGCAACAGCTGCATCTTTCGTCTGACGTATCAATGCGGTGGCTGATGCATAGGACTCCCAGCAGCCTTTCCTTCCGCATTTGCACTGTTCCCCGTCTACAACGATTACCATATGTCCTATTTCAGCCGCAGCATTGTTAAAACCGCTGTATACTTTCCCGTTTATTATAATCCCGCCGCCAATACCCGTACCAAGAGTAACAGTCACAGAATGCTTTGCACCTTTACAGGCGCCTGCCATGTTTTCACCCAGGGCGGCTGCATTGGCATCATTATCGAGGTATACCGGGAGATCAACATATTTTTGTATTCCTGCCCTTATAGGTACGTTCCTGAATTTCAGATTACTTGCATATATAAGGATCCCCTCATCACAATTCGGGGCACCCGGGCTCCCTACACCTATCGCTTTCACATCGTCAATTGAAATACCTGAATCCTTTATTACCTTAAGAGTCAGCATTGCCATATCATATATAATCTCAGGGTATTCCCTGTCGCTCAACGTAGGTACACTGTCTTTATGTATTATATTTCCCTGATCATCAACAAGCCCGGCTGCTATATTTGTCCCGCCCAGATCAATACCAACATAATACAACTCCAATATACCTCCTCTTCTGCAGCTGATAACTAAATAATACAATATTTTTATCTATAAAGCAATTTAAACGCTGTATTTTTTATTCAAGTTTCCACAGCCAGAAATGATGGTTTAATACTGCAATAATACCGGTGTTGCACCCGGCGTAACAGACGTGGTGGAACCGTTGACAGCCGGCTTATATTTTAAATCAATACCTATTAATCAGCCTGTTGATCCTGTATTCTGTGCTTTCCTTATATATATCCGGATTTACCAGGTATTCATTAAGCACAGGAACCGCATCGGGAAGGTAGCGGCGGTATATATATTTCAATCTCCGGACTACGCCAGAATAGGGATTAAGAAAATCCGTCATAATTTCATTAATGCCGGATTCGTGAAGGGTATATAATAATGACGATAAAGCTTCTTCGGTGTCGGTTATCCCCGGCAGTACAGGTGATATAAAAACCCATACGGGTATGCCGGCCTTTGCCAGTTCTTTTGCTGCAGATATGCGCATTTGCGGCAGTGAGGCGCCCGGCTCCAGTATCCGTGCAATTTTGGGGTTCATTGTGGTTATGGAAAACCCGGCTTTACACATATTCAGCTGACTTAGTATTGAAATATCCCTTTTTACAAGGGCAGATTTTGTCAGAATATGAACCTCAAGCATCTGGTAATCAGCCAGAAGCTCCAGTATAGATCTGGTTACCTTATACCTGGCTTCATCAGGCTGATAAGCATCGGTTACCGTTCCGATCAATACTTTACCCCCAGGTTTTTTACGGCTTTTCAGCTGTTTTGACAGTATGTAAGCTGCATTTATCTTTATATCAACAAAATAACCCCATTTTTCCCTGTGGTTGGAAAAGCGGCTCATAAACGATGCATAACAATAATGACAGCCATGGGAACAGCCGGTATACGGATTTATACAATAATCAAAGCCCCTGATGCCGGTTTTGCCAAGTATGGATTTGCACAACACCTCTCTGCGGACTATTGATGGCGACACATTCGCTCCCCCTTAGCATAAAGAATAAGTAAACAAGCAATATAAACAGGAATAAATGCATTTTTTAAATGGATCAAATCATGCAAAATATTGATTCCATGCTTTATATGTAAAATATTATATCATAATAATCAACAGGCCTGATAAGGAGATATGCAGTTCTTAAATAAAATGCTGTAAATTTTTCAAGTGGTAAAAATTGGCTAAACGCATAAATGCTAAAAATAATCAGCCCGCAAAGCATTGAGCTATGCGGGTTTGGTGCGCCCAGCAGGATTCGAACCTGCGGCCTCCAGATTCGAAGTCTGTCACTCTATCCAGCTGAGCTATGGGCGCATATAATTGGAGCGGGAGACGGGATTCGAACCCGCGACATTCGCCTTGGCAAGGCGACGCTCTACCACTGAGCCACTCCCGCGTCCTGTAATATATATTGCTTTATACAATTTTATATTTTCTCTGGTGCGGGCGAAGAGATTTGAACTCCCACGCCGTATGGCACTAGATCCTAAGTCTAGCGCGTCTGCCAGTTCCGCCACGCCCGCATATTACCATTTCTTATTCATTACCTATAATATCAATAAAAGTTGTTCTACACAAAGGTAAACAACATAATCAACCATTTTGATTATTATGGTAATGAATCATATAATGGCTGGGGCGGCAGGATTCGAACCTACGCATGCGGGAGTCAAAGTCCCGTGCCTTACCGCTTGGCTACGCCCCAGTAAAAAAAATGGGGTGGGTAGTGGGACTTGAACCCACGACCTCCAGAGCCACAATCTGGCGCTCTAACCAGCTGAACTATACCCACCATAAAGCCAATGGCGCGCCTGAAGGGATTCGAACCCCTGGCCTACGGATTAGAAGTCCGTTGCTCTATCCAGCTGAGCTACAGGCGCATATAATTGGAGCGGGTGATGGGAATCGAACCCACGCTACCAGCTTGGAAGGCTGGAATTCTACCACTGAATTACACCCGCATATCTGGAATTCATTTTATCACCTGTTCAGACGCAAATTATATTTTAGCTTGTTATCTGGTTTTTGTCAACCACTTTTTTAAAAGTGAGGTTCATACTTTATCCACATTTACAATCTGCGGAACAAGTTTATCTTTAAATATTTCCAGAATTCCTATTGTTGCTTTCATATTACCTCTTGAATGAGATAAGCTCCCCGGATTCATAAATATAGTTCTATCAGCAATAAAAATCTCAGCTTTATGCGTATGACCAAATAAAACGGCATCATATCCTTTACCGTACACAGCATTGATCAGTTGATGCGTTCCCAATTTAACCCTGTACAGATGTCCATGGGTTAAAAATATCCGTTTATCACCTGCTTCAATTTCTTTGTAATAGGGAACTTGCCTGGTAAAATCACAATTGCCGCAGACATATTCAACAGGCAGGCCCGATACGTTATGCAGATAAATGGCATCAGAGCACAGATCTCCCAGATGAACAAACATGCTTATATCTTTAAATCTTTGAGCTATTCTGTCCAGTATAAGCCTTTCTCCATGGCTATCGCTTATTACTCCAATTTTCATGACATCTTTTCCTCAAGTTTTTCTTATGTACCCCTGTTTTATCATTAGCTCCTTAAGCTTTTTCAATGCTTTACCGCGGTGGCTTATAACATTCTTTTCCTGAGGAGTGAGTTCAGCAAAGGTTTTATCCAACCCATCCACAATGAACAATGGATCATAACCAAACCCGTTCCTGCCTGCCGGGGAGAACCCTATCTTCCCGTAACATGAACCTGCTGCAGTGAGAACCGTTCCATCCGGAGCTGCAAACACAACAACACAACGAAAAACAGCCTGTCTCTTTTCAAATGAAACCGCTTCCAACAATTTCAATAGTTTTTCGTTATTCTCTTCATCGGAGGCATTTGGGCCGGCAAAACGTGCTGAATAGACACCCGGCCGGCCGCCCAGAGCCATAACCTCCAATCCCGAATCATCAGCAATTACCGGCATACCTGTATATTTACAGATCTCCAAAGCCTTTTTTAGCGCATTCTCCTCAAAAGAATCCCGGTCCTCTTCTACTTTTATATTGACACCGGCATCTTTCAAAGACAATATATCATAGGGCAGGCCATTAAGAATCTGCCTGATCTCCAGGACCTTTCCGGGATTATTGGTTGCAGCAATTATGCTTCTCATACTTCCTGCCCTACCAAACAATTAAGATTGCCCAGGGCTTCCTTTTGGCAATCGATAATCTGCCGAATACCGGTTTGCCCCATTTTCACCAGAATATCAAGATCCTTTAGTGTAAACGGCGATATTTCACCTGTCCCCTGTATTTCTATCAATTCATATTTTTCATTCATAACCAGGTTCATATCAACGGTGGCCAAAGAATCCTCTTCATAGCAGAGATCCAGCATGATTTCATTATTCACTATACCTACACTTACTGCTGCGGCATAGCTTTTGATCGGGCTCTTCTCAATAAGTTCCTGGTCCAGCATACTTTTTATGCACTGCACCAATGCGATATAACCACCGGTTATCGAACAGGTCCTGGTACCTCCATCAGCCTGAATAACGTCACAATCAATCCATATGGTTCTTTCACCCAGAAGGTCCGTATCGGTAACACAGCGTAAAGAGCGGCCTATCAGCCGCTGGATTTCCATAGTCCGTCCCTCCGGCCTGCCTCGGGATGATTCCCTGACTTTCCGTATCCGTGTAGATCCGGGAAGCATTCCATATTCACTGGTTATCCACCCTTTTCCCGTTCCCTTCAAAAACGCAGGTACCTTGTCATCAATGGCAGCGGTGCATATCACCCGGGTGTTGCCCATTTCAATTAAAGCTGAACCGTTTGCATTCAGTATATAATCCGTATAAATTTTTATCTGGCGCAACTCATTATTGTTTCTTCCATCAATTCTCATTTTACAAGCTCCTCCAGTATATCAGTATTCATTGGCAAAAGCAGATACGCTTATTTGTCCTCCATCATATTCTTTGCCTTCAACCATAATTATAACCTCTTCCACATTGGGAAACTGTCTGGCTGTCATTATAACTGACTTCAGAACCAACGCTTCGCTTTGCGGCATTTGGGCCAATTCACCGAATTCCTTGCTGAAATTTATATATGTAATACCATTTTCAACTTCTACCCCTAACAGTTTTGTATCTACAGGAATATCCATATTCAGGCCAATATCCCTGGGCCCATTTAAAAGCTCCCGGACAGCAGTCTCAATTGATATGCTTTCATCCTCAACTATCCTTGTAACCGGTACAATGTAATCATAAACAGCATCCGGTGAGGAATGAAAGAATACAGTTACCTTGTTCCCGTCATGGCTTGCACTTGAACCCAGTTCCAAATTCACATCCTGAGGGTCAATCGGCTTACTGACATCAGTACCATATTTTAGTGTTTCAACAATTTTTCCATCGAACAAAAACTGAACCCTGTCGATGGTGCTGAATCCGGCCAGTGTAAGGGTTATGCCCTGAACCATATTATTTTCTTCCACAGCGCTGTTAAATTCCATAGCTTTTTTGTTTAGATCCAGCTTGGCCAACCCGTCTTTTATTGACATTCCCAGGATTTCAGTACCTTCAGGCAGCAATGGTTTAAGACCCATGGCCATCAAATCCGGCTGCTGCTCCGGAGAGTCTATCATCTTTCTCAGCGTTGCCTTGGCAATACCCTCTTCCCATGGGATCTTGCGCATAACCGGTACCAGGTATCCTGCACCATCCTGGTAATATACCAGGGTTTCACGTATGGTTTCATCCTCTTCCTCTTCGGTTTCATCGTCAGGTATTCCCTGAGGAAACTCCTCTTCAAATTCTTCCTTTGTCTTAACCGACTTACATCCTATGGTTAACAGGACAACAAAAGCAAGAATTATAGCAAGTAAAGCAATATTTTTTTTGGACAACATACTCTCCCCCCTAACCAATCTCTTGCTATTATTTATATTAGGGGTCATTTCAGAGTATGTCTTTATTAATAATTATTTTATCACATATTGTTTAGTCTTTGTGTTTTTTTATGAAGATTGTCCAATTTTCTTTTACGGAGCTTTGTTTTATGAATCCAAGCTTTTTTGCAAATTTTTTTGATAAACAAAGCCTGCATATAGTATAATTGTTATTGCTGTACAGCACAATGATATTTTGGAGGTTTAATATGGCTTACGATGGTGTTCTGCTAAACTGCGTTATTTCAGAACTGAATAACAAACTAATAAATGCACGTATTGAAAAAGTATATCAACCTGAAAAAGATGAAATCCATCTTCATATTCGCACCAGGAATGGGAATGTGAAACTCCTGTTATCGGCCAGTGCCAATCACCCCCGGATCCATTTGATAAAATCGTCAAAACCCAATCCTGTCTCACCCCCGATGTTCTGTATGCTTCTCAGGAAGCATCTCGCCGGAGGCAGGATTGTTGATATAGTTCAGTCAGGTTTCGACAGAATTGCCGAAATAATAGTAGAGAACATCAATGAAATGGGTGATCTTGCACGCAGAAGGCTAATCATAGAAATAATGGGCAGGCACAGCAATATTATTCTAGTTGATGATGCCGGCAGAATTATAGACAGCATTAAACATGTAAACGAAACAATCAGCCGGGTACGGCAGGTCCTGCCCGGAAGAATGTACGAAACTCCCCCGTCAAAGGGTAAGAAAAATCCCTTGGAACAGATAAATCAATCTCTTGTAAATCTGTTTAAAGAAGCGCCGCCTAACAGGAAACCGGACGGAATAATAACCGATAATTTTACCGGAATTTCAAGAATTACGGCATCCGAGATTGTATACAGAGCTTTAAGGGATGATTCTCCAACATTGCAAAGCATTGCTGCGGACCGGTTAACAGCCGTTTGCGACTCTTTCATAAACTTTTTCGACGATGTGAAGAACAAGCGGTTTTATCCCGCTATGCTGATGAATGATGACGGTTATCCAAGAGATATATTTCCATTCATCTATACGCTGTATCCTAAAGATATGCAGCAGCATTATTCTTCAATTTCTGAAATGCTTGAAGAGTTTTATACCGAGAGAGACATGCTCGAAAGGCTGAAGCAGCGTTCTTCCCATATCCTGAAGGTTCTTAGGACAAACCTGGAGCGCTGTGAAAAAAAACTGGCCATCCAGCTGGAAGAACTGCAGGAAGCAAAAAATGCTGATAAATTCCGTCTATGGGGGGAATTAATAACAGCCAACCTGCATGCCATCCCAAGCGGAGTTACCGAAGTTAACCTGGTGAATTATTACGATCCCAATGGAGAAACAGTCACAATACCCATGGACAAAAGCAAAACGCCCGTACAAAACGCTCAGCAATACTATAAAAAATACTCCAGGGCAAAAAATGCTGTTGTAAAGCTTAAAGAACAAATAGCGGAAAACAGGGAGGAATTGACTTACCTGGAAGGATTGCTGGACAGCCTGGATAAATGCACCGGCGAACCGGATTTGGAAGAGATACGGCAGGAACTTATGGAACAGGGGTACATAAAAAAGACCGGCAGGGATAAGAAGCGCCCCCATACACCCTCCAAACCCCATCATTATATATCCTCCGACGGCTTTGATATCTATGTTGGGAAAAACAATCATCAGAATGATCGGCTCACGCTAAAAGCAGCTGATCACAATGATATCTGGCTTCACACAAAGAATATTCCTGGCTCCCATGTAATCATAAAAACAAAAGGACGCCAGGTACCGGACAGCACACTGTACGAAGCCGCCATATTAGCGGCATACTTCAGCAAGGGAAGAGAGTCCAGCCGTGTACCGGTGGATTATTGTCCCCGGAAAAACGTAAAAAAGCCTAACGGAGCCAGGCCCGGCATGGTAATATATGACAAATACAATACCCTATACGTTACTCCTTCGGAAGAACAAATAAATAAGTTAAAACAGATCAGCCAATCCTGATAAGATCAACCTATTCTGTTGTTATATTTCTGCTCCCGGGCTTTATCAGAGGAATTTCTGTATGGCACAGCGGGCATTCATCCGGCGGGTACGACTTAACCTCCATGGATATTACGGATTGCAGTTTTACTCCAAAATCTATACTGCCACCGCTCCGATCCACTACAGCACCAACTCCCATCACTTCTCCGCCGCCGGAGCGCACCAGCTCCATTACCTCCTTCACGGAACCTCCGGTTGTTATTACATCCTCAACCACCAGAACCCTGCTGTTTTTCTTTATCTGAAAACCTCTTCTCAGAGTCATTTTCCCGTTTTCCCGCTCTGCAAATATGGTCTTTACCCCCAGATACCTGCCCATTTCGTATGAGAGTATGATGCCTCCAATGGCCGGTCCTATAACCAGATCTATCTCATCATCCGAAAAGTATTCAGCAAGGGTTGCGGCTATCTTTTCGGCGTAATCAGGATACTGAAATAATCTGGCACACTGGAGGTATGTATCGCTGTGCCTGCCCGAAGTTAATAGGAAATGTCCCTGAAGCAGCACACCTGTTTCTTTCAATATCTTAAGAATATCTTCTCTTTCCATATTCCCTGTCCTCCGTATTATAGAAATTAAATCATGCATATACTCGGTGGAAATACTATCATGGCAATTGCAGGCAGTACATTTCCCACCCATTATCATCAACCCCTGGCCGTGTTAAACAATCAAGCCCCCAGTCAGCTCATTGATATCTTCCACACCATTGATTCTCATATATTCTTCAATCTGATTAACTATATCAATGCAGGCAGTTGGCGATATAAGATTGGCAGTGCCAACCCCAACGGCTGCAGCTCCGGCCAGCAGAAACTCAACCGCATCCTCGCCTGTGGCAATACCACCCATGCCCACAATAGGAATGCCAACCACTTTTGAAACCTCCCAAACCATGCGTAAAGCAATAGGTTTTATGGCAGGGCCTGAAAGCCCTCCTACCACATTTGCCAGTATGGGTTTTCGGCTTTTTGCATCTACAGCCATTCCCAAAACGGTGTTTATAAGGGATATCCCGTCTCCCCCTCCCTCTTCAACGGCTATGGCTATTTCCCTGATATCCGTAACGTTTGGCGTCAGTTTTACAAGCACCGGCTGCCCCGCATGTGCCCTGACACTTTTGGTAACATTGTATACCGTATCAGGATCCGTGCCAAAAGCCATTCCCCCCTGTTTAACATTAGGGCATGATATATTCAGCTCCAGCATATCAACCGGCTTGCCCTGCAGCTTTTCAGCCATCATACAGTATTCTTCCTCGGTGTTTCCATTGATATTGACAATAATCCTGGTGTCATACCCTTTCAGCCTGGGAAGCTGGTGCTCGATAAAATAATCAACACCGGGGTTTTGCAGGCCCACGCTGTTTAACATTCCTGAAGGAGTCTCAGCAATTCTGGGAGGCTGATTTCCCTTCTTAGGTTCAAGTGTCAGCCCTTTAACGGCAATACCTCCTATCCGGTTCAAATCAATATACCCGGCATGCTCACTGCCAAAGCCAAAGGTTCCCGATGCAGCAATTACGGGATTCTTAAATTTAATGCCGCATATAGCAACCTCCATATTATGCCTCATCCAGCATCACCTCCCGGCTCCAGAAGACCGGGCCATCCTTACATACCCTTTTATAAATAAACCCATCTTCATCATCGCGAACGGCACATGCACAAGTCATACAGGCCCCTATTCCGCACCCCATTCTTTCCTCCAGCAATAATTGACAGGGCACCCTGTATTTTTCGGCCATTTGCTGTATGGCTTTCATCATGGGAACGGGTCCGCAGGCAAGCATTAAATCGGGTAAATTCCGTTTTAATTCATCTTCCAGAACTTCCGTTATCAGGCCCTTGTACCCTATGCTTCCATCCTCGGTGGCTATCAGAAGACTGTCACAGCTATTTTCAAATTCCTGCAAATCATATGCAGCATCGCCGCTTTTGAAACCGATGAAACAAGTGCGCCCGGTAAAATTGAATCTGCTTGCTGCAAATTTTACAGGGGCTGCTCCGCATCCGCCGCCCACTACAAACAAATGCCGGGTATCCCCGGATACAGAAAAACCATTTCCCAGGGGACCCAGCACATCCAAAAAATCTCCGGTTTTAACAGCGGATAGGAGCCTGGTCCCCTCTCCGACAACCTGAAATACTATTTCAACGTATCCCTTTTTATGACATGCGTCGTATATGCTTATGGGACGTCTTAAGAGGCGGGATCTGTCCCCGGGTACCTTAATGTGGATGAATTGCCCCGGTCTTGCGTTCCCGGCAACATTGGGAGCTTCAAGCCTAAGTTTGTACATACCGCCGGCTATCAACCGGTTGTCCGTCACTTTGCACAGCTCAGGTCCTTTCATTTTATATCCTCCAATGCAATAAGTTTAATATCCCGTCTGTCCATATCTTGTTTTAAACTGTTGACAAAAGCCCGTGCCGTATCCAGAGAGGTGAAACAGGGTATTGAGTATTCAACAGCCGTTCTCCTTATCTTAAAGCCGTCCCGCTGAGGAATCCGGCCTTTAGTCGGGGTATTTATTATAATGCTTATTTTCCCCTGATGGATATAATCAATAATGTTGGGACGAGCCTGGCTGACTTTATTTACAACGCTTGCTGCAACATAGTTGGAGTTCAACACATGTGCAGTCCCTGATGTGGCAAAAATATCAAATCCCAGGCTTTCAAAATCAGCTGCTATGGGAATAACCTCCTGTTTATCGGAGTCAGCCACGGTTATCAGAACACATCCTTCCTTCCTTAAATCATATCCTGCAGCCACCAACCCTTTATACAGGGCTTCGGAGAGAGTTCTGCCCAGCCCCAGTACCTCACCTGTTGATTTCATCTCCGGACCTAAGCTTACCTCTACCAAAGGTAACTTTTCAAAGGAGAATACCGGAACCTTAACTGCCACAATATCTTTTGCACGGTAAAGGCCGGTGGCGAATCCCATATCTTTAAGCTTCTCACCCAGCATAACCCTTGTTGCCAGTTCTGCCACAGGCACACCGGTTACCTTGCTGATATAGGGCACCGTACGGCTTGAACGGGGATTTACTTCAATGACATATACCTCACCGTCATACTCAATGTATTGAATGTTAATCAGGCCTTTAACCCGTAAAGCCCTGGCCAGCCTGGCAGTGTAGTCCATTATACGGCCGACAGTATGTTTGGAGAGATTTCTGGCCGGATAGACGGCTATGCTGTCCCCCGAATGAATTCCGGCACGCTCAATATGTTCCATAATCCCCGGGATTAGGATGTCTTCCCCATCGGAGACAGCGTCAATCTCTATTTCCTTTCCCATCAGGTACTTGTCTATAAGAACGGGGTGTTCCTGTTTGACACGGTTTATTATCCCCATGAATTCTTCAATATTGCTTTGGTTGTAAGCAATCTCCATCCCCTGTCCGCCCAATACATAGGAAGGCCTGACAAGAACAGGATAACCCAGCTCTTCAGCAGCGGTTACCGCTTCCCCGGCGGTAAATACGGTGGTCCCGGGAGGGCGCGGGATACCAAGCTCCTCCAGCAAACTATCAAATTCTTTTCTGTCTTCTGCCATATTTATGTGTACGGGCTGGGTGCCGAGTATTGTATATCCGGCATCGTGGATCATGCCGGCCATTTTAATTGCTGTTTGACCGCCAGACTGCACTATAACCCCGTCCGGTTTTTCTGAATCCAGGACATTTAAAACATCTTCAGGGAACAAGGGTTCAAAGTACAGACGGTCGGATGTATCAAAGTCGGTGCTGACAGTCTCCGGATTGTTGTTTATTATAATAGCCCGGTATCCTGATTTTTTCAAAGCCCGGATGCAGTGAACCGAACAGTAGTCAAACTCAATGCCCTGCCCTATTCGAATAGGGCCGGACCCTATGACAACCACCTTTTTGCTTCGATCAGACTTTACCCGGCTATTACCGTCGTAAGCCGAATAATACGCGGTATCCATTGCCCTGTATACGGGTTTTATGCCCCATTTTTTTCTCATTTTGCGCACTTCACTGCCGGACAGTCCAATCAGGCGGGCAATGGCAGAATCCGACAGTCCCATTTTCTTTGCCCGCTGCAACACAGCTCTGTCCATACCTTTAATACCGGTTCGTTTTAGTTCCTTCTCAAAGCGTATTATGCCGTGTATTTTATTTATAAAGTAACTGTCAATTGAGGTCTTTTCAGATATCACATCAACCGGCACTCCACGCCTTAGGGCTTCCGCTACCACAAAAAGCCTCTCATCGGTTTTGTTCTCCAGCCTTTTTACTATCTGCTCCGTATCCTCCTTTGTCAGGTAATCCAGACAGATATGGTCTATACCCAGCTCCAGGGAACGTACGGCCTTTAAAAGAGCATCTTCAAAGCCGCATCCTACAGCCATAACCTCACCGGTAGCTTTCATCCTGGTGCCCAATGCCTTATCAGCTCCAACAAATTTGTCGAAAGGCCAGCGCGGAATCTTGAGCACAACATAATCCGCCACCGGTTCCGAAGCAGCTAAGTTTCGCCCGGTGCTGCCGTATCTTATTTCGTCAAGTCTGTAACCCAGTGCGATTTTGGTTGCCACCCTGGCAATAGGATAACCGGTAGCTTTGGAAGCCAGTGCGCTGGAACGGCTCAACCTGGGATTGACCTCTATAATATAATATTCCATTCCATCAGCCTTCAACGCAAACTGGACGTTGCATCCGCCTTTTATATTGAGAGCCTGTACTATGTTTATGGCAGCCTTCCTCAGCATCTCATCCTGTTCAGCTGTCAAAGTCCGTGCAGGGGCTGTTACTATGCTGTCCCCGGTGTGAATACCAACCGGATCTATATTTTCCATGCTGCATACAATAACACAATTGCCCCGGCAGTCCCGGACCACCTCATATTCAATTTCCTTCCACCCGGCAACCGATTTTTCGATTAACGCCTGGCCAACCCTGCTCAGCCGTAAGCCGTCTGACAGGATGGTCTTCAGCTCTTCCCCGTTGCTTGCCATGCCTCCGCCGGCGCCCCCGAGGGTATAAGCCGGGCGCACCACAACCGGATACCCGATCCTTTCTGCGAATGCCAGTCCGCTGTCGGTATCGCAAACGGTAGTACTCTCTATTACCGGCTCTCCTATATCCATCATCGTCCTTTTAAATATCTCCCGATCTTCCCCTTTGCGGATGGATTCAATGCCGGTTCCCAGAATCCTTACCCCATACGTATCCAAAAAACCCTGTTCATCCAGCTCAATTGCCAGGTTAAGTCCGGTCTGTCCGCCCAGAGTAGCAAGCAAGCTGTCAGGCCTTTCCTTTTCTATGATATCTTTAACCGTCTGAAGAGTTAGCGGTTCAATATATACATGATCAGCCATGTCCGGATCGGTCATAATGGTAGCCGGATTGCTGTTAATAAGTACAATCTCTATATTCTCCTCTTTCAACGCCCTGCAAGCCTGAGTTCCGGCATAATCAAACTCGGCAGCCTGAGCTATGACTATAGGGCCCGAACCTATGACCAGCACCTTTTTTATGTCCCGTATCTTTGGCAAGTCTTTCAACTCCTTTAACACCGTATGTAGCCATATGTCGTCATGTTTTGCGCCGTTTCCGTTTTACCATGGCCTTATCCTTTTCTGAGACAGGCCGGCGTCTATCTCCCGCCTCATTCGGAGCACTTCTGCCCTGGCCGCATCCGCAAACTCCCGGGGTGAAAACTCTTCCTTCCATGGGCTGCGCATGTAAGCGCAAATAACGCTGCGGGAGGAATTTATAATTGCTCCCAGTCCGTCGGAATTAAAACCGCCCACAATATCCCCTGCACTGCCTCCCTGGGCACCGTACCCCGGTATCAGGAAAAAAGCGCCGGGCATAAGGCTTCTTAGCTCCTCTAACTGCCTGGGATAGGTTGCTCCCACCACCGCTCCTACCTGGCTGTATCCCGCTGAACCTATAAGATCCTTGCCCCATTCATTCACCTTGGCGGCAACTTTCTGGTACAGCTTCCCGGTCCGTACATCTAAATCCTGGAATTCACCCGATGAGGGGTTTGATGTTTTAACCAGGACAAATATGCCTTTACCATTACTCTTGCAGATTTCTATAAAGGGCATCACACCGTCACTGCCGAGATATGGATTTACCGTTGCAAAATCCACATCAAAAACCCTCACGGCACCGTTTTTAAGCTGTGTCTGCCCCAGATAGGCACTGGCATAGGCTTTTGCCGTAGAACCAATATCGTTTCGCTTTATATCCCCTATAACCAGCAAATCTTTTGATCTGGCGTATTGCACGGTCTTTCTGAAGGCCTCCAGGCCATGGGGTCCGTAGAGTTCATAACATGCTATCTGTATTTTAACAGCCGGAATGTACTCGTATACAGCATCCAAAATGGCCTTGTTGAACTCATAGATGGCATTTGCTGCTCCTTCCAGATCGAGCTGTTGTCCGCCATAATTGTTTACAACATGCCCGGGCACATATTCCAGCATGGTATCAAGCCCGACCACAGAGGGATTCTTCTTAGCTATTATCTGTTGTATAAGCCTGTCTATCAATGCACCACCCTCCTGTTACACCAGAATTTTTTCGTTTTCCATAACCACCCTTCCGTCTACGATGGTGTGGACAACCTTTCCTTTCAAAGTACGGCCGTGGAAGGGTGAATTTTTGCCCTTTGAATGAAATTGTGACACGTCTACGGTATACTCTTTTGCAGGATCCACCACCGTGATATCAGCTGTTTTCCCGACCTGAAGCCTTCCTCCGTCAATATTTAGAATGTCGGCCGGCCTTGTACTCATCTTCTCTACAAGCTGGTGGAGGGAAATTACCCCAGGCTCAACCAGATGCGTATAAGCAAGGGAAAAAGCCGTTTCAAAGCCCGAAATACCGCTGGCAGCCAGGCTGTATTCCACTTCCTTTTCATCCCGGTGATGAGGAGCATGGTCAGTAGCAATAATGTCAATTGTGCCGTCTTTCAATCCTTCTATTATGGCTTCAACATCATCAGCGGTCCGTAAGGGGGGATTTACCTTGGTATCAGCATCATATCCGTCCACCCATTCATCGGCTGCCGAGAAATAATGAGGAGCTGTTTCACAGGTTACTTTAACTCCCCTTTTTTTGGCCTGTCTGATTAGCTCAACCGATCCTCTCGTGCTGACATGGGCAATATGGACAGGCGTTTTCAGTGTTTCTGCCAAAATAATGTCCCGGGCTACCATCACTTCCTCTGCGGCACGGGTTATACCTTTCACTCCCAGAACCGTCGACATATATCCTTCATTCATAACGCCGTCGCCGGTCAGCTGCAGATCCTCACAATGTGATATTATAAGCATATCGAAACCCCTGGCATATTGAAGGGCCAGCCGCATTATGCCTGCATTCATTATCGGTTTTCCGTCATCAGATAACGCAACAGCTCCTGCTTTTTTCAGCTCCCACATTTCAGTCAATTCCTCACCCTTTAGCCCCTTTGTAACGGCAGCTATGGGATAAACCTTGGCAGCTCTTTCTTCCAATGCCCTCATTTTAATAAAATTAACCAATGCGGCATTATCCACTGCCGGATGGGTATTTGGCATACAGGCAATACTGGTAAAACCGCCTGCCGCAGCGCTTCTGGTTCCGGAACCTATATCCTCCTTATACTCATAACCGGGTTCCCTCAAATGGCAGTGAGCATCCACAAAGCCGGGCAGTACACATTTCCCGGCAGCATCTATCGTCACATCGGCAACTGTTGAAATCTCACTGGCTATTTCTATTATTTCTTTGCCATCCACCAGTATATCTGCTTTATAAGGTTCCGGGTTAATCCCGTCAACCACGATTCCATTTTTAATACACAGCATCTTTATTCCTCCTGGTCAGCAGGTAGAGGAGGGCCATGCGAACAGCCACACCGTTGGTTACCTGTTCATTTATGGTTGATTGCTCTCCTTCGGCAATATCCGACGATATCTCTACGCCGCGATTAATCGGCCCGGGGTGCATAATCAGCGCATCCTTGCGGGCCAGCAGCATTCTCTCTTTATTTATGCAATACAGCCTTGTATATTCCCTGATTGAAGGAAGCAGCCCTTTCATCTGGCGTTCTTTTTGGAGTCTTAACCCCATCACTACATCGGCACCCTTTAAAGCCTCATCAACGTTATAGAATACCTTTACTCCCATATCTTCAATATCGGGCGGCATAAGGGTGGCAGGGCCGGCAACCCTGACTTCAGCCCCCATGGTTGTTAAGCCCCATATATTGCTCCGTGCTACCCTGCTGTGAAGAATATCTCCGATAATAGCAACAACTAAATTATTTATAGTACCCTTTTTCTGCCTGATTGTAAACATATCCAGCAGTGCCTGAGTAGGATGTTCATTAATTCCATCACCTGCGTTAATAACCGAGGCCGTTACGTGTTTGGCCAGAATATGCGGCGCCCCCGAAACAGGGTGTCGGATAACTACAACATCAACTCCCATGCTCTCGATAGTCTTCCCGGTGTCTATAAGGCATTCTCCTTTTGCAACACTGCTGGATCCGGCTGTTACGTTTGCCATGCTGGCGCTCATATATTTGCTGGCAAGTTCAAATGACAGCCTGGTTCTTGTGCTGTTTTCATAGAACAGGGTAACTATAGATCTGCCCTGGAGATGGGGTGTCCTTTTATGATCCTGAATCAGTATATATTTCATTAACTCGGCCGTATTCAATATTTCATCTATTTCATCCCTGGATAAACCTCTTATTCCAAGTAAATCTTTACGCTTCAATGCCATTATCTCACCTTCCGTATTTGGGGATTAACATATATATCGCACCAGGATAATAAAAAATGCCTTGATAAAGGCTATCAAGGCATCTGAATATCTTTTCCTCTATCCCTTGACAGCCTCACGGGACTGTATTAAAGGGGATTAACTCTCTGCAATTATTACATTGTTGTATCCGTCAACTTCAGTTACGTGAACGTGTACAATCTCGCTTTTCGAGGTGGGTACGTTCTTGCCCACATAATCGGCCCTGATCGGCAGCTCTCTGTGCCCCCTGTCAATCAGGACCGCAAACTGTATTGCTTTTGGCCTGCCCAAATCAATCAGGGCATCCATGGCCGCCCGGGCTGTTCTGCCCGTATACAGCACATCATCTACCATAACCACAATTTTTTTGTTAACTGAAAAAGGGATATGAGTGCTGTTTATTATAGGGTGCTCGGCCAATGTTGACAAATCGTCCCGGTATAAAGTAATGTCCAATACTCCGACCGGTATTTCCTGTTCCTCAAATTCCTGTATTTTCCCGGCTAACCTTTGAGCTAAAGGTACCCCCCTTCTTTGAATGCCAACAAGTACCACATCTTCTATTCCCTTATTCCTCTCAATGATCTCATGAGCAATACGGGAAATTGCTCTGTTCATTGCAACTTCATCCATAATCAGGGCTTTTTGAACCATGGTTAGATCACCCCCTAATATAAATAAACGTCTTACCGATCGGTAAGACGTTCCAATGCATACAAATCCATCATTTCCCGCTAAATACCCTCTTGCTCAACACCTTACCGACCTCTCAGGATCGATTTAAAGGCTTTATTTTCTGACAGTATACCATAAAAAATACAAAGCTGTCCAGAGATATTTCCAAAGTTTTAACAGTTTTTTCTCATCCGGCTGAGCAGCTCTTCAAAATAGTCCGGGAGAGGCGCTTCAAATTCCATATACTGCTCTGTAGCAGGGTGAATCAGCCCTAGCTTTCTGGCATGAAGAGCCTGTCCTTTTAAATCAAACTTCTGTTTGTTTGATCCATAGGTTCTGTCCCCGACAACCGGGTTTCCAATATAGGCCATATGTACCCTGATCTGATGTGTCCTTCCGGTCTCCAGACGTGCCTCAACCAGCGTATACTTCCCAAATCTTTCTATCACCCGAAAGTGCGTAACTGCATCCCGTGCGCCTGGCCTCCATACTACCGCCATCTTTTTCCGGTTAACGGGATGACGTCCTATCGGCGCTTTTATAACACCACTATCCTCTTTTATATTGTTTTCAACTATGCACCAGTAAACCCTTTTAACCGTCCTGTCTTTAATTTGCCGGGAAAGATGTCTGTGCGCCCTGTCATTCTTTGCAACTACCAGCAGGCCCGAGGTATCCTTATCCAAACGGTGAACAATTCCAGGCCGTATAGCCCCGCCAATCCCCGACAACCGACTGCATGCATACAGCAGAGCATTTACCAGGGTGCCGGAATAATTACCGGGAGCCGGATGTACCACCATACCTTGAGGTTTATTCACAACTACTATATCTTCGTCCTCATATATTATATCCAGAGCCATGGCCTGTGGCTCCAAAGATATCTCTTTTGGAGGCGGTATATTCATATCAATTATATTACCGGCCCTGACCCGGTAGTTTTGTTTAACTTTTTCGTTGTCTGCCAATACAAGGCCGTCCTTAAGAAGCTTCTGAATATATGAACGGGAATGCTGCGGCACCTTATCGGCTAAAAAAACATCGATTCTTTTTCCTTCATCTGTTTGCTCCACTACCACCCTTATCGTCTCCATAGGCAGCACCTAACTTAACCAGCCTGCTTTAGGACCGGTTTTAAACAAAATATAATATGCCAAAAGGATGGTACCGATCACCACGAATGAATCAGCAACATTAAAAACCGGATAATCTATAAGTGTGAAATGGAACATATCAACGACGTATCCTAAACGAACCCTGTCAATAAAGTTACCTATTGCGCCTCCAAGTATCATCGAAAGGGCTATGGTCAGCAGCAGGCTGCCATTGCTGTGGGTATACATGTAATATACTATAACAAGCATAACAATCATCGTAATTGATATGAAGAACCATCGTTGATTCTGCAGTATCCCAAAAGCAGCTCCCCTGTTTTCAACGTAAGTAAAATGGAAAACCTTTGGTATCAATTGCACGGATCCAATTGGCTTAAGATAAAGTCTGGCCAAATACTTGGTTATTTGATCCAAAACAACCGCTATAATTACAATTACTGCCTGCAGCACGATGCTCCCCTCTTTCTCTTTTAAGCTATATATGCCAGTTTTGATTATATCACAAGAGAAGCACCTTTCACAGCAGTATTTCAGTTTTCATCTTTTCAATACACTATATTTGTCTCGATTTCTTCTTCTTTTTCTCCCTTTTGACATCCTATACACAATTTTGCCGTTGGATAGGAATCCAGCCGTTCAAAGCCAATTTCTGCCCCACAATATGCACATATTCCATAGGTTCCTTTTTCAATTCGCTGAAGAGAATCACGAATGTCTCCCAGGTATTCCAGCTGCTGATTGCGGATGGCCACATACTTCTCCTGTTCAAATGTTTCGGTTCCCAAATCAGCCGGATGGTTATCATATGTTGACAGTTCCCCGATACTATTTCCTATAGGCCGGTCTGCGCCAAAATTATATGTTTTGGCCTGTGCTAACTGTGATTCCACTTTTTGCTGTTCATTAAGCAGCTTATTTCTAAGGTATTTTATTTCATAATTTTTCATTGCTATACCTCCGTACCTGAGATCATTTTCATGCCATTGCTATATTTCCGGTTCTTGTATTTTTATTAAAGTTGTCAATAGCTGCTGCAGTCCCTGCTAAAGGTGCTGTTTTACGATCTTTACTATTTCAGCTATGAAGCCGCCTATTATTGGCAAGTTTTTATTAGCCAGCTGTGTCAGAATATAAAGTGCTAGAGCCCCTAATAACGTAAATCCTACTGCCATTCCAAAGCCCCTGGCAAGCCCGGCTATAAAATTTGTTCGAATCATCCTTCCAGTATCGTTCAGGTATTCAATATAATCGCCAAATTTCATCTTCTCAAGGGTTCTGGCAGTTTCCTCAATAATTGCCCGTTGGCTGCGTATGGTATTTTCATCTTTAACCGATCTACGGCTCATTTGCATACCATCCATATCAAAAAAATAAAAGGGATATACTAAAGAGTATATCCCCGTAGTGCTTTTTTATCCATTACATATAGTTTTTGAAACCATATTTCAAACCGTTCAACCCTGATGATCTTCTCCGGACAATTCTGATGTTTCCTGTTCGATTGTTTGTAAACATGTCTCCATCAGCGCTCTGAACCTGGCCTTAAATATCTGTATCTGTTTTCTGGTTTCCTCGTACTCCAAACGTATTTTAACCACCTGTTCATTGGCATTCTCAATAATATTCCGGGCCTCCTGCTCGGCTTCTTTTATTATAAGTTCGGCTTTTTTCTGCGCCGATACCTCCACTTCATCAGCCATTTTTTGCGCTGTAACCAGTGTATCTTTTAAAGTTGCTTCCATAGATTTATAATATTCCGTCTGTTCTTTCAACATGCTGATACGTTCTTTGAGTTCAAAGTTTTCTTTATAAAGCTTTTCAAAGTCTTCAACAATCAAATCAAGAAATTGATCCACTTCATCTTCATCATACCCTCTGAAACTCCTTGAAAACTCCTTGTTATGTATATCAACAGGTGTCAAAGGCATACCGGTAAACCTCCTTTTCATGTTGTCATTTGCGCCCTGGCATTCAGTATAAATATAAAATCATTTATCCGAAAAAGAAGAACCTTCGTACCAGGTAATTCTCAAAAGCACTTAACAGCTCAAGCAGAATCAGTATGGCAAAGTAAGCAAATAAGGGTGAAAAATCTATAGGAAATCCCGATGTATTCATCCTGCTTGTAATTCGCCTGAAAGGCCTTACAATAGGATCTATCAGCCTCATCAAAAAAGACCGGACAGGATGGTTTGGAGCCATGAACCAGGACAGCAGAGCGTTTGCAATAATAAGCCATGATAATATATTAAGAAACCAGCGTATTCCTCTTACAATGTTTATTATAACCATATATAACAATATCGTGCCCCCTATTCGGTACTGTTCTATTCGGTACTGCTATCTTTTATATTTGCCAGGGTAAAAAAACTCTTACCTTTTAACTCATCTGGTATATTCCCTACAATGTCTATATTGCTGGGAGCCAAAACAAAAATCCCCCTTGACACTTTCTGTATGGTACCGTCTATGGCATATACAGCCCCGCTGATAAAATCCAAAACTCTTTGAGCCAGATTGGCATCCAATGATTCCAGGTTGACCACAATGGGTTTTCTCGTTTTTAAACTATTAATAATGCTTTGAGTATCATCAAAGGAGGTAGGCTGATAAATAACAACTTTTATATATGATGACGTATGGATATTTACTACTTTACCTCTTTTTTGCCTGGAACGAAAATTAGGTTCTATGAGCTCATCAACATTCTGAAACTGCTCATCGTTGTTTGCCTCATCATGTTCATCTATTATAGTCTCCTCCAGGCCGATAAAATTCAATAGTTTATTAAATATTTTTCCTGCCATAGAATTTTTCCTCCTTAAATTAATATCTTTCCCCAAAGATTGCTCTACCAATCCTGACAATGTTTGAACCTTCCTCAACAGCTGCCTCAAAATCGTTGGTCATACCCATAGAAAGGTATTCCATATCAACATTCGGATACTTTTTTTCATCGATCTCGTGATACAGATTCCTCATTTCAGCAAAGTAGCGCCGGCTTTCTTCGCTATTTTCAGAAAAAGGAGCAATCGCCATTAGTCCTTTAATTTGTATATGAGTAAACGGTGCTAATTCCTCGATAAATTCATGCAGTTTCTCCTGTAAAACTCCTGATTTTGTCTCTTCCCTTGATATGTTTACCTGAATTAGTACCGGCATTATTCTACCCACATTTGCGGCACGTTTATTAATCTCCCTGGCCAATGTCAGTCGATCCAATGAGTGAATAAGATCCATCCTGTCTATAATATATTTTACCTTGTTGGTCTGCAACGTACCGATAAAATGCCTCTTTACCTGGCCGGGAATGGCACCGTCTTTCTCTAAGAACTCCTGAACCCTGTTCTCGCCAATATGCTCTACGCCAGCATTGATTGCGCTGATGATATCATTTGGTTTTACTGATTTTGTAACAGCTATCAAAATTATATCATCCGGATGCCTGCCGGTTCTATAAGCAGCTTCTGCAATCCTTTCCATAACCTTTTTAACATTATGCCGGATATCCATTGTTTACCGCCTCTCAATCAACACCTTAGTATGAAGTTCTAAGCCCTCTGATTCACCTTCCTTCTCTATAATAGCATTATGTTCATCGGATGCAATTACATTTACTTCTATAAATGTTTTTGAATCACCTTTTACAGCTATAACACCTTTTTTTCCACGGCGCGTTTTTATAGCCCGGGCCGGTACCATAAATCCCTGAAACTTCTTGTTTATCTCTGCTTTAGTACTTCTGATATTAATAATATCTTCAACTTTTTCGCTGAATTCAAGTATTATTAAGCACCTTTCCTGCTCCTTCTGAATACGATACACCTTTCCTTCCAGGGTCAGGCTGTGTGGTTCAATTAAACTTACTTCTACGATCTGATCGTCTTCATATATTATACTGGGTTTATCTATTAAGCAAGCCATATACCATTTGTCAGGGTTTATTATTCTGAAAAACGGTTTGTCTTCCCTGGTTGCATCTTCATCGGCATCCATTATGTCTTGCCCTATAAAATTCTGAAAATCCTGTAAAGTAAGATAATTAAGAGATTTTATACTCAGGATATCTTCCATGCCGTCCAGTGAAAAGCTCACAAGCCCGGGACCGGGAGCTGCTATTTCGATTCTCCATTCCTCAAGTTGTTTATTTAATTCAGCTTCCTGGGCATACAACTTCTCAAGATAGCTGTCGGGAGCCATTTTTTTATCATATATCCTTTGCCGGTTGTCAAACAAGGAACGCAGTTTCTTCTCACTTCTATCCAGGCTTTCCAGCTGATTATCGCGTATTGAGGTTTGAATGGATAAAATGGCATTGGAAATATCCTTATCGATTTTTTCAATATCCTTGTCAATCAAATCCTGCAGAATGTTCTCCTGCTGATAGCTCAATATCTTTTCTCTGACACTATATAACTGATAAACCAGTTCTTCTTTAAAATTAGCTTTGTAAACTATGGCTATAGGCTGTTCTTTCTCAACACTTTCTCCCTCAGCTAAAAGAAAATTGACTTTTCCGTATTCCGGCGCATTATACACTTCTTCCTGCCGGATAACAAGTGCATCGCCCTTATCATTCAGCGAAAGCTCCCCATATTCAACGATACCGTAGGAATAGGAACGATTAAATATACGTGAAATGTAGTAACATCCTACTATACATAAAATCAGGAATATAAAAAAACGAAATCTTATTCTTCTGTTTCCTATAACAAGGCCTTTATTCATCGCCCATTCCTTCCAAGCATCTGTTCTTATATTTTTTATTTCTCTATAAAATAAAAAAATCCTCTATAATAAAGAAAAAATAACTTTATTATTGGGATTTTTTTAAGCGGGTTTCACTTGATATTTGTTTTATCACCATCCTATATTCTCACCGACTTTTTTACATTAACCCAACTTCCGTTTCGGCCAAATTCTATGTCGTCACATATATGCTGAACTATTTTAAGGCCCCGTCCCCGTTCCAAAAACTCTGTAGAGTCACAAGGGAAACATCCCTCTTCTATTTTTTTGTAGTTAAAACCCAGCCCTTCATCCTGTATAGAGATGGAAATAGTATCATTATCAAGTGCATATATGGTAACCTTCAAAACCTTATCGCAGAAGCATTTGTTGCCATGTACGATCCCATTGATTATTAACTCATTGATAATAAGGCGAAACTCATATTTCTCTTCTTCATTCAGGCTGTGCCATGTTTCTATAGAGCTAATAATCTCTCCTGTAATTTCCCTTACAATCTGAGGCTTAGCACCTACAATCTCCTTTTTATATAGCAATTCCACTTAGAGCTACCTCCAAATCCGGTCATATTTTAGTATGTTGTAAATGCTCCCCGTTTACCCTTTTAATTACGATGGCGGAACTAACCGTTTTTGAAGTTACAACCGTTCCTTACAGTTTTTTGGAAGCACCTATATCATTGATTTACATCATCTACTATATATAGCTACCCCGCTCATGTTTTTTTAAAACATCGTATTACTGCATTAATTCTCACTAAATATTCGCTTTAACCTTTGGAGTACTCTCCGTTCCAATCTTGAGATATACATCTGGGATACCCCTATCTCTTCAGCAATATCCCTCTGGCTCCTTTCGTTAAAAAAGCGTTCATATATAACTTTCCGCTCCAGGTCATTCAGTTTTTCCATGGCCTTCTCAACCAGGTCTTTGTCTTCTATTCTTGAGTAGTTCTTTTCTTCCTGTCCAATAAGCATGGACAGATCCGTATCACCATCATCAATGTAGTAATCAAGAGATATGGTATTGGTTTTATAACTGGATTCCATCAATTCCAGAACCTCTTCGGTGCTGATTTTCAAGTATTCAGCAATCTCTTCGGGTTTTGGGGAGCGTTCCAGAGTGTTTGTAAGGTGCTGTCGTGCTCTCTCCAGCTTCTTTATGAGTTCGCTCTCTTTTCGTGGCAGCCGGATAATACGGCTTCTATCCCTGAAATAGTTCTTAATCTCTCCGATTATTGTAGGGGTGGCAAAACTTGAAAATTTATACCCTTTATTTATATCGTATCGTTCCAGAGCTTTTAACAGGGCCAATGATGCTATCTGAAATAAATCGTCATATTCTACCCCGCGGTTAACAAACTTTTTGGCTATTATTTCAGCAATATAAAGATATTCCTTAAGCAGTTTGTTCCTAAGAGTTATATCCCGGGTATCACAATACTCTTTGAGTAATGCTTCAAGATTTTCAGGCTTTTCTTTTTCGCTAACTTGTACACCCATTAAATATTAACCCCCAAATTTCTTATGCATCTTCAATTTACGTATAGTTCCGTCCTCTTCCTTTTTCTCAATACCGTCCATAAGGGATTCCATAATATAAAAACTAAGCTCTGCTTGCTCATTCTCCGTATATGATTGATCTGTTTCCCGTTCCTCTGATGGACAAATACTGATCCAGATACCTTTTTCTCCATCCACTTCATAATCCAGTTCTATTGCCCCTGTACCATTTTGCTGATTCATTATAACAATTCCTGCCTCAGCCACTGCTACTTTTATATCCTCGATTTCATCTACCCCAAATCCGGCCCGGCTGGCTACAGCCGAAGTGGTTAGCCGGATAACCAGAATATATTCCGGTTTCGCAGGCACCTTTAAAGATACACGATCCTCATTCATTATTCCTGCACCTCTACTAGAAATATTTTGTCAAGGCCTGTTATTGTAAATATCTTTTTTATATAGGGTTTTAAATTAATGATAGAGATATTGCCGTCATTATCTTTCACTCGTTTCAAAACCCCAATCAATACACCCAAGCCGGTGCTGTCAATATATTTCAACTCCTTACAATCAACTATAATATCAGCAACCTGCTTATCAAGCAAATTGTGAAGGGTATCTTTGAGCATAGGTGCATTATAGACATCTACTTCCCCGGACAATGAAACTTCCCATTTATTATCTGCTTCGTTAAAATTATGTATTATATTCATCGGATCCTCTCCTTTCTACCCGATAACGATCTATACAAACAGCTATACTAAATTATATCAAAAAGTAAAGTATAAATAAAGACAAAAAACACTTGTTCATTTTTGCAGACAGAGCAATTGCGGCATCGGCCATAATGGATTTTCGGTTGATAATGACAAGAATGCAAAGCAAATCTTAAAAGAAGTGCAGAAACAACACAGGGAAAACACTGTTGAAAAAAACCAGGGATATTATATTCCCTGGATCCTTCAATATAATTGGTGCGAAAGGGGGGAGTCGAACCCCCACGGGCGTAAAGCCCACTAGACCCTGAATCTAGCGCGTCTGCCAATTCCACCACTTTCGCATATTATTTTTTCTATATTAAATTATAAGAAAACTCATAAGCTATGTCAACGTCAAAGTAGTTTCCAGAATGAAAATGGTGGAGGGAGATGGATTCGAACCATCGAAGGCTGTGCCAGCAGATTTACAGTCTGCCCCCTTTGGCC
>DGEI01000013.1:209649-259618 GCA_002385885.1 Firmicutes bacterium UBA3930
TACAGTCTGCCCCCTTTGGCCGCTCGGGAACCCCTCCATAACAAACAAAACACATACAATAAAAGCATGTTTGTGGTGCCTCGGGGCGGAATCGAACCACCGACACGCGGATTTTCAGTCCGCTGCTCTACCGACTGAGCTACCGAGGCAAATTATCAGCAGCTAACTATCATCGCTGCGGGATAATATATAAATGGTGGGCCTTCAGGGATTCGAACCCCGGACCGACCGGTTATGAGCCGGTTGCTCTAACCGCTGAGCTAAAGGCCCGCAAATTATCTGGTCGGGGTGGAGGGATTTGAACCCCCGGCCCCATGCTCCCAAAGCACGTGCGCTACCAAACTGCGCTACACCCCGGACCTGTTATTGTGTTTCTCAGAGACAAATAATAATATACCGCATTTAGTTTGCCCTGTCAAGGACATTTTTTTGGAGCTTTTTTACCTGGTACCTGTTTTTCAAAAGTTTCTTTCGTAAAAACCTTCTTTCCCATCTTTCTGTCTAAAAACACACTTGAAAATTACAAGCCGAAAAGCTTTAACAGCTGCTCCCACCAATTCACCTTTGATTCTGTTTCATCCTGAATGCCGGGTTTCAGTTCATCATTCTCATATACAACCCTGTCTGTTTTCATAATGAACTGTACACTGCTGTTTCTGTTTCTTTGGTTATCTGCAAAAGATCTATAGTCGTTTGCCAATTCCTCCATTTTTTCAATAAAAGCTTCGGCAAATCGCATATCTTCAATAGCCTGAATAATTCCGTCCTCCATCTCCGAAAAACCCTTTTTATTTATATCAGCCAGCCCGCCACTGATATTTTCAAGCGCTTTGACCAGTTCATCAAGCCCTGCAGACATACTGCGTGAATGCTGCTTTAAAGTTTCAAGCCCTTTTGCTATTTCTTTTACCCCTGTAATATAATCTGCAAGACCTTGCCTGTAAACTGCCTGCCCTTTTTTGTACTGCGTCATACCATCAATCAGAGATTCAGAGCCTGACGCTGTTTTCTCAATTACGCTTCCCACCTGTTCCAAACCCGGTATGAATTCCTTATCCAGGCCCTCTTTTATGTTTTCCAAACCCAGGCTTAAAGTATCTGCACCCTGCCTTATCCCTTCTCCTGCACCTTCCAGTAAGCTGACAGCCTGATTCTGTGCTGCAACCAAAGCTTGCAATTCTTGTAACCCGGTATTGCCCGGATCCTTCTCTGCCAGGTCCTGTACCAGCTCAGCTATATCATTAGTAATCTTTCGGATACCTGCATATCCCTGCACCAGCTCATCACCGGCTGTTTCCAGTTCATCCGCACCCTTTTTCAGGGACTCCATAGCTGTTGATATCTCTTTTGCAGACTTGCCTAATGCCTTCATAGCAGGGTTTATATTACCAAGCGCATATGACAGTTCTTCTGTCCCATTTTTTATCTCATCAAAGCCTTCCATGCTTGCGTCATATCCTGCAATAAGAGTATCTGAGTTTTTGTTTAGCCTGCTGCTTCCTTCTGCGATATTGGAAATGCCCCGGTAAAACTCCTGCTGTCCTTTATATACTGTCCGGCTGCCGCCAGCAACAGAATCTGCAGCACTGCCCAATTTTGTCAACCCATTTTGGATTTGCTCCAATCCATCAAACAGCTTTTCCAGGTTTTCTCCCATTTCAATATCCTGTACCGGCATTACCCGGGGAAAAACGGTAAAAGTAATGGGATTCAGCTCAATACTGTTACCTTTCAGTTCCATGGAAAACTCAGAATCCGGATATGGAAAAGCAGAGAAGTTTACATTCATGGTTTTTCCGGTGGTTATCTTTACAGCATCCTCAGCCTTTACCTCAGAAAATATATCAAGATCAACCTCATAGGACACCTGCACCAGGAACGGCGTATAGCATTCGTTATTCCTTGAGACTACAGACCCGTCAAAACCTTGGAAGATTATCGGCTCCTCAGCTTTCATCCTGTTTTTTATTTTAATTTCTATTCTTACTATTCCGCTTTTACCGGCAAGATCTTCTGCATTGACCTGTACATCATCAAGAAAATACTTTATGTCAATTTCTACAGGTAATTCCTTATCTGTAATACCTTCGTAGTATATATCTCCTTTTGTTAGTAAATCAGAATCCCATATTATACGGTTATTGCGGATCTCCGGCTTGGTTCCCGTCTCCATGCTTCTAACCGATATGTAATCGCCATAATCAACAACTTCATCCGGTTTCCCGTTTGAATAAAGGCGGTTGACAACCCTTTGCTCCAATACCTTTCCATTGTGAGCCAGAATTACGTAGACTGTTTCGTTTTTTTCAACTTTTACGGGTTCACCGATAGTTTCATTGTCCCCCGCTTTATCGGCATGGGTTATAGTAATTGGCATTATAGTAAGGCTGACTGCGCACAAAATCAGCAGCAATCCTGATACACCTTTGCTCATGACCGCTTACCTCCATTTCATTAAGATAACTCCTTATCCGATAACAAACCATTTCAGTTTTCAGTTTTGCCCCAACCTATAGTCGTATACTTTATAATCTTATCGAATATCAAAAACACTGATGGCAGTCCTAAGAATATTACCAACATACTAACAGCCGCTCCTCTTCCTATCATCATGGTTAACTCACCGGTAGCTTTTATACTTGCTATCAATGCAATGCCCATCGTTGCGGCAATCATAGTCAAAGCACTTGTCAGTATTGAAGGCCCGGTATCCTCTATAGTCTGCCTGACTGCCTTTAATTTATTTTCTTCTGTACCCAGGTTTTCTCTGTAACGGCTTGTAAACAAAATGGCATAGTCCACGGTAGCACCCAACTGGATTGCGTTAATCACGATCGAGGTAAAGGATGATACGGTTGTGTTTTGTAAGTATGGGATACTTAAATTTATCCATATAGCTATTTCAATCACCAGTACAAGCAAAAAGGGAATTGACAGCGATTTAAAACTGATAGCCAGAATGACAAGGATCAGTCCAATGGATATAGCAGAAACTGTTCTCATATCTGTGTCTGACAGACTGGCCAAATCCCTGGTTAATGCAGGTAAACCCGTTACATAGCTTTCATCAAACATATTTTGCGTTATTTTCCTTATCTGATCCACAGCCTCAAATGTCCGGTAATCATCCGAAGGCGTTGATAAACGCACCTCAAAGTATCTATAGCCTTCCTTAATATATCTTTCCCTTACATCAGCCGGGATAAATGTTTCGGGTATTGCCACATCAACCTGTTGGGACAGCCCCAACACTGAATCAACTGCATCAATGGTTTTTATTCTTTCCGCTAATTCCTTCTCCTTTACATTGCCTGTATCCGGTGTTATAACATATAAAACTTCAGTGTTCATAAAAGTATCCCTTATCTTGATTGTATCGACTACAGCCCTGGAATTCTCAGGCAAATAATGCTCGGTACTATAGTAGTAATCAAGATTTCGTTGCGCTAAAAAAGACGGCACGGCAATCAACATTATTATTACGAGAAAAAGCCAGCGATATCTTACGATCCGCCCGGAAAGGTTTTTAAGGCCTGGAATAACCGGTTTATGCCTGTATTTATCTGCAAACCTGCTGGATATTAAAATAAGACAGGGGAGAACGGTAACATTTGCCAAAAGGCTGAAAACTATTCCCTTGCCCAATACAATGCCCAGATCGCGGCCTATACCGTTTTTCATAAATACCAAAGCGGCAAAGCCTGCTATGGTAGTCAGAGCACTGGCGGTTACCGGAACACCCGTCCTGGAAATGGCGGAAATCATAGCATCTTCCAGGCTTTGTGGTTTCTGCTTTTCCTCTTCGAATCTGTGCAGCAGGAATATGGAGTAGTCCATGGATATACCCAACTGCATAACAGCTGCCACTGAGGCTGTTATAAAAGATACCTCTCCTTTTATAATATTGGTTCCCATATTGAGAATAATGGCAATTCCGATAGAGACAAGAAATAAAAGAGGTTCAATGAAAGAAGTCATAGAGGCTGATAGAATTGCATAAATGGATACAACTCCGATAATCATATAATAAATCATTTCTTTGGATGTTATGGCTTGCAGGTCATTCATAATAACCGGTTCGCCGCCAAACAGCACCTTTCCCCCGCAAATTTCTCTAATCTCCTCCACAGCCAGCATCGTTGATCCGGATCTTGCGTTACCTGTAAACTGGATCAGTAAAATGGTGGAATCACCGGAAATGAAATTATCCCTGATTTGTGGTTCCATAAATTCTAACGGTAGGTTAACATCCTCAAAATCATCCAGCCATAGTACCTGTTTAACTCCCTCTACTGCTTCCATACGGGACTTCAGTTCTCTAATCTTCCATGCTTCCGTATTTTCAAGCACCACAAATGCCTGTCCGGACAGATTGAATTTTTCCTCAAGAATTGCTTCACCCTGCCTGGAATTTAAGCTGGCAGGCAAATAAGACATTATATCGTAGTTTTCCTTTGTGTTTAAAAACCCAAGTACCGACGGAATTAAGAGCAGAAAAAATAATGCTAATACATGCTTCCTGTTCTTTACTATAAAACCGCTAAATCTCATCATAAGAATTGCTCCCCTCGTAAATGCCGCATTTTAATTTGCGGCAAAGCCGGCATAGGCTTTATACATACGTTTCATACATTTGTTTCATATACATGTTTAAATATAGCGCTAAAAAAAGCGCTTGTCAAGAACAAACAACATGGATCTTTTTATATACAAACTCTACAAACATAAGGACAGAATACCGGACAATTCTGTCCAAACTGTATATTTAACCATAAAGAATAAACTACAGCACACTATCAATCAATGCATCTATATACCTGGACCTGTCATTGCTGTTTCTCATATCAATATTAAAAGATCTCCCTGCCCCATAGTAGAAAAGCACAGGGGCAACCACGCCCGAAAATAAGTGCATTAGTTTAATCGAAGCTGTTATATCATCCTGAATACCCATTGATTCTTTTATTATTGGAATAAGAGATTGCTCCAGTGTATCCATCAATCCGACTACACCGGTATTTTCATTTCTGTCATTTAGCAGCTTGGTAACTATCAGATATATTATACCCGGATACTCCATTATCTGATCCATAGTTTTTGCAGCCCAAAGCCTTATTTTTTCCCTGGGTTCCATGCCCAGGCCGGTAATCTCTTCATATATACGCCGGCTTTCCCGTACAAAATGCTTCTCCACCTCGTTGATCAGATTATCTTTTGAACGGAAATAATAATTTACCGATGCCAGGTTTACATTGGCTTTTTCTGCAATACTCCTTATTGTAAAATCCAGATTTATCTGGCGTCCAATCATGTCTATAGCTGTGCTTATTATCTTATCCTGCGTATCAATCCTATTATACATTTACGCCTCCTGATTTATTGGTATTTTCCTCTGCTCATATCGCCAACATTTATATTACGCATTTTTACCGGAATCTGCTGCAAAGAGACATGTTTTACAAAAACCTACATTTAGAGTTTACCATAAAAGCATAAATAATTAAATACCTTAATAATAGATTTGTTTCTTAAAGGCGGGAAAATAAAAAAAGAGAAACCCGAAAGCCTCTCAGTGAAATGCAAAACTCTATATGATAATTCGTCTAAAAAGTCATATTATGCTTATGTCCACAAAAGTACTGCCTTCTTCAACCTTAACCAAAGGATATGGTTTACTGTATCTTAACGCATCAACCAGCCTGGCAATATCTCTGCTGTCGATCTTTTCCAACACCCTGAAAATATCATCCGGTTTTTCATTTCGCTTATCCTTTGAAATCAACCGAATCACTGCTTTGCTTAATAAAAAACCCGAATTGAGCAAGCACAGGGGTATTATTACAGGAAATCGCTTTTCACCATTCCTGATGTTTATCTTTAAAAAACGCCCTTTGGCAGTTTTCTTGCGTTTTTGTCTCTTTTTAATCAAGGCAATTGCTTCATCAATATCAATTTGCCCTTTGTCAAGTTTTCGCAAAATATCAATGTTTTCCATAATTGAATCCGCTCCGCATACGCTTAATAATTTAATTGCAAGTCAATCGACCGTAATTGTCACATAAGTGCCGTTATCCTCGACCTCAACAAGTTTCCCTTGAGCGCCATTTTGTATGGAATTGAGTATTTCATTAAAATCTATATCTTTCAGCGCTTGCAATTTGGGCTCATATTCCGCTCCAAGCTGCGTGGCCAGTTTTATTCCAACCTCTACAAGCGATAGAGGAACATTAACATTAACTTTGTCATTTCCATTTTCAACTACTTTTATCCTCAAGAATTTCCCGTAATCATCATCAGTACTCGAGATTAACGATGTTCCGCCTCCATCATCCGGTTTAAGCACATCTATGAGCTTTTCAGCCTCCTCCGCAGTAATCCTGCCTTCTTCAACCATTTTTAGTATTTGTTTCACTTCTTCCCTCATGACCTCCACCCTTTCATTAATATCATTTACTATTTTCCTTCAGGAGCTTTATCGCCTCATCATAGGTAATTTCCCCTTTACTGAGCATATCCAGTATTTCTTTCTTTTTTGTTTCACTCTTTTCACTTGCCGTTACTTTATAACCCAAACTGGATATAACATCGTCAAGCTTGCTCCGAACGGTTGGATATGAAATATCAAGCTCTTTCTCTACTTCCTTTATATTACCCCTGCATTTTAAGAACACCTCAATAAAAAACTTCTGTTCCGGTGATAAATAACTGAACTTATCCAGATGAAAATGCCCCTGGTACCTTGTATCGCATCTATGACAGTGCAATTCCGTCACTTCCAGCTTATTTCCGCATACAGCACATGTTGATATTACATTGTTTATCAATTGCTACTCCTCCCGTAACAAAACGTTTTGTTCATCATCATTATATCAGTTAAATCAATTATGTCAATATATTTATTAATATTATTAATAAATATCTGCTTATTTTTTCAAATTTATTTATCTGATTATTAAGATTCTAAATACATGGAGCCTTGATTATTATCTGATGCAATAATCAGTGATAAGCATGGCATTTCATATGATTATTCAGATAGTCTTTTATCCGCTGCCGCTCATATCTGTATTGCCGGTTTGGATCAAACTGTATTCCCTTTTCTATAATTATTTCTCTCCTTTGGGGACATATCCGCACCGGATAAAAAGTTAAAGGTTTTTTGTGCCTGTTATAATATGCTCTGGCTATGTTTATAAAACCTTTTCTCAATGAATTGGCTTCAATTAAATCATCATCAATAAAAATCACGAGATTATTATTTTCCCCGAGGGCTTCAACGCTTAGTTTGATAGTATGGCGGATCCTTCTGTCCATTCTGTATACCGGGATGGAACCGATATGTCTGATAATGGGAACACATATTTGCCCAACAATATAAGCAACCGGTTTGCTTATAAGGTGATGCCAGCCAAGTTTCTGCTCAAAGAAATTCCTTTTTAAATAATCAGCACATAATCTGGGATCCGTTATATTGTGAATTACCCACGGTAAAGCTTTGAAAGGGAAAAACAGTTTTATAATAACAGGGCCGTATACTCCGGCATGATTAGCAACAAAAACAGCCGGAACATCGTTAACAACATTCTGCGCACCTGTTATTTTTGGAGCTTTAAGCACCAGTCTGGCAAAGCCTTCCATAATATTATAGATTGCTCTGTTCATCCTCCCACACCCTGTACTCCAAATATTTCTTTTTTCAGAGTATCCATTTCCTTAAAGAAAAATAAAAAATCCTTCAAGCATTCCAAAGTTAAAATTTTAAAAGCAAAGGTTATATGACAATTGAAAGGCAATACACAAAATATTATATCAAATTTATATATATAATTGAATTCATACATCTTTTGCTTGTTTTGATCTTACTATGTACCTGTGTATATATTATTATTTGCTGATCATCAATATTATGAAAAAGGAGCCTTTTTAGGCTCCTTTTTGCTCATACAGTTCAGTATTTCTTTCTTGGTACATAATGAGTATGCAAGAGTTCATGAGCTTTATGGCTGTTAGGCTGGCCCAGAAACTCATCGTATATCCTCTTGACGGATGGGTTCTCATGAGACTTTCTTATAGGAAGGTTTCTATCCTCCTGATAGATTGCTGCTGCCCTGGCCAGGCGGGGATCCACATCCATATGTTCCTTTGCCGAAACAATAGGCTGGCCTCCTCCGTTAACGCAGCCGCCGGGGCATCCCATAACCTCGATAAAGTGATATTCTTTTTCACCGGATTTAACCTTCTCAAGAAGCGCCTTCGCATTGGCAGTACCATGAGCTACGGCTGCCCGTATCGTAATATCACCCAATGCAATCTCCGCTTCCTTTACTCCATCAATTCCTCTTACATCAGCTATTTCAACGTTTTCCAGGGATTTACCCGTAACAATTTCAGCAACGGTTCTCAGGGCAGCTTCCATAACCCCACCGGTTGCTCCGAATATAACAGCCGCGCCTGTGGAATCACCAAACAGAGGATCAAACTCTTCATCAGGCAAGCGTACAAAATCTATTCCAGCTTCCTTTATCATCCTTGCCAGTTCCCTGGTTGTCAATACCACATCCACATCAGGATATCCTGCTGCACTTAGCTCAGGGCGCTGTGCTTCAAACTTCTTTGCAGTACAGGGCATTATGGATACTACAAATATCTTTGAAGGATCCATATTATTCTTTTCTGCAAAGTATGACTTCAGCAAAGCTCCCATCATTTCATGGGGAGATTTGCATGTTGACAGATTATCCAAAAACTCAGGATAGTAGTGTTCACAATACTTAATCCAGCCCGGGCTGCAAGAGGTGATTAACGGCAGTTTGCCGCCGTTCTCAATCCTGTCAAGAAGCTCAGTTCCTTCTTCCATTATAGTCAAATCAGCAGCAAAGTCGGTATCATACACCTTATCAAAACCAAGTCTCCTAAGTGCAGCCACCATTTTACCCTTTACTATTGTTCCCATTTCCATGCCAAATTCTTCACCCAGGGCTACGCGTACGGCCGGTGCAGTCTGAACAAGTACGCAAAGTTCAGGATTATTAAGAGCATCCCATACCTTTTGCGTATCATCCTTTTCCTTCAGAGCGCCGACAGGGCAGGCTAATATACACTGTCCACAATTTATGCAGGGAACTTCATTAAGACTCATGTCAAATACCGGTGAAACAATGGTATTAAATCCCCTGTCATTTGCACCAATAACACCTATACCCTGTACGTTCCTGCATACCGATACACAGCGGCGGCACAGTATGCATTTGTTGGGATCCCGCACTATAGAAGGCGAAAAATCATCAACTGAATAATTTATACTTTCACCTTCGAACCTGATGCTGTCAACACCCAGCTTCTGAGACAGTTCCTGAAGCTCACAGTTCTGATTACGCACACAGGTCAGACAATTTCTGTCATGATTAGAAAGAATAAGCTCCAGGTTTACTCTCCTGGCTTCACGGACAGCAGGTGTATTGGTCTTAACTTCCATTCCATCTGAGACCGGATAAACGCATGACGCCTGCAGAGCTCTTGCGCCTTTTACTTCAACGAGGCACATTCTGCATGCACCAATCTCGTTTATTCCTTTCAAATAGCACAATGTAGGTATATCTATATTGGCAGCTTTGGCAGCTTCCAAAACCGTACTACCCTTTGGAACTTCAACCTGGACACCATCAATAGTGACCTTGACCATTTCCATGTTTCTCACTTCCTCTCTTTCAATAATGGGTTTACTTCTTTATGATAGCATTAAACGGACACTTCTCCATGCATAAACCGCATTTTATACACTTATCGGTATCTATAGTGTACGGCTTTCTTCTCTCACCCGATATAGCTTCAACCGGACAATGCTTAGCACACAATCCACAGCCCTTACACAGCTCTGCCACAATAATATAGCGCAGTAAAGCCTGACAAACACCGGCAGGACAGCGTTTTTCCTTTATATGGGCTTCGTATTCATCTCTGAAATACCGTATAGTACTCAAAACAGGATTTGGTGCCGTTTGTCCCAATCCGCACAAAGCCGACGCTTTTATATTTTTTGCCAGAAGCTCAAGCTTCTCGATATCTCCTTCTTCACCCTTGCCGCTGACTATCTTATCAAGTAATTCCAGCATCCTTCTGGTACCGATACGGCAGGGAGGACATTTTCCGCAGGATTCATCTACTGTAAAATCCAGGAAAAACCTTGCAATATCAACCATACAATTATCTTCATCCATGACGATTAGTCCGCCCGAACCCATCATAGAGCCTATTTGTGTAAGTGAGTCGTAGTCAATGGGAGTGTCCAGATGTTGGGCAGGAATACAACCGCCGGACGGGCCACCGGTCTGAGCAGCCTTAAACTCTTTACCTCCCGGGATACCTCCGCCAATTTCATATATTATCTCTCTGAGTGTCGTACCCATCGGTACTTCCACCAAACCGGTGTTGTTAATCTTTCCGCCCAGAGCAAATACCTTTGTACCTTTGCTCTTCTCCGTTCCAATAGTTCTGAACCATTCCGGCCCGTTCAAAATAATCTGAGGTATATTTGCATAGGTTTCAACATTATTAAGAAGAGTCGGTTTTGAAAAAACACCTTTAACAGCAGGAAATGGCGGCCTTGGACGGGGTTCTCCCCGGCGTCCTTCAATTGATGCCATTAGCGCAGTCTCTTCCCCGCATACAAAAGCACCCGCTCCCAAACGAAGTTCTATATCAAAATTAAAGCCGGAATCAAAAATATTCTTACCAAGCAAACCGTATTGCCTGGCCTGAGCTATAGCTATGGTAAGACGTTTAACGGCTATAGGATATTCCGCACGAACATATATATATCCTTGATCAGCGCCGACAGCATAACCGGCAATGGTCATGGCTTCCAGTACACTGTGGGGATCACCTTCCAGTATACTTCTGTCCATAAAAGCGCCCGGATCTCCTTCGTCAGCATTACAACACACATACTTTTTATCACCAACCGCATTGCGGGTAAACTCCCATTTTAACCCGGCAGGGAAACCGGCTCCGCCTCTTCCTCTGAGGCCTGATTCTTTGATGGTATCAATTACCTGGTCGGGCGTCATCTCAGTCAGTGCTTTACCCAGGGCTTTATATCCATCAAATGCAATATATTCATCAATATTCTCCGGGTCTATAACACCGCAATTCCTAAGAGCAAGCCGCATTTGCTTCTTGTAGAATCCCACTTCGTCCAGTGATTTTATAGTTTCTTCCTCGGTGATACTATCATGATATAACAACCGGGTTACAATTCTTCCCTTTACCAGGTGTTCTGACACAATTTCCGGTACGTCCCCGATTTCGACCCGGCTGTAAAAAGCGCCCTCGGGATAAACAATTACAATCGGGCCTACCTCGCACAAACCAAAACATCCGGTTCTGACCACCATGATCTCGTTTTGTAAACCATGCTTTTGCAATTCATCGTTAAACTTATCAATTATATCTGTTGATCCGGATGAAGTACATCCGGTTCCCCCGCAAACCAAAACATGAGCACGATAAAATTCCATGTGATCTACCTCCTCACAAACACATTATTACTTTTCTTCAGCACCTATGGTATATTCTGTAACGGACCTGCCATTTACAATGTGTTCAGCTATTATTCGCTTTACTTTATCGGGGGTCATCTTAATATATGTTACCTTTTCCTCACCCGGTCTGTAGACTTCGACCATCGGTTCCAAGCGACATACACCAATGCATCCCGTTTGTGTAACGGTTACGTCCTGAATATTTCTCTTTTTTATTTCCTCTAAGAAAGCCAAAAGCACCGGTCTTGCTCCGGCAGCAATACCGCAGGTGCCCATTCCCACAACAACTCTTGTTCCTTCTCTGTCTTTTCTGAGATTAACCGATTCTAAAGCTCGTTTTCTGATCTCTTCCAATTCATTTAGTGATTTCATGTGTTCCCACCTCCACAAATTACATTCAGACCTTCTCTTATATAACAGCCAATCCAGTTAATAATATCGGGATGTTCAATAGGCAAATCTTCTATCTTCTGCCGGACATCTCTGGTATCAAACTTAAAGGTGCCCCTGGATGTATTATGCGTATAGACAAAATCAACCATCGGATTACAGGCCACCAGTGTTGCTATTGTATCATCCATTTTTCCTAATGGCGGACGGTCTATACTGCGATATCCAAATTCTGCCCTTACTTCGGTTCCCACGCCAAGTTGAGAATCAACAACCACACTGCCGCCGCAGGCCTTTGCCGCCGCATCAAGGAGAGAAAGTCCTAAACCTACTTTACGGGTAGTCCTTGTGGTATAGAACGGATCGGTAACTCTCTCAACTGTTTTGGGATCCATTCCCTTTCCATTATCCCTTATAGTCAAAACTAACTTATCTTTTTCTTCATCCTCTATCACAAATATTTCTATAACGGTGGCCGATGCGCTAATAGAATTCTGAGCTATATCCAATATATAAAGGGATAAATCCTCCATTATTTATTCGTCCTTATACTTTGAAATAATACCCTCAATGTCATCAGGGCTCAGTCTGCCGTACACCTGGTCATTTATCATCATAACCGGTGCCAAACCGCAAGCGCCCAAACACCGTGTGGCATCAAGAGTAAATTTTCCGTCATCCGTCGTATCGCCAACCCCAATGTTCAGAACTTCCTGCAGTTTATCCAATACTTTCTGAGCGCCCTTAACATAACAGGCAGTTCCCATACAGATCCCAATTGTATACTTTCCTTTTGGTTTTAGTGTGAACTGTGAATAGAAGGTTGCCACTCCATATATGTCAGTTAATGGGATTCCCAATTCTTCTGCAATATAATTCTGCACATCCAATGGCAAATAACCATAGATCTCCTGTGCCCTGTGCAGTATGGGCATTAATGCTCCCTCTTGCTCCTTATATTGCGCTATAACTTTCTGAAGTTCGGCAAACTTCTGACTATCATTGGCCAAAACTGAAGTTGCCATAAAAGCTCTCCCTCCTCTATTATCCCTTTACTTATAAAATTTTCTAGTTCCCGCAACTATTATCTCACATAATAACACCATTTTCAATAGTATCTGTGATTTTTTTAACGAATTTTTGCAAAAAAATAAATCAAAAAAAATCTGTTAGATAACACATGGACATGTCAGCCACTGTATAATAGCAGTTAATGACACATCATCTATGTCTAAAAACATCTCTCTTTCCAATATATCCCCCAGAGTGTGGGCATCTGATGAAATTATGCGCTGATAATCCTGCATCTTTGATACAATATATTCATTTTTATGAGAATATTCTAACACTCTTATATTGAGAGAAGAAGGAACAAAACCTAACTGAGAAATGATACTGTAAGAAGGGCGGTCAACATGTGCCGGCACTACAACACCTCCGTTATCAACAGTCAGCTTTACAATCTGTTCCACTGACAAATCTATTGACGACAGCAGCATATCCTCCCTTTCTCCAGTGATCCGGTCATATTCATCCATTATGTACTGGTTTCCAAAAATCTCACTGACATTCCCGGCCCCATCCATGTATTCTTTTATATAACCATCAAATTTATATAAGGCATCCAGGGAATCGAAATAACACAACAAATGAACGTCCTCCCTGGATTGTACTTCCATTCCGGGAAGGACAAGAATCCTCTTGCCTGCTGCCTTTACAACGGCTTCAACATTATCACAGCTGTTATGATCGGTAACAGCTATGGCGTCCAGTCCCTTCAATACGGCCATATTGACTATGTTGTTAGGAGTCATATCATCATCGGCGCATGGTGATAAAGCCGAATGGATATGCAAATCAACTGCAATTTTCATTTACCCCGCCATCCTGTTGTAGATTACAAGCTATTTCTTAAAAGTGAAATTTATTATATATAATATTTCAAAAATGCTTTTTACCAATATAAATACCGTTCATCCGGCAGCCTGTATTTTATGAATGAAGGAATTTTACCCGGTACAGCCGTCAATCATCCCATGAAACAATACCCATTTTGTACAGCTTTCCGGCCAACTCAAATGCCGTCATGCCGGAAGAAAGAATAACCACTCCCTCATTTTCTGCCTTATTCAGCACCTCTTCTTCCACCTGAATACCTTCAGGTATTATTATACATGCAATTTCAGTAAGTACAGCCACAGCAACTATGTTCATATGGGTTTGTACGGTTATCCATACCCCGCCATTTTTTCCTTTGCTCATCACCCTGCTCAATAGATCACAGCAATAACCCCAGCGGATTTCCCGCTCCAGAAATCTCTCTCCCGCTAATATATTTAGTGATAGCTCCTCAACAATTTGTCCAATTTTCATTCAGTTCCTTGCCTCCCATCCTTCATTCATTATTATTGGTTTTACCTCCGGGAATTTTCTCGGAAATCTCTATCATCTGCTGAGCCAGTTCTTTAACTTTTTCCCTTAATTTGAATACACAGTCCATCTCGGATGCATACCCACGGACGATGTCTTCGGCATGGGTTCTGCAGCTGGGAGAACCACATGAACCGCAATCCAGGCCGGGCAACCCTTCATATATTCTTTCAATGGCTTCCATCTTCTTCATGGCCAATGTGATATCGTCATCCAATTTCATAACCGGCTTTGGCAATATCTCCTTTTCAAAATACCATTGTATTTTCTCTTTTGTATACATTACTTCTTCTGTTGATAAATCTTCACCCTTGGCCTTCTCAGCCAGTTTTCTTATACGGTTTTTAGCAACAAATCCGTTTTCAAACACCAGCGGTCCGCCAACACACCCGCCGGAACAAGCAAGCCCTTCAAAAAATTCCAGATCGGTCAATTTGTCGTCTTCAATTTCTTCCAGAACGCGTATTACATTTTGTATTCCGTCAACAGCCAAATAGTTGTCCACACCCAAAGATGAGCTTTCCCCTCCTGAATTGGCCCATAGTATTCCATATGGTGATGCTGTTTGCAATAAATCTTCATCATTCTTTAAATTAGCTATCTTATTGTATAACGGCCCGTATATCTCCAGTATTGAAATTGCGCCGTCCACCCAGGATCTTTCAATGCCTATGGGATTTCGTATACTGGTCATCTTGGCTGCACAGGGAGTAATAAAAAAAGCCCCAATATCCTCCTCTTTGACACCTTTTTTCCGGGAAAACTCCTTTTTGGCCAGCCGTGCAGCAATTTCCATGGGGGATTCAATGTTTATAATATTGTCAATCAATTCCGGAAAACGCACCTGGATAAGACGGACAATAGCCGGACAAGCCGATGATATAGCCGGTTTTTTCCGTTCCTTATCCTTCATGGCTTCCTTAACAAATGCCGATACATAATCGGCGCCTCTGGCTACTTCAAACACATCATCAAAGCCTAATTCCTTCAGGCCAATAAGAATAGCAGTTATATCCGTGTTCTTAAACTGCCCATAAAGTGTCGGAGCGGGAAGAGCAATCCTATATGGAAACTCGTATATTGAATCCAGCGGATCTGTCAGAGCCACCTTTGCATGATAAGGGCAAACCCTGATACATTCCCCGCAATCAATGCATCGCTCTCCGATAATTCTTGCCTTTCCGTCTCTTACTCTTATAGCTTCGGTAGGACACCTTTTTATACAATTTGTACATCCCCTGCACTTTTCTTTATCCAAAGTAACCGAATGATAGTACTTCTCCAATTACATCACCTTGCTTTTATATCGAAATGGGCTTCCAGCAGGGTCCCTTCACCCATTTTTGAATGCACATTCAGTATGTCTGCACAGCGTTTAATATTAGGTAATCCCATACCTGCACCAAATCCCAGTTCCCTGGCCATTTCCGGCGCGGTAGAATATCCTTCTTGCATGGCAAGATCAATATCCGGGATCCCGGGACCACGGTCCTCTGCAATCACGGTTATCCTGTCGGGAGTAACCTGTAATGTCAAATTACCGCCAACAGAGTGTATCACCATGTTCATTTCAGCCTCATAGGCAGCAACGGTAACCCTCCGTACAATATTAGAATCAACTCCCAGCTGCTTTAATACCTTCTTGATCTGCCCTGAGGCTTCTCCGGCCAAAGTAAAATTCCCTGCCTCAATAGGGTATTTTTGCTTCATTATCTGGTTTTTATCTGTCATCACGCATTCCTCACACAGGCGGGCAATCCCAAACTGTATAACTTTCCACACGCTTCGTACATTGTATATTCAGTAGCCAGAATAGCAATGTTCCTTTCCCTGGCCATATCAATAATTTCCTGCATCGGGTTCTTGTTTCCTACAAATACAATCGCATTGACATCCAGCATATCTGCAGTTCTGATGGCATGAGCATTGATCAGTCCTGTAAGCAGCACTGTCTGTTTTTTTACATAGTACATTATATCACTCATCAGATCGGAAGCGCAGACTGATATCACTTCACAGTCCATCATATCTTCTCCTGCCAACACTTCTGCATTTAATGCAGCCCGTATTTCCTCAAGCTTCAAAACACTAGCTCCTCCTTATTCATTTGTTATCTGATCCATATAGTTCTTATACTGATGTATCATATCAATATAAGTATACTTTATTTTGGCAGAAATGGCTACCCTGTTTGCCGTGTTTTCATTCAAAACGCTGTTTAAGCTGTCTTTACTCTTTTGATAGAGATCCTGCAGGCCGGCTAATATGTAATTGCTCTCTTCAGTGGCTGTATAGGTATTGAACTGTTCAGAAACAGAATTAAACTCGGTTATTATGCCCTCAATATCCTTTTTTGCATCCTCAGCAGATTTATCGGAAGTGTCCAGCCCCCGTATTATTCCCTCCAGGGACTGAACTTTATCAAGCCACAATAAAAATGCTGATTTGATGCTGTTTACTTTATCAGCGGAAGCAGTGATTTCCATGTTAACCCCGGGACAGGAAATAGTATAAATCTGACTCTCAATTCCTTCATCCTTCAACTCCTGTCTGACCTTTTGAGCATCATCCTCTGAAACAAACCCCACAGCCAGAAGGCGAAAGTACTTATCATTCTGAATAAACCCTGCACCGCCTTTGTTCTGCAGTTCAGCGGCGGCTGCCCGGGCATTTTTTTCATCGGTAAAAGCTCCCAGCTGAATAGCATGAAAACTCATGGGAGCAATATCAATTTGTTCGGTTACTCTTTCGGTTTCTTTGCTTGATTCACCTCCAGGCAAGGTAAGATCGGTATCAGGAGGCGTAGAAACATCATCATTACCATCCTGTTTCGCATCATTATCAAAAGCGTTGATAATCGGAGAAATAATCCGGCTTATAAAATTCCCGGCCGCGCCAGCAGAAGCTATATAAAAACCCAGGAATAACAACAGGCCTAATATAATAACCGAAGTATACCTCCGCTGAGTACTCCTTCTTCTGAATCGGGAATAGCGCATGCTTACCCTCCTTTTCTCCTTTATATTCATTTATTCATATAAACTTATATTTATATCTATGGCAGGTCCAAATATTTTATGATAGAATGATACTTAATAAAACCGTTTTGCCACTCTAAAAATACAGCTATATCGCTTATTCAGGAGGGTGCTATGAAATATCACATTGATACAATACCCGTTTGGGATGCATACCACCAGGAAAGTGAATGCCCTTTGTGTATTTTGTATTCCAGTCTTGAAAAGAGTTATATTGAATCATTTCTGGGCGCTTCAGTAATGGAGTCTGACACGAGAATTCAGGTTAACAGGTCAGGCTTTTGTCCCCATCATTTCAAACTTTTGTACGATGCTCAGAACAGATTGGGTCTGGCTCTTATGACCCATACCCATCTTAAGGAGCTGATGGAAAAGTTTGAGAATCATTGCAAATCAGTATTGCATGCTGCAGAGCACAGCAATGCCTCACTTATGAGCAATCTGTTTATTGGAAAAAAGGAGTTTGGCAAAGATCTTGAAAAATTTCAGAACTGGATTACGGAACAGCACGGTCAATGTCTTATATGCGAGCATATTTCAAATTCAATGAACCGGTATGCATATACCATACTGCATTTATATTATACCGATGCTGAATTCAAAAAAACCTTTGCATCTTCGAAGGGATTTTGCATGGATCATCTGGCATTGACAATAAAGATAGCCAGAGAAACCCTTTCTCCAAAAAAACAGGCCCTCTGGCTGGAAGAAGTAATACCATTACAGCTGAATTCCTTTAGCAGGCTTGAAAATGAACTGTCCTTATTTATTAATAAGTTTGATTACCGAAAAAGGGATGAACCCCTTGGCAGCGCTAAGGATTCACTGCAGCGGACAATTCAAAAATTAACCGGGAAATATATGGATTAATTATTCCTCATACTGCTCCAGGCTGACGCCTACAGCTGTCAGAACATGCACCGCCAGCTCGTCGGGATACGGGTTCTTGTAAACCACCCTGGTTATACCGCTGTTGATAATGAGCTTTGAGCATATGACACAGGGTTGGTGGGTGCAGTATATTGTGGCGCCATCGATACATATCCCCAGTTTAGCAGCCTGAGCTATCGCATTTTGTTCGGCATGAACGGCATAGCAGTATTCATGATGGGTTCCTGACGGGATGTTATGTTTCTTCCTTAAGCACTCCCCTTTGTCCTTACAGCTTGGATACCCGGCCGGGGCTCCGTTATATCCGGTGGTTAATATCCGTTTATTCTTTACAATTATGGCTCCAATCTTTCGGTTTGGCTGGTAACAGCTGGACCAGTTTGCAATGACTTCGGCTACTTCCATGAACCTTCTATCCCACTTATCCACACAAATCCCCTTTCATTTATAATAAGTATATTCTACAAAAAAACGCTATGTATTGCAATATTCGTCATTTATAAACAATATTGCATTATGCATATATTTCTGATTATTTATTGTGAGAATGCCCGCATTTATGCTGTCAGGCAAGCTTAAACTCCGATCTATAAATAGACTATTAATCCATATACTGGGCTCAAAGGATGTTATTTGGCATTTTTCGTATATATTTTATGATTTTACGAGTATTCATATGATAATTCTATAAATTTACCAAAAACACAAATATTCAACCAAAATCCGGGTATAATAATGTTTGCTATTCGTTTTGCTTTTCTATAAACTATAAAATGAAATTAGCACTCACCATCAATGAGTGCTAATAGCATGTAATGTATTCCATATTACATACAAGAGGAGGGTGTACTATGAACATTAAACCATTAGGCGATCGAGTAGTTATTAAAGTTCTTGAAAGTGAAGAAACAACGAAAAGCGGTATCGTACTGCCCGGTTCTGCTAAGGAAAGACCACAAATGGCAGAAGTTCTTGCTGTAGGTCCCGGCGGCATTGTTGATGGAAAAGAAGTTAAAATGGAAGTAAAAGTCGGCGACAAAGTTATTTATTCAAAGTATGCCGGTACCGAAGTTAAATTAGATGACAATGAGTATATTATCGTAAGGCAAAGCGACATACTCGCAGTTGTTGAATAATAATAAAAAAGGAGGTAATACATATGGCAAAACAGCTAACATACAGTGAAGAAGCAAGAAGGGCCCTGGAAAGAGGTATAAACAAGCTGGCTGATACAGTAAAGATAACCTTGGGTCCCAGAGGCCGCAATGTTGTATTGGACAAAAAATTTGGTTCGCCTCAAATTGTAAATGACGGTGTGACCATTGCCAAGGAAATCGAACTTGAAGATCCCTATGAAAACATGGGAGCCCAGCTGGTAAAAGAAGTAGCCACAAAAACCAACGATGTAGCCGGTGACGGTACAACAACCGCAACTTTACTGGCACAGGCCATCATCCGCGAAGGATTGAAAAACGTTGCAGCCGGCGCTAATCCCATGTTGTTAAGGAAAGGTATCCAGGCAGCTGTTGACACAGCAGTTGAATCTCTGAGAAATCTAAGCAAACCCATTGAAAATAAAGAAGCCATTGCTCAGGTCGCATCAATTTCAGCTGATGATGAAACCATTGGCAAATTGATTTCTGATGCCATGGAGAAAGTGGGAAATGACGGTGTAATCACCGTTGAAGAATCAAGATCCCTGTTAACCGAGCTTGATATTGTAGAAGGTATGCAGTTTGACAGGGGTTACATTTCTCCCTATATGGTAACTGACACCGAAAAAATGATTGCAGAATTGGATGAACCCTACATTCTGATTACAGATAAAAAGATCAGCAATGTACAGGACCTGCTTCCTGTTTTGGAACAAATCGTACAGCAAGGCAAAAAACTGTTGATTATAGCAGAGGACATTGAAGGTGAAGCTCTGGCCACATTAGTTGTGAATAAGTTAAGAGGCACCTTTATCAGTGTGGGTGTAAAGGCTCCCGGATTTGGCGACAGGCGGAAGGCAATGCTCCAGGATATCGCCATATTAACAAATGGTACTGTTATTTCTGAAGAAGTTGGCCTTGATCTCAAAGAAGCTACGATAGATATGCTGGGCCGGGCAAACAGAGTTACCGTAGATAAAGAGAATACTACAATAGTCGGCGGCGCAGGAGACACGGCAGAAATAAAGAACCGTATTGCTTCAATTAAAGCGCAAATTGAAGAGACAACTTCCGACTATGATAGAGAAAAGCTGCAAGAACGATTGGCCAAATTGGCCGGTGGAGTAGCAGTTATTAAAGTTGGCGCTGCTACCGAAACCGAAATGAAAGAGAAAAAGCTCAGGATTGAAGACGCCCTCAATGCTACCAGGGCTGCTGTAGAAGAAGGTATTGTTCCCGGTGGCGGCGTTGCCCTGATCAAAGCCATAGAAGATGTGGAAAAACTCAAGGCAGAAGGTGATGAGTTAACCGGTATTAACATCGTAAAACGTGCTTTGGAAGAACCGCTGCGTCAGATTGCTATAAATGCAGGCCTTGAAGGTTCGGTTGTCGCCGAAAAGGTTAAGGCCAGCAGCGATAAATATTTCGGATTTGACGCTCTGAAAGGTGAGTATGGCGATATGGTGGCCAAGGGAATTATTGATCCGACCAAGGTTACTCGTTCTGCACTGCAAAACGCAGCCAGCATCGCATCAATGATACTTACCACCGAGAGCCTTGTTGCGGATATTCCTGAGCCCGAGCCGGCTGCTCCCGCCGCAGGCGCTCCTCCCATGTATTAATAAATTGCAAAAAAGCGATTGCGTAAACGCAATCGCTTTTTTTATAATAATGCGGCTACGGCAGAATCCTCTGTTCCTGTTTTTCAACGAAATGCTTTTCTTCATCAAGGTCATCAACAGCATCATAGAATAACATATTCTCACTTATTTCCTTAGAAGCAAGATAGTTAATTTCTGAGTAAAAATTCTCTAAAATGGTACATACCGTACGTTCAAAATCTATCAACTGACGGCGGATTTCTTTGCATCTTTCCTTCCATTTATTCTTTTCCAGTTCCATCTGATATATCTCGTGGGAAATCATCTGACGTCCCTCTTCAATAATACTATGGGCCTTTTCTTCAGCTTTTACCAGAACTTTTGAAATATATGCCTCTTTTTCGGATAATTCAGCTATTTTCGTTTTCATTTCCTCAATTTGTGATCTCATCTTTCTGTTCTCTTCAACAAGCTCCAGCATACGGCTTCTTTTCTTTGATAACTCTTCTTCATAGTCTTTCCGCATATCGACCATATATTGTTCAACCTGGCGCTTATTATATCCAAAGACACTTGTCCCAAAAATCTTTTTACTCATTTGTTCATTACCCCCTTTTCTCACATTAAATATATAACATTCATCCTGTAAATTATGTAAATTTATGGAGGCTGAGAACAGTTTTATATTGTCGTTTTCTATTGCATCGTTTATATTTTTGCAGATGTTCAAACCAGGTCCTTGTACGCTAATATAGATAAACATGCTTGAATAAGCAGAAAAAAGCAAGCCGGTTAGAATATAATCAATCGGCTTGCTTCCTGCAACAACGGCTAACTTACCTATGAACCCGCCAGCTGCTTGAAAAAGTTATCAGAATCATACATAAAATTATTCATATGATTGCTATAAATATTTCAATATTAGTATTAGTGCAAATTAACTGACAAATCTAAGATCTACCTGGCTGATTAATACAGTTATAACACAAAGGCAGTTGTCATTCAGCTCACATACATACAAAACCCCTCTGTTCTCTCTGATCTCCCTTCCGCCAAATTTAGTCAGAGCAATTAACCGGCTTCTTTTTACGCCCTCCACAATTGCACGCTGAGCATTATACTGATTTACTTTCTTAAACCTTTCCTGATAACGTTTTATTGCGTGCTCAGTGACGTATATGTAGCTGCCAGCCAGGCATTTGTTCTTTAATGTTAATCTCCGTTTATTCCCCTTATATCCTTTTACCTCCTTTCTTCTCATATTACTCACTCCTTTCTTCATTTAATTATATTTTAACTGGCAGGTTCGGCATATTAAAAGAAAAAAGCGGCATTGTTCAGACAAAATCAAGATGGTTTGCTAAATCCATGATATGTCTTTTATGTTACACCGTGTTGTAATAATTGCTATCTCTATTATATAGTATTAAAAACTACTTTTCAATTTTAAAATAGCTTTAATAAAAAATCCTACATTTCCAACAATTAGCTTACTTGTTTTTTAGTGATTTCTCATAAAAAAAGAGCCTTTTTATGGCTCTTTATCCTGGTCGAATATCAGAGAAAAATGCTGGTTTATAATATATTCGGCAATTTTTTTCCGTACGTTTGCCTGTTCTATCAAAATCAGGACTAACAATAACAGGTGTGCCGTGTACCACGGTTCTGTAATCTCCGGCTTATCGTTCAGATAATCATAGATAGCATCCAGTTTATTAGTCAGCAGTTCTTTGTATGAATCCTTTTGCTTTAATTCCAAATAAGTATTATAAAGGTATTCAATTCTTTTAATGCTTTCATCATCTTCTTCATTTTCTTCCCTGTTTTCTTCCTGACTTTCGGTGCTAAAAATCGGAGACAACAGTTTTTTGATATCTTTAATTGTAAGGATGGATTTCAAATTGTATATCAAAGCAAGAAGTATAACGTGGCCCCGATTATAACATTTACCGTTTGGCGGCATCAGCAGACCTTCTTTAATATAGTTCTGAATCATGGTTTTTGATATTGCTTTTTTTTCTTCTTCATCTCCGGCAGCTTTGCCCAGTTTCTTGTCAAAAAATTCCTCCAATTGAGAGATATAGAGACGATATTCGGGAATTTCTTCCGGCTTTATATCATCATGATGTTTTATATCATCTACGTATTGCATTATCTGCCGTTGAATCATAAATAGTGAATCTTCCATAATATAACACCTCAATAGAATTAGTAAAACTATATAATATCGTCATTGCCTTACTATATTATATAGTACAGCTTACTGTTTTTCAAGAAACAAGTTAAAAGAGATGCATATTCGGCTTATCCTCCGCTGCATTAACAGGTTCTAAGCCTTTCCGCAAGGCGAGCTCCATAGTATTATTCAAATAAATGCATTCTCAACAGTCAAATGATAACACTTGTCTCATAATGAAGTTTTGCAGAATACTATTCCAATCACTGATGTTCAAGGTCTTAGAAAAAATAGAAGCAGCTGTATTGACGGTAATACAGCTGCTTTTTCTCCGGTAGTTTGATTCCGGAGCATCAGATTACATTTGCGGGGATTATGGCATCTATAATACCAATAATTAAAGCTGCCACAATAGCTCCGAATACATTGACTTCCATGTCCGGCACAAAAAACTGAGTTAAATATATGACCAATGCTGATAAAAGAAATCCCACGATACCTCGCCCAAAAGGCGATGCATCCATTTTAAATACCTTTTGTATCACATAATCAATCGCTGCTATAACAACAGCAGCCAACAGAGCAGTTCCAAATCCCATATTGGAAAAGCCCGGAGTTATCAATGATGTTACCATTAATACGATCGCAGCAACAACAAATCTGATTATTATCCCCAGCCAGCTCCTGTCGTTTTTATTCCTTTCATTATCAGCATGCTTGTTTTCCATTCCTTCAGCCATAAAACCTTCTCCTTTCTTCTTGACTAATGTAAGTTATAAAGCATTTTATATCGTTATTTTTTCCGACTTTTCATTTTTCATCCCATTTTTCAGCATAAAAAAAGAGGAGTAAACTCCTCCTCTTGTTCTAATAATACGTATTTCATTCTTCAGTTCTTTCCTGTCCATTTTCCTTCTTATCATCATCCGTATATTCTACAGCTTCTGATGATAAGTTTCCCTCATTTATCCCATTCGGTATCAGAGACGTATCATTTGAACAGGATGCGGCATTTGTAGCATCGGCCCGGGCCTCTGAAGTATCATAGGGCGTTTCATCACGGGAAACAGATGCGCCTTTTTTCCGTCTGGCAGCAAATAATATTATAGATAATACGATTAAAATACCAGCTAAAAGTTGAGAAACCCTGAACGGCCCCAGGTACAGGCTGTCGGTCCGGAATCCTTCAATCACAATACGTCCGCAGGAATAAAGAAACATATACAAAAGAAATATTTCCCCGGGTGTTTTTCTTCGCTTCCGGTAGTTAAATAAAAATATAAATACCAAAAGGTTCCAAACTGATTCGTAAAAGAAAGTAGCCATGTGCCATGCTTGTTCGGCTTCTATATAGACTGCATACGGAAACCACTGCCATGCCTTATTGGTAACCATTCTTCCATATGCTTCCTGGTTAAAGAAATTGCCCCATCGGCCGATAGCCTGCCCCAGAATAAGACTGGGAGACACAATATCCACCAGATCCCAAAAATTTATTTTGCGCCAGAAAGAAAATATAACTGCCGCTGCAATTCCGCCAATAACGGCGCCGTATATGGCAAGGCCTCCCTCCCATATTTTAATAATATCCAGCGGACGGTTTTTGTATATATTCCATTCAAAAATCACATAATACAATCTTGCGCCTATAACAGCAAGCGGAATGGCAAGAAGGCAAAAATCCACAATCATTTCAGGATCATACTTAAGCCTTTTAGCATATCTCATAGCAAGATATATTCCTACAAGTACACCTGCAGAAATAAGTATGCCGTACCAGTACACAGGTCGTCCAAACAGTTCGAATGCCACCGGATCTGCAACCATAATGTATCTCTCCCCCCTGTAAACATGTTTTAAACGGCAGGTTTATGTGGGCATAATTAAAGATAAGCTGCTTGCATAATCATCAAAGAAGCTGTTAAACTGGGTTTTTAATTGATCATAGCTCATCTGTTCCAGCCGTTTCAAGTAATCAAACAAAGCTATATCCCTGAAAAATAATGATACGAACAGAACGCCAACCGATTCCAGGGAGTTAAAATTCCTTATATATTCACCAATCTTTTTTTTCTTAATCCGCAGAAAGTATTCAGGATCCCATGGTTTGTTCTTAATGTTTTCTATCTCCCGGTATACCATATCAACAACCTTTTCAGGGTTAGGAGACTCTCCTCCCAGAATCATGTGTCCGTATTCTGTTTCCCCGGTATACTCAGCACTAAAAGTGGAATCAATCAGGCCTTCTTCATACAGCCGGTTGTAAAGATCAGACCCAGGCCCTATCAGCATATCTATTATTATATTGTTTAATATGAGGTTGTCGAGAAGCTGCTGGCTTGATTTTTTTACATTTTTATCTTTAAAACCCAACAAAAACAAAGGCCTTGGAACGGGAAGCTTATCCTTTACCACAGGTTCGGCAGCCTGTCCGGGCTCATCAGGATAAATCCTGTTTATCTGTCCCTGTTTTGCTAAATCCCTGCTGCCAAAATAATCTTCAACCTGTTTGATTACCCTGTCGGCATCAATATCACCTGTTGCAAACAAAACCATATTTGATGGGTGATAAAAAGTCTCGTAACACTTATAAAGAGTATCTTTATCAATTTTTTGGATGGACTCGACAGTACCTGCTATATCATTTCTGACCGGGTGTTCGTGATATAATCCCTTTAACAGATTGAAATATACCCTCCAGTTAGGATTATCCTGGTACATGATTATTTCCTGAGCAATAATACCTTTCTCCTTATCAACAGTCTGATCGGTAAAATACGGCTGACCTACAAAGTTAATCAATATATCCAGGCATTCATAAAAATTCCCGGTGGAAGTAAAATGGTAGGCAGTTGTAGTAAAGCTGGTAAAGGCATTAGGATTTGCACCCAGTTTGGAATAATCTTCGAAAACATTGCCTTCCTGTTTCTCAAACAGCTTGTGTTCCAAAAAATGAGCAATGCCTTCCGGAACCTTTATCGGCTGCTTGTCACCGGGCACAACAAAATGATTATCATTGGACCCATAATGGGTGGCATATATTGCAAATTGCTTTTTATATGCCTGTTTGGGAAGAATATATACATTTAAACCATACCTGTGTTTATAGTGTACAAGATTTTCCTCTAACACATTACTGGTTATCTCCCGCTTCATAAGCAATTCATCCCTTCCTCTTGTTTGTTAGAAAGTAAACGGTATCCATAATTACCTTTTTGGAAACCTCCACTACTTGATCAATGCTGACATTTTTTATATTCTCAACAAATTCTTCCAATGTAATACCAGATTCAATTATACTGTTCCCCAGGTAATAATCAATTAAATGAGATGGTTGATCCGCGGTTCCCAGTATAGAAGTCACCAGTGAATTTACTGCCCCCTGATACTCCTGCTGGGTTATGTTCCCGCCAGATATTGCATTTACCTGCTCCATAATAATATCCAGTGTCTGTTCCTGCTTGTCCACATCAATACCTGCACCAACAAACATAAGGCCTTTAAACCTTTCAAGACGGGCAAACGCATAATATGCCAGACTGGCTTTTTCCCTAACGTTTATGAAAAGCTTGGAGTGAGGCCCTCCCCCCAGAATACTGCTGTACACCAGGAGAGGATAATACTCCTTATCGCCGGCATTTACATTGGTTCTGAATCCTATGACAAGTTTACCCTGGTTTACATCCATCTCTTCGGTAACTGTTCTCTTTTTTGTCTTCAATTTCTTATACGGTGTCACCGGTATGGATTTTATCCGGCTTCTTTCCATAGAAAGGCTTTGCTCCAGCAGCATCTTAACTTTGTCAGGATCCACATCTCCAACAACAAATATGTCCAGAGGGCTGGTATTTATAATATCTTTGTACACACCGTACAGCCTGTCATTATCCAGGGATTTCAGATCCTCTTCACTGCCAAATACATACCTGCTGTACTTCTCATCCCTGCACATCTCCTGAATACACCTTTCAAGGCTGTATTGAATTTTGTCGTTTATTAATGAACGGATTCTGTTCCCTAAATTTTCTTTTTCCTGATCTATATAGTCTTTTATAAAACTGCCTTCGTGTAATACCGGGCGGTTGATAATTCTGTTCATAAAATACAAGGATTGGGCCAATAATCCCTGTCCACCCACATACTCGTCATTGACGACTTCCATTGAAAAGCGAAGTATCTGCCTTTCACCCTTCTTTTGTACTCCTACATCAAAAAGAGCCCCATACAGGCTTTCCAGATGCCGCTGAATATCCTTAAGAGTGGTGAAACCCTCGCAGCCTCTTCTCAGTACTGCGGGTATCAAAGCATTGTACGTATAATCGTTATCCAAATCCCTGTGAAAGCAAAAGCTTATTGTTACGGTTTTAAATTTTCCGGTTGGTAAAACGAATAATCGTATACCCTTTTTTATGTCAATCTTTTCTACATTCATTTATATCCCTCCCAAATCTCCAGCAGGAACATTTAAATATTTCGTCTTTTGTTTAAAAAATCCTTTAAAAATATTATTCTTTAGTTAAATATTTCTATTCACCTAAAGGGAAATTAGCTGTTTTAAGAATAAATTTGAAATGATTATAACCGGCTGTTTTAAGAAAAAACGAATTACTGCATCTTTTGTACTAATAAACAGCAGGCATTTATAGGAAACCTAATAATAAGGCTTGCATATTTATAAAAGTTTGACTATACTTATTTCATATTTCAGTAGAAAGGGGATGCATATGTACGAACAAGTCAAACAGATTGCCATCAGAATCAGAGAGCTCAGGGAGATTTCAGGTATATCCCCGGAGGAAATGGCAGAAGTTTTCAACATACCTTTGGAATTGTACCAGCAGTATGAAGCCGGAGAAATCGACATACCTGTAAGCTTTATATATCAGGTTGCCAACAAGTTTAACGTTGAGCTCACGGCAATACTAACGGGCGAAGAACCCAAACTGCGCATTTATTCCCTTGTGAGAAAAGGTAAGGGCTTAGAGGTTGAAAGAAGAAAAGAGTATAAATACCAAAACCTGGCTTATAATTTTATCCATAAAAAAGCGGAACCCTTTCTAGTAACAGTAGATCCAAAACCAAATGGCGAACCCGTCAGCCTTAACTCACACCCGGGGCAGGAATTTAATTACGTTCTTGAAGGCACCCTTAAAATTGTTATTCACAATTACGAGCTTATACTCAACGAAGGAGATTCCCTCTTCTTTGATTCTAACTATAAACATGGGATGCAGGCTTTAAACGGGAAGCCGGCTAAATTCCTGGCCATTATACTATAACTAAACAAATTTACACATAAGGAGTAGGTATTTGATGTTAAATAAGTTTTTGTCAAAGATCACCTTTGAATCGTATAAGGATTTCGTGCAAAATTTCCAAATACGGATCCCCGACAATTTTAACTTTGCATATGATGTTGTTGATGAGCTTGCCAGGCAAAAACCGGACAAAACAGCTATAGTATGGTGTGATGATAATGGCGGTGAAGCAGTTTTTACCTTTGCCCAGCTGAAATATTACAGCGATAAAACTGCTAATTATCTCAAATCCGTTGGCATAAAAAAGGGAGATCCGGTTATGCTTATTTTAAAGGGTCGCTATGAATTCTGGTTCTGCCTCATTGCCTTACACAAACTGGGTGCAATTGCAGTGCCGGCTACCCACCTACTTACAGCGAAAGATATTATATACAGAAACAACGCCGCAAGTATCAAAATGATAATTGCCGTAAATGATCCGCCCTTGCTTGATCACATTGATAAGGCACAGTCAGAATCTCCTTCGCTGCTTTATAAAGCAGCCATAGGTAATATAAACCGGAATGGCTGGATTAGTTTTGACGAAGGAGTATCAAAGGCAGATTCCGATTTTCAAAGGCCATTAGGAGATGAAGCCACTACAAATAATGATATATCCTTACTGTATTTTACTTCCGGCACAACGGGATACCCTAAAATGGTTCAGCATAATTTCACATACCCGTTAGGCCACATCGTAACGGCAAAGTTCTGGCAGAATGTTGAGGAAGACGGCCTCCATTATACTGTGGCCGATACCGGATGGGCCAAGGCAGTATGGGGAAAAATATATGGACAATGGATAAGTGGAAGCGCGGTCTTTGTATATGATTATGACAGATTTGATCCAAAACGGTTACTTGGCGTTATAGAAAAATATGGCGTTACTTCCTTCTGTGCGCCGCCTACAATATATCGTTTTCTTATTAAAGAGAATTTATCTGACTACAATCTCAGCAGCCTTAAATACTGCGTGGTAGCCGGGGAACCGTTAAATCCGGAAGTTTATAACCAGTTCTTAAAAGCAACGGGAATAAAGCTTATGGAAGGCTATGGGCAAACTGAGCTTACGGTAACAATAGCTACATTCCCATGGATGAAACCAAAGCCTGGTTCTATGGGTAAACCGGCTCCCGGGTACGATATAGATATAATTGACGAAGAAGGGCGTTCATGCGATGTAGGTGAACAGGGCCAAATAGTCGTTCGTACCGACAGGTATAAACCTGTCGGGATGTTCGATGGTTATTATCGTGAACCGGAAAGGACCAGGGAAGTATGGCGCGATGGGATCTATTATACCGGCGATATGGCCTGGAAAGATGAGGATGGTTACTTCTGGTTTGTAGGCCGTTCAGACGATGTTATCAAAAGCTCCGGTTATAGAATTGGGCCATTTGAAGTTGAAAGCGCACTGTTGGAACATCCTGCTGTTTTGGAATGTGCAATTACGGGAGCTCCCGATCCAATAAGGGGCCAGGTTGTAAAAGCTACCGTTGTTTTGGCAAAGGGTTATAGACCCTCTCAGGAATTAATAGTCGAATTGCAGGACCATGTTAAAAAGACAACTGCTCCATACAAGTATCCTAGAATAGTTGAATTTGTAGAGGAGCTTCCCAAAACCATAAGCGGAAAAATACGCAGGGTGGAAATAAGAACAAAGGACAATGAATAAACTAAGGGATACTCCTGGAGATATAACTCCAGGGGTATCCCTTTATAGTATTATACAAATGAGTCCTCCGCTTCCTTCATTAATTATCCTCTGCAAGGTTTCCTGGATCTTGAATTGAGCGTCTTCAGGCATCCTCATAAGCTTATTGGCCAGCCCTTCTTTAACCAGTTCATGAAGTGATTTACCGAATATATTTGTCTCCCACAACATGGAGGGATCACTTTCAAACTCCTGTAGTAAATATCTGACCAGTTCTTCGCTTTGCCTTTCGGTACCTACAATAGGGGATACCTCGGTCTGTATATCCGCCCGTATAAAATGCAGCGATGGAGCGCTGGCTTTAAGCCGGACGCCAAAGCTGTTTCCTCTTTTTACAATTTCGGGCTCTTCCAGGGTCAGCTCCTCCATTGACGGAGGCACCAGCCCATATCCCGTTTCCCTGACATCATTCAGCGCCACCGCTATCCGATCATACTCCTTTTTGGCTGCAGCCAACTGCTTCATCAGGCCTATTAACTGATAATCTCCATCAATTTCATAACCGCACTCCTCACCAAGGATCCTATAGAACATGCCCGGCTTTACATCAACACCGATGGCCACCTTGCCGGTGCCAAGATTAATGCTGCTGATCTTCGGCCATTCTATATATTCCATCTGCTCATCGGCTATTCCAATTCTTTCTACATCCCTTACCCTGTAAACATTATCAATAATATTGTTAACATATTCAAGAATGTATTTTACCAGCCAGTGTTCTTCATCAAGAGTTTGCACCCATTTGGGAGTATCGATCCGGATCTCAGTTAATGGAAACTCAAATAATACGCTGCTTAATATACTGTTTATATCCTGAACGGTAAGATTGAGTACATCCAGCGCTAATACGGGCACATCATACTTTTCTTCCAAAGCATTTTTTAATGCGGTTGTCTCCTGGGTTTCAGGATTTCTTGAATTTAATATAATGATAAATGGTTTATTAAGTTCCTTAAGTTCCCTGATAACCCTCTCTTCTGCTTCAACATAATTTGCTCTTGGAATCTCGGTAATACTGCCGTCAGTGGTAACAACCAGCCCGATTGTCGAATGATCGGTAATAACCTTTCTTGTTCCCAGCTCAGCTGCCTCTTCAAAGGGAATATCATAGTCAAACCATGGTGTACGGACCATCCGGGGCCCGTCGCCTTCCATGTGGCCAATGGCGCCTTTGACAAGATATCCAACACAATCAACCATTCTTACTCTCAGATTGGCAGTTTCTTTTATGGTTATTTCAACCGCTTCATTTGGAACAAATTTTGGCTGAGTTGTCATGATAGAACGTCCGGTGCCGCTTTGAGGCATTTCATCTCTCGTGCGTTCCTTTTTAAAGCCATTTTCTATATTAGGCAGAACCAACAAATCCATAAATTGCTTTATCAAAGTTGATTTGCCAGTACGTACCGGCCCTACTACCCCTATGTATATATCGCCATCGGTTCGCTCAGCTATGTCCCGGTACAAATCAAACTTTTCCATTCATTCCCCTCCTTTTACTCCACAACGCATTTTACAGCCATAAACAGAGCCATCCTTAATCCTGAAACCGGTGCATGCTTTATATGCGTATCTCTCTACAGTCATGCATATTAATATATATTGAAGGGGAATGAAGTTTATGACAAGTTATAGGAAAAATGACATTCTACTGAAACAAATCATAGTCATCGGATACTATGCCCAGCTCATGGTTTCTATCCCTCAGCATCAGTTCTTCCACGGCTTCCCTGGGATCTTTACCTTCAAAAAGTACATAATACAGCTGCTCCGTGACAGGCATGACAATATTATGCTTTTTTGACAACCGGTAGGCGGCTTTACAGGTGTTAACGCCTTCCACCACCATGCCAATGCTATCCAATACCTGATCCAAAGGCTTGCCCTGTCCTATCAGGATTCCTGCCCGCCTGTTCCGGCTGTGCATGCTTGTACAAGTCGCAATTAAGTCGCCAATTCCCGAAAGCCCCCAAAAAGTCGAAGGAGAAGCCCCGGCAGCCTTGCCTAATCTGGAAATCTCCACCATGCCCCTGTTTATAAGGGCGGCTTTACTGTTGTCCCCATAGCCCAATCCGTCATTTATGCCGGCAGCCAAAGCAATGACGTTTTTAAGAGCCCCGCCCATTTCAACCCCTATGATATCGGGGTTGGTGTACACCCTGAAGCAGGGGCTCATAAATATGTCCTGTACATATTCACTATCGGTTTTGTTTGGAGAAGCAGATACCACAGCGGTAGGAATACCGCGGCCTACTTCTTCAGCATGGCTGGGTCCGGAAAGAACCACAACCCGTGCATCAGAAATCTCCTGCTGAATAACCTGAGACATCCTGTATAGCGACCCGGTTTCCAGGCCCTTTGCGACATTAACAATTACATGATCTTTAGCAATGAAAGGAGATATTTGACGTGCCAGACTTCTTATGTATTGTGAAGGTACGGCCAGTACGGTTGCCTCCACATCGTTGAGCACCTCATCCAAAGCCTGTGCCGGAAAGACATTGCCGGGTATCATAACCCCCGGAAGGTATTTTGTATTTTCCCTGGCGACAGCAATCTGATGGTGTACATGCTTACCATGTACCCACAGCTTTACTGTCATGCCCTTATTGGCAAGCAGAACAGACAAGGCCGTCCCCCAGCTGCCTGCCCCAATAACAGCGATCTTCTTCACCATTTAAAATTCACCTACTGTACTCTCGACCGTTCTCCCAGCTTGTGTTCCCTGCCTGACAGCAAACGGGAAATATTGCTTTTGTGCCTTAACAGTGCCAGACCTCCCAGAAATAATCCATACAGCACTATTCCCCAGTCGTATCCCCATATTATCAACAGTACCGGCAGCAAAACAGCAGCTGTTATAGAAGCCAATGAAACATACCTGGTGATGGCAATAATTATGATACCTATAACAAACAGTATACCGCTTATGGCGGGAAAGAGCATCAGAAGAACGCCAAAAGAAGTCGCAATTCCTTTTCCTCCTTTAAAATTCAAAAATACCGACCAGTCGTGTCCCACAATTGCCGCAGCTCCCGCCACAAAAGCTCCTGTTTTTCCGGCAATCCATCCACCTATCAGGACCGCTATAACTCCCTTCAGTATATCCGCCAAAAACACTGCTATACCGGCTTTAAGCCCCAGCACCCTGAAGGCGTTGGTTGCTCCTGCATTACCACTGCCGTACTGTCTTATATCAATTTTCCTGGCAATTTTGCCAATCAAAAAAGATGGCGGTATGCTTCCTATTAAGTAAGCTAAAACAATTACAAAAAGGAGTTTCATCTCAATCCCTCCATTGCTATTTCTTTTGACGGATCAGCAATCTTATAGGAGTTCCATTCAGCCCGAATGTTTTACGCAGATAATTCTCCAGGTATCTTTGGTATGATAATTGCATAATCTTCGGATCATTCACAAACATAACAAACGTAGGCGGTTTAACCGAAACCTGGGTGCTGTAATATATTTTTAATCTTCTGCCCTTATCGGAAGGCGGCGGAGTAATAGCCATTGCATCTGAAATACAGTCATTCAATATACCGGTGGTGATCCGGAAAGTAAACCTGTCATAAACATCGTTTACCAGGCTGATAATCCTGTTAACCCTTTGCCCTGTTTTAGCAGATATAAACAATGTTGGAGCATAGCTTAAAAAGCCAAGCTTTTGCATTAAGCGCTGCTGAAACTCAATCATGGTATTGTTGTCCTTTTCAATCAGGTCCCACTTATTAACAACAATAATAGAAGCTTTTCCCTCTTCCTGTACCAGCCTGGCAATTTTTGCATCCTGTTCTGTAGCTTCCTGCGTAGCATCAATCATGATTAACACCACGTCGCACCGCCTGACAGCGGCAAGGGCCCGGAACACACTATAAAGCTCCAGCGACTCGTTTATCCGGCTTTTCCTTCGAATTCCGGCAGTATCAATTATTACATACTTCTGCTCCCCAAGCTGAAAGGGAGTATCTACTGCATCCCTAGTGGTTCCCGGTATATCGCTTACAATTACCCGCTCTTCACCCAGAATACGGTTTACCAGCGATGATTTACCAACATTAGGTTTACCAATCACCGCAATCTTTATAACATGGTCATCCTGCTCTTCAATATCCGATTCAGGGAAGTAGCTGATTATCATATCCAGCAGATCCCCAAATCCTCTTTTATGAGAAGCTGATATCCCGACAACAGGACCTATTGCGAGGGCATAAAACTCCAGTATCAGATCTTCATCGTCAGGAGTATCTATCTTGTTGACAGCCAGCAGGACGGGTTTCTTGGTTTTCCTAAGAATATTTGCCACTTCCCGATCGGCAGGAGTAACACCCGCCTTCCCATCAGCCAAAAAAACGATTACATCAGCCGTGTCTATGGCCATTTCAACCTGCCGTCTCATGTGAACCAGCAATTCATCATTACTTCCTGGATCAAGTCCGCCCGTGTCTGCCAGGGTAAACTGTTTTCCAAGCCATTCAGTATCTGCGTAAATCCTGTCCCGCGTCACTCCGGGTTCATTATCAACAATTGATATCCTTTTACCTATAATACTGTTAAAAAATGTTGATTTCCCAACATTAGGACGTCCGACAATTGCAACTATTGGTTTACCCATATTAACCTACGCACCCCTTTCACCGATATCAGCAGCCTTTGATATGACTTCAAGAAGTTCCCTGCCATCGACCGGCACCGGAATAACCGGGACACCCAGTGACAGGCTCAGCTCCTCCAGGGTAACACCGTCAAGAAAGACATCCTCTCCCCTCCGCAGCATAGTATTGGGAATCAATAGTGAATGCCCCAACTTTTTATCTTTTAACTGGTTTTTTATATCCTGCCCTGTTATTAGTCCGGCTACCGTAACCTTATCGCCGAAAAAAAGGTTTTTTACAGCGTAAACGTATACCGGTATCCCCATAATCTCCTGTACCCTGTCCATCATTGCCCTAATTGTTGGGTAAGCCGATACACCGGTAGCAACAGAAATATCCATACCCCGGATATGAGGCTTGGGGTAATCATCAATGGCTTCATCAAATTCACGTGTTAACCTGGCCATAAGTCCCACCCCATTTTCTATCTGGGGAAAATCTTCATAATTTTCATATGGAGGGATCTCCCTGCCTGCAAGAATGTAGAATTCATCAGCAGCAAACACAAATGATGTATTTCCTTCCTTACGGCATTTGCTCTGCCACCGTTCCACCTGTTCCAGGACCCGGGCTGCTGATACTGCATCATAAGGCAGGATATCCACCAGCCCTTCCCTGTGTTTGGTCAGGCCAACAGGCACCACCGCTACCGATTGTACAATGGTTCTCAGATTCCAGAGATCGGCCAGGGTTTGATCCAAATGAGCTCCATCATTCCAATTACGACATAAGACAATCTGACAATGAACAGATATATTAGCCTTTTCAAATGTTTTTAATAAGTTCATAATATCTCCGGCCCGCCTGTTTCCCATCATCCTCTGCCGCAGCTGAGGGTTGGTGGTATGCACGGAAACATGCAGAGGGCTGATATGTCGGTCCGCTATCTGCTTTATATCCTGCTGTGTCAGGTTTGTAAGGGTTATGTAGTTGCCCATAAGAAAGGACAACCGCCAGTCATCATCCTTACAGTACAGGGATGAGCGCATACCCCCGGGAAGCTGATCGATAAAACAAAATATGCATCTGTTATGGCATACCCGCTGCCTGTCCAGAAGCGGCTGTTCAAAGGTAAGCCCAAAATCTTCGTCGGGCTCCTTTTCAATATCTATTATCCACTCCTGTCCGTCTGGCTTTTCTATAGTAATACTCACTGTATCACCGCTCGTCCTGTCAATAAAATCTATTATATCCTGAACTTTCTGTCCGTTGATGTCAACCAGCAAATCCCCAGGCTGTATACCCGCTTCTTCAGCAATACTGCCCGGGACAACACCTGTAATCCTGTGTTTTGTCAGTTCCATCCTCTCCCTTGATATTATTAGCTGTTTTTATTACCTGATACTAAAATTGATTATATCTTTATTATCATCTAAAATCCGCCCTAAGTCAATAATAATCGTATCTGGCTGCGATATTTTGTTTAACCCTGTTTACCAAATCTACCAGGTGCGGGTAACTCCTTCTTATTCCCCATACAGTCATAGGCCTCCCAATACATGGCAAGCCTAATCTTCTTGATGTTATCCCGCCTATGGCGGTTATGGGATGCAGCTGCACAAGCGCACTGACAAACAACGCTTCCGGATGAGAAACGTAATTTGCATTAAGGTAACTTTTTATAGCCGGTATAACTACATTCTTTCCGTCCTTCATACCAATTACGTAAATATCCCATCCCATATCATCCTGCCCCATGTATACCGGCTTCCCCAGTTCTTTGTTTTCCATTTTATCATAAAACGGAATTGCTTTAAACTCGTATGTTTTAGGTATCCGATCCCTGGGGAGAAAATTCAGATGAATAGAGGCGCATGTAATGGATGTGTGGGCTCCCCCAAAACAATGATAAAACAGCTTCATTTTCTTTTCTCACCTTATAAACATTTTACTGTTTTTCAAATTTTGTTTTATTTCTCTTGCTTTCCTTGAAAAAATATGATATTTCCGGCTCAACCAGTATGAAAACAGCTTTTCGCAAATAGTCCGGTTAACCCGGCGAGCCAGTAAAAACCCGATTATTCTGGGCATTATCCCTTCCAACCTTCCAACATCCAAATGGCAGAGATTCTCTTCCAGCCGGAATATTCTATTTATGTATATTTGAGAATTTTTTATGACTGAAAAATACCTTTTACATCCCAATACATATATCTCCCGGAGCTCTTCATCCATGCCCACATATATTAAATTCCCATATTGTTCTCCATATAAACAACATATTTCAAAATGCTTTTTTGCCTGTTTTTCATTGCAAATATCCTGCTCTTTATACAATCCCAAATGAAATGCAGCCAATAAAAAAGCTCCATAGGTTCCTCTGTACCCGCAATAAACAACTTTCAACTCCGGTTTCTCCCCTCATACTGCCCTCAAAACGAATAATAAAATACAAACCGAGCTGCTTAAGCCTGCCAGCAACCCGGTTGCAAACTCCATTATTTCCGTTTTTCATCCTTATCCTTGCTTTCAGAAGTTCCGGTAACCTTTGATATCATTTCCCTTCCTCCACCGCTTATAAAGAAGAATATGCCTCCGCCCGCAACCAGCACAAGGAACAGCCATAGCAGCCCTTTCCTGCCTCCTCGTACATCCTCCTGCTCAATCGGTTCCGGACGATATGTCCCCTTTTCCTCTCCTTCCTGTGTTTTGCCCTTTACCGTGCCGCCAAACATGGCCTTATCTATCACAACGGCCAGATACTGAGCTGATCTTTGAGCTGATTCCTTGCTGTTTTCATGGGTTCCGAATTCAAATAACAATGATCTGGGAGACAGTTCCTGATTGTACGCGCCTGCACCTATAAATATATCCTTAATCAGCCCGGGATACACTTTATCAGCCACAGCTTTAATCTTATAGGCCAGTTCCTCGTTGGCCTGTCTGTTCTGATTCCGGGAGCCTACCACAATTCTTACCTTTGTCATGGGCTGCCCGGCCACTCTTGTAGCATATACACGGGCCGGCACCGCATCCCTGTGAATATCAAATATGGCAGCAACTGGTGAATGCTTCTTCATCAGATTGATAGCCGTTTGCCGTGAACGCCTGTAAGCCGCTGCGTCGTGGGGTTCATGGGGAGTTTTATCCAATACAGCATTGATCCCTCTCTTCTGCAATGCATTTTTGAACGATTCGGCCACATCCAGTATTCCCCCTTTACCAGGCTTGGTATGAGAGCCGTCGGAAGGAATATAAGATTCATCTGTATGAGTAGAATACAACAGTATATTGCTGTCCTTATCCATCTCCTGTGCCAATACAGCGATAGATGCAATGTTTTCTTCTATTTCCGGAAGCTTAACATCTCTTACGTATTTCGCTACCGCTTTCCTGCTTCCTTTATCTGCCGAAATAACGGAATAATATTTATTATCACCGCTGATGTATTCATCATTAACCAGTATTTCCCTGGCCATCATGGTCAGCTCTTTTCCGGATTCATCAACCAGCGTGTAATACCCGGATTCGGCTTCAAACCAGTCATCGGCATAAGCCTCAGGAATATGCCAGCCTGCAGCCATTGCAAATACAAAACATATTATCAGCATTTTATCAGCTGTTCTGTTCATCCTCATTATCACCTCCTGAATAGGTATTCTCATTACGGCTCCTTTTCATAAATTCACCCTTTTGATAGGCCATGGATTTTTTTGCCGTCCCACCCTGGATTCTTTCACGCAGCTCTCCCACAACTTCTGCCAGCATTACCGCCAGAAATCCTGCTATCACAACGGCATCCACAGCTCCTGCGCCGCCTAAACGGATTCTGCTGGGAATACCTCTTAGTATATTCTCAATACCCTGTGCCAGATCAGCCAGTATTACGCCCAGCACTCCGGCTATGAATGAAGATCTTCGGGAGCGCCCAAATAAATAAGCTATAATACCGGCAATAATACCATAAACATAGTTTGGATCGATCATTATGGTTTCCGGTTCCGAGGGCATGTAACGGCCGGCAAGATATACACCCAGGCCAGACAGCACAGCGGCTATACCGGCCCTTAACTTTTCAATACCGGTACCGGCCTTGGCAAACAGATAGATAACAAGAATAAGCGGCACAATTGCCCCGCCGATATTTATGAATATGTCTCTGCCCAGAGGTATATCGGGAATCAGGCTTCCTATAAATATTGCAATCATAAATAACACAGCTGCTTTATCGCTTAAACGCATTCTGTCCAGCAGGCGCTGTCCGACACCGAAAAACACCAATATAGTAGCGGCTATCAGAAGCGTTAATCCTAACGGCATAGTATCACACCTTTCGTTAACAATTGTGTGTTTCTCATCTTATGTTTCCCTGGGTGTTGATCTTATATTCTATTATCGAATCAGGTTAATATCTGTCCCAATTCCGTTTCGTTATGCAAAACAAAAAAAGCTGATGCCTTATGCTTTCTCACAAAAAAGCATATAAGACATCAGCTTGATAACGTTACTCAATATACTGTTTATAGCACGGATATATTACGGCTTCTTACATAAGAATGGAAATATTATTCTATCCTGCTATAAATAAGGCTTGCATATGATTTCATGTATCCTGGTATCCAGTATACTGCTGGCATGGGACGGGGTAAGTATCACGGCAGTATCGGCTCCCCTGCCGGTACCGCCTATAGCTATTACAGGCTGGCCATATGGTATCAGACCCGCATCCAAAGCCATAACCGCAATTTCAACGCATACCTTCACACCCTGTCCGAGCATTCTCAAAGTATGGGCCATTATCTCCACCGGATATGTTCCGCCGAATTTTCTGCTCATCGCCCTTTCCGCCCCGCTCAGCACATGGGTTGTAGTAAGTACCTTTATTCCCGATTCCATAAGCTGCCGGCGTACGTCTTCAGGCATCTCGTTTTGGCCTGGCTGTACAAAACCATTTACATGTGTCACGCACACCGCTTCCAAGTCGTCAGCATCCTTCAGTAAGCCTGCGGTATAACCGGAGTTAGAGGCAACAACAATATGGCGTATTCCTCTTTCCCGTGCAGTATTTACAGCCAGTTCCACCGTCTTCTCCGTATTCTCCCTGCCCGTATTTTCAAAATACATTCTTAATCCCTCCCTGTTTATATTATCTGCCTGTGAACCGCAGTATTACAGCCTTTTACCTGTTATCCCCCCGTTGCCTTCAAAACGGCTTACATTTATCGTTTTCATTTTTTCAATAGTTTCAAACCGATCCCATGGATAAGAAGCCGGAGGATAGGATTTGAATACCATTTCCTCTTTCAGCGTCGGGTGTATAAGCCTGATTGAAGCAGACCATAAAGCCAGCTGCTGCCCCGGCTTATTTACATGCTGTCCGTATTTCTGATCTCCGTATAGTGGAAATCCTGAACAGGAAAACTGTACCCTGATCTGGTGAGGCCGGCCGGTAATTAGATTTATCCTTACCAGGCTTAAAACGTCACCAGTTTCGGCAGACACCAGACTTTCCAGGGTCTCATACTCCAGTACCGCTTCCTTGGCATTGCCTTTAGGCATCCTATAGCAAGTAACCGTATTGGTTTTATTGTTTTTATCCAGATAGTGTACAAGTCGTCCTCTTTTCCGAGGTTTTCCCCTTGCTGCCGCAAGATATACCTTTTCAAAAGTCCCTTCCCGAATCTGTCCGGATAATCGGGAAGCGGCTTTGGAAGTTTTTGCAAAAACCATTACACCGCCCACCGGACGGTCCAACCTGTGAACAAGCCCCAAATAGACATTGCCCGGCTTGCAGTATTTTTCCTTTATGTAATCTTTCAATACCGATAACAGATCGGTATCCCCGGTTGCATCGCCCTGGGAAAGCATATTGACCGGCTTTTCTGCCACCAAAAGGTGATTATCCTCATATAACACGTTTATTTTTTCCCTGAACTGCATTCTCATCTATTCCTCAATTCATAGTTTGCCCCAATCATATAATATGCTAACTTGTCCCGATACAGCTTATGCATACCTTTCTTGACCTGGGTCCGTCAAATTCACAGAAGTAAACTCCCTGCCACGTTCCCAACAAGGGCTTTCCGTCTGAAATTATAATACTGCAGCTTGAACCAATACATGACGCTTTAGCGTGGGCATGGGAGTTGCCTTCATAATGCCTGTAATCCCCTTTCGCGGGAAACGCCCTGTCCAGGATTTTAAGAATATCATACACAACATCCGGATCGGCGTTTTCGTTGATGGTTATCCCGGCAGTAGTATGCGGGCAATACACCACTGCCATTCCGTTTTGGATGCCACTGTCCTTTACAGCCCGGTTCAAAAGATGAGTTATGTTTATGAATTCTTCCCTTTTGCCGGTTGAGATTGAAAAGTTAAAAATATTGTTCAAATCATATGCACCTCACTTGCTATATATCCTGTTTATGCCGCCATTATAATTGCTTTGTATCTCAGATTTACTGTTTCCCTATTAATAAAATTTATCATGTTTTTTGTATTAATTCAACTAAAATAGACAATCCAGAATGTAAATATTCTTCATATTACTAATCTTGATAGCATGATTACCGCTGAGCATTGTGTGAAGAATAATTATGGAGCGAGTGCTACAGGTTCTTAGCCTTGAGCACCAGCAAGCAGAATAGTATTATTCATATTCACTATATTTAGCTATACTGTTATCAATGAGTACCGTGTGCAGAATACTATGGAAATCACCTTGTGAAAAGGCTTAGAACCTGTTAGCGAAGCGGAGGACAGCCGGAACCAATGTTTGAGCGAAGCGAGTTTTGGTGGAGGCCCGGAGCGAGTGCTACAGGTTCTTAGCCTTGAACACCAGTGATTGGAATAGTATTCTGCAATACTTTTATTATGAGGCAAGTATTATCTTTTGACTGCTGAAAATGTACTTATATGAAGAGGATTTTGCCTTGAGCTCCAGCGAGCGGAATAATATTCTTCACAGACTTATATCGCTTCATGATAGAAGCTTCGGCAGAAATGTAACTATTTGAGGAAATGCAATCAAAAGAAGGACACATACAATTGCAGCCAGTAAAAATGGCCAGATACCCTTGAATATGGTTTCAAGGGGAACATCTTTTGCTATCCCTTTAACAACAAAAACATTCATGCCTACAGGCGGGGTAATAACTCCCATTGCCACCACGATCGCAACTATGACGCCAAACCATACAGGGTCATATCCCAATACCTTTACTACCGGATAAAATATCGGTGTGGTAAGAAGAATAAGCGCCAGGGCATCAATGAAACATCCAAGCACCAGGTACACTATTGTTATGAATACCATTACTAAAAAAGCAGGTAAATCTAAAGCGGATACCCAGTTTGCCAGTTGAAACGGTAACCTGCTTATTGCTATAAAACGTCCAAATATCATTGCGCTTGCCACCATAAACATGATCATGGCCGTAGTCTTGGTTGTATCCCTTAAAGACTTTATAAAACCATTCCAGTTAAGCTGGCGCTTCGCAGCAGATATTAATAAAATACCGGCACACCCTACAGCACCGGCTTCAGTAGGTGTAAACCAGCCGGCAAACAATCCTCCCAGGGAGATGCTGAATACCACTAAGATCTCCCATACACCGTTGCGCAGGGAGTTCAGTTTCTCAGCCAGTGTTGACCTTTCACCTGCCGGTGCCAAATCAGGATTTTTGGATACAACAATCCATATAGCCAGCATATAGAACAGCATAAGAAGAATGCCCGGGATTATTCCTGCAATGAACAGTTTTCCTACCGACTGCTGTGTTGACACACCATATACCAGTAATATAACGCTGGGCGGGATAAGTATGCCCAAAGCGCCTCCGGCAGCTACGCTGGCCGTGGATAGCGAATCATCATATTTGTATTTCCTCATTTCAGGTAACGCTATGGCTCCCATCGTAGCAGTAGTTGCTGTGTTTGAGCCACAGATAGCACCAAATATGGCACACGCCGCCTCGGTTGCCATGGCTAAGCCACCGGTACGGTGCCCGACAAAACAATATGCAGTCCGGTATAGTCTTGCCCCTATCCCGGAATAATACGCCAAAAACCCCATCCATACAAACATAGGAATTACACTTAATGAATACGAAGTAAAACTTGAATACATTTCAGTTGCCAGCATGCTAAATGCTGCCGATGGCGATACCAAAAAACTGAAACCTGCTAATCCTACAATAGCCATAGCATAAGCAATTGGTACATTGAAAAACAGCAAAACTAAAAATGCAAAGATTCCTGCCAAACCAACTACCGGCTCACCCATTATTCTCCGACCCCTTTAACATTTTAATAGCTTGTATCAAGTTAACAATGGATAGAATGAACACCCCAAAAGCAACAATATATATAAATGGATAGAAATGAATTTCAGCTGTGGAAGTAACCTCACCGCTTACCCTTATCCTGTTTCCATACTTTATCAGCTGCCATGAAACAAATGTGAAAAATATGAATGATATTATGCCTGATACGGCTGTTATAATCCTCTTAACGGCTCCAGGAAGTTTTTGCACAAATACCTCAACCCTGATATGTCCATCCATCAGGGCACAGTACGCCACGGAAGAACCAATTACTAATGCCATCAGTACACTGACATATTCGGAGATACCCAAAATTGACCATCCCACCAAACGCCTTGTCAATATGTTAAACACGGTTAGTGCCATTACTGCTACTATTCCCCAACCGGCAACCGCATCCATGAATCTGCTTAATTTGCTGAGCATATTTTCGAACCGTCCCATATTACCCCTCACCATCCGTCATTGTATTTATCTGCCAGCTGTTTAGCCATATCCAATATCTCTTTTCCGTTTAAACCCCTTTTTTTCAGTTTTTCTACGTATTCACTTTGTATAGGCTCAACTTTATTGATCCACAAAAGCATTTCCTGTTCTGAAAGTTCGAGTATTTCCATACCCATCTCATTGACAGCCCAATTCAGCGCATCTTCATTCTGCCTGTCCCACAAACCGGCTCCTATTTCCTGAAAACACTTTTCGCTTACATCTTCGACAGCTTTCTGCAAATCAGGCGGCAGTGAATTCCATTTATCCAGATTCATTGTCAGAAAAAACAGCGTATTGTACAGAAAAGGAGTTTTAGTCACGTAATTGGTTACTTCAGCATGTTTCCAGCCTTTTAACACTTCCAGGGGAGAGAGATTGCCCTCTACCATTCCTTTTGACATTGCTTCATATGCCTCGGATTGAGCCATTGCAATGGGTGTTGCACCCAGCGTATCAAGGGTTTTGGCGCTAAGTCCGGTTGCCCTTATTTCCATGCCCTGAAGATCGTTTAAATTCCGAACCGGGGTTTTGGTAAACAGATCTCCGGAACCGGTCGCAAGCACCATCAATAGCCTGGTGTCCTGAATTTCCTCGGGTTGAGTTTTCTTAATCCCCTCCCAGGCTGTTTTACTTGCAGCTTCAGCGCTTTTGTATATGACCCCCGGCAGCTCAAAGACTTCCAGCACCGGGAAACGGCCTCTTGTATATGAGAAGCATGACATGCCAATATCAGCCACGCCATCCATCACACCCTGATATATATCGTTTGCTTTAAGCAGCGTCTCTCCCGGATACCTTACTATTTTTATCCTGCCGTCAGTAGCTTGCTCAACTTCCTCAGACCATTTATTCAAGAGGTCAGCTTCTACAGGATGTGTGGCAGGAAAAAAATGAGCAAGCTTAAGCTGTATTACCTTATCTCCTTCCGCATTTTCATTCTTCGCTAATCTTCTTTGAAAAACAATACCGGCCGATGTACACGCGGCAAATACAGCCACTCCCATAAGTATCAGGATTAATACATAGATCCTGTTTTTTCTGAACATTTCTACCTTCTCCCCCATACTCAAATAAAACAAAAAACCCCCGTAGGGGTTAAAATGCATAAATATGCTAAAGAGTATATAAATACCTTCCATCCAACCGTCCTACTTAATACAAATACTCCATTATTGAGTTTTGCTTGCACTTCCATACTACTAAAACATACTACTCTTAAAATGATATCAATATTACTGTAAAATGTCAACAGGAATCATTCAGCCATCCTTATTAAAGCCCGGACGTCCTTTACCAGTATCGAAGCCCTGTGAAAATCTATGATTCCTTCGTCCCTCATTTTGCACATCTCCCTTGAAAGGGAAGGCCGTGATACGTTCAAAAAATCAGCCATCTCGTTGCGGTTCATAGGCAGCATAAAAATTGCCTTTCCTGCTTTCTTGTACTGCTCCAGCAAATAAGTGCTGATTTTACCGCGTATGCTTTTAATTGATAAATACTCCACTTTTCTGCTGAGGGCTATTGCCCTTTCTGATACTATCATAAGCATATTCTCTATCAGTTTTCTATGCCACGGACACATTTGCCTGCATTCGCCCACAATTCTTTCCCTGCTGATAAACAATGCTTTGCATTGCTGTTGAGCTTCTACCGTCACCGGCCAGTTGGACTGGCTGGAAAAAGCTACAATTTCACCGAACACATCTCCCGGGGCAAGAAGGGTCATCATGACCCTGGTTCCGGCAACATTCTCCTTATACGCCGCTGCTTCACCTTCCAGTATGATCCCTATGCCTTTAAACTCTTCCCCTGCAATTGCTATGTACTGATTTTTTTTATAGTTATGAATTCTTGGTTCGAGGCATTTTACCATATTAACGATTTCATCATCATCAAGCCCGGCAAACAACTCAGTTTCGGATAATACATCCACAAATTCTTCTATATGCAAATTATCATCACCTCTGTACTTTTTGTAACATCAGATACCGACTTGCCAGGTTTTATTATATTATAATGGCATCGACAAGACAACAGAAAGCCATAGCTGCCAATAAATAAATCAGCATGGAATATGTCGAATATAAAAAATATCGTTTCAAATTTAGAAGGGGTGTTATATATGATTAGGAAGATTGTAAAGATTGATCGTGAAAAATGCAACGGCTGCGGCCTGTGCATCGATGCCTGCCACGAAGGCGCACTGCAGCTAGTGGATGGAAAAGCCGAGCTTGTGTCTGAATCGTACTGTGACGGGCTGGGAGACTGCTTACCGGAATGCCCGACCGGCGCGATTTCTATTGAAGAGCGGGAAGCTCAACCTTTTGATGAAGAAGCAGTCAAAAAAAATATGGAGAAAGCCAAATCTCAAAACACGCTTGCCTGTGGCTGTCCGGGTACAAGGGTTCAGGCAATGACAAGAGGTTCATCCATGCCCAGTCAGGCTCCGCCCCAAACCCATATGGAATCCCAGCTTCGCCAATGGCCCTGCCAGATTAAGCTTGTCCCGGCAAACGCTCCGTATCTTAATAACGCTCATCTCCTGGTAGCTGCCGACTGCACTGCATACGCATATGCAAACATACATCAGGATTTCATGCGTAACAAGATAACCCTGATTGGCTGTCCAAAGCTGGATAATGCAGATTATTCAGATAAACTGGCGGAAATCTTAAAACACAACGAAATAAAGAGTATAACGGTTCTGAAAATGGAGGTCCCCTGCTGCAACGGTTTGGCATACGCGGTAAGGAATGCCCTTATACAGAGCGGAAAAATGATTCCTTGGAGTATTGTCACCATATCCTTGGACGGAAAGATAATCGAAGACTGATTAACAGCGCATTATGGGCAATGTTACAACCAGAAATATACTGCATTTATTCTTAAGCACTGTTTTTTGCATGACATTGCCCTCTATATATCAACTAAACAAAGAAAACAATATTTTTGGGAGGTATGGAATTATGAATATGTTTTGTTATCAATGCCAGGAAGCAGCAAAAGGCACAGGGTGCACTCTACGGGGAGTATGCGGTAAAACCAATGATGTGTCAAATCTTCAGGATCTATTGATCTATGCCCTGAAGGGAATATCGATTTTCAGTACGAAATTGAAAAATGCCGGTGCAAAAACACCTGAAGCAGACACCTTGGTAGTAGACGGCCTGTTTTCAACCATCACAAACGTCAACTTCGGTAAGGAATACTTTATTAAGAATATCAGACAGGCGCTTGAACTAAGGGAACAATTAAAGGAACAGGCAGTAAAAGCAGGTATCCAGCCTGACAACGACCTTCATGATGCCGCTGTCTGGACGGCCGAAACAACAGAAGATTTTGAAGCTAAAGCAGTATCAGTCGGTATATTGGCTGATGAAAATGAGGATATAAGATCATTGAAGTCAATTATCCTGTATGGAATTAAAGGTATGGCAGCCTACGCATATCATGCACGCGTATTGGGTTATAACGACCAGGAAGTATACGACTTCATGCAAAAGGCGTTAGCCGCAGCCACTGACAGCAGCTTAACAGCCGATGAACTGCTTGCACTGGTCCTGGACACAGGTAAATATGCTGTCCAAACCATGGCGCTGTTGGATAAGGCGAATACATCCACTTACGGCAGCCCTGAAATCACCCGGGTAAACATTGGTGTAAGAAATAATCCCGGTATTTTGATTAGCGGGCATGACCTGAAGGATTTGGAAGAACTGCTGGAGCAAACCGAAGGAACCGGTGTGGATGTCTATACCCACGGTGAAATGCTTCCGGCACACTATTACCCGGCGTTTAAAAAATACAAGCACTTTGCAGGCAACTATGGAAATGCCTGGTGGAAACAGGACAAAGAGTTCCAGAGTTTCAACGGGCCTATTCTCATGACAACCAACTGCCTGGTTCCGCCCAAAGATTCATATAAAGACAGGCTGTACACAACCGGAGTGGTAGGTTTCCCGGGTGTAAAACATATACCTGCCAACGAAGATGGGACTAAGGATTTCTCAGAAATAATCGAACATGCAAAGAAATGCGCTCCGCCTGAGGAGATCGAAACAGGCGAAATAATCGGAGGTTTTGCACACTCTACGGTGCTCAGCCTGGCTGATAAGGTAGTGGATGCTGTCAAAGCAGGGAAGATTAAGAAGTTCTTTGTAATGGCAGGATGCGACGGAAGAATGAGGAGCAGAGAATACTATACAGAATTTGCCGGGAATCTCCCTCAAGACACTGTAATACTGACGGCAGGATGCGCCAAATACAGATACAACAAGCTGAACTTAGGAGATATAGACGGCATACCCCGGGTACTGGATGCAGGACAATGCAACGACTCGTACTCTCTGGCAATAATAGCCCTTAAGCTGAAAGAAGCCTTTGGGCTTGAAGATGTAAATGAACTGCCCATTGCCTATAATATTGCATGGTATGAACAGAAAGCCGTTACAGTTCTTCTGGCGCTGCTTTACCTTGGCGTGAAGAACATCCATCTTGGGCCGACCCTTCCGGCCTTCCTGTCACCAAATGTAGCCAAAGTACTGGTTGAAAAGTTCGGTATTGGCGGTATAACCAACGTAGAAGACGATATCAAGATGTTTACTGCCTGATTTGAAATATAACCAGTTTTAGATTAATCCCCGTATTCTCATATAAAAAAGCTATTCCGATTGCATATTCTGCATAGGAATAGCTTTTTTGCTTATTTGATGAGTTTTGAAAGCTCTTTATACAGCGGGGTTCCGGCCTGCTTCAACAGATCGAAAAACACGGTTTCGGCAGAAGTTATTACAGCACCCATCCCGCGCATAAGGGATAAACCGGTATTATGGTTTTCCCGTGTTCGCGAGCAAACGGTGTCTTCCGCCACAAAAACCATATATCCCAAACTCAACAGTTCCCTTACGGTCTGGAGAACACATACATGAGTCTCCATACCGGTTACAATGATCTTTTTTCGTCCCAACCGTTCAAGGGTTGACATCACTTCCTCAGTACAGGCCGAAAAGGCTATCTTTTCAAAGACATAATCTGTATCCAGTTTACCGCTTAATTCATCAACGGTTTTCCCTAAGCCTTTTGGATACTGTTCTGTAACCACTGTCGGGATCCCCAGTTTTTGTGCCGTATCAACCAGGATTCCGGCGTTTTTTACAACCTGCTCCCGGCGTTCCATTACAGATGCCAGGCGCTGCTGAATATCGATTATCATTAATACAGCCTCATGGCTGTGCAAAGTAAACTTATCCATATCAAGCATTCTTTCTGCCTGCTTGTCAGAAAGCAGGTATCACACCACCTTCATAAGTTTCTTCGATATACTTCCTCATCTTGTCACTCCGCAATGCTTCCATCAGTTTCTTAAACTTCTCCTCATCTTTTTCACTGGTTTTTACGGCTACAATATTGGCATACGGCGAATCCTTATCCTCAAGAATAAGGGAATCCTTGGTGGGCACCAGACCGGCTTCCAGAGCATAGTTGCCATTTATTACGGCGCCATCCACATCATCCAATACCCTGGGCAGCTGGGCGGCTTCCAATGGTACAATCTTAATATTCTTCGGGTTTTCTGTAATATCATTTTCGGTGGCGAGTATGCCGGCCTTGTCATCCAGCTTTATCAAATCATACTTCTGAAGAAGCAGAAGGGCTCTCCCTCCGTTTGTAGGATCGTTGGGTATAGCAATCTCACAGCCGTCAGGCAGTTCGTCAATTGAACCATGTTTATTGGAATACAACCCCATTGGCTCAACATGTACCCCGCCGATGGATATAATATCAAGATTATTCTCTTCTTTAAATGTATTCATATAAGGTTCGTGTTGAAAGAAGTTGGCATCCAGTTCTCCTTCAGCCAGGGCAAGATTGGGCTTATGGTAATCGGTAAATTCAATAATTTCCACTTTAATTCCCTGTTTCTCCAAATCGTCTTTGATATGTTCTATCATTTTGGCATGAGGTTCCGGCGATACCCCAATCCTGATTAAATTATCCTTACTCCCGCCTCCGGCACATCCGGCAAAAGCAAAAATGAATAAACCTGCAATAATTAATGACAACAACACTTTTTTCATTCTTATTCCTCCATTCCTATTATTTTTTGCTTATTTTTGAAGCTAATCTGTTTCCAACATATTGGATACCCTGAACCAGTAAAACTATTATGATTACTGAAACCACCATTATATCTGTCTGAAATCTGTATAAACCATATCTGATGGCCAGATCCCCCAAACCACCTCCTCCAATGGCACCGGCCATAGCAGAATACCCTATTAAGTTAATTATCGTCAGCGTTACCCCCATTATCAGTGACGGCATTGC
>DGEI01000013.1:259893-269497 GCA_002385885.1 Firmicutes bacterium UBA3930
ACCCCTCTGTCAACTTCCTTCAGGGAACTCTCAATAACCCTGGCGACAAAAGGCGCTGCCGCAATTGACAGCGGCACTATTGTAGCGGTGGTTCCTATGGTTTTACCCACAATCAGCCTTGACAGAGGGAAAAGCAGGATCATCAATATCAGGAAGGGAAAAGACCTCAGGACATTTATAATACCGTCCAACAACCTGTAAAAAGCCGGTTTTTCCCAGATACTTCCCTTCTCCGTTATCACCAGGAGTATACCCATAGGAAAACCTAATACTAAAGAGAAGAGGGTTGAGAAAAACACCATATATAACGTCTGGAGTAAAGAAGGAATAACCAGTTCCAGCACTTACATCACCTCCACATCCACATCATGGGCTTTTAAGTAATCAATGGCTTTTCGTATTTCCTCATCCGATCCGGTCAGCTCAATAATCAGATGCCCCGCATTTGTGCTCATCAACTGGCTGATGTTGCCCGACAGTATATTGACACTTATATCGAATCTTTTAATCATTTGCGAAACAACAGGCTTTTTTACAATGTCACCCCAGAAACTGAGCCTTACGATATGGCCTTTTAATTCCGCAGGTTTTATAAACTCTTCCTGTATATCGGATCTCAGGCTGTTGATAAATGCCCTTGCTGTCTTAGACCTGGGTCGTTTAAACAGCTCTTCGACGGTGTTTATTTCCACGATTTCACCGTTTTCCATTATTGCGACCCGGTCACAAATATCCTTAACAACTTCTATCTGGTGGGTAATCATTATAATTGTTAATCCAAACTCATCCCGTATCCTGCTCAAAAGATCCAAAATGGATTTGGTGGTCTGCGGGTCCAGGGCAGATGTTGCTTCATCGCTTAACAAAATCTTTGGGTTATTGGCCAAAGCCCTGGCGATTGCAACCCTCTGTTTCTGGCCTCCGCTGAGTTGGGACGGATAAGCATTTCTTTTATCCTCCAGGCCCACATATTTCAGTAAAGAATTTACCCTTGACTCAATCTCTCTTTTGTTTTCTCCTGCCAGTTCCAATGGAAGGGCAATGTTCTCATATGTTGTCTTCTGCATTAAAAGGTTAAAATGCTGAAAAATCATCCCCATATTTTTTCTTTTTGCTCTAAGTTCTTTCTTATCCAGTAATGTTATATCGGTCCCATCTATGATTATCCGCCCTTCAGTCGGTTCCTCCAGCCTGTTTAAACACCTGATCAGGGTTGACTTCCCGGCTCCGCTCAATCCTATGATGCCAAAGATTTCTCCCTTGTTTATATGCATGCTGACATTCTTTATTGCCCATAGATCTTCATTCTCAACCTTGAAGCATTTTGATAGATTCTGTATATCGACCATACCGCTCTCCCTTTTAAACTTTTATTATATCAAAAAAGCCTCTTTATTTAGAGAGGCCAAAATAAAAAACCTCTTTAAAGAAGAAAGAGGCCGTTTCCTCTCTCATCTTTCGGTATATACAATATATACCGCAGGATTTGGCACCTTGTATACACAGGTTGCCGGGTTTCATCGGGCCAGTCCCTCCACCTCTCTTGATAAGAGCATGTTATTCGGTTAATGCTATGATAAACATTCTAATATGAATGTGCAGATTTGTCAATCATATTTTTTGTACGTGGCTGCAAATTGCAGGGTAAAGCAGCGCTTTACTGTACTGATTCCGGCCATTCAGCCACATCATCATCCGTAACATAGTCCTTAAACTGCGACTGATACAGCTTGGAATAGATCCCATTTTTCATCATAAGCTCTTCATGGGTCCCCTGTTCTACAACCCCTTCCTCTGTCAGCACCAATATCCTGTCCGCATTCTTAATTGTAGACAGCCTGTGGGCAATAATGAGGGATGTTCTGCCATGAGACAACTGCTCCAAAGCACGTTGAATCTTTATTTCCGTTTCATTATCCAGGGCTGAAGTTGCTTCATCCAACAGCAGAATGGGTGGGTTTTTTAGGAATACCCGTGCAATGGATATACGCTGTTTCTGTCCTCCCGAAAGCCTGAGGCCCCTCTCTCCCACCTGGGTATCATAACCATCGGGGAGTCCAACTATGAAATCATGAATATTAGCTTTTCTGGCTGCCTCTTCGATCTCTTCATCTGTTGCATCGATCCTGCCGTATCTTATATTTTCCCGGATTGTGCCTGCAAACAGGAAAATATCCTGCTGTACCAATCCTATATTGCTGCGCAGGGATTTTATGGTGTAGTCCCTGATATCCCGCCCGTCTATTTTTATTTTTCCCTCCATTACCTCGTAAAACCGGGGGATTAGATGGCAAAGGGTGGTTTTCCCTCCTCCTGAGGGCCCCACCAAAGCAATAGATTGCCCGGCAGGAATGGTAATGTTGATATTCTGCAGAACCTTCTCATTACCATCATAGGAAAAGCTGACATTTTCAAAGACGATATCCCCGCAAACATCTTTCAGCTCTATTGCGTCCGGCGCATCCGTTATATCCGATTGAACCTCCATAATCTCAGCAAAGCGTTCTATGCCCGTTATTCCCGATTCAAACTGCTGCATAAAGTTGGTAAGCCGGCGGATCGGCTGCAGGAAAACCCCTACATACATGATAAATGCCAGGAGATCTGCCACCTCCATCCATTGCCTGTAAATAAAGAAGCCGCCTACTGCTACCACAACAACGTTGAGCATGTGGGAGAAATACTCAATGCCCGTATGAAATATGGCCATGTATTTATAGGCCGTGTATTTGGAACTGCGAAAACGTTTATTGCCTTCTCCAAACTTCTCCTTTTCGTATTCCTCGTTTGTAAACGACTTGGAAACCCGGATACCGGATATGCTGCTTTCCAGCTGGGCATTCACATCTGCCAGCTTAACCCGCATATCCCTGAAGGACTGGTTCATAAGCTTACGGTATTTAAACGCAAACCAGGTCATTACGGGGACAAGCAGGTATACAATAATGGCCAGGCGCCATTCCACCATCATTAACATGAAAAAAGAGCCAACAAGCATGATGACGGAAAGGAACAGGTCTTCAGGGCCATGGTGGGCAAGCTCTGCAATTTCATTCAGATCATTTACCATACGGGACATCAGGTGCCCTGTTCGGTTTTTATCATAAAACCGGAAAGGAAGGGTCTGCAAATGGGAAAACAAATCCCGTCTCATGTCATATTCAATGCGGACACCCAGAATATGCCCCCAGTATTGTACAACATATTGCAAGCCGGTTCGAATAATATACATAAGAAGCATGGCTGCAACAAACAGCCAGAAGATTCTCATCTGCCCGGCAGGAAGGACCGTCCCTATAACTTCCCTGGTCAGCATGGGGAAAAACAGATCTATCAATGCTATAATCAAAGCACATGATATATCCAGAATGAAGAGTTTATAATGGGGCTTGTAGTAAGAAACAAAATCACGGATCAGCTTTTTCTTGTCCAACTTGATTTCCTCCAAATATTATATACATATATATTTCAATTCAACGAATCTATTATATGACAACCCGCATCATAAAAGCAAGTATCCCATTCTTTCCTAAAAACTGCTGCATATTATATTGCAGTTCATCCGTTTTATAAACAGCTTGTTAAGTGCATAAAAAAAGAGCCGTTGTATCTGCAGCTCTTTTTTATCATCCTCTTCCTAGCCTCTGAAAGCAGGTTTAAACACATTCCGGAAGGTTATAAGCCAATCCATGACCTCCTTCTTCCCAGGCTGCCAACGCCTGTTCCACCATATATATAACCCAATATTCATTATTATGCCGGGGCCGAATATAACTATCAAAGGCAGAAACTCATTACTTGAATACAGATAATCCAGGAGTTCATCCGGCAGCACATCGGGATAGACTCTTTTATGAATCTTTTCCGTATAATATCCTGTATCATAGGGCGCTTTAATGGTTATGCGGTATTCCTGATGCTGGTTCGGTGAAAGCTTAAGCTTTTTCGGTTCAACCTCCACTCCCTGTCTTTGGGGCTCTGTCATAATGACAAAGTGTAAGAATGATTTGTTTTCCAAGCCTCTTTCCTCTGTGAACATTTCACCGGACAGCGGAGCCGAAACGCCTTCTGTAGTTACTACAACATACCCGACTTCATCAATCCCCCAGGATTTTACTGTTAAGCCCAGGAAAACTATATTGCTAAACATTGTAATGCACAGTACAATCAAAACCCAGTCAAAATACGGTGCGATATCACGCAGACGCAGCTTTTTCTTTCGTGCAGGCTTGTTTCTTTCGGCTATGATATCCAGTATATATCCTATTGCGTACAATACAACTCCTATAGATAACAATTCGAAGGTGTTAAGGCCTTCTATCATGTCGTTAACCTTTTGGGATATGTACCCCAGGTACGGTATGATGACAGGCTTTTCATTTATCATCAGTACCTTCCCGACAACCTGCGCCCGGTTGACGGCCGGTTCCCCGCCTTCCTGATCTGTCATCTGGTTATAGTCCCCCTTTGTTATAAACATGCCGTCATCGTTAATCTCAACTATCCTGTGAGTCACGTATTTATCATCCAGGACCTGGGGTATGAACGTAATTATATCATTTATTTTATATTCTTCTGATCTGATAAGGATATATCCATCATCTGCTTTTATAACAGGCTCCATGCTATTTGAATGTACATACCAAAGCCCAAACGGCAGTTTATCATTTAAATTCATAAACCTTATAAAAAGGATAAATGCGCATATAAATATCAGGAAAAAATACAACAGGTTTTTCAGGCTCAATACTTTTTTCATATACTTATCCCCCGAAGTTTGAATACAAAACAGAACTATAGATTAGATCCCTAATCTATAGTTCTGCTTTAGCCTATATGAAGATTAGCTAACTAACTTTATTATCCTTCTTCACCATTAGCGCTATCAGCTTCAAAAGGTCCAAACCAACCTGGTTTATTTTTATCAGCCCTGACAATTACTTTGTGATCCCAGATATTCCTACCTTCATCAAGATAATCATCTGTTACAGTATCGACATAAATCTTAACATCAAAAGACGCCCCTGGTGGAAGTTCTACATATGCTGCGTTGCCAAAACCACCTTTAAAATTCGAAAAATACTTATCAAGCAAAACATTTGTATACCCCGGGTGAACCTTAGCATCACCATAGGTTTTATCAACTTTATAAGTTAGCCCATTATCGTGCCGTAAAGTCCAGCCTTCAGCCTCTAACCACACATAAACTGTTTTCGCACTCTTGTTTGTTACTTTAAATACATTGTTGAACTTTGATATTGCCTTCGGATTGAAACCTTTTCCTAAAAAACTAATGTTTTTGTCGGTGAAATCCAGTTCCAGTCTCCCTTTGCTATCTTCCTTTGCATAATTACCGTCTCCTGTCAGTGCTATCAATCCATCTCCATCGTTTACCACCTGCATTGCTGCTGCTCTTTCTGCCCTAAAGAAATCAATAGCTCCCGTACCCATAGCTGCCAGTAAAGATGCCACAATCAAAAGGGTAAACACAACAAAAAACCTTCTCTTCATTGTAATCCCTCCTATAATTATTTAAAATTTATGCTTATATTATGGCATCCCTGCTAGATTTTTACATTGACCTAAATGCTACTATTGATTCCACCAAGGTACAAATGCATAATGCGACTTAAGTAGTATAATGGATATGCTTTAGCTCCACATTGTTGACGTACAGGGCTGCCTGGGTACGATCCTGCAGGCCAAGTTTCGCTAATATCTGCCCCACATGTTTTTTTACGGTGCTTTCTGCAATGAATAGTTTTTGGGCTATCTGCTGGTTGCTTAATCCCCGTCCCAGCTCGTACAAAACCTCCCGTTCCCTGGGAGTCAACTGTTCATAAAAGCCGTTTTCATTTTGCCGCAGTTTATATTCCAGTAACTGGGGATCAAAATACCTCCTGCCGCAATTGACCAGGCGTATTGCGTATAAAAGCTCTTCGGGCAAAGCCTCCTTCAAAATATAGCCTTCCACATTACATTTTTTAGCCATCAAAAAATCTTCGTAAGATGTTGATGATGTGAGAATAATAAACCTGGTGCTGCTCCCATTTTCCCTGGCAGCATTCACTATATCCAAACCGCATTCTCTTCCCAGCTTCAGATCTATCAGGGCTACATCGGGTTTTTTACTGCCTATCATCGACACTGCTTCATCGATACAGGCGCATTCCCCTACCACTTCCATATCTTCTTCCATTTTCAGAACCAAAGCCAGGCCCTGCCTGACTAAAGGATGGTCATCTACAATGATTATTCTCATATCGCTATCCCCTCCTGTGTTTCCGGCACCACAGTATCGCCTGGTATATGAATGTTTATAACGGTGCCGTTACCCGGTTTTCCGTCTATAAATATTTCACCGTTAAACAGATCCACAATCCTTTTCATATTACTGATCCCCAATCCGGTTCTTCCGGAATCTTTGCCGATATTACTGACAGTGAAGCCTTCACCATTATCGGCAATGCTAAGCTCAACAAATGATTTGTTTATATCAAGGTTTATCTCTATCAAACTGCACCTCCCGTGCCGTATGGCATTGCCGGCAGCCTCACAGATTATCCTGTATAACCCCCTTTTTTTGGGAATGCTGAGAAGCTCTTCATCTCCGTCTATTTTAAGGTTTATATCGATATTATTCAGTTTGGAAATTGTATTAATATACTCGGCGATGCCCTGTTTAAATGATTTTCTGCCTCCCTTTTTTGAACTGAGCCTATATATGGTGGAACGCAGCTCTTCCATTGACAATTGAGCGGATTTCTGCAGCAAACGTAAACTTTCCTGCAATTGGGAACCGGACATTCTGTCCCCGTTCTGGATTAGTGAATGGATTGCATATGATATGCTGAATAACCCCTGTGCAACGCTGTCATGCATCTCGTTGGCAATCCGGTTTTGTTCTTCAGCAATGATCAATCTTTCCGTAACCTGTTCCAAATGAAATCTTTCCAGTACAATCGCCGCTAACCTGGATATGAATTTCAACTGCTTTATATACTCTCCATTTACGATATCTGAATCATTGGCATTGGCTTTAAAGCCTATTAAGCCACAATCACCGGAAGTTGATTTTACGGCAGCAGCGTGATAATTACATCCATCCGCATGTATTTTGAATATTTCTTCTGAAAGCAAGGTATTGTCGTCAATGTCACTTATGCTGCTCAGGATACCCGTCTCTGTATCTTCCGGCACAGCAGGGTTTATCGTAATCATATCCGTACCTTTATCGGCGGATTTCAGCCAGAAAAAAGCTGTATCTGCACCCGTAAGTTTAGTTATATATTCGGTGAATAAAATATAGATGTCCTCTTTGTTGTTTTTGTTGGAGGTCAGTGTTTCAACAGCCTCGTATAAGGACATGATGTGTGATATCGATTCATGAATTTTATTGTTGGCCTGATGCAGCTCTTTGTTCACTTCCATCAGCTTGTTGCCCTGGGCCCTCAATTTGGAAGATAATTTAGTCAGCAGCTGAACCGCCAGGGTTATAAGTATAAATATCAAAATCAAATGTGCATTTGATACAACCATGGAGCTCAGGCTTTCTCCATTTGGATTGTAGAAATGGAAAGAAATTAAGATAGACGCTGAAACATAACATAATAAATTCAGCCAGCAAAAATAATAAAACGAAAAACTTGCTGAAATCAGCACGGGATTTAGCGCATACCATATAAACGGGCTGTTGACCCCGCCTGTGGGCAATAACAGCAGTATTATGCCCATGGTCTCCATGAATATGAAATACATTATGTTTTTTTCTTTTTTATTATATTTATTGTATATCTCTATAGTGATTCTGGCTGAAAGGAACAGCAGTACAATGACACCAAGCCTGAGAATCCAATGGGAATCCGAATTCCCCCAAAAATAGAATATGGACGTTATATACCATGAAAGGTATCTGTATCTATGTATTATCTTTAGTTCTTCTGATTTGAAATCTAATGTTTCAATCCCTTTAGCTGCAGCATCCTTCATTAAAACTACACTTCCTTTTAAAAAGGATTGATTTCAATATTACTCATAATTCAATTGACGCTGGAATCTCCCTCAGTGTTTTTCTCCAAAGATGTGTTCTCCTGTATGCCGTTGTCCGGCTGCACGTTTTCACCTGCGCCTTGCACCTGTTCAGTGTTTTCGTCCGTGTCTTCCTTCTGTTCTGTATCTTCACCGGTGCCTTCTTTTTCTCCGGTATCCTCACCGGTGCCTTTCTCCTGCGTTTGTTCCATTGATTTTTCTTCCATTGGTTCAAAATAAATTACAAAATCCCTGTAAATCTCGCAGCTTCCCCCGTCCCATTTAAAATACAGAACAGCCTCTGTGGTGCGTTCCGTGATGCCTGTGTTAATAAAATTCTCAAAAATACTTTTAACATCACCATTATAGCCCACGGATATTTCTTTCTCCTCACCTTTAGGTATGATGTATTCCCCCTGAAAGTTCAAAGGAAAATCAGGATCCTCAAAGGCGATTTTTATCAGTTTTATATCGTTACCGAGGTTATTTTTTACTTTAAACGCCAACTCCTGCTGATTTGAACCTGATTCACCATCATTTTTATCTTTTTCATCAATTACGCTCATATTTACTTCTATTTTTTCAGGCAGTGATATAAATGCATTTTCGGAATCAGCAACCATCATTTTCACATCTCTGCCTGCACTGAATTGTGAAAGCCCGGATGAAGCATTTACAATACTTAGGGCGCAAACAGCTACAATGGCAGTTACTATAAATCTTATACGAAATCTCACAATTTTGCTCATTTTTACTCACTCCTTATTTATATTTCTACGGTACTATAGTTATATAAATATAGGGAAACACTATATTTTATTCCTGTTTTCAATGACCGAACCTCCTGTGGACAAGTATAGCATATGTGGTTTTAATATTTTGTAGAACCGTGAAGTCGAAGTTCATTTTTTTATAGCTATTTTTATCACAAGAATATTTTTTCAACTATTGTCAATTATGAAGATGTATTTACAGATAATGCAGTATGCCCGGCAGATACGCGGCCTGCAAACAAAAAAAGATGATGTACAACTTTGTACATCATCTTGCCTGTGTTTTTCTATACCGGTTTTATCCGATAGTTTTTGACATGTATTATTTCTTTATATGTTCTTTTATGGTGCGGCTCCCCTCCATAATTTGCGTACAATCCTGCCCAGTATCCCTGGCAGCTTTAATACGTATATTCTCACCATACAGCTGACCCCCATTATCTCAATATAATAATACCTATAGCCACAAGTACACATCCCAGTATAAACACCCACAACCATAATGGTATCCAAATGAGAATTAAAAGCACTCCTGCGATAATGAACAAAATGCCAAGCAGCGTCTGTGCTTTTTTTCTCCTTGAACGATAAAACCGGGTAATCAACAGCCCCACATCCTTACCGTCTATTGGCCTTTGTATATTATATGCCGGGTACTTAATATGAGTTACAAAGGCAGGATTAATCCCTGGCTTTGACGATAATCAGCCAGCCGCTGCCAACCCGGATTTCAGCATAAGGCTGAACAAAGACGTTGCTTATACCATACGGATAGTCAAGGGGCAGCCATTGATCGGTAATAG
>DGEI01000013.1:269853-294342 GCA_002385885.1 Firmicutes bacterium UBA3930
TGAAATCATAACCGTATTGTGGGCGTCCAGTATATGGGCTTCTATATTCTTTTGGGCTAACCTGTACAGCAGCATTACATTTGCGTATGAATGATCCCAGCGGCTCCCGAATGCCCCGAGTATAGACACCTGGGCTGCGCCCATATCTATAGCCATATCCACGGCTATTTGCGTATCGGTTTTATCCTTGTCCTGCGGATACTCCTTAATTGGAATTCCGGCCGCCCTGTACTGCTCCAGAACACCATCGTCCAGGGAATCAAAATCCCCTATAATTATATCCGGAACCAGCTCCAATTCCTTTGCATGGCCAAGCCCTCCATCGGCACAAATAATATAATCGGCTGCCGGAAGTATCCCTTTCACCTTCTGAATGTCTCCTATATCACCATTGGCAATAATAAGCACTTTCATTTCAGTGCCTCTTCCTTCAAAGCCCTGATAACAGCTCCCACGTCATCAGATTTAAAAACCGCAGAGCCGGCAACTATTATATCAGCTCCGGCTTTTACTACTTCATTTATGTTATCCAGCCCTATGCCTCCATCGACCTGTATGGGAAAATCAAGGCCTGATTTGTTCCTGATATCGGCCAGACGCCTTATTTTTTCCATCATAACAGGAATAAACTTTTGTCCCCCAAAACCCGGATTTACCGTCATAATAAGAACCATATCTATATCATCCAGGACATAATCAAGAATATTAAGGGGAGTAGACGGATTAAGGGCTACAGCAGCCTTCACACCGAAACTTTTTATATAATTCACCGCTCTGTGGAGATGCGGCAGCACCTCTCCGTGAACCGTTATACCATTGGCTCCGGCTTCAATATATGCGCTGATATAATCCATGGGATTGTCCATCATCAAATGCACATCAAAGGGCAGATCTGTTACGGATCGAATGGCTTCAACCACCATAGGCCCGATGGTTATATTTGGAACAAAGTGGCCGTCCATAATATCTATATGTATAATATCGGCTCCCCCGTCATGCAGCCTTTTAACTTCATCCCCAAGCCTTGCAAAATCAGCTGACAGGATTGAAGGTGCAATCTTTACCACCGCTGCTTCCTCCTTTCCTCATCTATTGTTTCTATAATGCGAATATAGCGTTCATAGCGTCCCTTAGGCAGTTCACCACGATTTACGGCATCCTTCACCGCACAGTCCGGTTCTTTATTATGCATGCATCCCAAATACCTGCATTCACATATATAGGGGATAAACTCGTTATAATAATTCTGCACCTCCTGGGGTAACATCAAATCAACACCCAGAGCGCTAAATCCTGGAGTGTCAACAATCATTTTCTTATCGGACATCACAAGCAGCTCAACACTTCGTGTTGTATGCCTTCCCCTCCGGCCTTTTGCGCTTATATCCCCCACTTCCCGGGTTTGGCAGGGATAAAGCCGGTTAATAAGTGATGATTTGCCTACTCCCGATTGACCGGCAAAAACCGTTATCCCGCTTCCCAGTTCATTCTTCAATTCATCAACTCCGGTACCGTCTCTACACGATATGTATAAAACCGTACAACCGGATAATTTATACTCATCCTTTATATATTCAATTTCAGCCTGAGATTCTGCCAAATCTATTTTATTTATAATGATAAAAGATTCGACAGAATTAACAGCAGCACTCAGCATAAGTTTATCCACAAGCAGTAGATCAGGCTGAGGATTGTTTACAGACACTACAATTCCAAGATAGTCTATATTCGATACCAGGGGACGCCTGAATTGATTTTTTCTTGGCATAATGGTTTCAATAACAGCATCTTTTGTATTTACCTCAACCTTATCGCCAACCATAGGAATAATACCGTCTTTCCGGAATTTTCCCCTCGCATTACACCGTAAAACATCATCGTCCAGTTTTACATCATAGAACCCACCTATTCCCTTTATAATAATACCCTTCTTCATCAAGAGGCATCTTCCTTCTTGGTAAAATCAATGGTGATTTCATTTAATAGTTCTTCATCTATATATATATTGTATTTAATCACTCCCCTGTCCTTGAGTTCAACATGTACAACACCTTCGCTGATTGAGTGCATCCTGTCATATACCGGCTGATCATTCTCGGCTTTTTTCACCGTGACTCTCACCATTACTTCCTCAGCCTGCTGGTCATCGTCCTCATTGCCTTCGTATTCAGGAAGTTTTATCTCCAATACCTTTGGATACATGGGGATTGGCCCCAGGCTGACCCAGAGATCCACCTTTGTATCCTGTTCAACGGTATCGCCGTGGTCCGGACTCTGCCTAAATACAAGCCCTTCATTGTACTCGTCATTATATTCCCTGGTAACTTTCCCTACGCTTAGTTTGTCATTATCTATCAGCTGCCTGGCAATGTCTTCTTTAAGGCCCGTATAATCACCCACCTGGACTAATTCTATTTTCGGCCCCTTGCTAATTACAAGCACAATCTCCGTACCTTCAACTACCTCCGTATTGGGATCAATGCTTTGCCGTACAACGGTCCCTTCCGGTAAGTCGCTGTCTATATATTCGTGCTTGCCCAATTTAAGCCCGGCATTTTCAACAGCTATTTCAGCATCACGCTGTGAATGTCCAACTACATTTGGAACAATAACAGTTTCAGGTCCCAAACTGACTATCACCTTGACGATTGAATACGGTTTTATCTTTATACCCTCTGCAGGATCCTGGTAAATTATGCGGCCCTCCTCCTGGTCACTGTGTTTCCTTTCCAGGACATTCAATGTCAGGTTTTTCTCGTACAGCATCTTGCTGGCTTCATCTTCAAAGAGCCCTATCAGGCCCGGAACTTCGACGTCTTCAGTTACAAAATGCTTATCGTATATCTGCCTTCCCAGATAAGATATCAATAAAATTAAGAGTACCATAGGAATAATAAATAATATCAATTTAAGCCACACGGAGCGCTTTTCCCGAACCGGCCGGTTGTTCGGATTTGAATCAAAGTTAACCGGCTCTATTACCTGGGTTGGCAGATCGCTATCTATACTCCGGACAACAAAATCTCCTTCGGGTTCCCTAAGCACCCGCTGCAGATCTCTCAGCATTTCGCCTGCGGTTTGGTATCGCCTTGCTTGATCTTTTTCCGTAGACTTTTCTATGACATCATTCAGGCTTTTAGGTAAGTCCGGGTTCAGCTCCCATGGTGGTTTAGCCCTCTCCTGAATATGTTTTAAGGCTACCGAAATAGCAGTATCGCCTTCAAAAGGAACACAGCCGGTAACCATTTCGTAAAGCACTATTCCCAGTGAATAAAGATCAGACTTTGCATCTACATATCCGCCCCGGGCTTGTTCCGGTGAAAAATAATGAACCGACCCCATTACATTAGCTCCGGCGACGGTCACCGTTGCAGATGAGACAGCCCGTGCAATGCCAAAATCCGCTACCTTTATGGTACCGTCTTCACTTACCAGGATATTCTGAGGTTTTATATCCCGGTGTACTATTCCATTTTTATGTGCATGTTTCAACGCAGAACAAATCTGTGAAGCAATGCGGACAGCCTCTTCCCAATCCAGCCTTCCCTTTTCCCTGATGTATTCCTTCAGAGTTTTCCCGCGGACATACTCCATTACTATATAATACACTCCATTTTCTTCCCCGACATCGTATATGTTTACAATATTTGGATGGGAAAGGCTGGCGGCTGCCAGGGATTCTCTTTTAAAACGAGCGACAAAATCTTCATCCTCAACCAATTCAGGCCTTAATATCTTAACAGCTACATGCCTCCTCAACAGATGACATTTTGCTTTATAAACAATGGCCATACCCCCACTGCCTACTTTTTCCACAAGTTCGTATCTATCACCTAATATCCTCCCTAGCAAAGATTTCACCTCTTTTCTGCTGTACAGGAGTATTTGGCCACAACTACAGTCACGTTATCAATTCCCCCGCCATCAAGGGCCTTCTTACCCAACGCTAAGGTTATTTCATCAAGAGAGGCGAGGGAATAAAACAGCTCTATATTATCAGCTAAATTAACATGATTGACCAAACCATCGGTACACAATAATATAATATCATTATGCTTCAGGTTTATCTCATAATAGTCTGCATTCACAAAAATACCGGTCCCCAGAGCCCGTGTTATAACATTCTTTTGGGGATGAGTATTAACCTCATCCTGGGTGATACTTCCGTTTTCCAGCAGTTCCTGTACAAGGGAATGATCACGGGTTATCTTTTTTACACTTCTGTCCCGTATCAGGTATGCGCAGCTGTCTCCCACATGCCCGATACATGCCATATTATCATAAAAATAAGCGAGAGTCAGAGTAGTTCCCATTCCTTCGTACTCCGCACACGCCATAGATTGGTGGTAAACTTTTTCATTGGCATCCTGAATAGCTCTCATCAGCAGATCCTTTACCTGTTCCAGGGATGTAAGCCCGTCAATATTTTCATTATAATACTCAAGTATGGAATCAACCACCATGCGGCTTGCTATATCGCCTGCATTGTGTCCCCCCATTCCATCAGCCACCATTATAAGGTTCTTAACAGCCGTCTGTCCTGTAGGTATATAAAAATAATCCTCATTGGATTTCCTTACCTTTCCGGGATGGCTGTAAGCCGAAAAGACCCACTCCATACTCTCACCTCTCATAATGCTGTTTTTTCTGCCCGGAACAAAAGCTCCTCCTCAGCTGTCCGCAAGCACCTTCAATATCAAACCCAAGCTCACGGCGCCGTGTTACCACCACACCACGGGATTCCAGCACCTGTATAAAGCGGTGTATAACCTTTTCCGGACTCCTTCTGAATCCTAATCCCTCAATCTCATTAACCGGAATAATATTTACATGGCTCGGGAATCCCCCTATCAGTTCTGCCAGTTCTTCCGCATGTTCCTTCCTGTCATTAAAATCCTTTATCAACGTATATTCAAATGTTATACGCCTTCCTGTATTTTCAAAATAATACCGGCTGGCATTAATAACGTCAGCAACGGAATAGGCCGAGGCAACGGGCATTATAAGTTTTCTCAGTTTATCATTTGGGGCATGAAGGGAAACGGATAAAGTTACCGATAAGCCCTCATTGGCCAAATCAATCATCCGCGGAACAAGGCCGCATGTTGACAAAGTAATATTCCGGCAGCTCATATTGATTCCCATGGGAATATGGACCATTTTCATGAATTCAACCGTGTTTTTATAGTTATCCAATGGTTCCCCGCTGCCCATCAGAACCAGGTGCCCTATTCCACGCTCACCGGCCTCTTCAAGATCCCTGTTTACTTCTATCACCTGTCCCAGCATTTCACCCATTGACAAGCTGCGTACCAAACCATCAATTGTTGAAGCGCAGAATTTGCAACCCATTCTGCATCCCACCTGAGTGGACAGACACAAGGTGTTGCCGTACCTATAGCGGATAACAACACATTCTATTATATTATGATCCGAAAGTAAAAACAAATATTTTGTTGCGTATCCTGTTTTGGAACGGTGCTTTTCAAGGATTTGAATCTTGCCTATACGAAATTGTTCATATAATGAATGACGAAATGACTGAGGAAGGTCCGTCATTTCATCAAAATGCCCCACTCCCTTGTGTAACCACTTAACAATTTGCTTTGCACGATAGGCAGGCTGCCCCGATCGCTCTGCAACCTGTTCTATCTCTTCCAATGTTAAATCCAGTATATCCGGCTTTCCGGCCATCATTATCCCGTCCTTCTTAATCTGGCAATAAAAAACCCATCAACTCCGTCTCTTGACGGAATCAGCTGAATCATTCCGGGCTTTATTACTGATTCATTTAACGTCTGAGGTAATAAACCTGAAAAATCATCGAGTTCGAACAGAGGGTTATCGTTGAGGAAATTTTCAATGATCTTTTGATTCTCATCCATGTTCATGGTACATGTGCTGTACACCAGGACTCCTCCCGGCCTGACATAGCGGCTGCAGTTTGAAATTATCCTTCGCTGAACATCATACAATGCCGGCAGTTCATCTCTCTTTATCCGGTTTTTTATGTCAGGTTTTTTATAAATAACTCCCCATCCGCTGCAAGGGGCATCAATAAGCACCCGATCAAACCGCTCCTCCAGGACAGCCTGGAAACTGCCGGCATCCTGCTGCTGCGGTTCAACAATGGAAGCTCCCATCCTTTGTACATTACGCCTTAAAATGTCAACCCTCCGGGGGTGAATATCCCAGGCCAATATTCTGCCTCTGTTTTCCATGCGTTCAGCCATATGAGCTGCTTTTCCGCCGGGAGCGCTGCAGGCATCAAGAATGTTCTCATCCTTTTGCGGATCCAGAAGATGCACTACAAGCATGGAACTCTCTCCCTGGACGGTAAAAAAACCGTTTCTATACAGGTGGTTGTTCTCAATATCCCGGGCCGGTCTGATTCTCAACGCCTCATCCTGCATAAACAAACTATCCTGGGAGCCAATTCCCTGTTCAGCCAGAAGCGGTTTCAGCTTCTCTGCCGATATCCTGCTCCTGTTCACTCTGATGGTGACATAATCGTCACCATTGACCGGCATAAGCATTCTTTCAGCTGTATCCAAACCATAGTCTTCTATCCATTTCTCCACCAGCCAGGCCGGGTAGCTGTAAGTCAGCCGTAAATATTCCACAGGCTCTTTATCTTTTTGAGGAATTTCAATATTCCCCTTGTTTCTCACTATATTTCTCAGCACCCCGTTCACAAAACCTGCCAATGATGCATTTGCAAATTTTTTGCACAATTCTACCGATTCATTGCAAACTGCTGAATCCGGCACCCTATCCATATAAATAATCTGGCAGCATCCCATTCTCAGTATATTTACCACCCATGGATTTGCTCTTTTCAGTTTGCAGAACCTGCTTAGAATCCAATCGATGGTGATCTGCCTTTCCAGCGTACCGTACACCAGTTGAGTTATAAAAGCAGCATCCATGCCGGCAAATTCCGTTCTTCTCAAATGCCGTTTCAGGCTCATATTAGCATATTTTCCATCATGACTGACCTCTTTTAATACCTTCAAGGCCGTTTCCCTCACAGGGTCGACTTTAAATTTCATAAACTCTCACCGTTATTTTATTCGCACACACTAAGCAATTGCCTTATTCGGGTTTATTACTAAACACCGTTCCCGCAGGAATGGGATTTCCCCTTATAAAATCAACATCTTTCATAACTTTCTTACCCTGGGCTTGTATCTCGGACAGTCTCACAAATCCGTGCCCACAGGCAACTATCAACCCTTGCTGCTGATCAGCGGCTGCCACCTGCCCGGGAACACAGTCTTTTGCTTTAGAGTATTCCCATTCCTTTATCTTCCATACTTTTATACGCTGTTGTCCGTAAAACGTGAATGCGCCGGGCCAGGGTGTAAGCCCTCTTACAAGATTTTTTATTTGATTGCCGTTTTCAGTCCAGTTTATATTGCCCATGGTTTTATCTATCTTTTTACAATAGGTAGCTTTTTCATGTTCCTGCGGCCGTCCGGCAGGCTTTCCGCCTTCAAAAAGCCGTAAAGCTTCCTCCAATGCCTGCCCTCCCAGCAGAGCCAGCCGATCATGCAGCTGATCCGCCCTCTCCTCAGGATGTATATCGATTTTTTTCTGAAGTATTATATCACCTGTGTCCATGCCTTCATCCATATACATAATCGTAATACCGGTACTGGTCTCCCCGTCTATCAATGCCTGCTGTATAGGCGATGCTCCGCGATATTTGGGCAACAGTGATGCATGTACATTAATGCAGCCCAAAGGAGGGATATCAAGTATCTGTTTGGAAAGAATCTGTCCAAAGGCAGCGGTAACAATCACATCCGGCGCCATCTTTTCCAATATAGCAACAAACTCCGGATTCCTAACCTTTTCAGGCTGGTAGACCTCAATATCTCTTTCCATAGCCCATACCTTAACAGGAGGGGGTGTCAGTAATCTGCCCCGTCCTTTGGGGCGATCGGGCTGGGTAACTACACCGATGAGCTTCTGACCGCTGCGGAGTACGGCCTCCAAAGACGGCAAGGCAAATTCTGGCGTACCCATAAAAACCACTCTAAGCATCTTTTCCCTCCAGCGTGTCCGGTATAACTTTTTCAATAAAAAGTATCCCATCCAGATGATCAATTTCGTGGCACAATGCGCGGGCCAGCAAATCGGTGCCCTCAATCTCGATAATCTCGCCATTTCTGTTTAAGGCTTTTACCTTTACCCTCTCTGGCCGGATCACTTCTCCGGCTGCGCCCGGAATGCTTAAACAGCCCTCGGGGCCTTGCTGCTGCCCGGAAGTTTCTAAAATTTCAGGGTTTATTAACTCGAGCAATCCATCGCCTAGATCAATTACCACGACTCTCCTTAAAACGCCTACCTGGGGCGCAGCCAGTCCGACTCCGTCTGCCGATCTCATTGTCTCTGCCATATCATCCAGCAAATCAAGTATCCTTTTGTTGATTTTCTCTACCGGCTTGGATTTTTTGTGCAAAATATCATCCTGACCATATTTCAATATTCTTCTGATCGCCATTTGCCATTCATTCCTCCCTACAACAAACTTACGGGATAAAAATCTGCTATTATCGTCTGCCGAACACCCGAAAACATATCAAGGCATTCATCCATCAGACGATGGTATGCCTGTTTAAACAGTGCTTCGGTTTTTATCCGTATAAGAATTTGCCAACGGTATTTTCTGTTAATTCTCTCTAAAGGAGCGGTATATGCTCCCATATCTATCAATCCCTGCTTCAGTATATGATTTTGTTCTATACGGTGTCGTATCCAATTCTCTATATCCTTGATCTGCTTTATAAGCCGATCTTCATTTTCATCCAAAATCAGTATTCTTATTATATGGGAAAAAGGCGGATAACAAAACCGCCTTCGTATCCTGATCTCTTTTTCATAAAACCCGGAATAATCATGCCTTGAAGCAAACTGTATTGCATAGTGATGCGGTTGATAGGATTGAATTATAACTTTTCCGCCTTTTTCGCCCCTGCCGGTACGGCCGGCCACCTGGGTTATAAGCTGGAATGTTTTTTCGCAGCTGCGGAAATCGGGAATGTTTAATGCCGTATCAGCCACAATCACGCCTACAAGCGTTACACCAGGAAAATCCAAACCCTTTGCAACCATTTGAGTACCCAGCAAAAAATCGTATTTACCCTCCCTGAAATCACTTAATATCCGCTGATGAGCCCCTTTGGCAGAAGTGGTGTCCATATCCATCCGGACAATACGGGCTTGTGGAAACAGCTTTTTTAGATCCTCCTCAACCCGCTGGGTACCGATGCCAAAATGTTTGATATACCTGCTTTTGCATTTCGGGCATATAGCAGGATACGAATAGTTCTGCCCGCAATAATGGCATTTAAGTATTTTCCCATACGCATGGTAGGTAAGGGATATATCACAATTGCTGCACTTTAAAACAAATCCGCAGGAACGGCAGGAAACAAAATGAGCATAGCCTCTCCTGTTAAGGAGTAATATAGCCTGCTCCCGCTTCCTTAATACATCAGACATAGCATTATACAGCGTCCCGCTCAGTATGCTCCGGTTTCCCCTGACTATCTCCTTTCTCATATCAACAATCTCGACCGGAGGCAGGGGTTTATTGTCTATCCGGTGTTTCATGTATATCATCTTATACTCCCCATTTTGAGCCGTGTAGTGCTGAGCAATGGACGGGGTTGCACTTCCCAAAAGAAGAACGGCGCCTTCGAGTTCACACCTCTTGCAAGCCACATCTATGGCATGATACCTGGGTCTCATATCCGACTTATAGCTATCCTCATGGGCTTCATCGATTATGACCAGCCCTAATCTTTGGAGAGGAACAAAGATTGCCGATCGGGCTCCAACAACGATATCAACCTGTTGATTTCGTATCCTGTGCCATTCGTCAAATCGCTCTCCCACTGATAACCCGCTGTGCATTATGGCTACCTGTTGCCCAAAATGATTTTTGAACCTCTCCACGGTTTGAGGCGTCAGCGATATCTCCGGCACCATAACGATAACCTGTTTATTCATTTCCAGCGCTTTCCGGGCTGCATGGATGTAGACCTCGGTTTTTCCGCTCCCGGTTACACCCTGGAGCAGGAATCTCTCATATCCCTTTCCAATAGCCCGGTGTATCTCGCTGATCGCTTCCTGCTGTTCCTTGGTCAGAACTTCAGGTTGTTTCCCAATGTCATACTCATATTTCCAGGGATTGCGGTACACCTCATGATGCTCGATCCGGATCAATCCTTGTTTTTCCAGGTTTTTAAAGCTTGACAAAGGCGCTCCGGTAGCAGCTCTCAGCTGATCCAGAAAAAGCTCATCGTTCTGAGCCAATAATCTGAGAATATCAGCCATATATGCTGATCTTTTTTCGATGGTTTTTATGCGATCCTCCAGGTTGTCAATATCATTCAAATATACTACGCGTTCAGTTTTTTTTCGTGTATTACGGCGAAGGCCGGGGGGTATGACACATCGGATTGCCTCAATAGTAAGGCAATGATACTCTTCTTTCATCCAGGAAATAATAGGGAGCATATTCTCCGGAATAACAGGATAGCCATCCAGTATCTTGCTTATAGGTTTTATCTTATCATCAGGTACATCCGTGCTGGAATCCAGCTGCATGACGTAACCTTCCATCTTCCTGTTTGCTGTGCCAAAGGGCACCTTTACCCTCATCCCAACTTTAATCTGTTCACGTAAATTCTCAGGTATTCTATAATGGAATATTTTATCAACCATAGGATGAACCTGATCGACTATTACACCAGCATAAACCCCATTCTCCACCTGCATCCTCCCTTTAAACTCACCCACTAACAAGACGGATACTGCCCAATACTAAACTATGCAGTATGAATTACTTCCCCGGTATAAGCATCAATTTGTTTTTGCCGCTAAACGCGGGCTTCTTTTTAACACTTCATCAATCATCCTATGGGCAAACTCGTTTTTATCCAATAGGGGAATCTCAACAATTTCACCTTCATGAGTAATGAGCACTCCCTTATTGGTATCATTCATAAAGCCTGCACCGGATTCAGTTATATCATTTGCAAGTATAAAGTCAAGGTTTTTCTGTTGCATCTTTTCCCTGGCATATTCCGCCACGTTTTGTGTTTCGGCAGCAAATCCAACGAGAATCTGTTCTTTCTTTCGCTTCCCCAGTTCTTGCAATATATCGGGATTTTTCACCAGCGTCAGTACCAATTGACTGCTGCCTTTTTTTATCTTTTGATCATGATAAGTTTCCGGACGGTAATCACCTACCGCGGCTGTTTTGAATACAATGTCGCAGGCCGGATAAAGTTCCATAACCTTGTCATACATATCACGGGCTGTCTCCACGGAATGCATGTTAACATTTATCGGAGGCGATAGATTAACCGGCCCGGCTACCAGATCCACATCAGCGCCTCTGCCGGCACATGCAGCAGCAATGGCAAAGCCCATCTTCCCTGTTGAAGGATTGCTGATAAACCTCACCGGATCCAAATATTCCCTTGTAGGGCCGGCAGTTACCAAAACCCTGATTCCCTTTAAGTCCTGTTTCCTGCTAAAATAGCCTGATATAGCCTGCAGTATATCATCTAGACCGGCTAATTTTCCTTCCCCTACGTCACCGCAGGCCAATCTTCCTTCAGCAGGCGAAATAAAAAAATACCCCTTCTTCTTTAATGCTTCAATGTTACCCTGCACAATAGGATTATTGTACATATTGGTGTTCATGGCAGGAGCAAATATTACCTGTGCTTGCGTAGCCATAATGGTAGTGGATAAAAGATCATCGGCAATACCGTGGCATACCTTCCCGATTATATTGGCTGTTGCAGGCACAACCGCCAAAACATCCGCCCATTTTGCAAGGGATATGTGGTCAATTTCCCAGGAACCGGCACGGGAAAACATATCATAATAAACGGGATTGCCGGATAGTGTTTCAAATGTAAGCGGACTGATAAACTCCATAGCATTTTTTGTCATAATAGTCTTTACCAGGGCCCCCTGTTTAACAAGGGAGCTTACAAGCTCCGCTGCTTTATACGCTGCTATTCCTCCGGTTATTCCAATGACAATCTTTTTATCCTTCAGCACCCTACTCATACTACTTAATACCTTCTTTTGTACGCTTATATAATATTTTGCCGCTATTAACCTCGTTGGTAGCAACAGTAACCGGTTTATCAGAATCTATTTCAATAAGGGGATTTGCCCCCGCTACCAGCTTTCTTGCCCGTTTTGCCACCTGTACAACCAGTGTATACCGGCTGTCTGTCCGTTTCATTAATTCATTTAGCGTCGGATAAATCATTTAACCCCTCCCTATAGCCCTAAATACAGTCCTTTATTTCTGGCAACACGACATTTTTCCGCCAGAACAATAGCTTCCAACCTGCGTACAGCCTCATCCACCGTGTCATTTACAACAACATAACTATACTGTGACAGATAGGTTAGTTCATGATACGCACTTTGAAATCTTGTGTAAATTGCTTCGGCGCTCTCGGTACCACGCTTGATAATCCTTCTCTTGAGTTCGTCCATAGATGGTGGGATAATAAATATAAAAACCCCGTCCGGATATTTATCCTTTACCTGAAGCGCCCCCTGAATATCAATCTCCAGCAATACATCAAACCCGGATGCTATTTTCTCTTCAACGTATTCTCTCGGAGTACCATAGTAGTTTCCATAAACCTCGGCATATTCCAAAAATTTATTTTCCTTCACCATTTTTTCAAATGATTGTTTATCGGTGAAATAGTAGTTTACCCCTTCCTTCTCTCCTGGCCTCGGTTTGCGCGTAGTCATAGAGACAGACAGCAGGGCCCCGGGATTTCTTTTTAAATAAGCGCTGCATATTGTGCCCTTTCCCGCACCTGAAGGCCCGGACAAAACTATAAGTAATCCTTTATTGTCCATATCATGCATACTTCACGTTATTGTTATTCTTCATCTGATTGCAAAGCAGCAGAAGGGGTATTTTCCTTGGTATTAAGCCGATGGGCCACCGTTTCGGGTTGAACAGCGGATAGTATCACATGATCGCTGTCTGTGATTATTACAGCTCTGGTTCTTCTGCCATACGTTGCATCTACCAGCATCCCCCTGTCTCTCGCCTCCTGAATAATCCTTTTAATCGGCGCTGATTCGGGACTGACGATGGCAACCAGTCGGTTAGCTGATACAATATTACCAAATCCAATGTTGATTAATCGAATACTCATGCTACACTCTCCCTTTCATATTACTCAATATTTTGAACCTGTTCCCTTACTTTTTCAATCTCGCTTTTTATTTCAACCACCAGGCTGCTGATGGTTAAATCGTTAGCTTTTGAACCAATAGTATTAATCTCCCTGTTCATCTCCTGGATAAGAAAATCAAGTTTTCTTCCAACCGGGCCCACTTCTTCAAAAGTGCTTATAAACTGATCTATATGACTGCAGAACCGCACTATTTCCTCGGTTATATTACAGCGTTCAGCAAAATATGCAATTTCCATATTAAACCGGTTTTCGTCCAAACCGGTTCCCTGTATAATTTCATCCAGCCTGCTTCTAAGTTTTTCCCTGTATTCTTCCACTATGTAAGGCGCGCGTTCTTCGATGCTGTTCAGCATATGCTTTACCAGTTCCATACGCTGCAATAAATCTTCCTTAAGCCTTTCCCCTTCCATCCTGCGCATATTTTTAACATCGGTCAATACCTTCTCTGTCAAATCTATCACAACATCTCTGAGGCGGTCATTATCTTCTTCTTTTTCGCTAACGATAAAAATATCAGGGATGTTAACCAGTGAAGATACTTTTACATCATTCACTATATTATGCTCCCGCTCAAGCTTGTTAAAACACGAAAGGTACGCATTTAACAGAGGTTGATTCACATCTACATCAGCCGGAGCACCAAGCCGGTTCGAATAACCAAGGATCACCTCCACTCTTCCCCGCGCCAGATACCGCTGCACGGTGCTTCTTATATTCTCCTCGAGAAAGCTCAGGCTCCGAGGAAGCTTGATATAAACGTCCAGATAGCGATGATTTAAAGTCTTTATCTCTACCGTTATCTCCCTGCCGTCTTCAATTATTTTCCCTCTACCAAATCCCGTCATGCTATATGTCATAAATATTCATTCCCCATTCGTTCTCCATTCAATACCTTGAAGTCTATTTTTGTACTCTTTTGTATTATAACATAAATACCATGTATTAAAAATATTATGTTTATCGGCTGTATATGTTATGTATCGGTTTCGTACCGCAGCGCTTTATACAGCTGATCTGCCTCCGGCGGCATAAGGGTAACTCTTCCTTCTTCGGTAATCAGCCATTTATCTTTACCCTCTATTACCTTTCCGACAACAGCAGCTTCTATTCCGTTGTCCTTAAAAACTTCAACCAGCTTAGAACCATTTGGCGTTATTATGATCATACAGCCGCTGGAAATCAGCTTTAATGGATCAATACCGAAAAAACTGCATATAGCCTGGGTTTCAGGTGCAACGGGTATTTGGGCTGTTTCAATCTCTACTCCCCTGCCCATGGCCTCACTGGCTTCCCATATAGCGCCTAATACCCCGCCTTCAGTTGCGTCATGCATCCCATGAACACCAAATTCACCGGCTATTTTTCCCTCTTTAATCACGCTTATTTGACCCATAAAACTTTGCGCTCTTTCTATCACATCTGCCGGCAAATACTTCTTAAGCAGCTCTTCCCTGTCATAGGCCAGGATAGCAGTTCCCTCCATGCCAGCCTTCTTTGTTATAACTATATCATCCCCTGTTTTGGCATTGGCAAACGAAACCAGGCCCTGCTTTCTGACCTTGCCTATAGCGGTGAGGCAGATTATCATCCTCGTTACCGAATCGGTGATTTCTGTATGGCCTCCTAGAATATCTATGTTCAGCTCCTGGGCAGCACATTCAGCATCAACTACCACCTGTTCAATATCAGACATAGCTGTTGCAGGAGGTGCCAGAATGGTCAGGGTAACGCCTATAACTTCAGCACCGGTAGTAGCAATATCATTGCAGCATATATGGACACCTATATATCCCATACGGCTTACAGCGCCGGTTATTGGATCGCTGGAAACAATACACAGCTCCTCACCAAACTCAAGTATGCCGCAGTCCCTTCCAACCCCCGGCCCAAGTATTACATCACTGCGTTTCATTCTTAAATTTGAAATTATCCTGTTTTTTAGAAATTCATTGGATATCTTGCCTGTATTCACATTATTCCTCCAAATAGCATTGGAATTCTCCTATTTCATAATTGTACCACTATTTTTGTTAAAATCAAATATTTTATTGGCCTGCCTCATCTACCTGTTATACTTAAAATATACCATATTACAGCTGTTGCCAAACAATAACTTCCTGCTCTCACCATGGAAGCAGCATACAAATAGAATAAGCCTGTATCGATAGATCTATCCATAACAGGCTTATCCTTAAACTACCATCTATCTGCAGAGGTGAAAATTTTGCAGGAAGCTCGGACGTTTTTACTTGTCCAATTCTTCCAATAGAATTGTATTTACCAGCTGGGGATTTGCCCTGCCTTTTGTCGCCTTCATGGTCTGCCCGACCAAAAAGCCCATCGCTTTTTTCTTCCCCTTTTTATAATCTTCTACAGACTTCGGATTATCCTCTATGACTTTTCTTATAATCTGTACAAGCTCATCTTTGTCGGAAATCTGCTTAAGACCTTTCTGTTCCACTATGGTTTCGGGATCCCTGCCGGTATCAAACATATCTTCAAATACCGTTTTAGCTATGGACCCGCTTATAACATTGCTGTCAATCAAACGCAGTAAACTTGCCAGGTTCTCAGGTGAAACCGGAACATCCGATATTTCAATATTCCGTTCGTTAACCAGTCTCAAAAAATCTCCCATAAGCCAATTGCTTACAGTTTTCGGATTCTGATAGATCTCAACGCATTTTTCAAAAAACCTGGCTAAATCTATGGAGGTTGTAAGAATCTCAGCATCATATTCAGGCAATCCAAATTCCTCAACAAACCTTTTCTGTTTTTGCGCAGGCAGTTCCGGTATATCTTTTCTTATCATCTCCACCCATTCATCATCTATTTCAACCGGCGGAAGATCGGGTTCAGGAAAATACCTGTAATCCTGGGCCTGTTCTTTGGTACGCATAGCGAAACTCCGTCCCAGGCCATCATCCCATCTTCTCGTTTCCCTTAAAATTTTACCGCCCTCTTCCAATATGCTTATCTGCCTGGATGCTTCATACTCAATTGCCCTGTATACGGCGCGAAATGAATTTAAATTTTTCATTTCGGTGCGTTCGCCAAACTCTTCCTGACCTTCCGGCCTTACTGACACATTAACATCGCAGCGTAAAGATCCTTCCTGCATCTTACAGTCGGACACATCAATGTATTGCAGAATAGTCCTTAAGTTCTCAAGAAATACCTTTGCCTCTTCAGCCGACCTCAAATCCGGCTCGGTAACTATTTCAATCAAAGGCACACCGCTTCTATTCAAATCAACAAGGGTATGATCCATATACGGATCGTGCAGCAGCTTTCCTGCATCCTCTTCCAAATGTATACGGTTTATACCGATGCGTTTTGCTTTTTCATCCGCTACTATATCCAGATAGCCTTTTTGGCATACAGGCATATCATATTGAGAGATCTGACATGCTCTGGGCAGATCAGGATAGAAGTAATTCTTTCTGTCCCATTTTGTATGTTTTGCAATACTGCAGTTCAATGCCAGCCCTGCTCTGATCGTGTACTCCAGAGCCTTTTTGTTCATAATGGGAAGCACACCCGGCATACCAATACATACTGGGCAGCATTGAGTGTTGGGATCGGCGCCAAAGGTAGTACTGCAGCTGCAGAATGCTTTCGATTTGGTGGATAGTTCGGCATGTACCTCCAGACCAATAACAACTTCGTATTTCATTTTTTCACCTCCAGTTAATAACCGGGCGCTTGATATGGTAATCGGTATTTTGTTCAAAACCCAACGCTGCTTTTAGCAAAGTGCCCTCTTCAAAAGATCTTCCTATAAGCTGTATGCCAATTGGGAAACCGTTATTGTCAAAACCGCAGGGTATAGACATAGCAGGCAGTCCAATAACGCTGGCCGGCGCCGTATATATATCAGTAAGGAAAGCATTAAGTGATTCATCGTCGTTTTGATTAGACTTTGAACCTGTTGCCGCACAGGTGGGCGAAATTATAATATCATATTTTTCAAAAGCTTTTTCAAACTCCTGTTTAATTATTGTCCTGGTCTTTAATGCCTTTAAATAGTACCGTTCGTAGTTATCTGCGCTCAACACATGATTGCCCAGCATAATTCTTAACTTTACCTGATCACCAAAGCCCTGGCTCCTTGACTTTTTATACATTTCATCCAGATCCTGTAATCCTTCCGCTTTATATCCAAATTTTATTCCATCGTACCTGCCTAAATTGGAGCTGGCTTCCGCTGAGAGTATAATGGAATAAGCAGCCGGCGCATATACTACACCTGGCAGCGATATTTCCTCAATAGTTGCTCCCAGATCCTCGAATACTTTCAAAGCGTTTCTGACAGCTTCAGCCACATGTTCATCCATATAACTATCCAGGTACTCCCTGGGTATCCCGATACGCATTCCTTTAATACCAGGTTCATCTGCCGTCATGCCATCGTTAAAATTTGTCTGAACGGTCATAGGATCTCTTACATCATGCCCTGATATCGCCTTCAGAATAATTGCACAATCCCGGACATCCTTGGCAATAACACCAACCTGGGCCAAAGAAGAAGCTGACAATATGACACCATAGCGTGAAACCATACCATACGATGGTTTTAAACCCACCACTCCGCATAGAGCCGCACTTCGTCTTAATGAACCACCTGTATCGGCAGCCAGCGAATAAAACACCTCATCAGCAGCCACCGATGCAGCAGCGCCCCCACAGAAACTTCCGATATCACGGTTTATATCCCAGGGATTTCTGCTCTTATGAAAATAAGACGTTTCGGTTGCTACTCCTAACGAAAACTCATCCATATTAAGCTTTCCGAGCAAAATCCCCTTTGATTCCCTAAGTTTGCCGGAAACTGCGGCTTCGTATTGAGGAACAAAGTTTTCCAGCATTTTAGAGGCACAGGTGGTTTTTATACCCGCGGTACAGATGTTGTCTTCCAGGCCAAACGGAATCCCGGCTATATCGGAGATGTTTTCATCCTGGTTTATAAGAGCATCTGTATTTTGGGCTTCTTCCAATGCTGAGCTATCTGTTAACGTTATAAAAGCTTTTACATCCTGTTCAACCTGCTCTATTCGGTTTAGGACTGCCTGAGTAAGCTCATAAGAGGTAACTCTTTTCTTTTTTATTAAATCTGCTGCTTCGTGAACGGTCAACTTATATGCTTCCATTTTACATCCTCCGTGTAATAAAATTATTCAACCACCTTTGGCACACGAAAACATCCGGCTTCAACATCAGGAGCATTTTTAAGCAGTGTATCCCTGTCCATAGATGGCTGTACTATATCTTCACGTATAACATTCTTTATATCGAGCAAATATATAGTGGGGTCCACCCCTTCAGTATTCAGCTCGTCAAGCTTATCAGTAAGTTTCAATATTTTATCAGCTGTTCGCGCAAAATACTGTTTTTCCTGAGAATTCAATTCGAATTTCGCTGTTTCGGCCAAATACTCTATATCGTTTACAGTCATTCCCACGGCTATACACCCTTTCTTCTAAATTAACCCTTTTCAATCCAATATTCTACCATTATAATTTAATTTATTCAAATTATTTTTGCTGTTTGGCATACAAGGCGAGTTGCACAGCAAAATGAGACAAGTAAAGAAGAAAGGGATTATGAAAGGGATTTTTTGAAGCGCTAATAAAGAAAATAAATAAGATAAGTACATTCAAATCAGTATACTGTGTTAAAAGGCAGAAAAAAATGAACACCATGCTCCGAAGATCATAGAAATGTTAAACGCAATGGCATAAAACCAACGCTTTATTACTTAATACAAAGCCTGCCGGCATTAAGTTTGCCGGCAGGCAAATTTCACTGGTTTTTTAAATGATACAGGCTATAACCGGTTATTTCCAAAAGTCCGGTTGACAACCATTAATAATCAGGCAGCATTTATTATCCTTATATAGAATTTAGAATGCCGGCCCGATATTGTTCCATGAGGTAATCTCATCCAGCACTTTTTGGTTTTCCGCATCAGTGCCGCCTGCAATCCTGCCAGCCGCAACCATCGTTCCATCTATTTTCAGCCCGACGATGAAACCGGGTCCAACCGACAAAGTTGCAATATCCTCCCATGTTTCCGCATCTTTCTGCCCATGGCTGTCTCTTCCCGCCACAACAACCGTACCGTCGGCTTTCAACCCTGCCGTATTACTATTGGAAGCGGATACCGCAATGATATTGGACCAGTCCTCCACATCGTTTTGGCCGGCTGAAGCCCTTCCTGCCGTTACTACAGTTCCGTCAACAAGCAGCCCCACAGCATGCCCGGTACCGATAGCTGCATCTTTAATGCCTATCCATCTGCTAATTCCTTTCATATCAGATAAGCTGCCGATGTACCGGACAAATCCGGTATCCATTACTGCAATAATACCGCTCCATCCCGGACACAACTTAATCATGCCTTCTGATTTTCCGGGAATCTGTTCGTGGTGGTTCCTGCCTTCAGGACCCCCTGTTGCCACAATAGTACCGTCAACTTTTACACCTATTGTATCGGTTGCGGTATTACCTGCATATATTTCTACAATATCCGTCCAACCCTGTACATCGCATTGTCCGTTGTTATTGTACCCGGTGGCGACGACGGTACCGTCCGCCCGCAGCCCAACCGTATACTCAAATCCTGCAGCAACCGCAATGATATCCGTCCAGTCTTGTACATTGCATTGACCTTTGTCATTGTTTCCGGCGGCCATTACCCTGCCGTCTCTTCGCAGGGCAACCACATGGTTGCGCCCGGCCGCAATAACCTGTAGGTTCAAACGGGATATACCCTCAAAGTCCCGCAGCGATACCGCTGTATCATAAGCAACTCCAATTTCTCCCTTCTTAACTGCCTTACTATAAACTAATCGGATTTGATCCTTTGCTCCATCATATTCGATATCCAATAAGAATTGTTCCAGAGCATCCCTGTATGCTCCTTTGCTCGAGAGGGCAATTCCCCAGCGGAATCGGGCTTCACGACAGCGTTCAGAACTGTCCCGGTAGGATCCCAGCTCTGAAAACTCCTGTATTGCCTGTTCATAGAATCCCTCATCCAATTTGGCCTCCGCAGCACGATAGCGGGATTCCATCAACTTGTCTGTGCTGTCTTTATAATCCCCCAGAACGGCAAATGCTGCAGTTGCCTCATCATACCTGCCTTCATTTAGCGCTGTAACGGCTTGGTTGTATCTTATATGCGGAATTATAACAGTTATTGCCATCACTGAGGCAGCAGCCATAACCAGCAGGACTATAATCGGAATTACTAATTTTTTTTTCATATCCTATTCATCCTCCGATGGAGTATATGTGAATGATATCTCTTCTCCATCTGAGGTAACTCCTGTGACCGCATCCCCTTCTATCGCATACCACTCCTTACATTGTTTGGGAAAGTCGATTGATTCGTTACCGGTTAATGCCTTGGGCGGTTCTGATACCTGGGACATGCCGACAACACCATCCGGGCCGCTTACTGCCAGCTGATAAACATAAGTTGAGCCATCGTCATCGATAACATATATTTGGCTGACATATCCAAAGGATGTTTTACGGTATTCGGAAGTTAAACTTTCCTTACCGTCTGCAAATGAAGTGCATTTTAGTGCGTCTGCTGCCTTGTCGTACTCTCCATGCAGCTCATAATTCAGGCCATCCTGACCCCGGTATTTAACACTGTATTGGTTTCCACTTTCACTATATTCAATATCCTCTGCTCCCAGGAAACCAAGCGCCGTGATAGCCGCCGCCTCTCCCAGACCAAAACTGCTTGCAGGAAGCATTGCTAAGTCTACCATTGATACACCAAGCAGAGACATTGAGGTAAATTCGGTACCGGGATTGTTTGCCAGTGCATCGGTCAGTTTGGTTATCAAGTCGCCTTTTGCCTGAATGTAAGCAGTATATGATTCCGATGCAGAGGCAGGCGCTCCAGGTATGTCTGAACCTTCATCCTGCTCAGGTATGTCTGAACCCTCATCCTGCTGTTGTTCCGTGTCTGTGTCTTCCTCTTCATCCTGCGGAGCCGTTACATCCGGTCTTTCTTCTTCGTCAGGCTTATCTTTGCCGGAAGCAGCGTTTCCACTGCAGCTGACAAGCAGCAGTACAAACAAAACCATGGCCGTCAATAGACTTATTAACTTAAAAACTCTTATTTTTTTCAGTGAATACATAGAAATAACCCCCTTATTTTTTCTTTGTGCTTTTCAGACTTTTCCCGCGGCTTACATGAATTATAGTACTTCTCTTTTAAGCCATACTGTTCTTCTTTCCGTTCAATTTCTTTTAACCAAATAATTTTGATGGGAATGTGGTAAACGCCCCACATAAAATACCGGATATAAATATTCTATTCACCGATTTATTTTATTATAGTTGTAATATGCTTATATTCAGTAAGAATATTATTATTCAGTAAAAAAACCAGGCCGTATCATGGCCTGGCATCTGTTTGCAGTTTTTTCTTTTGCAGTTTATTTGTTTTGGTTTTTTTTCCGGTATTCTGAAGGAGTCAGACCAACCTTTTCCCTGAACAATCTTGCAGAATGGCCGTTATAGCTCATATTGCATGCTGCAAATGCCTGGGAAATGGAGAGGTTGGTATCCAACAATATTTCCTTTAGCCTGCTTATTTTATAATTAATGTAATACTCATACGGAGTTATACCGGTATGTATTTTAAACAGTTTTGTAAAATGGGATTTGCTCAGGTATGCTGCCTTTGCTATTTTATCGGCGTCAAAAGGCTCCTTCCAATGGGTTTTTATGTATTGCTTGCCTCGTCCAATTTCTTCCTTGCCCACATATATATTTTTGAAGATGAAAACCGCTGCAAAGTACTCTACTCTGCCATTCTTTTCTACCAAAGGGAAACATGTAATATCTGTATTTATTAATTTCAGGTTTCTTTCAGTGACATTATAATATCGCAGCATATCCTCGTAAGATGCAGTGAAATCGGTAAGATATACGGTTTTTCCCGTCAGTACTTCCCTGACCTGATCAATAACGCCCAGTTTGCGCACTATGGGATCTTTGAACACATTATACTTCCCAATGTGAGATTCCCTGCTTCTTATGCCAATCATCTCCAGTGCCGCATTATTTATCACTCTTGCTGTCCCGTCACGGGAAAAAATCTGAAGTGGATAGGGAAAGGCTTCGAATAAATTCATCATATAATCGGGTATTCCTTTTTGAGTATTATCGTTATAATTACTCATGGACATACCTCTTTTCAATATATGCATTTTCTTGTTTATTTAAATTATATATTATCTTACAATTGTTTACAATACGTAAATTAGAAATTCTTGTTTGCATTGAAAGAAATAATCAGATTCCGCAGATAGTTTTTATTCTTAAGTATTAATAAGGCCGGCTTCCCTTTCTCTCAACCGCTTTAACAAAGCAATGACATCCGGTTAACACCATGCTGCGATATTTATATAAAAAAAAGAATGGGCTTTCGATATAAGCCCATTCATAAAATACAGAAAGTTTACTTATAGTACTCTACAATCCCCTTGTATATGCCGGCAGCGGTATCCTCACGGGTCTGCTCTTTAACCAGCAGAGCCAGATCATTGGGGTTGTTCATAAAACCTACCTCTACCAGAACCGAAATCAGGTTGTTTTCCCTGAGAACGCTAAAATCAGCTTTATACGGGTAATAGTACTTTTTGGAAAAATCCGTTGTTATATTTAGCTGTTCCAGGAGCTTAAGAGCCAGCCTCTCCCTCTTTTGGGCATTGTACCCCAAATAATACTCAACATTGGCCCCATAGGTACCGTTATATGAATACGGCCCGTTATCCCTGTAAAATATCGTAATTCCCGATGCGCTGGTCTGTTGACTTGCGCTGGTGTCATTACAGTGTATTGAGATGAACAGATAATCATCATGGTATTTTTGGGCTGCCAGATCCATAACTGCTTTCAATTCAGGAGTGGCATACCTCTTGCCCGTCACAGGATCTCTCTGCTGTGCATATGCCCCTGTATAACTCTGGGCGCCGTAGTTAACTATGTGTTCCTGGAACTTAGATATCAAGGTATTTACGTTCTGAATCTGTTTATCCATCTCTTCAATATCTTTTTCCAGTGCCTCTATTTCATCCTCCAGTGCCTCAATGGCATCCCGAAGTTGTTCCACAGCATCCTCAGCTTTATTAATCATGTTATTCAGGCTGACTATAGAGCTGTTGACCTCATTTATGTTATTCTGTACAACATCCAGCTCAGAAGCAATCTCATCCCACAAAGCTTTTGCCTGTTCCATAGCCTGCTTCAGATTGTCCAGATCAAGGTCATCAGCAAGGGCTTCAAGCTGAGCTTCGATATCAGCTATATAGCCTTCTTTCTCGGATATTTGTGTGTTCAGAGCAATCCACCCTGTCAGCTTATTGAGTTTTTCCTCAGCTTCCTGCAGTTGAGCCTGCAATTGCTGTCTTTGCTCATCGCTTAATGATTCATCTTCCAGCTGGCTTTCCAGGCCTTCAATCTCTGCCCCAAGCTCATCAATGTATTCTTCCGCGGTTTTACCTTCAGGCAGGATTTCATCGATTTCGTTCTGGATTTCATCCCGCTGAGACTTAAGGGCGTCCAGGTCATTTTGTGCCTGAATCAGTTCATCCTCCAGGGGTTTGTACTCAGCGTACTTTTCATTATAGGCCATTTCTTTGTTTTCGTAGTCGTCCCGTGCTGAGGTCAGTTCTCTGTCCAGTTCATTTTTCTGCGTTTCCAGCTGGGACAAATAAGCCTCTTTGGCTTCCAGCTCTGCTGTATAGCTTGATATATCAGCCTCTTTCTGGATAATCTCCTGAGCCTTATTATCCACCTCAGCCTGTTTTGCGTCTCTTTCTGAAACAGCATCATTTCTTTCTTTGTTTAATTCAGACAGCTCGTTATTCAATATGTAGCTGTTAACATAAGCCGATCTATAGTGCAGGGAATAAAACTTGTCATCAGGCCGGGTAAGAATCACTTTGGCTCCGGCTTCTTCGAGAATGCGTTTCAGCCTCAATGCCATATCTAAAACCAGCGTCTTCTCCATAACCCCGTTCCTTGTGGCCCCGCTATCCACGCCACCATGCCCGGCATCGACAAATATCGTCTTTCCGGCCAGAGTTCCCGGTGTCCCGTGGAACTGTTTAAAACCTGTGTCGGGGTCCGGATCCGGTTCAGGCTCCGGCTCCTGAGAAGGACCATCGGAAAACAGCTTCTCAACGGTTTTGGT
>DGEI01000013.1:294633-294777 GCA_002385885.1 Firmicutes bacterium UBA3930
CTTCTGCAGCACCTGCACCTGGCTGCCACGGCTGCCCATCTTCAGTGTGGTGGTTATCGGCAGTTGGGTATTGCCACCGCTTCCTCCACCGTTTGACGGCGGTGTGCCGCCCGAAGCCTCAAACAGCTTCTCAACGGTTTTGGT
>DGEI01000013.1:294957-314223 GCA_002385885.1 Firmicutes bacterium UBA3930
CTTCTGCAGCACCTGCACCTGGCTCCCCCGGCTGCCCATCTTCAGTGTGGTGGTTATTGGCAGTTTGTTATTGCTGCTTCCTCCACCGTTTGACGGCGGTGGCGAACCTCCTCCATTTTGTAAGGCTGCCATTGCTTCTGACAGTTTTCCCCGGGTTGCGGGGCCAACTATACCATCCTGCTTTAATTTGTAATCCTTTTGAAATTTAATAACCGCAGCCTGGGTCTGGGGTCCAAATATACCATCGGCCTTACCTTTTAGATATCCCAGTTTTATGAGCTGCTGCTGGAGTTTTTCTACTTCATTGCCACGACTGCCGTATTTTAGCAAAGAGGCACCATATGCATTTATTGGGAATAATACAGCTATAATTACAAAAATAAGTAGGCATGCCAAAGCCCGTTGTCTCATCCCTTCACCCCCTCTCCCTGTTTATTCTGTTGTTAAATTGTTTCGACATCATTCGACATAATGCCGTTTTCTATATTATAAGCACATGAAACAATTTATTTCAATATAAGCGAATACAAATAGTAGAAATGTCCTATTCAATCTCCAGCATTTGCCGGAACTCCTGCTCGCTTAGTATTGTTACACCCAGTGTTCTTGCGCGTTCGATCTTGCTTCCGGGGTTTTCTCCGGCTACTACATAATCGGTCTTACTGCTGACGCTGTTGGTTACCCGTCCTCCCTTTTCCTCGATAAGACGGCTGGCCTCGGTCCTTGTATATCCGGCCAGAGTCCCTGTCAGAACAAATGTCTTTCCTTCCAACAGATTAGCCTGTATATTCCTGGCCTGCTGTTCAAGCAACACATTTGCTCTTTTTAGCTTTTCAATCATCTTTATATTCTGGTCCTCTTTGAAAAAGGCAGCCACGCTTTCAGCTATTTTTTCACCTATTTCGTTTATCTCCAGGAATTCTTCCTTTTCTGCTTTTATAATTCTATCAATATTCTCAAAGTGCTCAGCTATCAGCTGTGCCGCCCTTAACCCCACAAGACGAATACCCAGCCCGAAAAGCAGCCTTGCCAGCCCTCTATTCTTACTGTTTTCAATTGCTCTTAACAGATTTGAAGCTGATTTATCCCCAATTCTGTCGATTCCTGTGAGTTCCTCATGCTTCAAAAAATACAGATCGGCAGCATCTCTGATCAGTTCTTTATCCAGCAGCTGCTCTACAACAGCAGGGCCTAATCCTTCTATATCCATTGCATCTCTTGAAGCAAAATGAATTATGAGCCGTTTCTGCTGGGCAGGACATGCACTTCCTGTGCATCTGGCAGCCGCTTCCCCGTCCAGCCGCACTACGTCTGCACCGCACACAGGACAGTGTCCGGGCATGATAAACGGGATCTCTTCCCCACTCCGCTTATCCTTTTTAACTTCAACCACCTCGGGTATTATATCACCGGCTTTCTGAATAACAACGATATCTCCAATCCGGATATCCTTGCTGTTAATATAATCCTCATTATGAAGGGTAGCACGGGAAACGATCGTACCGGCTATAGGTACGGGATCAAAAACAGCCGTAGGTGTTAAAACTCCTGTCCTCCCAACCTGTATTATTATATCGCGTATAACAGTTTCCTTTTGCTCTGCAGGAAATTTATATGCAATTGCCCACCTTGGGCTTTTGGAAGTGTTGCCCAGAACCTCTCGGTATCTGAAATTATTCACCTTTATCACCATACCGTCTATTTCAAACGGCAGCGTATGCCGCTTATCATTCCATTCATGGCACACGTTAATAACATCGCCTATCGAATTTGAACGGTATAGGAAAGGACTGATCTTCAGCCCCAATTCACCCATCAGGTTTAGAGCTTCCCAGTGAGTATCGGGCATAGCCTCTTCCAGCTGCTGAAGATTGAATATAAATATATCCAGAGGCCTGGATGCAGTAATCCGGGGATCAAGCTGCCTCAAAGAACCTGCAGCCGCATTTCTTGGATTGGCAAACAAAGGCATATCCGATGAACGCCTTTCTTCGTTCAATATTTCAAAATCCTTTTTTGATATAAATACCTCGCCCCTTGCCTCAAGGGTATAGGGCTTGTTAAGCCTTAGCGGAAGGCTCCGGATGGTTTTCAGGTTTTCGGTTATGTCTTCTCCAATATGACCGTCGCCCCGGGTAGCTCCCCGCGTAAAGATTCCGTTCTGGTACCATAATGCTACCGACAGCCCGTCAATTTTATACTCAACAACATATTCTGCGTGTTCTCCGATTGTGTTTCGTACACGCCGGTCAAAATCCCTCAGTTCGCCTTCGCTAAAGGCATTTGCCAGGCTCAGCATGGGAACCGGATGTTCAACGGCAGCAAAAGCCCTTAATGGTTGGCCGCCTACTCTCTGGGTCGGCGAATCGGGGGTTATAAGCTCCGGATATTTCTGTTCCAGCGATACCAGGCGGCGCATAAGACTGTCATATTCAGCATCGGATATTACCGGTTGATCCAATACATAATAGTAATAATCATGCCGCCTTATTTCTTCACGGAGTTTCTCAATTTCAGCTTTGACCTTATCAATGTCCATGGAAACACCACCATTTTAAATATATACTTATATATTACAGTTTCTTCAGCGGAGCCAATTCTGCCATAAAATTCCTTATGCCGCCCTGTTCAAAAGCAATTTTAATACGGAGATCGGAACCTTCACCTTCCATCGCCACAATAGTCCCGCGTCCGAACCGTTTATGGAAGACTTTATCTCCCAATGAAAACCTGGAATTCCTGTTTCCTTCTGATGTATATCCGGAAGCATTGTAGGCCGTCCTTCTGCCTGTAAAAAGGCCGTATTCCGTCTCATTAACAGCCGGCTCCAATAGATCTTCCGGAATTTCACGGATAAACCTGGAGGGTATACAGCTGATCGTATCACCGTATAAGGTTCTTCTCTGGGAATATGACAGGTATAACAGCTTTTTGGCACGGGTAACTCCAACGTAGCATAATCTGCGTTCCTCTTCCAGCTCGTCCATATTTTCGACAGAACGGGCGAGGGGGAATAACCCTTCTTCCAGCCCAACAACGAATACAACGGGAAATTCCAGGCCTTTTGCGCTGTGCAGCGTCATCAATACTACTGCTGAGTCATCAGTTTCCATATTATCCAGGTCTGAAACCAAAGCAATATTCTCCAAAAAATCTGTCAAAACCGCATCTTCATTTGCATTCTCAAATTCCCTGGCAGCTGATATAAACTCCTTTATGTTTTCCAACCGTGACAGTCCTTCCAGATCTCTCTCATTTTCCAGCTCTCTTTCATAACCAGTCTCCTGTATAACAGTTTTAATTAAATCTGCAATTCCCATGGTATCACATACAGAGATTAGTCCGGAAATCATATCAACAAATGATTTAACCCTGTCCACAGCCCTTTTAGGCAAAACATTATTCTTGTCCAAGTCAAGGGCAATACTAAAAATACTCTCCCCGCTTTCTGCCGCTGCCGCTTCCAAAGCCCCTACGGTTGCGGTCCCAATCCCCCTTCTTGGGACATTTATTATCCTTTTTAGGCTGACATCATCATAGGGATTGACAACCAGCCGCAGGTAGGCAATTATATCCTTGATCTCTTTTCTATCGTAAAATCGCAGCCCTTTGTATATCCTATACGGAATGCCGTACTTCATCATAGCCTCTTCCAACACCCGGGACTGGGCATTTATTCGATAAAGCACACCAAAATCTCCGGCTTTCAATTCCCGGTATTGCATCAAGGCTTTAATTTCCCTGCAAATAAATTCAGCTTCGTCATGCTCACTGAAAGCCTGATAGATCTTCACCTTACTGCCTTCCTTCTGCCGGGTCCACAGTTGTTTGGGTTTTCTGCCCAGATTGTTCTGGATTACGCTGTTCGCAACGTCCAAAATATTCTGTGATGAACGGTAGTTCTCTTCCAATTTAATAACGGTCGTATTAGCAAAATCCTTTTCGAACTCCAGGATGTTTCTTATATCGGCGCCTCTCCATCCATATATAGACTGATCGTCATCGCCAACCGTACATATATTTCTGTGAAATCCGGATAACAGCTTTACCATAATATATTGAGCGGTATTTGTATCCTGATATTCATCCACGAGTATATACTGGAATTTTCTTCTGTAATAATCCAGCACATCAGGCCTTTCAGTAAACAGTTCGATAGTCTTTTTTATCAGATCTCCGAAATCAAGAGCATTGTTTTTCTTCATTTTTGTTTCATAGAGTTGATATATATCAGCGATCTTCTCTTCCCTGTACTGGCCTCTGATTCCTTTTATGTATTCATCCGGTCCAATCAATTGATCCTTCAGGCGGTTAAAAAGTGCTCTTACCTCCTTAGGATTGTAATACTTTTCATTCAAATCCAATTCTTTAATACAGTCTTTTATCACTGCCAGCTGATCCACGTCATCATAGATTACAAAATTCCTGGTGTATCCTAATTTATCAATATCTCTCCTTAATATCCTCACGCATGCCGAATGAAATGTGCTTATCCATATATCATAACCCGATTCTCCAACCAGCCGGATAACCCTTTCCTTCATCTCTTTTGCAGCCTTATTGGTAAATGTAATAGCCAAAATATTACCCGGTAATACCGGAAGGTATTGAAGAAGCGGTTCGATACTGCCGGGTATAGGAACAGGCTTACCGCTCTTTTCAGCCTTGTTTATATATTCTTCCATATTAATCAGATCCTGTTCCCTCAGCCCTGCAGGTATATACTGACTTCCATAGGAGCGGCCAAACCTGAGAAGATGGGCTATACGGTTTGTTAATACAGTGGTTTTACCCGAACCGGCACCGGCTAACACCAGCAGCGGCCCTTCGGTGGTAAACACCGCCTTTTTTTGCATATCGTTCAAATGCCGGTATTGTAGTTCTATTATTCTATCCCTTAATAAGCAGAATTTCTGTCTCAAACTCTCCGTCATTATCATTCTCCTGTTCTCCAATGAATTACTCTTTTGACAGCTTATCCAATACAATATTATAGCCATCGGCACCGTATAACAAGAACCTGTTTACACGGCTTATTGTAGCCGTGCTGGCCTTGGTTTTTTCAGCGATTTCATTGTATGTTTTCTTCTCCCTCAACATCCTTGCAACTTCCAGCCTCTGAGCCAGTGACTTGATCTCATTTACAGTACAGATATCCTCAAAAAAACGGTAGCATTCTCCCATAGTCTCCAGGCTCAATATTGCCTTAAACAACTGATCTACCAATTCATCCTGAAACTTTGAGCGGTATTCCATGCTCTTTCCTCCTTTTATCAAAATAAGCACAGATATTAATACTATGGTACCGACAGCTATGCAATTCCACATATATCGGTATATAGAAATCCCGGCTTATAATTTATTCAATATGATTAAAAAACAAATAAGAATACTTTCCTTTCTATACAGCATATAGATAATATAACCATGTATTTAAAGGAGGGATGTTATGCCCTACATTGTACAACCCGGGGATACCCTCTATACGATTGCCCAAAAATTCAATACCACTGTAGAGGCCCTGTTGGCAGCAAACAGGCTTTCCAGTTCCTTCTTAATCTATCCCGGGCAGTTATTGGAAATACCCAAAGAGTGTGAAAACGGACAATTAGGGTTTTACTACATCGTACAACCCGGCGATTCGCTGTATAGAATTGCCCAAAGATTCAATGTTCCTTTAAGCGAACTTATCAGGGTCAATCAAATACCACCGCCGTATACAATTTTCCCGGGACAGAGAATCTTTGTTCCAGGTGTGGAAGCACCCAAACCCCCTCCCGGAGGCCAGGTATATATCGTACAGCCAGGTGATACCCTTTTCAGCATAGCTGAGAAATTTAACGTGCCGCTGGATTCCATTATACGTCTGAACAACATTCCCCGGCCGGATTTAATATATCCCGGCCAAAGGTTGATATTACCCGCATTACCTGCCAGTTCTCAAGAAGAACCCTGATTACAAAGGGTTCTTTTTCATGTCATTTTTATTTTATCATAATACTTTAGTTAAGAAAAGAAATAAAGTGCCCGAAGACGCTTTATTCTATCCATTTGCTACTTCCATTTTTGAAACCGACACTTCATAGGCCGTTCTGTCAATAATCTCACCATTGGGCATCTTTTTCTTATAAGGCCTGCTCTGTATGCGGCCCCAGACCCGGATACGTTGTCCAACAGATAGCTTTTGGGAAAACTTTGCATTTCGTCCCCATGTTATAACGGGGACATAATCCGATTTATTGTATGAACGATTTACTGCCAGCAGTATATCCGCTATTTCTCGCTGAAAAGGAGTTGTTCGATAAATTGGCGGTTTACAGATATACCCATCCAGATAGATTTGGTTTGGGTTTCTTATTTCTTCATCTTTTATTGAGATATCTCTGGTAAATATGGTCAATATCAGCCGGTTTTTCCCTTCTATATACTTGTTATACGAACGCAGCTGTCCGTTTATAACGATTTCAGTACCTACAGAAAGTCCGGTTGTATCAAGGAGTCTTTCCGATATAGTAACAGGTAATATATCCACATACTCGCTCAACCTTGGAACAGCAAGCATAAAGTTATAGAATCCTTCGCCGTATATTTCGTGGCCGAAGATTAATGGGGTATTAATTTTTCCCGCTACCATAACCTTATTGTTTTCTGTAGTATATTGTATCACCTTATTCCTCTCCCTTCCCTGCCATACTCATCCGGATGCATCTTTTTTGCTTTTAGTTATAGCTATTCCATTAAGACAAACTTTATTCATCTTATTGAAGCTATTTCTTTTTTTGCCTGCCGGTATGGTCGATATAGTAATTGTCCTTATATATAAGCTCGGATATGGGAACAATCGAATATCCTTCTTCAAGTATATGGTCAAGGATCAGAGGTAAAGCCTGCACTATATACTTGGCATTGTTATGAAACAGCACGATTGAGCCGCTGCGTACTTTTTTGATAACCTGGTTAAACATATGGTCCACACCATACTCCTTCCAGTCAAGAGAATCCACATCCCACTGTATCGGGTAAAAACCCATCTCCCTGCATGTCAGTATCAGCCTGTCGTTATAGTCGCCAAATGGCGGCCTGAACAGCTTGACTGCCCGATCGCCTGCCAGCTCCTCAATCTTCTTCTGTGTAGTCTCGATCTCCATACGGATTTGCTCGCTGCTCAGCTGTGACATGTGAGGATGGGTAGTGGAGTGATTCCCTATCTCGTGACCTTCTGAGGCAATTCTCTTTACCTGCTCGGGATACTTGTCAACCCAAAAACCTACCAGGAAAAATGTAGTTTTTATATTCCTTTTTTTCAATATGTCCAGGATCTCATCGGTGTATTCGGCTCCCCAGGCAGCATCAAAGGATATGGCTATCTTTTTCTCATCGGTCTCCACCGAGTATATCGGGAGCTCCCGCTTTGTATTCAAAAACACGCTTATGGCATCGTATTCGGTATTCTGTGTATATACTATGGAGATTATAACCAGGGTAAGCACCACAAGGGTGCGTATAGCCTGTGCCCTGGATATATATATTACCTTCATTAAAAGCACCTCGCTTATAATTCCTTGCTAATAATTTATTGAATTTAAGCTGAGGTTATGACAAAAAAAGGGCAGGAACTGAATGATAGTTTCAGTTCCTGCCCGGCTTCCCAACGACTGCTCATCAATCCATTACATGCTTCACTCTGACTCCACTAATCTTTTTAAACTCACCGGCCAAACGCTTATACATTCCTCTCGGGACTAAATGACCAAAATCCAGTTCTCCCCTTGCTGCTATTTCCGTACACTTTACCAGCAATCGGAACATCTCCGGTGTTGGCTGTACCGTTTCAGCCTTTACATTATCATCTCCGAAAAATAACGCCATCTGCTTCAAAAGTTCGTAGAATTCAGGATTTCGTCTTATGAACTCAGTCTCCGGCCTTCCGTAGTCATGATACAACCTGTTCTCGTCTGCTCTCCCACGGCACATGCCAAATTTGTTTTTGCAGTGATCAACTAAATATTTATTTACATATTCCGAAGGAAAACGATTCTTCATGCCCTCATACACAACATCCAAATATGCCGGTGAAGGTTTGATTTCATTCAGATCCTTCTTAACTACCGTATAGGTAAATACCTCTACCTGTTCGTATCCTAATTCAACTTTAATACTGTCTATTCTTTTGTAATACTTGGGAGCGCCCTCTCTGGCATCCAATGCTGATACCGCATATTCGGGAATCTCGTAAACAACGCCTAAAACATAATCTCCGGGCGATTCTATTATATCCAGTACACCTCCTCCCCAATTTTGAGAACACCTTGTGAAAGCAAGCCGGTAGTTATCAAGCATGCCGACTCCGCAAATTATAAACTTATCTTCACATCCGGCATTTCTCATCGTATTTTTAAACGATTCAAAGTTTGTACAGCTGCCGTAAGCAAAATACTTTTTTCTCAAATTAATTCTCCTCTCCTTTCCATGAACTTTCTCCAGTTTCCGTTTGGCACCTGAATCCCATTTTTTTTCGCATAGCTCTCATCGGCATAGATATATACCCAACAGATCATCTCTTCCCCGTCTTCGGTCCATATGCTCTTTTTCTCCCTGACATATAGATTATTGTTACTCCATTTATCATAGCCTTCCAGCCTGTCAAGAGATTTCAAAAGCTCTTCATCAACTGGTTCCATCACTTCTCCTTCAATTATTTCGTTCCCCGATAGCAAAGCCGGATATCCTTCAGGCAAATGGTATAACAAACCATATGTTTTCCCCGGTATTATACGGCTTATTCGATCATCCAAAAACCATTTATAATTCCAAAAACCTTTCATTAATGTGCCATATACGAATACCCGGTTGATATAAGGTTCGCTGCTTGTCAAATCGTTACTATATATTCCCATCTGTATCCCCCTCCTCTTTTTTGTTATGAACGTGCACTGCCAAAGAAAAATCTCTTTTCGTATGGCTGTATCTCTCAAAACTTTTCAATGGTATTCTACCGCCAAAATAAGAAAAGAACTATGAAGCTGAGCTTCATTTTGTCCGAAATCAATATAAATGTTTAGGAGTGTGCCTTATTTTCACAATAGCAGATATGTTTATTGAATACTGTCCACCATTTGAAATGATTTCTGCCTCTTTCTTTTCAACATCATATTTCTTTATAATACAATTTGTCAGGATCTTGATATCCCCATCGTTGTCTATATATTCAACCGCACATTTTTTTCCGTTCTTTAGGAAGTCAAGGATATTACCCGCTCCTTCTTCATAAGAGCACTCATGCTCAGTTGAGAATAGTTCTTCACTACTATAACTATCCAATTTCTCATACCATGACATATCCATCGAAAGCCTATCACTAATATATTTTATCCTTCTCCTGGCATACTCGGATAATTCGTTCCAAATGTTTACGGCAACTTTTAATGCATATTCTCTATAAGCCTCATCCTTAGTCATATGTTTCAGGCCCTGCAACATAACAACAACCTGGGTTAGGTTCAATGCAAGAAAAATAGGATGAACCGCGGATTGGAATTCAATATAACCCTTTTGTCTCTCAATTCCACGCACCCTTATTTTCTGCCCCATAATAGATACACCGTAGTCACTTCTTAATTTGTTTAAGTCATTTTCAATTGTTCTACTGCTTATCCAAAGTTTATCTTCAAAATAAGCAATATTACGTCCTTTTTCATGCAGCTCTTTAACTATGTACATTTGTCTGTCAAAATCCGATGGGAAAACCGGTGGAAAGTTAATTAGAATGGTTACTTCATATTTTTCTTTGATAAAACTAACGAAATCCTTATATACATTTATTGCTTGTTCCTTGCTTCTGGTATATGCCATTACAGATTCCTTTATTGCGGTAGACATTGCTTCCTGTACATCTACATTATCGATCGTTTCATTAATAATGTTTTTTATACTATTTTGAGACAAAAAGGCATATTCACTGACTTTTATATCTTTAACCTTGTTTTGCTCCGCCTCCTTTGCAGTATATCCCCTTAACAACCTTTCAATCATATTATATCTCTTTTTGTACTTATATCTTATACTCTTATCTCCCAAAAAGTTTTCAACAACCTGATATACGGTAACTGACATAAATACCACACCTCTTAACGGAAATCGAAATTTTCTATATATGTTCTCTTTTATGATACCAGAAATTAGATAAACAAAACAGTATGCGCTTCCAGCTTTTTAACACAGTCATGCATTTGAGTTATGGAACGGAAATATCCCAGGAAAAATTACTTTTGCCTGGATATGTATATTATCTTCATTAAAAGCACCTCGCTTATAATTCCTTGCTAATAATTTATTGAATTTAAGCTGAGGTTATGACAAAAAAAGGGCAGGAACTGAATGATAGTTTCAGTTCCTGCCCGGTCTGTTTTATGGCAGGCTGCAATTACTGCAGAGCCTTGAATCTACGTCTTTCCCAGAAAAACTATTCAATTTGGGTCGTCAGGAAGATAGGCAAAGACATTTGTTCAACCTGGTCTATGAGCTCTTCCAGTTCATCTATATGACGGTCTTCGTCCTTGAGGATTTGCTCCAGAATGTCCTTGGTTGCATTGTCGCCTACTTCACTTGCAAGCGCTATAGCATCATTATAAGCTTTGATTGCGCCTTCCTCTGCTGCATGGTCATTTTTCAATTGCTGTGGAACATCTTCTCCAATATTAATTTTATTCAGTTGTGTTACAATAGGTTTTCCACCAAGAAACAAAATCCTGCCGATAAGTTTTTCAGCATGAATCATTTCCTGTATTGACCGTTTTTCAAATCCTTCATGCAGCTTGCCATAACCCCAATCCTCGCACATTTCAGCATGAACGATGTACTGATTGATAGCCGTAAGCTCGTCCGCAAGCAAAGCATTCAATGCTTCAATAAGTTTAGGATTACCTCTCATAAGTATACCCCTTTCTTTTAAAGTATTTTTATTGTTTGTCTGTTTTTGAGCCTTGTTAAAATCTTTCTTTATCCTTTTTCATCAATATGAAGCGACATAAAAGTGCGAATTTGTATATGCATTTGATAATTATGACTGTACATCTATATACTATCTCTTTTTATTCCTTTTATCAAGAATTATTTACAACTTTAGTCACTATTCTCTTTTTCCATCATTTTTTGTGTTGATGTTTAGCTTTACTTAACAGCTGATCGGCTTTTCTAAACAGATGGGTTAACTCGTCTGTCCCTGCCAATATAATACCGCCGCTAATCGTTACTTTAGGATCGCTTTCCCATACTATTTCCCGAATCTTTTGTGGAATGCGCTCTATTATGCCAAATCCTTCTTCCCTGCTGGTGTTATGCAGAAAAATGAGAAACTCATCGCCGCCATGACGCCCTATTTGACCATTTTTCCTCAGATTGCTTTATATAATGCCAGTACTTTTATCAAGACATAATCAACATACAAATGACGTAAGCATATAATAGATCAGCACATGGAGTATTATACACTAAAGGAGTACAATCACAAAAAACCGGTTGAAAAAGTTGAAAAAATTTTAAAAGTTTGTCAAAGATATATTGAATTCCTGTATCGTTTTGTCCATGGGCATACTGAAATGCAAATACCACATGTGCCCTCGGTTACATTAAATACCTTACCCCTTTCAACAACCGCTTTTTTGCAGCTGAATGCATCCAATAAGTTATCCCTGTCCACATCCGGACTCCACATGTTTCCTTTAATTGCACGTCCGGGGCAATATTTAACGCATTCTTCGCATGTTCCACAAATTGATTCATTAATAGGTGTTCCTGCCGATAACGGCATATCTGTTAATACACCATTAAGCCTTATTGCGGTACCATATTCCCTGGTGACCAGAGCGGCCGACTTTCCAATCCAGCCAAGGCCTGCCCGTGTAGCCAGCGTTTTAAACGGCAGGCGGGTACGGTACATTTCATTCTGCTTTTCATGAGCAAGTGAATAAGCATTAAATCCCCGTTCTTTGATCTTTTCTGCCAGAAAATCACTTGTTTCCCGGAGCCTGGCGCTTACGGCAATGTATTCATCATAATATTCTTTGGATGGTTCGCTTGTTGTGCTGGGAAATACCTGTAAGGCAATAGCAATACATATGCCGTACCGGTATCCAAAGCGGATTTCCGTATCAATTTCCGATAAATCAGCGAAGCCAGTCAATGTAATACTTCTGTCTTTCAATATTTCCTCTACCCAATGATTGTTTTCCATTATAGAAACCCCCCAGGTTCATTGGATTTGATCCATAAAGTCTCCATCATCTGCCTCATCAATACCGTTCTTTCTTATATTACTGAAACATATCTGATATGATATATATGATTCTGATTGCAGCATTATACATGTTCATGATAGCTGCATGATACTTCGGATCCGGCGTAAGATATACATAGGGCTATACCTAATAACTGGTATATTTATTATGATACATCAACAAATCAGTATAACACAACCTTTATTTACATTTTTTTCTTTTTCACAAATATTATACAGATAACCATTCTATTTCTCAAGCAGATATGAACTGAACTCTACAGGCTTTCCCATTTTGAACATACTGTCAATTTTATCGGATAACACGCTATCCATATCTCTTACTTCCTCAATATAGGACTTAATGTTCTCAAATTTCCTTATCGGCCTGCCAAAAAGAATTGTTTCCATCTGGTTCCTGATAACGTGAGCATTGGTTAAGCTATTTTCATCCCGAATGGTATTTATCAAGAAAAGGGTATCCACCAGGCAGTCCAAAACTTCCTCTTCCAAAAAGGGTTTATTCCAATGGCCCATACCGGCCTCCTGCGTTAATTTACGCCATTCCTGATTGCCCAGTACTGACTCCACAATCTCTTTTGTATGCCCAATTACACAATGATTCCCCTCGCATGTACCGCAATATTCCGGACCCAAACAAATATGGTTCAGATCTTCTTTCATATGCAAATAATAATCATGAAGCAATTTTGCCTTGGCAATAAAATCAGATTGGATTCCATCACGCCTTCTGCGAATTAATGCATATACCATCCAAAATATGATTAAGGCTAGCATGGAGAGAAACGGAACTACAGTATACACATTTAAATATTGAGCGGGTATCGTTTGCAGCAGCTTTTGAATTCCAAAGTACATAAAAATGGAAGCTGCCAGTATTTTAATGCCCAGTTCCGGGATCTTATCACCTAACTTTTTGCCAATGATAATCCCCAAAGCCCCGGTGGCCGCCATGCCCGAAACAGTTCCTGCCAGGATCATCAATGGATACTTAGCATCTGCCGCCATGGTAATGGCCGTTAACTGGGTTTTATCGCCAAGCTCACCTAAAAAGAAAGCGAGGGAAACCGTTGCCACCGGCCCAAATTGCATTCTTAGCTCATTTTCTTCTCCCTCTTTCTCAGGTTTGAGTGTCCAAAATGCAAATCCAATAAATGCAGCTCCGGCAATCATCTGAAGGGTACTGATCGGAATCATACGTGACAGATAGCTTCCTAAAATGACTGCCAGGCCATGGTTTAAAAATACTCCTAATCCTATCCCAATCAGTACTTTTCTTACAGGAAACCGTGTAGCAAAAGTCATGGCAAGAATTTGGGTCTTGTCCCCCATTTCTGCAACAAAAATTAATAAAAATGCTCTTATTATCTCTTGGATCATATCTATTCTCCTCTGATTGTTCAATAAAAAAGACTTTTAGATTACCAGTCATATTCCGATAACCTAAAAGTCTCGCTTACTTTAACACCTATGTTAAAGCAGATAAGACCAGGATCTCTCCAGCATGTTGATCTTATCTTTACAGCTACTCCCTTTTAGAATTAACATTATTTTAGCAGTATACAAAAAATTTGTCAATTCATCAGCCTCAAAACAGAAGCTTCAATATAAAACTATTCGCTTCACTTAGTATCCTTTTTGAACTCTCAAATTGTAAAACATTCATCGCTTCCTCATAGGTCATCAGGTAAACATCAAGCAGTTCTTCTTCCTGGTGCTTAATATCCTGGTTATCATATTCTGCTGCAAAGTACACTACCTTTTTCATGGCACCTTTGTTTTTTGGATTGGGATATTCATCTATGATTCTGAAGCCGGGAATAATTTCAACTTTTAACCCGGTTTCTTCATAGATCTCCCGGACAGCTGTTTGTTCCTCAGTCTCATTATTTTCCATATGGCCTTTTGGAAAGCCGTAATATCCTTCCAGCGATTGTACAATTACATATAAAATCTCATCATTCCTGCGGTTAAATACAACTCCCCCGCAAGAGACTTCTTTTTTCATTTAACCATCTTCTCTCCATTCATCGATTTAGCCGTGTATATACTGCTTTGTATAATATCAATACCACATTTATTCTGATTTATCGGATTTCTTTTTATCTTGTCCCCTTACGTACAATCTGTATTCGATCGGTGTTTTTTCTTTTTCAACGGCTATTAGTTCACCAATTTTTACTAATTCTTTAAACTTTTCGTTTATAAACGGCTGTAAACAAGCAGGAACATGATCCTTATGGTATCTGTGCAACGCTACACATTCACGGCAGCGTCCGTGCCATTCACAAAGTGTCTGTGTACATGTACACCTGAGTACTTCCGGATCCTTGGCAAGTTCACGGTTTTTCAAAATTAAATCATAGTATTCTTGTTTTTTCCTCATTCTATGACCCCCTTAATTCATGGAAATATCCCTGTCAGTCCAACATATTCTTTAACCGGTTCAAACTGTCCTTCAGTTTTTTGCTGTCAGCTTTAATTTCCAGTACCCCGAACATGTTTGGAAATCCGGCGGATGTAGGGATACATCATGCATTCCATGTTTTGCAGCAATTTCAAAACTCCACTATATTTTGCTGCCTCCTTATGCATTATCATAGCCAGGCTATCCCTGCCAAATTTAGGTATAGTCCCTCTGGTAGAATCGAAGTGATTATATCAACCTGATCCTAACGGGCATGCTGCCATGCATAAACCACATGCATTTTTTCTGCCGTGTCTTTTTATAAAAAGGCTCCTTTTTGTGTTGCATGCATGATAATCTATTAATTCATCCCTGTATTTACCTATATCCCACTGTACACCGCTTATTAAATTGTAAGGACATGCCTCAACACATTGCCTGCATTCATCATCACATCTGCTGTAAAATATGGGTTTTCCGGCCGGGAGGCTGCAATCTATCAGTATTGCCGAAAGCCTCACCCTGGGACCGTATTCTTCAGTAACCAGGAGATCATTCTTCCCAATCCAGCCCAGTCCGGCATATACTGCAGCATATTTATATGAAAATGGCGCGATTAATGTTTCTTCATTTTTCTGAGCCATAGGTGGGACATGGTATTTTATATTATTTCCACGACAAAAATCAGCTATCTCCTTAATTACCTGGCTGCTTTTTTCCCGTGCCTCACAAAGCAAATTCTCAAATTCTTCCTCTACATAATTATCTGTTGTTGTAATTCTCTTATGAGGAACGGCAATAACCAATGCACGTTTGTAATTATCGTAATAGTACGAATAAGAAATATCAGCTATTCCAAATAAATATGCGGAATGTCTATCCATAATCCTACGTATTGATTTGTATACGTCTCTGTTGTCACCCATACCTGCCATCCTCCAAAAAGACATTGCCTATGCGATTATCCATCCAGAATTACTCATTAATCCATTTTGAAGGCATATACAAAACTGTACCTTTATATTTTGTAAACCCGATTTTTTCATAGTAATCTGCTATTTTATCCGTTGTTTGCACCAGCCATTCTGAATCCGGATAATGCTCAATACACCTTCTTACCAATTCCTTGCCGATTCCAGCACCCTGGTACTCGGGATCCACAACCAAATCATATATTGCCGACCTTATTATTTTATCGCTCAATACTCTTACAACCCCAACAAGCCTTTCATTATCCCAGGCTGAAATAACTAAAGTCGAATTGATAAACGGCAAATTGAAATATTTTATCATTTCATCTGATTCAGAGCCGTCTGCCCATCCCGCTGAACGAAACAGGTGAAGAAGCCGGTCACATGGCAGAGCCTTTGTTTTGTCATCATATCTAATGTGCTTATTCTTGTTTACAGACGCTATTATTTCCTGCAAACCGCTTGTTCTGTCCAATACTACTTCTGCCCCGTCCCTTATAACCCGGAGGGTTCCCGCATCCAGGGGGTCATCCGTTATCCAGTCCGGTGTTGTAATCCCGAATTCAACCTCAAAACTATCCTTGTACCAAGTCCTATAGGATATAACTCTCCCCCAGTTTTCCTTTTCCATTGTACTTATATCGCCAAAATTATGCACAAAAGAAGGATCGTTCAAGTACTTATCCGGTTCAACTGTCATTATAATTAAGTCTACATCCGAATCCTCACGTTCTTGTCCTCTTGCATATGAACCAACCAAAACAATCGCTTTTATATCTTTTTGTGTTTCAGCCCAATTTTTTACCTTTTCGAGAAAAATATCAATGTTTTTCATATAAATTTTTCCTTTCATATAGTCTCTGTTCATTTACCGGGCAGCTAAGTCAAGAAAGTACACGACAGAGGCAGGATTGATAACCTGCAGAAGCCTGCAGGCAGCATAAACGGATAATTAAAACAATATTACCTTTTCCTCATCTGCAGATTGTCTTGCTTTTAAACAGGCCTCGGTTACATAAAAAGAATCCTGCGCGCTTATTAGGCACTCACCTTGACCTCTTACCTGTTCTATGAATTCAAGAAACATACTCCGCTTTGATTGCAGAGGAATTTCCCTTATGCCATCAATTTCATCGTTCATTAAAAACACCTTACCGTTCCTTACTTCCAGAATACCTTTGGTTCCTACAACACGTAGACGATCGTCATCATGGGTAGGAGCCTTCTGTGGGCGCAGGTAATCGATACTTACGGAACCAAATACCTGGTTTGACAGCGTGAAATGGCACAGGGCTGATACTTCAAGTTCTCCATGACCCCGGTTGTATCTGGCGGAATGAGAGGCAAAAACCGATTCAAATTTTTCGCCGCTAAACCAGTAAAGCCAGTCAATCGCATGACTTCCCACCCAGGGAATAGTACCTCCATATGTTGAACGTATTTTGTAGAATTCATTCCTCCGGCCGAGCTTATAAGACTTTTGGGCATTCATAAGCCTAATCTGTCCTACCGTCCCATCTCTCACCATATTCCAGGCTGTATAAAAATGGGGATAATACCGGATTCCAAACATCGCCGCAAGATGTGCGCCCGAACGGGAGTAGCTGTCTTTCAACTCCTCCAGCTCCTCAAATGTGGTGGCAACCGGCTTTTCCACAAATGCATGGATTTCCCTTTTCAGTACTTGCATCGTCACCCTGGCATGATGTCCAAAAAAGCAGTTAATGACGGCAATATCAGGTTTTACCTCATCAAGCATACTTATATAATCATCAAATAACCGGGGTGTATACCCAAGATTACATACCTCCTGGTAAACGGCGCTCATATCTTCTCCTTCCGAGCCCGGAGCTATCCCGGCAACGGATGCATCCCTGTCATTTTTTATGTCCTCCAGTGCATAACTGTAATGCCCGCTGCATCCTATTATAACAACCTTCATTCTATACCCTCCCCCATGAAATAATCGTACTTATCCAATCCCATTTTTCTTCCTGCCTTTGCCCAGGAAACCCCTGTCTCATGGGGCAGTTTCCATTCCCGGTAACACATCTTTAAAATGTCATTCAGGCCTTCCACCCAGGCTATCCCTGTATCTTCATCATATCTGACCAGGTTTTCCGGGAAATATGGTATTTGCGGAACCGCCTCCTGCATACCGTTAATGCATATCGTCTGGGAACTTGCCGCTTCAATCCCGCATATTACCGGCTGCAACCCCTTGACGGCATCTATGGTCATCCACAGTTTGTTCATACCATTTATATCAGGACTGCCGTAATCCTTACGGCTTTCATCATCAAACACTGCAACTATGTTTTTCCCAGTGTCACTCATTGCTCCGTACATCACCTTTGCCTTTTCAAATTCAAAACAAAATGTAGGATTGATTGTTTCCAGCACAGCATGGGTGACGTAAAACAACAACTCCACATCATCCTGGGTAACGATCCTGACTGCAGCAGTATCAAAGTTTTCAATATTATTGGCGCGGTAAAGTTCCGCTGTCAGGCATGCCGGTTTGGCACTCACATCCTCATTTCCACCCAGCACGTATAACATATTATGAAGGTGGTGGCCTGTAGCATTGTTTGCCACACTGTCCAGTATCCATCTGCCTTGAGTATCCCGTATCCTGCCCGCCCAGCCCCGGCGGTAATAAGATTTGTCCCTGGGCCAGAGCACAATGGTCTTAAACCTCTTTGGCCTGCCGAATAAGCCGCACTGGATGTCTTTTTTGAGCTCACGTATGGCATTGCTATATGACCACTGGTAGCCTACGGCCACAATCTTACCGGCTTTATCCCTGGCTTCAATCATCTGCCGGGCTTCCTGGATAGTGGCGCTTACGGGTTTTTCACAAAGGACATTGCTTCCTTGGGCCAAAGCGGTACAGGTTTGCTCACAGTGAAAATGAATCGGACTTGAAACCACGGTCAGATCGGCTTTGGAAACCGCATAAAACTCTTCCATAGAGGAGAAAATCGGAATCCCCATTTCATTAAGTTTATCCAGGTTATTACAGTTTTGTGGATTTGGATCTACGGCACCTGCAATCCTGAAATCTCCTCTTCCCAAATTGCTCAGCAGAGCATCAACATATGTATTGCCCCAGCCGCCAATGCCTACCAATAGAATGGAAACCAGATTGCCACCATACATAATTACCCCTCCATTTTGAGAATTTCTTTTGTCTATTGTGCAGCTTGTCGTTTTCAGGTGTTTTAAAGTTATTCATATATTTGCACTATTTATTTGTTCTCCTGTCAAATCAAAAGAAAATGAAAATCAGGCTTGTGCAAAATTTTATGTAAATTATAACATAGAATGAAAAAAATCACCATTCCACCTAAAGATAGAACTTCAAGTTAAGCCGGAAAAACTTCTGCAAATTAACGCAATTATAAATTACTATTGCACTGCTGTAAAGTTTTACATTATAATATAGACATTACGTATATTTATGCATAAACAAGTATTAAGGAGTGATTGAATTACCATGGGTATGGACAAGGTTCAAATTGTTATTGCTATGTGTATCTATGTCTCGGTCGTTATAGGTATAGGTTTATATCTGTCTCTTATACACATCT
>DGEI01000034.1:0-3406 GCA_002385885.1 Firmicutes bacterium UBA3930
TGGTACTTTTTCAGGAGTAACTAGGTAGTAATAACTTCAAACAGCTTTTGTTCCTGCTCGTCTGTCAAGAACTTTGGTGCTCCAGTAGGGAATGAATATTATTTAGTGTAAATGGAATAATCCGCCATTCAATTGTCAATACTTATACTGCAGCATAAATCGGGCTACGCTTACGGAGCGACCCAACGCTTGCTGCGCTTATACGGTGAAACGGCTGACTATTAGGTTGGCCGTTTTTAAATTCACCGCTTTGCCCCGAGCGGGTAAACCCCGGGAGTTTGAGGGCAGAGCCCTCAATACTACCTTAAGCCGTGAGCCTGTCTTCAAAGTATATCATGATCTGGCTGTAAACAAGCCCCCAGTCACGTACCGGCATCGTCCATTTCTTTTGTATTTCCTTAGCCGACAGATATACAACCTTCCGTATGGAGTCATCGGTCGGGAAAATGGCCTTTGTCTTTGTGAACTTGCGAACCATTCTGTGGTACCCCTCTACCGCATTGGTTGTATAAATCAATTTGCGTATTTCCTGCGGGTATTCAAAGAAAGTTGAAAGTTCGGCCCAGTTCCTATCCCAAGAACGCATTATCGAGGGGTACTTCTTATCCCATTTTTCCCTGAATTCTTCCTTTGCATACTCGGCGTCTTCAATATTTACGGCGCCATAGATCTTTTTAAGGTCAGCGCATACTTCCTTCCTGTCCTTGTATGGCACAAACTTGGCCGAATTACGCACCTGGTGCACGATGCATAGTTGCTGCTTTGTCTTCGGGAATATGGCACCTATCGCTTCCCCAAGCCCTTTAAGGTTGTCATGGCAGGCTATGAATATATCCGATACGCCTCGCTTCTTAAGGTCTGAACATATGCTTGCGTAGAAGGTAGCACTTTCATTTTCGCTTATCCATATACCCAAGATATCCTTCTGGCCCTCCATATCGATCCCTAATACAGTGTACACACATTTGTTTATTATCTGGCTGTCCTTGCGGCTTTTGAACACTATGCCATCGAAGTAGATTATCGGGTAAATGCTCTCAAGCGGGCGATTCTGCCATTCATTAACCTCCGGAAGTATTTTGTCCGTTATCTTCGAAATTAGGGTCTGGGGTATCTCCGCGCCATATATATCGCGAAGGTTGCTCTCAATATCCCTTTGGCTCATGCCCTTGGCATACATCGCCAATATCTTTTGCTCGATCTCATTTGTCCTGGTCTGCCACTTTTCTAATACCTTAGGCTCAAACTGCCCGTTCCGGTCGCGGGGTATCGCAATATTTGATTCACCATAATCACTGATGATGTTCTTGTGGTTGTACCCATTCCTTGAGTTCCCGCTGTTGTCGCCGTAAGAGCTATGCTTTTCATAGCCTAGGTGTTCATCCATCTCCGCTTCCAGCATCTGTTCTATTGTTCCTGCGAACAGGCGCTTCAGCTTCGTTTGGACGTCACTGGTGCTTTTGCAGTCCTGCATCAGCATGCTTACCAATTCCATTTCCTTATCCGTGAGAATGTTTTTTGATTGTTTCATTTACATAACCTCCATTTGTTTATGTGGAGATTATTGCCATTTACACGGATTTATATTCAGCCTTAACTTAAGGAGCAATAAAAAACACGCCGTATCGACGTGTTCATTCATCGGCGACATATAAACTGCCGAACAGGATTCTCATGTAATCTCGTCTGTTGTATAAAATTCGCGATACGAAAACAACTTCGCCCTCACACCTGTAAAATATCAGGTAGTTTGCGCATATGAGAAAACGGTAGTCATTCTCAATATCCACAACAGAAGATAGCGGTGCACCAATTCCTGGATACTCTGATAAAACACGAATTTTCTCCATAAGCTTTGAAACCATATCTATTGCCGCCTGTGGATTGCCTAGTTCCTGAGAAATATAGCTTTTAATCTCTTTCATATCTTCTAAAGCTTGGGGCGAGATTTTAATATTTCGCATTTTCAATCCCCAGTTCTTTTTCTGCTTTCTCTATTGTAAGCCATCCTTTTTCTTTCGCGGCTTGTTCTCCCTGGGCAAGCTGTGACATCAGCTTCAATGATGCTTTCAATTTTTCATATTCGTTAATATCAATAATCGCATACTTCCCCCTGCCGTTTTTAGTCAAAAACACAGGCTCACCTATGGCAATATCCCGCAAAACTTCATTATAATTCCTCAAGTCGGATATGGGTTTTATATTTGGCATAGAAGACAACTCCTTTCTTTGCTGTTATTATTATACCCTTATTATTCGTAAAATTCAACAGTATTTTCTCCCTCTTGATCCCGGTGGTTTAATGCTGGCGATTGGGCCAGGTTTCAGCCATCCGTTAGTAAACTGGTCCAACTGCTGATAGAAGCACTGTTGCAGCCTAAGAATATACATCTTGGTTTCCTGGATTAACCAATTACAACTACCTTGTTTGTGCGATTATTAGGTAGTTAATAGTATAATGGTGAATACCTGTATCCGTTTATGCATCTTCTGAGCTGATCATTTATCTTTTCCGGGCTCAGTTTTCTTTCCCTTTGTGATTCTGACCAAGTTTTCATGCTCACATACTCAGGGTCTGTATCGTCCGCCATAATGCGCATATACTCTATATATCCCAGAGAGCCGCCCACGTCCTCAGGGGGCCTTTCGCCTCTTCCTTCCAGGTAAGTTGCTTTGAACACGTTAGTCTTTTTTATCTTTTCAAGAGTTATCGTATGTTCCCATGAATCACCAAAGTCATATCTGTAAATTACTTCTTCACATTCCGGAAAGATATCCTTAAGTGAAACGAACCTCTCCTGCAGGATATCATATGCATCAAAGTTCAACCATTCCAGAGTTTCGGGGTCGTCATCCATAACAATCAATTTGGTTTTAACACCTTTCTTCTCTATCATAAACTCGTGTAAATGATAATTATGCCAGTCAAAGACTACCTGGTTATATTATGAAGATGCCTGAATGAATAAGTTGACGGCACCAATACCCTCCTCCAGATATCAAAGCCATTCATATTAATCTTAATTCTAAGCTGATAGAGGTCTACATCCAATACATCTTCCAAATCCCCGTTTTTATCTTTACCGCAATATATGTCAAGGCATTTAATCAGCTTTTCTATAGGTATAAACCACTCGTCTCGCAGTGAATTCTGAATTGCCCTACCCACAACAATGCTTATATATCTTTGTATTGGCGTGCTTTCATCCAAGTATTCCTGCATGAATTCCACTTCATGAACTGCGTTGTTCATCTTCGCTACCATACTTCGGTTTGCTGTTTTTGAAAACATAATCCCGCCCGCATCTGCCATGTATCTATTTATTACATCTTCACGTATGCCTTCCATGCGCAAAACCGTTATTATTGCATCTTTAATAAGCTCTTTCATTCTTGTAAAATCCTT
>DGEI01000034.1:3590-5117 GCA_002385885.1 Firmicutes bacterium UBA3930
AATTACCGCTTTTCTCCTGTCTATATTAACAATATTGGCATGCCAGGCTTTTAGGCTATTGGGGAAATATTCAAACCCCTCCCGCGGTGCCAATTCGTCTTTTGTAATCTTCATTTTATTCAGCAATGCCTGTGTACATTGAATAAGCATACATCTTACCTCCATCTTTTTTCTATGCCTCTTTTAGATACTCTTCTAAATTCTCCAGCCTTTCCTGAACAGCCATTACGTCTGTTTCATCCTTTGCCATAGCCAGGGCTTTTCCATATAACTCCCTGGCTTTTTCATAATCGCCTTTCTTGTCAAGGAAATAAATATCACCCCATCCGATATATCCCCAGGGGTTGTCGGGATAGTCCTGTACCAGCTTTTTAAACTCCAATTCGGCCCTTTCATAGTCTTCAAGACTGGAATATGTTTCTGCGATGTCACGCCTCATATTATGAATAATCAATTCGTCCTCGTCAGGGAAGTAGTCACAGAACTCCCTGCAATACTCTATTCTTCTTTCAAAATATCTTTTATCCTTCAAACCGGCGTTGTGTAATTCCATCTGTAAATCCTGACAAAAGTTTCTTATAAAAAAGCTTCCTTTGTACTGCTTGTCCAGAAAATCAAGATTTTTAAATTCCGGTTTAAATCTGTACTTCATCGCTTCCCATACGTCCAGCCAAATATCGCAGGCTGTTCTGGAATCATTTTCTGATAAATATTCAAATCCTTTATCGATTAAATCATTCATTTGCTCCATTGACAATATATGCTTCGGTGCTAACCTCTCCCATAGAATCCATGCGGCAAGCCAGATAAAATCTTCATCCCTGCCCCTTGCAGTCACTTTATAAGTCCCGAACCAATTTTCCGAAAGCTGTTGTGCTGAGTAGAACCTTTTTATATCCTTTAAAAAAGCGTCTTCTTCAAATGGAATACCAAAGCTTTTTAACTGTTGAATAATCTCAGGGGTGCCTATTACGTTTACTTCTTCATATGTAAGGAATCCTTCAAAACATCGGGAAACGCTTTTACTTAAAACATCCTTTATTGGCTTATCGATACAGCACTTCTTGTACTTCTTACCACTTCCACAAGGGCAAGGGGCATTTCGGCCTATTTTTAAAACCATCACATATTCCTTTCCAAATATCCCAATAAAGAGTTCAGTATTCGTTATACTGTGTATATACAATGATTGTACCACATAATACTTTACTCCTATACTACATTTTAGGATAAATCTCCATTGCTTTTTCCAAATTATTTCTAATTATTCATATATGCAACCCGGTTACTTGCAATGAAAAAAAGAATATTATGCGATTGAGACAGTTTTGTCCCTGCGATTGTGCTGGCTATTGGGTCAGTTTTTAACCGGCTATTTGGAGGTACTGTCAAAAACAGCCCGGCGTTGACATTACTAATTGTCTTTATTAAAAAAATGGCTATTCGTCTGTAAAAAATAATCCTGTTAGCAAAAGATAAACCAATGCACATAACAAAAAAACACGCCGTATCGACGTGTTATTCTTA
>DGEI01000038.1:0-530 GCA_002385885.1 Firmicutes bacterium UBA3930
AAAACTTCAAGAGGTGTACGGTGATCAGCCAGCTCAAACTGAGGTTTATGCTCTTCTCCATAGGCATCCGCATGATAGCCGCCTACATCTGTGGCGGAACCGGCGCTTATCTGTGAAATCCCAAGGTTTATTACCTCTTCCCTGAACCCTGCTGCCTCCCGTGTGGACAGAATCATACCGGTATAGGGTACGGCCAGTCTTAATATGGCAACGATTCTCTTGAAATCATGATCCGATACCAGATAGGGGTATTCCTCTATGGAAACGCCTACTGCTGGCCTTAATCTCGGGACCGAAATAGTATGGGGTCCAACTCCGTATTTTTCTTCAAGATGCTGAGCATGCAGCAGAAGCCCCAGCACTTCATACCGGTAATCATACAGCCCGAACAGTACACCCAGCCCTACATCATCTATACCACCTTCCATAGCCCGATCCATGGCAGTGGTGTGGTAATCGTAGTCGCTCTTCGGACCTGCGGGATGATATTTAGCATATGATTCCCGATGATAGGTTTCCTGAAACAGCAC
>DGEI01000038.1:827-7451 GCA_002385885.1 Firmicutes bacterium UBA3930
CTTGGTATTGTATATCACATCCATGGCATGGGTGATATAGTCTATAGGACAGTTCTTGTCATCCTCACCGGCTTCCAGAGCAATCCGCTTGTGCCCAAGATTAATAATAATTTCAACTTCCCTGCGGATCTCATCATCGGTTAGCTTTCTCCTCTCCAGCCGGTTGGTACATTTATAACCGCAGTATCTGCAGCTGTTAACACAGTAATCGGAAACATAAAGCGGAGCGAACATCACTATACGGGTACCGTATATGGTATCCTTAACCTCCCGGGCAGCGTTGAAAAGTTTTCCATCCAGCTCTCTGCATTCGTTCTGAAGCAGGGCTGCCGTTTCTTCCAGGCTCAAACCCTTAGCCTGCCTTCCTTTTTCAATTATGGATTCCAGTTCATCGCGAGTCTTTTTCTTACCCGCTTCCAGGGCATCATAAATGGCCTGCTCCCTTATGAAATCCGCTCTTTCCATCTGTTTAATCATACTGATTCCCTTCCTTCTTAATTATTAATATTCTCTATAAAAACGCCATACATGGTGTATAACTCCCGTTTTATCCTTCAGCATTTTTTGGATATAAGGCCAAATAAGGACATTGTAGCAACGCAAATCCATTATTCTTTAGTGCAAATCTTATATCCAAAGGGCTGTAAAGCCCTGCCCAGAATTCCCTGAACGTATGCAATAAACACGCCATAGTTCACGATGGGCACTCCTGCATCTACAGCCTGCTTTATACGGTTTTTCATCTCTCGTTGATTAAGCATACATCCACCGCAGTGAATTACCAGTGAATAATCCTTCAAATTCTCGGGATATCCCATTCCGCTTGCGTAATCAAGCTCTAACTTCTTACCGGTCTTCTGGCGCAGCCATCTTGGAATCTTAACACGGGCGATATCGTCATCCTGCACATGATGGGTACATGCCTCGGCTATCAGTACCTTATCCCCGTCCCCGAGCTTTGGTATAGCCTGAACGCCCCTGACCATCTCCTTTAAATCCCCCTTATAGCGGGCAAACAATATTGAAAAGGATGTCAACGGAATATCATGAGGTACGGCAGCATCTGCAGCATGAAAAACCTGTGAATCGGTAATGGCCAGCCTGGGCTTAGCCGACAAACCCTCCAATATGGTCTTGATCCCGTCTTCTTTGGTCATTACCACTATTCCCCCTCCATCCAGTATGTCCCGGATGGTCTGCTGCTGAGGAAGGATAAGCCTTCCTTTGGGAGCTGATTTATCAATTGGTGTAATCAGCAGAATAAAATCACCGGGAGAAAATAAATCCCTGACTATCACGTCCCGCTGTTCCTCCACAGGAGCGGTTTTTATAATAGCGTTTTTTAACGCATCTATCCCTTCTCCGGTTGTTGATGATACATTAATAAAAGGAATCCCCCACTTTTTGCTGTATTGAACAGTAATGTTATCGGGAACCAATACCTGATCAATCTTGTTGATAACACCAATAATAGGAAGCTTTTTTCTTTTCATCGCATCTACAATATCTTCCTCAAATTTCCCTATACCATGATTTGCATCTATAACCAGAACTGCAATATCCGTTTTATTAATGACATTCAGGGTCTTTTTTCTCCGTAGTTCCCCCAGATCCCCTTCATCATCCAAACCTGCAGTATCAATAAAGACCACCGGGCCTAATGGAAGAAGCTCCATAGCTTTGAATACCGGATCGGTTGTGGTTCCTTTTACAGGAGATACCACAGCAATTTCCTGCCCGGTCAGCGCGTTTATAAGGCTGGACTTTCCGGCATTCCGTCTTCCCAATATGGCAATGTGTAAACGTTCTGAACGGGGTGCAGTGCTAAGACTCAATATTTCCATCTCCTTTCCCGAGCATCATCCCAAAATCAAAAATACCCTTCCCCGAAAGATCGGAAAAGGGTACAGAATATACAAAAAACTATTATTCTATTCCTGCACATCCGTTTCCTCTCTCTCAGGGCAATTAACCCCTTGAGGTTAGAAACCATAAACAGTATTACCTTTGTTTGTTAAAATTATAACAAATATATGGGAAATGATCAATACTTTTTAGAAAAGTTTTTGTTTGATATATGAATTAGAAAACACCCTATTCAATAAGCTGATCCTTTAGTACTTTTACACGTTCTGGTGATATACTCCGGGAGATAATGTTATACAATTCTTTTTTCTTATCATCGTAATAAAATGGACGTTTTTCTCCTTTCAGGGCATAAATCAAAAACGCAGCTGTTTCTTCGGGATAAGTCTCAGCTAGTTTTTCTTCAGATATTCTCCAATACAAAATACGTGGAGATTGAGAAAAAACAGGTTCAGGACAATTGACGATTAAATCTACTACATCAGGAAAAACCGGTTTTAACTCCGGAACCCATTCTACAATAGCCCCCATTTCAGTTGAACTCAATTCAACAGGAATACCATTTATTCTTCGTGATAAGTACTTTTTTATCCATCTATTCCATACATCTTTAACTGCTTCGGGATTAACCCCCTAATTTTGGAGAATTAGGCTTAGTATCTTCCACTGTCATAGAATTACTTATTTTTTTATCAAAGTACATTCCGTACTGCCAACGAAAGATAAATTTTCAAGAATCCCTGTTGACAACGAGCCTCTCGGGATGTGATCCACCAGCCGAAACCCAACCCCGCATCAATCCTATATAGCTTTCCAACCAGGGATTTTGCGGCTGGCACCTGCCAAGGCTATCACATCCCGTCTCTCATTGTCAACAGTACTTAAAAAATTTATCCCACTCTTTCAATATATAAATTATAAACAATAATAAGTATTAGAACTGTGATTACTTCATCATCTCTGCTCCGACAGTCTTAAGTTTATTTCCGAAGCATCTTTATTGCCATAATATAACAAATTTCAACTAAAATCAAGCAGATTTTCAGTATTCTGTTATTTTCCTCAGTTATGTTTATTATATTATTGCCATACATGAAAGAAACCTCAACAAAAATATTAATTATTACTATCTGGACAGCGATACTAATCATTACATAGTTGACCGAAATTAATATACTGCTCTATCTAAATCGCTAAATCCTTATCAATACATCCTCATTACTTCTTTAATTTGGATATATTTTTGCAAAATTAACGCAAATTAATACCTCTCTATCCCTTCGGCTGTTACCACGCCATATACAAGGGGCTTTGGCTGGGGGCGTTCCTGCTTTATGACAACTGCACGTTTAAAAGCATCCGCCGCTCTTTCAAATAAGTCCTCCCGGGTTACGTAGAAATAGGCTAAGGTTTCACCCTTCCTTACCATTTCTCCCATACGTTTGCTCAACACAATACCGACACTGTGATCTATTGGATCCTCCTTTGTGCTTCTGCCGGCGCCCAAAATATGAGCGGCCTGGCCCACACCCCGTGCATCTATCGAATATATGTATCCTGCCTGCTCTGCTTTTATGGGAATTACATTATCAGACAGCGGTAATAATGAAGGATCATCTGCCGCCCGCTGGTCTCCTCCTTGAGCGTGTATCATTTTTCTGAACTTATCGGCACCTCTTCCGCTATGTAAAGCCTCCTGAATCAATTCCCCCCCTTGTTCAATGCTTGAGCATCGCCCGGCCATATACAGCATATAGGCACCCAATATCAACGAAACATCCAGAAGCGCTCCCGTCCGCTCACCCTTCAGAATCTCAACAGCCTCTTTTACCTCCAGTGCATTACCCACTGCCATTCCCAGGGGTTGAGACATATCGGTAATAAGAGCTGCGGTTTTACGCCCTACCAGTGTCCCTACACTGACCATTTCCTGGGCCAATGAAAAAGCATCCTCCGCCGATTCCATAAAAGCACCGCTGCCGGTTTTAACATCCAGCACTATGGCATCAGCCCCGGAAGCTATCTTTTTGCTCATTACACTGCTGGCAATAAGGGATTTATGTTCAACGGTCCCGGTCACATCCCTTAAAGCATAGATCATTTTATCAGCAGGAACCAGGTTCCCGGTTTGTCCTACAACGGCTATGCCAGTTTTCTTTACAATGCGTATAAAATCCTGAATTGATTGAAAGGGATTGAATCCCGGAATGGATACCAGTTTATCAATGGTACCGCCGGTGTGACCCAACCCCCTGCCTGACATTTTGGCTACCGGAACACCGCAGGCCGCAACCAAGGGAGCAACCACAAGGGTGGTGGTATCACCGACACCACCGGTGCTGTGTTTGTCCACCTTAATCCCCGGAATTGCCGACAGATCAACTACATCACCGGAATAGGCCATGGCCAGGGTAAGATCAGCCGTTTCACGGCTGGTCATTCCCTGGAAATATATTGCCATCAGTAGGGCCGATACCTGGTAATCTGGTATATGCCCGGCCGCATAGCCCTTTACCCAAAAATCAATCTCTTCTTTTGTAAGTTCTTCACCATGCCGCTTTTTTAAAATAATATCAAGCATCCTCATTATCAACGGCACCCTTTCAAAAGTTTTGTAATATAAGCATCCAATATATCAACTGATAATTGCTTATCCCTGACATGGTTCATCATTTCAGCTCCATTTCTCCATCCTTATGCACTCTAAAAACCTATCCACCAGTTCCCTGGAAACCATCCCGGTTTTGAAAAATTGGGTATTAGCCATACCGCACGCCATTCCCAGCCTAATTACATCAACGGGTTCCTTCCCTCTGCTCAGGGCAACAGCACAGCCTGCAATAAATGAATCTCCAGAGCCTACTGCATTTACTACCTTTACAGGCGGAGCATAAAAATGGTACATTCCATCGGGTAAGGCAGCTGTACATCCCTTTTCTCCGAATGTAATCACAGGAAAATTGACACCGGCCTCTCGTAAATAGTTCAGTGCCTTAATACAGTCCTCCTTTGATGAGATATCCTGTCCTATCACCTGTGATAGTTCATGATGATTGGGCTTAACCATGAAAGGCCCCTCTTTGATGCCCTCCTTTAAGTATTCACCGCTTGTATCCAATAAAAACATTTTTCCCATTGACTTGGCAATACGTATAAGTTCCCTATAGAAGCCGGCGGGTACTCCCCGGGGCAGGCTTCCCGAGGCCGTTACCACATCACAATCTATTATAATCTTCCCAAACCGTTCTAAAAAAATACGGTATTCATCGGAGGTAACTGCCGGGCCCGGTTCCAAGACCTCAGTTGAGGTCCCATTCTTTTCATCCAATATATTAATGCATATCCTCGTCTCTCCATTAATCGGTACAAACTTACTTATAATTCCATCCTTCTGAAGCTGGTTGTTAATAAACTCACCGGTGCCGCCGCCTATCAAACCGGCAGCTACAACCTTTTCTCCCAAAATCCGAGCCACCCTGGCCACATTCAGCCCTTTCCCGCCGGCCGTTGCCGTCATTGCTTTAGGACGAAATATCTTGTTTACAGCAAAATTATCAATGGAATATACTTTATCAATAGCAGGATTCATAGTGACAGCCAGAATCACCTGATTCCCTCCAATTCATCGGCCAGCCCGCTGCATCCGCACAACCTGATTTTATTGCGCACTACCTCTTTTACGGCTTCTTTAGCAGGTCCCATATATTTTCTCGGATCATTTTCATCGGGCCTGCTTCGAAATACTTCCTGGATAGCCTCTGCCATGGGTATCTTTAGTTCGGTAGCTATATTGATCTTGCAGATACCTCCGGTGATGGCCCTCTTTATACTTTCATCATCGACACCCGATGCGCCGTGGAGAACCAGCGGAACATCCACCAATTCCCTGATTTCAGCCAGCCGTCTAAAATCCAGCCTGGGCTCCCATTTATACACACCATGAGCCGTCCCTATGGCTACAGCCAAAGTATCTATACCCGTAGCTTCAACAAAATCCCTGGCTTCCTCGGGTACCGTAAATGTGGCCTCCCGCTCGTCCAGCGACATGTCATCCTCAGTACCCCCTATACGGCCCAGCTCTCCTTCAACCGCAATTCCCACACTGTGAGCCAGTTCAACCACTTTTTTAACCAGGGCTGTATTATCTTCATATGGCAGCCGGGAACCATCGATCATTACCGATGTATATCCGTTTCTTATACACTGTACAATGGTGTTGAACGACGGGCAATGATCCACATGAAGAGCAATAGGTATATCGTGTTTCTCTGAAGCTACTTTTACGCAGGCAGCTATATATTCGATTCCGGCATGCTTCAGCGTACCCGGGGTGGTTTGTATGATAACCGGCGCTCTCTCCTCGGCCGCACCTTCAGCCACAGCCTGAATGGTTTCAAGATTGTGCACGTTAAAAGCTGCAATTGCCACTCCTTTTTCCCTTGCCTTTTGTATAAAACTCAACGGGTTTACCAATGCCATATCACCATCACTCCTAAAATATTAAAATTCAGATTGTCTGAACTTAATAGAATTAGCATACCAAACATGCAAATATTTCAATCTATTTATTAACAGGTACGGGATATATTCGACTTACAGCCGATATATTCCTGCAAAAACTTAGATTATAGTTTCCGGTAAAACAAAAAGGCGTGTATATAACACGCCATATAAGCATATTGTAAGTATTAGATATCCTTTAATCGTTCCAAAGGTTTTGACAACGGTAAAAATATCACCGCGCCAACAAAAGCCTGG
>DGEI01000028.1 GCA_002385885.1 Firmicutes bacterium UBA3930
CAGGACGAGAGGACCGGGATGGACGTACCACTGGTGTCTCAGTCGTCGCGCCAGCGGCACAGCTGAGTAGCCAAGTACGGACAGGATCAACGCTGACGGCATCTAAGCGTGAAGCCCCCCTCAAGATAAGATTTCCCATACCGGGAAGGTAGTAAGGCCCCTCGCAGAATACGAGGTAGATAGGTCCGGGGTGTAAGTGCAGCAATGCACTTAGCTGACGGATACTAATAGGCCGAGGGCTTGATCAAGGAAATGAGCTTAGCATTATGCAGTTTTGAGGGTGCAAAGGGAGAGACAGAGGTAGGAAGAAGGAAAAGATACAGCAGCGGATGGGAATAGAAAGGAAGCAGAGTAAGAGGGGAAGAGGCAGCAGGAGAAGAAGCAGGATATGAAGCAGGGGACGAAGGAAGAGAAGAAAGAGACTTCTGAATCTGAGATTTGCATCTAAAAGAATAGATTCCGGTGACGATAGCGAAGGGGAAACACCTGTACCCATTCCGAACACAGAAGTTAAGCCCTTCAGCGCCGATGGTACTTGAGGGGAGACCCTCCGGGAGAGTAGGACGTTGCCGGAATTCAAAATTCCTCAGTAGCTCAACGGTAGAGCACTCGGCTGTTAACCGAGGGGTTGTTGGTTCGAATCCAACCTGAGGAGCCATTTTATTTTTGGGCAATACATTTCCATGTTTACTATAAATGCTCTTCATGTTATAATCTAGGCTAAGATTTGACTTGGATGATATAATATCGGTGTTATACATGTTGCCGGAAATATCCCCGATTTAGGAGGAGGTTCCTGAATAATGAACAGCATAAAAATAGCCCTTTTGGGTTTAGGAAATGTGGGGAGTGGTGTATGGGAAATCCTGGATAAACACCATGACAGGATAAGCAAATGTATAGGCGCTCCCATTGAAGTGAAAAAAGTATTGGTGCGTGACATTCACAAAAAACGTAAGATATCCGTTCCTTCCAATATTTTTACTGTAAGCTTTTCTGATATCATTAATGATCCCGAAATTCAAATTGTTGTTGAACTCATGGGCGGTCTTACTCCTGCATATGAATATATAAAAATGGCAATTGAAAATGGAAAAAGTGTGGTAACGGCCAATAAAGCTGTTATATCGCATTATGGCCGGGAATTGTTAGAACTGGCCCGTCACAAAAACATTGAATTAAGGTTTGAGGGAAGTGTAGGCGGAGGTATTCCTGTTATTAATGCTTTAAACAGGAGCCTTGCGGCAAACGAGATTGATGTCATTGTTGGCATTATAAACGGGACCACAAATTATATTCTTTCCCAGATGACCAAACAGGGTAAGGATTTTCAATCTGCATTGAAGATGGCACAGGAGAACGGCTATGCAGAGGCCGATCCTTCATCGGATATTGATGGTGAAGATGCAGCTTTTAAGCTCTCCATATTAGCATTTATTGCTTTTGGCATTCAAGTGCCTCCCCAGGATATTCCACGGGAGGGTATAGCAAGGATTTCAGAAAAAGATATTCAGTATGCTGCTCAGCTGGGCTATACCATAAAACTGTTGGCTACTGCCAGAAAGCATGATGGCAAACTGGATTTACACGTACATCCCGCTTTAGTGCCAAATAATCATCCTCTGGCAGCTGTAAATGATGAATTTAATGCTCTGTTTATCAAAGGAGATGCTGTAGGAGAATTCATGATGTACGGCAAGGGGGCAGGGTCGTTGCCCACCGGCAGCGCTGTAATGGGGGATATAATGGATATTGCCGCAGCATTGCCCGAGCGTTCAACCAATAGTTTGAGCAGATTAAATGGTTTTGATGGAACCTCACAAGAACTTGAAATTAACGGTGAGGGTTTTGGAGAATATTATATACGTATTGAGGTGGTAGACCGACCCGGTGTTTTAGGAAAAATTTCCACGGTTTTTGGTAAATACGGAGTAAGTATAGCATCTGTAGTTCAGCATGGAAGAGGCGAAAAGGTTGTACCACTGATATTGATTACCCATAGGGTGGAGAGAAAGCTCCTTGATCAGGCCCTGGAAGAAATTAAAAAGTTTGATGTGGTTGATGAAATAGCCAGCATCTTACGCGTCACTGAATCTTCCGGTTAATTAATAAGAAAAGAGCAATGGATATGAATCCTATGAAGATAAAAGCACCTCTGGCAGAAGCGGTTATGCGCCATGCAAAGCAAAACATAATCCCTTTCCATATGCCGGGGCACAAAGGAGGAAGAGGGTTTTCCCGGGAATTTTTGAATAATCTTGCTGAAATGGATGTTACCGAAATACCGGGCATGGATAATCTACATCAGCCTACAGGGATTATTGCAGAAGCTCAGCGGATGGCATCCCGGGCATACCGCGCTCATCATTCTTTTTTTCTGGTCAATGGTTCTACTTCGGGAATCCATGCAATGATTATGGCTGCATGCAATCCGGGGGATCGGCTCATAGTTCCCAGGAACAGCCATAAATCTGTGTGGTCTGCTCTTGTTATGGCTGATGTCAAGCCTGTGTATATCCAGCCAAATTATGACTATGATAATCTTCTGGCAACTCAAATTACGGTCCAACAGGTGCGTGAGGCTTTGGATAATAATCCTGATGTGGTTGGCCTGCTTCTTATTCATCCAAACTATTACGGTATGTGCAGCAGCATAAAACAGATTGAAAAACTTGTACATGATAGAGGCAAACTGCTTATGGTGGATGAGGCTCATGGTGCCCATTTTGTCTTTCATCCCGATCTCCCGCCTTCATCCGGGGAAATAGGTGCGGATATGTGGGTGCAAAGCGCCCACAAAACCCTTCCGGCTTTCACACAGGCTGCTTATCTGCATTTAAGGGAAGGGCGGTTGAATCGTGAAAGGGTTGTCCAGGTCCTTACACTAATTCAGACTACCAGTCCTTCATACTTGATAATGGCTTCTTTAGACTGGGCGCGTGCCTTTATGGAGAACAGGGGCAGGGAGCTTCTGCATCAGCTTATGATACGGATGCAGGACCTGAAACAACTGTTGAAAAGCCAGTATGGGATGCTTACTCTTGACGACTATTGGAAATGGGAAGAAGTAACCGCTATCGATCCTACCCGCTTAACCCTTGATGTACGTCCTTTAGGTGTTACCGGTTATCAGGCGGAGATGCTTTTGAGAGAAGCCGGTATCCAGGTTGAAATGAGCGACATTTACCGTCTCGTGTCCATATTCAGTGTTGTTGACAGAGACAAGGAATTTGAGGCATTTAGCAGGGGGTGCGGCAATCTGTCAAAGAACCTGGCATTGAGAAAGGGAATGTCGGCTTCTGTTTTTGAACAACTGTCAATTTCCCGGGAAATACCAGAACAAATCATGTCGCCTAGAGAAGCTTTTTATAGTATAATAGAGAATGTACCTGTAAATGAAAGCATAGGCAGGATTTGTGCCGGTATAATAGGAGCCTATCCTCCTGGGATCCCGCGTTTCTGTCCCGGTGAATTAATCGACAGGGAAGGTATTGAGGAACTGGTAGAAATACAGCGGCAGGGAGGTAACCTTTTCGGGTTGGTGGATAATTTATTTATACCGGTTGTTAAAATATGAATACTGAGGAGAGAATTGCATGGAAGGGCTGCTGATCACCTTTGAAGGCCCTGATGGTGCCGGGAAAACAACGCAGGTTTACCTTGTTGATGAGTATTTGCGGGAAAAAGGATACAATACGCTGGTAACGCGGGAACCGGGGGGAACATCAATAAGTGAGGAGATCCGGAATATCTTGCTTAACAGTGTTCATTCGGAAATGGATGCCTTGACTGAAATGTATTTATATGCAGCTGCCCGTGCCCAGCATGTTAAACAGGTGATCAAACCTGCCTTGAGAGAGGGAAAGATAGTCCTGTGCGACAGGTTTGTTGATTCCAGTATAGCATACCAGGGATTTGGCAGGGGTCTTGGCATGGATGTGGTCGAGACAGTAAATCAATATGCGCTTCAGGGAACAGAACCTGATCTGACCCTTTTATTTAAAATGGACATTGAGAAGGCTTTAAACAGAGGACGTGCAAGAAGCGGCTGCCTGGATCGGCTGGAAAGAGAAAAGCTTGAGTTTCACAGGAGAGTATACCGGGGGTTCTGTGTTTTGCAGGAAAAATACCCATGGAGGATTAAGGAAATAGATGCGTCAAAAAGCCTTGATGATGTGTTTAAGCAGGTTTTAAAGCAAATAGAATATTTGATTTATTGTAAAAAATAGGATATAATAATTATATAAAAATGTAAAGGGGGGCAGAGCCATGAAGCTGATTATCACCGTGGTTCAGGATGAGGATTCGCAGAAATTGATTTCCACATTAATGAATGAAGGATTTGGTGTTACTAAGCTGGCAACAACCGGTGGTTTCTTGAGAGCGGGAAATACAACCCTGCTGATTGGAGCTGAGAATGAAAGAGTTCCACTGGCTTTATCTTTAATCGAAAAGGTATGTAAGAGCAGAAAACAGATAGCAACTTCGCCTTCCCCGGTTGCGGGCACCACAGGAGTATATGTGCCATACCCGATTGAGGTAACGGTAGGTGGTGCAACTGTGTTTGTAGTAGATGTAGAGGATTTTAGAAAAATATAATAATTTTTCGGACGGAATCATTATATGAAAATAAGAAATACTCAGTTAAAGACTAAATCCTTGAATATTGGCAGTTATAGCAATGAAGAAACTTCGATGGAAGGCGTGAAGGACAAAAAGTTTGCTGATATAATGAACGATACGAAAGAACAGAGGGCAAAAGAGGAATTAACCGAACTCCTGGAAGAGATCCGGATTCAGGGTGAAAAGCTGAATAAACGCCTTTCGTTATCCGAAGTCATCTATTTCAGAAAGCTGGTATCACGGTTCTTATCCAGGATTGTAGACGGAATGCTGGAGTTCAGTAAGTATGACTTTTTTGATCATATGGGCAGGCATGATGTTTATGCCATTATAAAAACAGTGGACAGCAAGCTGGATGAACTGGTACAGGAAGTGGCCGGCTCTGAAAAAGATACATTGAAGATCCTGACGTTAACAGATGACATTCGGGGTTTGCTGGTAGATCTGTTCTATTGAGAGGTTTTAGGATAGTATGAATTTTTCTGATATAGTGGGTCAGTCCGTGTTAGTTGACAGGCTGAAGCGGATTACGCAAAGCCAGCGTATAGGGCATGCTTATTTGTTCGTTGGCCCTGAAGGGATAGGAAAGAAAACTGTTTCTGATATATTTGTACGTGGGCTGTTATGCAAATCACAAGGTCATAGGCCTTGTGATTTGTGTCGTTCATGCAAGCAGTTTAATTCGGGGAATCACCCAGATATATATAGAATTACAAGGGAAAACAGGCAAAGTATAGGAGTGGATCAAATAAGGGGCATGCTGGAGGGTATCAGGCTGAAACCCTATGAATCAGACAGAAAGATTTATATCATCGAAGATGCCCACACTATGACCGTTCAGGCTCAGAATGCCCTGCTGAAAACATTGGAGGAACCCCCCGGCTTTACCACATTAATACTGTTGGCGGACAGATCCCAGGGGCTGCTGCCTACCGTGTTATCCCGCTGTCAGATGTTTCGTATGCAAAGGCTTACAAAGAACGAAGTTTGCTCGGTTATTGTCAAGCATTTGGCTTTACCCGGGGATAAAGCGCTGCTGTTTGCGTCTCTCTCCGATGGCATTCCCGGCAAAGGCTTGCAGCTGGCGGGATCCAAAGAATTTAACGATGTAAGGGATGAGGTGCTGGAGTTTTTGGCAGGAATTCCGGAGATGAATGATATGGAAAAAATGGGATACAGGGATCTTTTTATTAAACACAAGGATAAAATTGATGTCGTTGTGGACATAATGATGCTGTGGTTTAGGGATGTCCTGGCATGCAAAGAAGCGGGGAACAGCAGTTTAATTGTAAACCTGGATAAATTGCCTTTGCTGAAAGGACAAGCGTCTCTTTATACAATCAAACGCATAAGTAATGCCATTGAAAAAATAGAACAAAGCAGAAGAATGCTCAAAGGAAATACCAATTACCAGTTAACCATAGAGAATTTATTGCTTAGTTTGTAGGAGGTGATTTTTATACAAATTGTCGTAGGTGTTCGTTTTAAAAAAGCAGGGAAAATATATTATTTTGATCCAAATGAATTGGATTTGAAACCCATGGATCACGTAATTGTGGAAACCGTTCGTGGAATAGAGTATGGTGAAGTTATAGTAGCTCCCAAGGAGGTGCCGGAGGACGATATCGTCTCTCCTTTAAAAAAGGTGATACGGAAGGCTACCCAGGAAGACGAGCAAAAAGTTATGGAAAACAAGCAAAAAGAAGAGGAAGCATTTGATATTTGTCTCCGGGAAATTGAAAAACACAACCTTCCTATGAAGCTGATAGATGTGGAGTATACCTTCGATAATAATAAAGTGATTTTTTATTTTACCGCTGAGGGGCGGGTTGATTTTCGGGAATTGGTAAAGGATTTGGCAGCTGTTTTCAGAACGAGGATTGAGCTCAGGCAAATCGGGGTACGGGACGAAGCCAAGATGATAGGCGGACTGGGGTGCTGCGGACGGCGTCTGTGCTGCTGTACATTTCTGGGAGATTTTGAGCCGGTATCCATCAGAATGGCCAAGGAACAGAATTTGTCTCTCAATCCGGCGAAAATATCCGGAGTCTGCGGACGTCTTATGTGCTGCCTGAACTTTGAACAGGATTTTTATGAAGAAGTTACCAGGAAGTCACCTAAAGTCAATAAGGAAGTAATGACCCCTGATGGAGCAGGAACTGTTGTAGATCTTAATGTATTGTTTGAAAAGGTAAAGGTCAGACTGGTGCAAAACGATGGAACCGTGGAAGTTAAAGAATATTCCCTTGATGATATCAAGTATACCGACGATCAAACCTCTGCAAATGAGGAGGATTGTGAGGAGATAGACGAAGAAATACTGTCATTAATGGACGAATGAAAAATATCTTGCATTTTCGTTTGTTAATGATTAGAATAATAGAGGTACTTTTAACAGAAGATGCCGTTTTATGGGGTTTCAATGTAAGGAGGTGACATTAATGGCTTATAAGATAACAGATGAGTGTATTGCATGTGGTGCATGTCAACCCGAATGTCCTGTCGAAGCTATTTCTGAAGGTGATGACATCTATGTAATAGATCCCGATCTATGCATTGACTGTGGTGCCTGTGCCGATGTTTGCCCGGTCGATGCTCCGCAACCTGAGGAATAGAGCCCGGCTTAGCCTAATCAGCTGTACAAGTCATTAATTTTATTTTGAATGTTGATTCTGCATTGATGAAGCAAATTGCAAAACAAAAGAAATGAGAAGAACCTGATCGTTAGATTGGGTTCTTTTTTGTATGATTATTTCGGCAAAAGAAGGATTTTACTGTTTTGTGGCGAATTACTCTTAATACATTGTTTCTTCTTCAGGTAGTTTCACTAAGCTTTTAGGAGTGATGCAATTTTGACTCGACGGATAGTTGCGATGCTGATAGTGTTGGCTGTAGGGGTTTTTTTCACGGGATTTGTTCCTGAGGTAAGCGGGGCTGTAGACTACAGCATAGTACGTGTACGTTTGTCTTCCATGGGAAGCCCTAAATCGTTAAAAATTGAAGTAAAGGGTAATTACAGCATACCTGAAAACAAGAATATATACCTTGAGAATAAAGTATATGATATTGGTATAGAGAATGGTAAATTGATATTAAAAGATGGCAGTACCGTCCATACCCTTGGTACTAAATTTACATTTAAACAGCATAAGGGTAAAGATTCTGACTGCCTTGTTATACAGAATCCCTCCTATGGAAAACTGAACTATAAGGGTGATATGGTAGTCAAGCTGGATAATGGAATAATAAGGCTGACTAATCATATATATCTGGAGACATATCTGTACGGTGTGGTACCCAGCGAGATGCCAAACAGCTGGCATGTTGAAGCTCTCAAAGCCCAGGCGGTGGCCGCCCGTACATATGCCGTCCGTAATAAAAAGACCAGTTCGAGTTACGATTATGATTTGGTTGATACTCAGTCAAGCCAGGTATACATGGGGTATAATTCCGGCTGGGGGAACAGTATAAATGCGGTAAATGAAACAGCCAAGAAAGTGCTTAAGTATGGCGGGGGATTTACCCATACCTTCTATTCCTCCAGCAACGGCGGATGGATTGAAGCAGGGCATGAAGTTTTTTCAGGTATAAGCAAGAGCTATGAACCGCTTTTGGAAAAGGAAGACCCGCATGATCCCGTACACGTATGGAGCATAAATCTCGATAAAACCCAGATCGACATGAACGGAAAGGATCCTGCCAACCCGGACAACTGGTGGGGGTCTGTGTCAGAAAAAGGTAACAGCGGGAATTATGCGTCATTGATAACGACTTTGAAGAACGAGCTTAAAAGCAAAGCCCAGGCTACAGATGTAAAAATTATAAGCATTGATGGGATTACATTATCCGAAAAAACCGTGGGGCAAAGGTATAAGAACATAACATTCACACTTTCATATTATGCAAAAAAGGATTCAGCATATATTACTGACGAGGAAGGAAATATAAAGGCCGGGACGGCGGATGTAACTATCACAACGGTTTCATTACGCTCCTGTGTTGGTTCGATGATTGTAAGAAGTTATTACATAAACGATCCGGTATTGCAAAAAGAGGCAGAAACAGGACGGGAATACTATGTTGTTTCGGGCCAGGGATTCGGACATGGTGTCGGTATGAGCCAGTACGGGGCAAAGGCAATGGCCGAGAAAGGGCACAAATATACTGAAATATTGGATTTCTATTACCCGAAGTCCACCATGGAAACCTTGAATATATCGCCGCCCGTGTTAACGGACAAGCCGCCCAAAAGCAATGACAACCCCGGTGGCGGCAATGAACAGCCGCCCAATGAGGAGGATGAGCCTTCAATTACATACGGGAAGGTCAAGGTCCAAACCTCCCTTAACGTAAGACAGGGTCCGGGAACACAGTATGCGCGAATAGGCAGCCTGGGTCCCAATGTGCGTATACAGATACTGGGGCAGGAGGGGCAATGGTATAAGATCAAGTACGGCAATCTCCAGGGATATGTCCACAGCGACTATGTAGAGCTGGAAAAGGATCAGCAGAATCCAAATCCACCTGGAGGCGGGGATCAGGAGGAACCAAAACCCCCTGTAGATCCGGTTCCGCCGCCTAACAATGATGAAAGAAAATATGCCGTCGTCACTGCAAGTGCATTGAATGTTCGCAGTGGTCCCAGCACAAAGAATCACAAGGTGGGAATGGTGGTAAAAGGGGCAAGACTGACAGTTCTCGGACAATCAGGAAGTTGGTACAGGATAGAATATAACGGTATTACAGG
>DGEI01000024.1:0-343 GCA_002385885.1 Firmicutes bacterium UBA3930
CTCAAGATAAGATTTCCCATACCGGGAAGGTAGTAAGGCCCCTCGCAGAATACGAGGTAGATAGGTCCGGGGTGTAAGTGCAGAGATGCATTAAGCTGACGGATACTAATAGGCCGAGGGCTTGATCAAAGCTGATATGGCATTATGCAGTTTTGAGGGTGCAAGGAAAAAGACGGAGGCAGGAAGCAGTAACAGCCGCATCAATGTATGCAATACATCAATGAATCAGAGCTGGAAGCAAAAGACACAGCAGGAAAAGCGGCAGGATAAGCGTAATAGAAGAAGCAAAAGAAGGAACAGGCCTCTGGATGAGGTATCCTGCATCTAAAAGAATAGATTCCGG
>DGEI01000024.1:503-22998 GCA_002385885.1 Firmicutes bacterium UBA3930
CTGAGGAGCCATTTTATTTTTGGGACAAATCAATTTTTTACAAGTTCGTAACAAATCCATGTTAGAATATTTCGTAGTTATAAATCTTATAAAGCTTTGAATCTTTTTTAAATGGGAGCCAGGCCTTTTATAAGCCTGGCTCTCATTATCTTTGAGACAAGTATGTCTTCGCAAATTGTTACTGCGTATTAATTTCCTGTCTGGCTATTTGTATATGACAGCCAGCGTTTTTCCAGGTTGCCGTCAGTCAATGTCTCCATTATATAATCGGCAAATTGGGCACTTGTGGCTCCTGTATCCCTTCCGGTGATGATTAGCTTCTTTTCATAAGTACCGCATATATCCAAGGCCATATCAAGTTTTTTTGCTTCGACGGTATATCCTACATGTTCCAGAAGCATACCTGCAGCCCGGATAATGCTGCTGGGATCGGCATACTGAGCCCGCCCTTCTTCCACCATGCGTGGAGCCGAACCGTGTATGGCTTCAAACATGGCATAGCGCTTACCAATGTTGGCGCTCCCGGCGGTACCCACTCCACCCTGCAGCTCTGCAGCTTCATCGGTTAATATATCGCCATACAGATTGGGAAGCACTACCACCTTAAACTGGTTTCTGCGTTTTGGATCCAACAGTTTGGCAGTCATGATGTCGATATACCAGTCATCCCATTCTACCTCCGGATATTCCATGGCTACTTCTCTGGCTATATCCAGGAACTTACCGTCGGTGGTTTTTACCACATTTGCTTTAGTAACTACAGTCACCTTATTTACACCGGTTTTACGGGCATAATCAAATGCTGCCTTGATGATCCTATACGAACCTTCATAGGTAGTGACGGTAAAATCGATGGCCAGATCTTCATTAACATGAATGCCTTTGCTTCCAAGAGCATAGGCACCCTCGGTATTCTCACGGAAGAAGGTCCAGTTGATTCCTTCCTGGGGTATTTTAACCGGCCGTACATTGGCAAAGAGATCCAGTTCTTTCCGCATAGCTACATTGGCGCTTTCTATGTTTGGCCATGGATCGCCGGCACGCGGCGTAGTAGTAGGGCCTTTAAGTATAACATGACATTGTTTGAGCTGCTCAAGCACATCATCGGGTATGGCTTTATTGTGTTTTACCCGGTTTTCAATGGTCAGGCCGTCAATAATCTTAAATTCAATGTTTTTTTGTTTTGCTTTGTCCTGCAGTAAAAACTCCAGTATTCTCTGAGCCTGAGCGGTTATGTACGGGCCTATGCCGTCACCGCCTACTATGCCTATAACAAGTGTATCAAGTTTATCATAGTCGATGAAATTCTCCTGCTTTTTCATCATTTCAATTCTTTCGAACTGTTCTTCTATAAGCTTGCTGAAATGTTCCTTTGCTCTTGCAATTATACTTTCCCTGTCCATATTTCTACCTCCTGTATTTTTGTTGTACAAGCTTAATCCGCCGGTACATCATAACACTATCATTCATCTTCCTATGTCTGTACATGTACTAAGTTTAATGCATTACAGGTGCAATTTCAAGAGATGGGGTTCTAAATTGTACTAAAATAAAACTCGAATCAGGATTCAAAATATATAAATCCATGATATAATGTGATATGGACTTGTATTTTTGTTTAAAAGGACAGGTGTTATTGTGCATACACGTAGTTACAATACGGTTAAGCAATCGATGCGGCATGAGATAATAATACGAAAATCCAGGTTTATCGGAAGTGCATTCCATATTACTTCAGAAGATGAAGCATTGAGCAGGCTGCGGGATGTAAGATCAGAATTCCCCGATGCCTCCCATCATTGTTATGCCTATGTGGTAAGGCATGACTCCCTAATTCAGCGTTTTAGTGATGATGGTGAGCCTGGTGGAACTGCCGGTATGCCAATTCTTCAGGTTATAAAAACCAGGGAACTGCAAAATGTACTGGTTGTGGTAACCCGTTATTTCGGGGGGATAAAGCTTGGAGCGGGTGGACTGGTACGGGCTTATTCAGGAACTGCCGCCGAGGTTTTGGACAAAGCCGGAATGGCGAGCATGGTATTGAGTCCCAGAGGCATTATATCCATAGACTATGCTCAGGTAGGCCAGGTGGAATATTTTTTACATCAGAAAGGCGTGCAAATTGTTGAAACCGAATACCGGGACAAGGTCAATATGACCGTGATAGTTCCTATGGAGTGGGATGATTTTCACGGGATGCTGAATGAACTGTGCAGCGGCAGACTGGAGCATACCCGGCTGTCTCCGGTATTTCATTCATGGGAATAATATTGTTAATAATTTTAATGAAACAGGGAGAGATGAAAAATGTTGAAATGGCTTAAGGAAGCTGTACTTGAGGCCAATTTGGAACTTCCAAGACAAGGCCTGGTTGTCTACACTTGGGGGAATGTAAGCGGGGTTTCCAGGGATGAAGGATTGATGGTTATAAAGCCCAGCGGCGTTCCTTATTCAGAGTTAAAGCTTGAACATATGGTAGTGTTGGATTTGGATGGGAATCAGGTGGAAGGGAAGCTTAAGCCTTCTTCCGATACGGCTACACACCTGGTATTGTACCGGGCTTTTCCCGATATAGGAGGAGTGGTTCATACCCATTCTGCCTGGGCTACAAGCTGGGCGCAGGCAGGCCGGGCTATTCCGGCATTAGGTACAACCCATGCCGATTATTTCTATGGGGAGATTCCCTGTACAAGGGATCTGACTGCAGAAGAGATTAACGGGAATTACGAGGCTGAAACCGGCAATGTTATAGTGGAGACCTTTAAAGGAAAGGAAGCGCTGCATGTTCCGGGTGTATTGGTAAAAGGACACGGTCCCTTTAGCTGGGGAAAGGACCCTCACGAGGCGGTCCATAATGCAGTAGTAATGGAAGAGGTGGCAAAAATGGCTTTTCGCACCTTTATGCTTTCCCCTGGCATTGGACAAATAGATCAAACTCTTCTTGACAAACACTTTTTACGGAAACATGGCCCAAATGCGTATTATGGACAGAAGTAGCGGAATGGCCGGCTCTAAGATTATTTCAGTCCTGTGATTTTATAGATTTGAACTGTAGCCGTATATCCTTTGATATTAAGGGGATTATGCGGCTTTTTCATTCATTGGGCTAAACAGTTTTTTAGCGTATACAAAAGATAAGAGGATACAAGCAGCCGGGAATGACAATAAATTTTATTAAAAACATGGAATGACACTGTAAAATATGATAGAATTATACGAAAATGGTTGAACACAGACGATAATAACAGTTTGTAAAAAGGAGCTATGTAATGTGCATCAGACGTCACGACTGACTGTTTTTACCGGTCATTTCGGCAGCGGCAAGACTGAAATAGCTTTAAACTACAGCATCCGGCTGGCAAGACGAGGTGAAACGGTGACCATTGTGGATCTGGATATTGTTAATCCTTTTTTTCGCTCCAGCGAGGCAAAGGATGTTTTGAATAGGGAAGGAGTAAGGGTTTTAGCGCCAACATTTGCCGGTACTACCGTTGATGTACCATCGTTACCTTCTGAGATATATGCAGTTTTTCAGGATAAACGGAGCAGGGTTGTATTTGATGTTGGAGGAGATGAAAAGGGTGCAGCTGTTCTGGGGAGATATCATCCCTATTTTAACAGCGAACCCTACGATATGTTTTATGTTATCAACACAAAAAGACCTTTGTCCGGGCATGCGGAACAGGTTATAAACACACTGAAGGCCGTTGAATTGAATTCAAGGCTGAAGGTTACTCATCTGATCAATAATACCAACCTGATGCATGAAACCACCATAGAGCATATATTGGAAGGTCAGGATGTTGTGGAACATGTATCCGGAGAGTTGAATATTCCCGTTGCCTATATATCCGGTATTCCGGCAGTTTTAGCGCTGCTTCCGCATAAGTACAGGGAAAAAGGTTTTCCTATTGAACTGTATATGCATCCCCCCTGGGATATGAATTGATCGTTATGTAATTAAGATCTTGCGAGAGGAGTTTGTTTTTATATGGCAAGGGTTATATTTGATGAAGAACGCTGTAAGGGATGTGAACTTTGTACCACGGTTTGTCCTAAGGGAATTGTGATAATGGCGCGGGACCGGATCAATTCCAAAGGGTATCATCCGGCTGCCGTAGTGGAGATGGATAAATGTATTGGCTGTGCATTCTGTGCACGTATGTGCCCTGATGTGGCTATTGAGGTAGAAAAATAGATATGAATGGAAACATGGCAGGAAATGGGGGTACAATTATGTCGAAGGTTCTAATGAAAGGTAATGAAGCTATCGCTGAGGCGGCCATCCGGGCGGGGTGCAGATATTTTTTCGGTTATCCCATCACTCCGCAGAATGAAATACCTGCTTATATGGCAAAGCGGATGCCTGAAACAGGTGGGTGCTTTATCCAGGCCGAAAGCGAGGTATCTGCCATAAATATGGTTTACGGCGCTGCAGGAGCCGGGGCACGGGTTATGACCTCGTCCTCCAGCCCGGGGATAAGCTTAAAGCAGGAGGGTATATCATATATGGCCGCTGCTGAGCTGCCGTGTGTTATTGTAAATATGGTCAGGGGAGGTCCCGGCCTGGGAGGTATCCAACCTGCACAGTCTGATTATTTTCAGGCGACAAAAGGTGGAGGACACGGGGATTACCATCTGGTTGTACTTGCCCCTTCTACAATACAGGAAGCCGCAGATCTGGTGATAGAAGGCTTTGATATCGCCGATCAATACCGGAATCCGGTTATGATCCTGGGAGACGGGATTCTGGGACAGATGATGGAGCCTGTGGAGTTCAGATTTAGCAACAGGCGGGAACTGCCGCCAAAGACCTGGGCTACTACCGGTCATACGGGAGAGCGTCCAAGGAATATAATAAACTCGCTTATTATAGATCCTCAGGCATTGGAAGACCATGTGAACAGGATTTATCAGAAATATGGACATATAATGAAAAATGAGGTCAAGGTAGAATGCTGCAACTGTGATAATGCCGATATTATCGTTGCTGCATACGGTACTACATCCCGTATAGTTAAGAGTGTTATTTACCTGGCCAGGCAGGAAGGAATTGATGTGGGGCTTATACGCCCCATAACCCTTTGGCCGTTCCCGGCAAATGAGTTTAGCCGGTGGGCAGACAGACAGCATGTTAAGGCTTTTCTAACGGTGGAAATGAGTACCGGGCAGATGGTGGAAGATGTGCGTCTGGGTGTTAACGGGAAAAAGCCGGTGTTCTTTTATGGAAGAACAGGCGGCATGGTGCCTGAACCCAGTGCAATTCTGGAGGAGATAAAAAAAGTGATGAGGAGTGTTATGAAATGATTAAGGTCTTTGAAAGGCCAAAATCGTTAACCGATAAACCGTTTCATTATTGCCCGGGATGTACCCATGGCATAGTACATCGGCTGGTTGCCGAGGTTATGGACGAATTGAATATTCGGGAACGGACAGTAGGCGTTGCGCCGGTTGGCTGTGCTGTGTTTGCCTATGAATACTTTAATTGTGATATGCAGGAGGCAGCTCACGGAAGAGCCCCTGCCGTAGCCACCGGAATAAAGAGGGTTTTACCTGACTGCGTGGTATTTACCTATCAGGGGGACGGGGATTTGGCTGCAATTGGCACGGCCGAGATAGTTCACGCTGCAACACGAGGTGAAAATATAACAACTGTATTTATAAACAATGCCATATACGGTATGACGGGTGGGCAGATGGCTCCAACTACCCTTATCGGCCAGGTAACTGCCACCACCCCTTACGGACGGGATAAGGACAGAGCCGGTTATCCGGTTAGGATGAGCGAAATGCTGGCAACTCTTGAGGGTTCAGCATATATAGAAAGGGTTTCGGTGCATGATATAAAGCATATTACCCAGGCTAAGAAAGCTGTTAAAAAGGCCTTTGAAACCCAGCTGGCCGGTAAAGGTTTTTCAATGGTTGAGGTGTTGTCCACGTGTCCCACCAACTGGGGAATGACGCCTGCCGAAGCATTAAAGTGGCTTGAAACTAACATGATTCCGTACTATCCTCTGGGCGTAAAGAAGGAGGTTGAGTGAAATGACCCACCAGATCATTATCGCCGGTTTTGGCGGCCAGGGTATAATGTCCATGGGACAGCTTTTGGCCTATGCCGGGATGCTGGAGGATAAAAATGTTTCATGGCTTCCTTCTTATGGCCCCGAAATGCGTGGAGGCACTGCCAACTGCAATGTTATCATATCAGATGATATGGTGGCTTCGCCCATAATTACCAAGGCAACAGCGGTTATAGCCATGAACAAACCATCGCTGGATAAGTTTGAGAACGCCGTTTCCAGAGGCGGGCTTCTGCTTATCAATAGCTCACTGATAGACCGGAAGGCATCCAGGGATGATATTGAAGTCTGCTATATTCCTGCCAATGAGATTGCTGAAAAACTGGGCAACAGCCGCGTGGCCAATATGGTTATGCTGGGAAGCTATATAGCAAAGTCCAATGCTGTATCTCCCGGGTCTGTGATTAATTCTTTGACAAAGGTATTGGGATCTTCAAAAGCCCATTTTATACCGATAAACCAGAAAGCCCTGAGTATGGGTGCTGAGTATGTTAAATAGAGTAATTAACCGATACAGCGGTGTGTATACTGTTGTTTTTGCAGTCTGTAATATCGTTTTGACCCGGAAGGCCATATTATAAAAGTGTGAATGTAATTATAAATCCGGAGGACTATGTTGGAACATGGGCAAACATGGATATACATCATAAAGCATTCCGTGACGTGTGACGCAATATCTACAGGCGCTATACCTGTAGATCTCCCGGCAAGTGACAGAATTGACCGTAATTGTCCTGCACATGGACAGAACCTGGACAAGTATGGGATGCTGGTATTGGCACAGATAAAACATATATAAACCAGGAGAGGTTATGAAAAAAAGGAAATATGGTACCTTGGTGTACATAGCTGTCAACATATTAATTATTGCGGCAATAGGCTTTTTGGATCCTCACCTCAAGGATATCGGGTGGGCTTTCTACCAGCTTAAGCCATTATGGATTGTCTTGGCGGCATTATGTATGGTAATGTTCTGGATAATGGATGGGATGATAATCCAGTATCTGTTGAATTCCATATTCAATTCTGTAAATTTCAAAAAAAGCATGGTGGTTGCCCTGGTAGGACAGTATTACAATGCAGTTACACCCTTTGCAAGCGGTGGACAGCCGGTGCAGGTGTATTATATGTCCCGGTTTGGAGTTTCAGCAGGGAATTCAAGCTCGGTGCTCATTATTAAATTTTTTATGTACCAGGTAATACTGTCGATATTCTGTATTCCGGCATTTATATTTAAATCCCGGTTCATATTGTCGCATTCATTGGTGATTTTCCTGATTTCAACGATTGGTTTTATAATAAATGCCGGGGCTGTGTTCTTGATTTATTCGCTGTCAACCAATCATGCCCTGGTAAAAAAAATGGTGTTCAGAATTTTGGGCTTTTTGCACCGTGTACGAATAATAAAGGATAAGCAGCATTTTGAAACAAGGCTGGAGAAGGCCACTGTGGATTTTCACAGAAGCATAAGTTTAGTCAGGGGGAATATCAGAGACATATCCGTAACTGCTGTTATGACAGCAGTACAGCTTATATTCTATTTTAGCATTACCTATTTTATATATAAGGCATTTGGGCTTAAGGGAGATAAATGGTGGAATATGGTATTTATTCAGACTTTCCTGTACCTGGCTGTTTGTTATTTTCCGACTCCGGGGGCTACAGGTGCCTCGGAAGGCGGATTTTATATATTTTTCAGCTGGTTTTTCCCTGAAAACTTGATATTTGTATCTATGGTTATCTGGCGATTTATAACATTTTATTTAAACATACTTGTTGGTGGTTTGGTTATCATCAGCCAGGGCATAAAAGGACTGGCCAAATCTGACAGTTAATTATGGATTTGGTAATAATATTCATAGGGGGCAAAGATGTTTGCTGTGGTTAATCAGGTGTTGAATAAATGGTATGTTGCCGGTCAGCAGGCGAAGGAAGCGGAGGAATACTGCCAATGAAGACACTCTTGGTTGCTCTGAATTCGAAATTCATTCACAGCAATCTGGCATTAAGATATATTAAGGCATACTGTGATGGTTATCATGATATGGAGCTTATGGAATTTTCCATCAATGATAGAATCGAGCGGATAGTTGGTCAAATCTTTCTTGCCGAGCCGGATTTAGTGGCATTTTCATGTTATATCTGGAATATTAAAGAAGTGTTGATGGCGGCAGACACTATTAAGCGGGTGCTAAAGCATTGCAAGGTTGTATTGGGGGGACCTGAGGTCTCATTTGATGCAGCAGAAATAATCGAGGATAATCCGGGAATTGATTTTATCGTTATGGGGGAAGGAGAAAGGACATTTGCACATCTGCTTGATACGCTGCAAAAAGGAGGGGATCTGTCCCGGGTTAAAGGATTGGCATACCGGCAGGGGAATGAGACGATTGTTAATCCACCCCAACCTTTAATATCTGATCTGGATAGTATTCCATTTCCCTATCAGGATGGTTTTTCGGATCTTGAAAACAAGATAGTATACTACGAAACTTCCCGGGGGTGCCCCTTTAACTGTCAGTACTGCTTGTCTTCAACTTTTTCAGGAGTGAGGTTTTTTCCGCTGGACCGGGTGAAAAGGGAACTTGAGATATTTGTTAAAGCCGGCATACCCCAGGTTAAATTGGTCGACAGAACCTTTAACTGTAATCCCGAAAGGGCAAAGGATATATTTAAAACCATTCTTGAACTTGGCGGGAAGACAAATTTTCATTTTGAAATGGCAGGCAATCTGATAGATCAAGAGATGATTGATATATTGAAACAGGCTCCTCCGGGGTTATTTCAGTTTGAAATAGGGGTTCAATCCACCAATCCAGACACTCTGGATGCTATCCGGAGGAAAACGGATTTTGATGCTTTGGCCGGAGCAGTCGCCAGGATTCGCGACGGGGAGAACATTCATGTCCATCTTGATTTAATTGCCGGGCTGCCTAATGAGGATTACCGGTCATTCAGACGTTCTTTTAATGATGTGTATTATTTAGCGCCTAACCGGCTTCAGTTAGGTTTTTTGAAACTGCTTAAAGGTTCAGGCCTTCGCATCCGGGCTGATGAATACGGTTATGAATATACTCAGTATCCGCCCTACCAGGTGCTGAAAAGTCAGCATATATCCTATGAGGAACTCCTTAAACTGGAAACGATTGAGGATCTGGTGGAGAAATACTACAATTCCCGTGGTTTCCAGCATACGCTTGACTATATAATAAATAGTCATTTTAAAAATCCCTTTGATTTCTTCGAGAACTTTGCTGAGTACTGGGAGAAAAATGGACATGATAGCTTATCTTACAGCCGGATAAGACTGTATGAAATACTCCTGGAGTACGGGCTTAAGCTGCGTGATATTGACCACCGTCTGTTTAAGAATATAATGCGCTTTGACTGGGTAAGCCAGAGCAAGCCTTCCCGCTATCCGGCAGGTCTGGAGCCGGTGAAAATACCCGGCATGGGAAAAGCAATCGATTTGTTTTTTAAAGATGAGGATAATTTGCGTAAATTTCTGCCCCATCTGAGGAGTTACACTCCCAGGCAGATATCCCGTAGAGCACATATAGAGATGTTTGATTATGATATTGTGGAAGGTATATCAACCGGGCGGTATTCGCCTAAAACCACATTTGTTCTGTTTGATTACATGATTGAAAATAAAATATTCCGTAAGAGCAGGTACTATAATATCATGGTAGAATGGTCATAGAAATCCGGTAACCATCAGGACAGGTTGGTTAAGTAAGGCGCCTGTTCATTTTTTTCATCATGAAATGAAACAACTATATAAAATATATGTCAGCAAAATGCAGGTTAGGCTGCATGTGTGGGTATATAATAATATAACTCCGTTTTTTTAAGAAAATGAGGATATAATCTTGACAAGTGCATATATATCTGTATAAAATTATACGCAAATGCAAGATGAGGCAATGTATTCCTTCATAATATCCGGCCGGCTGTGTTTGCTGCCGGAGTATTGAAATGGTTAAAATAAGGAGACAGGCTGAAAATTGCAAAGAAATAAAATCAGAGTTAAAAATTGTTCATTATGACAGGACCGGACCGGCTTGAAGTCATGCGACAGGGAAACAATTGTGCAGACTATATGAATAATTCCTGCATCAGCATATGTTTTCCTAAATGAAAGGGCAGACCGCCTTCATAAAGGTGAGAGCAGGCCGACAACTGAAAGGAGGAGATATACAATATGTTAGAATTCAGTAAAAGATCCAATACACTGGAACAATCAGCTTATAAATATTCACTTCAGGATGTAGAGGAGCCAAATTTATACAGGTACCTTTTCCCATATGATTCTATACCCAGGGTTCCGTTTAATCATCGGGTTGTACCCATGCATGTACCTGATGAAATATGGATAAGCGATACAACCTTCAGGGACGGACAACAGGCCCGTGCACCCTTTACCGTCAAACAGATCGTGGATCTGTTTGATCTGCTGCACAGATTATCAGGCCCCAACGGCATAATACGCCAGAGTGAGTTTTTCTTATACACTGACAAGGATAAAGAAGCTGTCCGTAAATGTATGGAGAGAGGCTATAAATATCCTGAAGTCAGCAGCTGGATCAGGGCTTCAAAGAAAGACTTTGAACTGGTGAAGTCCATGGGTGTTAAGGAGACCGGTATTCTGGTGAGCTGTTCCGATTACCACATATTTAAGAAACTTAATAAGACAAGAAAACAGGCTATGGAGATGTACCTGGGAGTTGTAAAAATGGCTCTTGAGTATGATATTCGTCCCCGCTGTCATTTTGAAGATATTACCCGGGCAGATTTTTATGGTTTTGTAGTGCCCTTTGCTACTGAGCTGAAAAAGCTTATGGAAGAGACCGGCATACCCATTAAAGTACGGGCATGTGACACAATGGGTTACGGCATATCCTACCCGGGAGTTGCCCTGCCTCGAAGCGTGCCGGGTATAATATACGGATTGAGGCATTTTGCCGGTATACCCAGCCATCTGCTGGAATGGCATGGGCACAATGATTTCTACAAGGCCGTCACAAATTCGGCTACCGCCTGGCTGTACGGCGCATCCTCGGTCAACTGTACTCTTCTTGGTATAGGCGAACGTACCGGCAATTGTCCTCTGGAAGCCATGGCTGTTGAGTATGTATCTTTACGTGGTGATGCAAATGGCATGGATTTGTCGGTAATAACCGAGATAGCCGAGTATTTCAGGAAAGAGATAGGCTATAATATACCTCCCAATACGCCTTTCGTGGGAGAAAACTTTAATGTGACCCAGGCTGGGATCCACGCTGACGGGCTTCTTAAAGATGAAGAAATATACAATATCTTTGATACAGGCAAGATACTTAACCGCCCTCCGAAAGTGGCGGTAGGGCAGCATTCGGGACTGGCCGGGATTGCTCATTGGATTAATTCATATTTCGGCCTGGAAGGTGAAAACGCTGTGGACAAAAAGGCTGCCATTGTTATCAGCCTTAAGGAAATGGTAGATAAGGAATATGCGATGGGGAGAACAACAATTATGTCCGATGGCGAATTGGAGGCAATGATAAAGCAGTTAGCCCCTGAATTTCCTGAAAAGCGATGACATTACCCATATAATATAATTATGTTTACGATGAGGCTGTTGTTAAACAGCCTCTTTTTGGACGGTTTTTTACCGTCCTTATTTTATGGTAAAACTAACCTAACATACCATGATTTACAGCTGGAAGGCCTTCTGGAATCAATATATAATAAAATCAATAAATTGCCATCCTTTTCAGCACATCATTAATTCTTGGGGAAGGGAGTTTTTTGAGAAAGACAGGGATCTTGCGCATGCTTTTTTTATTTTTGATTGTTTCTATTCTTCTTTGCGGGGCAGCACCGGAAGTTTCGGCTGCGACGTACCGGCTGACCAGAACATTAAGGATAGGAATGAGAGGTGAGGACGTTTCGGTTGTACAGCAGCTGCTTAAGGATCAGGGGTATTTTACATACCATCAGATTACGGGATACTTTGGGACCATAACCGAGGCTGCTGTCAAAGCCTTTCAAAAGGCTAACGGACTGGTGGCAGATGGAATAGTAGGGCCTGTTACCGGGGGTGTCATGAATAAAATATTGGCAGGGCCTTCACATAATGAAAACACCGGTGATGTATACACCGTACAGCCGGGAGATTCCCTGTGGAAGATCGGCCAGAAATTTAATGTATCCTTGGACAAGCTCTTTGCTGCAAATGGACTTAGCAGCTCATCGGTTATTTATCCCGGACAGAAGATAAAAATACCTGGGAAAAACGGGATTTCCGTTCCTGAACCAAATGAAAGCTATATCACCCATGTGATTGTCAAAGGTGATACCCTGTGGAAGCTATCCAATAAATACGGTGTTACAGTCGCTGATATTACAAAGGCCAATGGTATCTCTGCATCAGCCATACTGTACGTGGGGCAAACCATAAAAATTCCTAAACGGGAAATTCCCGTCAAGCCTACTCCGGGGCCTCAATATGGTGAACTTCTGGACTGGTGGGGGGAAGCTCAGTATGTATTTCCTATAAATGCAACGGCAACGGTAATCGACTTTTACACCGGCATCAGTTTTAAAGTTGTCAGGACCTACGGATCCGGACATGCCGATGTGGAGCCTTTAACAAAGGAAGATACCAATACCATGCTGAGCATTTGGAAAAAACATGCCAGACTGTCCAATGGAAGTGTGAATTACTGGGCACGGCGCCCGGTGCTGGTAGTGGTCAACGGCCGTAAGTTAGCCGCATCGGCAACTGCTGCTTTACATGCGGGGGTGGATTCGGCTCCCGACGGATCATATGTTAATTGGCGAAGCGGCGATTATGGTCCCGGAATCAATTATGATAGAATAAAAGGCAATGGTGCTGATGGCCATTTCGATATTCATTTTTTGAACAGCATCCGTCATAAGGACGGATTGGTTGATAATGAACACCAGGCAATGGTAAAAATAGCCGGGGGAAAATAATTCTCATTGATTTTATTCCGATGATATTTTAAAATTTTGCTAATTTTTAGTTAAAAATTCGTAATTTGCACTTTGAAATTGTAATAATTTTGTAGAGACTCGCACAGAAATATGTAGTATAATAAATTGGATGATGTGCGAAAGGATGGCTTTTTATGAAAAAAAGAGCTATATGGATTATAGTTATATTATTTTTACTTTCAGGGATTGTCTATGTTGGGTATACCATTTATCAGATCATGAATCCCGAGTCACTGTTTGAACCTCAGGAACCTGAAGAAGAGGATGTTGTTCCCCAGCCGGAAGAAGAAGAGGAGGAAGAGGAAGAAGAACCACCACCTCCGGAGGAGCCTCCCGTTGAGGAGTACCGGTTTGATGAAAAAAGGCTGAACCTTCTCCTTCTCGGTCTGGATGCAAGTGTTGAACGTTATGAGGTCATGCGTGCATTTCGAACGGATACCATTATACTCATATCTATAGATTTTGAGAATCAGGAAGTTTACATGATATCAATTCCCAGAGACAGCTATGTTAAAATACCCGGTAGAAAAAACAGGGACAGGATAAACTCCGCCTTTGTATGGGGTGGCGGTTTTGATGGCGGAGGCTTTGAACGGACAATTGAAACTGTAAGTGATTTTCTTGGCGGGGTGCCGATCCACTATTATGCAGCCGTGGATATGAATGTTTTCAAGGAGATCATCGACATTATGGGAGGAGTAATGTTTGATGTCGATGTTCCTGTTAAGATGGCAGGAAGGGAATTGAAAACGGGATTGCAGAGGCTTAACGGCCAACAGGTCCTGGACTACTGCAGGAACAGGCGCTCGCCCAGGGGTGATATTGACAGGATTGAAAGGCAGCAGAAAATGGTCTTGGCTATTTTCGACCAGCTAAAGACCACGGAGCAGCTGCTTAAGGTTGGCCAGTACTATCAGGCTATCAGCGGTAAGGTTTATACTAATTTAAATGTAAAACAGATTGCAGCCCTTGGAGTATTTGCATTAAAGCTGGATTTTTCCCAAATTCATACTTACAGCATACCGGGGGATTTTCTTAATATTGACGGTATCAGCTACTGGGGAGTCAATCAGTATAAAAAAAGGGATATGATAAAAGAGATATTTGGAACTGAAATAAAGGTTGATCCGAAAGATGATGTAAAGTATATTAAAAAGCAATTGGAGGAAGAGCGGAAAGCACTGGAGGCTGCAATAAGAGATGCCAATGGTGTCATAAACTCCGTACGGCAGCTTATGACAGATTATGCCGATTATGTCATGCAGAATGAAAAGGTGGCTGTAGATCTGCATATAAAAAAGGTACAGCAGGCAATAGAAGAAGAGGACAGGGATGCCGTTAACGCAACAGCAAAGGAATTGAAAGATTATGCAGACAAATTGGCGCAAACCTGGGATCAGCGGAAGCAGGAAGCCGCAGAGAAAGAGGAAGCCGCCAAAGCTGAACTGGAAAAAGCACGCAATAATGCAGTAAGTACAATAAACTGGGTTAAATCGGAGATGGAAAAAAGAAAGGATAAAATATCCCAGGAAGACAGAGAAATATTGAATAATCTGATTAACGGTCTTGAAGGAGTGGTAAACGGCCAGGATAAAAATGCCATAATAACAAAAACAAATGACCTGACGAGTAAAGCTAATGAGGTGTTTGCAAAGGCTGAACCATCTGAGGATCCCCAGGAGGAAGGGGATTCAACTGACGGCGAAGAACAGCAAAATGAAGGAAACAATGAATCCGAAGGATAATCCCTGGGATAACAGGCTTTGCTTCAGTGAAGGTGGTGTATATTGTACATAATATGCTATAATGTGTATGGATTTATAGCATATTCAGCGGAAGAGGAGTACTATGCAGGGTTCTCAATACGAAAAAAATGAATATACCTGCCATAGCGACGCCAGCGGCATCAAAATAGAGGATATAATTGATATAAAAGAGTTAAAGAGCATGTTAAATTGGTTCGTGCTGGCTACCGGCCTGGGAGCAATATTTGTAAACCCGGAGGGTGAGCCTATTATTGTTCCGGATGAATACGAGGGGCAGTGTCCCTTTTGTAAAGTGATACGTTCCGATCCCGAAGGGGTAAAAAGGTGCAATCAGTCTATGAGCTATGCAGGAAAGCTGGCTTCCCAGCTGGGAGAACCGTATATTTTTCGCTGCCATGCCGGATTGATAGAGTTTGCTGCTCCGGTAATGTTCAAAGATGTGTATCTGGGCAGTATATCCTGCGGACCCGTTCTTATGTGGGAATGGGACGAGCTGGCCCTTCAAGAGTTTTTAAACCTTACTCAGGATCTCAATATAAACCGTGAAGCTTTGATGGTAGCCAGCAGACAGGTAAAGATGCTTTCAGGAAGGAACGTTCAGGCTGCGGCACAGCTTTTGTTTGTAATGGCTAATCATATCGCCAGGACCGGGATGCTGACACTGCAGCAAAGGAAGGAACTTAATGAACAGCAGGCCAGGCTGGCTGAAGCTATTTTCGAAAGAAAACAGGCTGAAGAAACTATAAAGGCGCTGGAATCCAAAGTACAAACTGTGGCCTATCCTATAGAAAAAGAACACGACCTGCTCGGTAAAGTCAAACTGGGCGACCGTACCGGCGCAAAAGAGATTTTGAATGAAATGCTGGGGGATATTTTTTTCCGGAAAGCTGGCAACATGGATTTGATTAAGGCCAGGATACTGGAACTTGTGGTTGTAATATCCAGGGCAGCAGTTGAGGGAGGCGCAAGTCTTGAGAAGCTGCTGGGATTAAACTATGACTTTATTTCTGAACTGTCTCATATGGATAATATTGATGAATTATGTTACTGGCTTGTAAAGGTGCTTGATACGTTTATGGATACGGTGTATGAGACAAGAAATGTACGCAGCGCAAGGAACCTGGGAGAAGCCTTGAAATATATACGTGAAAACTATAACCGGAATCTTACTCTTGAAAATGTAGCCCAGCAGATATATATAAGTCCTTACTACCTTAGCCATATGTTCCGGGAGGAACTTGGGATAACCTTTGTTGAATACCTGACAATGGTGCGTATGGAAGAGGCCAAAAAGCTGCTTATGGATCCTTCGCTGTCAGTTGTAGCTGTTGCCTCACAGGTTGGGTATGAGGATGCCAGCTACTTCAGTAAGGTATTCAAGAAATATGTGGGTGTGTCACCCAATCGGTACAGAAGGAATATCTGAATAAATGTGTTGACAAGATTTTACCAAGATTAACAAGATCATACGGATACAATAGGGGTTAAACCTGTTATAATAGATTCAGCAATAAATTCTAACATAACGAAAAGGAGGATTTAAAAATGGCTGATTTCAGAGCAATTGCCGATGCTTTGAAGGCAGGTAATGCTCCAAAGGTAAAGGAAATGGTAGAAGCAGCGCTTGCCGAAGGTGTGAATCCTGAAGATATCGTCAATAATGCTCTTATTGTGGGCATGGGAGAAATTGGGGAGCTTTTTAAAAACAACGAAGTATATGTCCCGGAAGTGTTGATTGCCGCCCGGGCAATGTATGCCGGACTCAACATATTAAAGCCTTTACTCGCTGAACGGGATGTAAAGCCTATGGGTAAGGTGGTTATAGGTACCGTTAAAGGGGATCTGCACGACATAGGAAAGAACCTGGTAGCTATGATGCTTGAAGGTGCCGGGTTTGAGGTTACTGATCTTGGAATTGATGTTAGCCCCGAGAAATTTGTTGAAGCGGCCAAATCTTCAGATGGTGGTTGTATTGTGGCCATGTCGGCATTGCTTACCACTACCATGCCGGGCATGAAGGATACAATTGAGGCTCTTGAAGCAGCCGGTTTAAGAGATCGGGTAAAAATAATAATAGGTGGCGCGCCGGTAACTCAGAACTTTGCCGATGAGATCGGCGCCGATGGATACGCACCGGATGCAGCTTCGGCAGCAGATTTGGCCAAGGCATTAATTGCATAAAAGTATATCAAGATGATTATATAATTAAGTAATATAGTTGACAGGGCGTTGCATAAACAACGCCCTTTTGAACATTAGAGCGGAATAATATTCTGCAAAGCATACCTCGCATATAATTCCACACACAATGGTTACTGCAGTTATATATTGACTTATTATCTGATTCTCTTTTATAATATGCCTAAATGCTGCATATGCTAAACTGACCCGTTTTAACGGCAGCTGTTTAGCATGGATAACCTGTTTTTGAGATACTGTTGTTATTGCATCTTAACCGGTTTGCTTTTCCAGCAGGGCAATGAATTGTATAATGAAGCCGGTAAAACGGAATTATTCATTATTTGTTAGACAGTCTGTTAATTTGGTCCCGGGATGTGAAAGGATGAGAAAATAGTGGTTTTTAAAAGTGCATTGGATAAACATTTGATTGTATTTGATGGTGCTATGGGAACTATGATCCAGCGGCACGGGCTTAAACCCGGGCAACCTCCTGAAATTTTTAATATGCTTTATCCTGAGGTGATCGAAGGAATACATAAGGAGTATATACAGGCCGGAGCAGATGTAATTACTACAAATACTTTGGGTGCCAATGAGCTTAAGCTCAAGGATACCGGATATACGGTTGAACAGGTGGTGACACGGGCGGTTGAATTAGCCAGAAAAGCGGCAGGTAACAAGTGGGTTGCTCTTGATATAGGACCTATCGGTCAGTTCATGGAGCCTATGGGTACTCTTTCCTTTGACAGGGTTTATCAAATGTATGCCAGGCAGGTCAGGGCAGGAGCCCAAGCCGGGGCAGATCTTATCCTGATAGAGACCATAGGGGATTTGTATGAAGCTAAGGCGGCTGTTCTTGCTGCCAAAGAGAACAGCAGCCTTCCGGTGGTTTGTACTTTGACCTTTGAACGCAACGGAAGGACTCTGATGGGCACCGATCCATTAACCGCTGTCGTTGTACTGGAAAGCCTTGGAGTTGATGCTCTGGGAGCCAACTGTTCGCTGGGACCGGAAGAACTGCTGCCTATTGTAAAACAAATTCTGGCCTATGCCAGCGTTCCCGTCCTGGTACAGCCCAATGCCGGACTCCCTAAGATAGTCAACGGACAAACCGTATATCCTGCGAAACCAGATGTTTTTCAGCGTTATACCTCTATCATGATACAACAGGGGGTTCGGCTGGTGGGATGCTGCTGTGGTACCACTCCCGATTACATAAAGGCAGTGCGGAAGACGGTAGATGATCTAGCCCCTGTTTATACCCCGGTTGATAAGCTGACAGCTGTGTCGTCAGGGTCCAGGACCGTTGTGCTGGGCGATGGAATTAAGATCATCGGCGGCCGGATAAATGCCCGGCTTAATGAAGATATTGCCCATGCTATAAAGAGCAGCAGCTTCGGTGACCTGGTTTCGGAAGCCATTGACCAGAGAAGTCAGGGTGCTGATATACTGGCCGTAAATGTTCAGCTGCCGGATATTACTGAAGGAAAAATGCATGAACGGGAAACATTACCCGGTGTGATACGTGAGGTTCAGGCAGTTGTTAACCTGCCCCTTGAGATTAACAGCTCCTGTCCTGATGCTTTGGAGGCCGGTATGAGAGTGTACAACGGAAAGCCTCTTGTCCGGTGGCCTGTCCGGGAGCCGGCCTCGTTGGAATCTCTGTTACCGCTTGTAAAAAAGTATGGGGCTTGCATGGTGGTATCAGCCATGGATGAAGATGGGATACCTGTCAATGCCGGAGAACGGCTCAAAGACATAGAGGATATTGTACATTATATACAGTCATATGGCATATCCAAAGAAGACATGGTTGTTGATTGCGGAAGCACCCGTATCGAAACCTGTCCTGAATGTATGGAAGCTATTAAGACCGTTCGGTTGGTAAAGAATGAGCTGGGTCTGAAGACTTCACTGAGTGTTGAGAGAATAACCGCGGGATTATCACACAGAGGCAAGGATTCTGTTGTAAATACTTTTCTTGCTATGGCGCTTGCAGCCGGTTTGGATATTCCCGTTTTGGATTCCTTGCCGGCCTATCTGGTGGAAACCGTTAATGCTTTTCGCGCATTGACGGGGCAGTCCGGATAAATATTTTGTTTTCCATGCCGTTGGCGGCAGTAAACAAGCAGGCCTCAAGAGAAATTTTGTTCAGCAAATTTCTCTTGAGGTATTTTTTATGCCAATACTGTGCCCGTATGGAGGGGTATGATAGAAGCATTTTCGGGAAAAATCTAGATGAGGTGAGTTTCTTGATACGGGCATTTGGATTGCTGCTTATATTCACTGTTTTGTCAGTACATATACCGGTTGTTCCGGCGGATGTCACGGGTGATGGGGTTGAGTCCTGTAACGCTGTAGAAACAGGTAAACACAGTCACGTGAAAGACAGAAGTTCGGAAATTTTGGCTGTATCCATGGCAAAAGCACCTGAATCCGGAGCGGAGGCATCAGAGAATGATATAAAAACATCCGGGATTACAGCGGTGTCTGCCGGGATATCCCGCGAATATAGAAAAGGAAACACAGGAAAAGTAGTTCTGGTGGTTATGGATCGCATTGGCTGGAATGATATTTATGAAGCTGACACTCCAAATATTGATCGGCTTATGAATATCGGGGCTATCGGCCTTATGACTACCAATACAGCAGGCAGCCGATCATGCAATAACTTATATGTTACTATGGGTGCTGGGGCACGAATTACCGGTTCCGCCAATTCTCCCCTGGCCTTTTCATCCCAGGATACTTACCAGGGACAGAAGATAACGGATTTATACTATCAGATAACCGGAAAGGTAATGCCGGCTGGTTCAATAGCCAACCTGGGGATTGCCCAGGTATATAGAAATAATCTTAACAGGCCATATACGGTAAAAGTAGGAGCCCTGGGCACTGCTTTACGGGAGGAAGGGCGTTCTGTTGCTGTAATAGGCAACAGCGACACACCGGACAGGTACTTAAGATACCTGGTGTCCATGCTGATGGATGATGGAGGGATCGTACCCTTGGGTGATGTAAGCCGTAGCCTTACTGAAAAAGATGGCTCCCGTCCTTTCGGTATAAAGGTTGACTCTGAAAAAATGATCCGGGCGGTGGATAGGATATGGGATGAGGCCGATGTTATCGGTGTTGAATGGGGGGATACATGCAGGGCAGAGGATTACAGGTATAATCTTATGGATCAAATGCTAGAAGCGCATAGGCAAAATGCGCTGGAAGATGGAGATGCCTTTATAGGCAGGCTTTTGGACAGGCTGGATTTAAAAAGAGATCTTATCATGGTGTTTACGCCCCTTGGCCCCCTAAGGGACCTGCAGAAAAATAACCGTCTTACTCCCATTATTGTTGCCGGTAAGGGAGTGGGCAGGGGATGGATGACTTCAGCATCCACACATCGGATGGGGGTGGTGACCAACCTGGATGTCGGAGTTACTGTATTGGACTTCTTTGGAATTTCTCCTCTTCCCGGACAGGGTGGCGCAGCCATTAGAAGTATATACAACAATCAGGGTATAGAAGGAATTCTGCTTTTTAACCAAAGGTTGGTGGAGATCTTTAACCAGCGTTCATTTCTTATACGGGGTTTTGTGCTTTTGCTGATAGCTGTGGTAGGCGCGTCTCTTTTTGTTCTGTTTTTCAAAACCCGGTATCTGAATATGATGAAGCCTTGCATACTGTTTATAATGCTGATTCCTCACACATATATGCTGTTGTCTATGGTACGTCAATCTACTACAGCAGGCAGTGCATTGGCAGCCCTGTTGATAAACTTGCTGCTTACGGCTGCCGTATGGTATATATTTCCTCACACGTTGGACAGAATACTGGCGGTTTGTGTTTTAATGACAGCCATATTATTAATTGATCAGTGGACCGGTGCCCGGCTTATACAGGGTTCACCTTTGGGATATGACGTTATAAGCGGAGCACGTTTTTATGGTATAGGGAATGAATACATGGGAGCTCTGACAGGAGCAGCGTGTATAGGGGGAACCTGTATCATAGAGAGATTTGTACGATACGGCAGATGGGTCACGTGGGGCGTACTGTTATGTCTGGCAGTGATTTTATCGGTTCTGGCTCTTCCCTGGTGGGGAGCTAATGTGGGCGGCGCTGTTACAGCTTTTGCAGCTTTCGGGGTATTGGCGATTCTTGTAACCACGCATTCAATTACCTGGAAACATATAGCGGTCATTGCAGCTACTTTATCTCTTTTTATAGCGGCCGTGTTTGTCCTGGACAGTTTTAGAACTGTAGAAAGCCAATCCCATATGGGACAGACAGTGGAATTAATAAGGGAAAACGGAATACAGGAGCTGTACAATATAGCTTACAGGAAACTGTCAATGAACATCCGCCTCTTTAAAAATACCATATGGACGCGGGTATTTCTTTCATCTCTTCTGTCCATGGTGATCCTGTTCTATCGTCCCGCAGGAATTTTTAAGGACGTAAGGGAGAAGTATCCCTATCTGTCCTATGGATTTATAAGCGGGCTGGTTGGAAGCATTGCAGCCTTTGCAGTCAATGATTCGGGTATAGTAGCGGCCGCTACTTCAATGATTTATGTTGGACTGTCATTTATACTGATAATTATTCAGCGGCTGCAGGAAATCATTGCGGAAAAAAACACATCTGATTAAGATAACGTTGTATAAGCAGGAAGGAGCATGGAATGCCACGGATCAAAAAAATTAAAGTTGTAGAAATCATACGCCAGGCCTGTGGAGGAATGAAGGAGCATTATGTCACGCTGCTAAAGGGATTGAAAGAAAGGGGGTTTGATGTGCTTGCTCTTTGCAATTTCAGCCATCCGGTTATGGAGGAGCTAAGAGATGCAGGGATGACGGTATGCCCTTTCAACATTCCGGGCGAGATTCAACCTTACCGGGATATAAAGAGGACTCTGGATGTCTTCTCCGTTATAAAGGAATACAGAGCCAATCTGGTTCACTGCCATGGCTTTAAAGCAGGTGTGATAGGCAGATTGGGGGCTATATTTGCCGGATGTCCAAGGGTATATACCGTGCATAATTTCATTTTGCCTATGACACTGCCGGTCAGGCGATGGATGTTTGGAAGGCTGGAACATATCCTGTGCCGGTATACCCAGGGTATCATCACCGTATCTCATGCATTGAAGGAAGAATTGATTCAGAATTGCCGGATACCGGATGATAAGATTCATGTGGTACATAATGGAATTCCTGCCTACAAAAATATAAGAGCCAAAGATATGGATTTTGTCAATGATTTGAGGAGGCGTCTCAACATTGGACGGCATACGACTCTGGTGGGAACAACTGCACGGCTTATTCCTTCAAAGGGTATTGATTATCTTCTGGATGCCATTCCAGCGGTGATTGAACACATTAACGATGTTCATTTTTTGATTATGGGAAATGGACCTTATAAGCAAGAGCTCATCAAAAAAGCTGCGTATCTGAATATACAGAACAAAGT
>DGEI01000043.1 GCA_002385885.1 Firmicutes bacterium UBA3930
GTGGGAGGAGCTGTAATTCCTAAGCTAAGGCCCGATATAGCTGTTATAGAATCAACATACGGTGATAAACTTCATGCCAACCGGCAGACGGAGGAAGAGCGGCTTGCCCGGATGGTCGGGGAAGTTATAGAGGAAGGCGGAAAGGTACTTATACCCGCCTTTGCCCTGGGACGGGCCCAGGAGGTTATACTGATTTTAAAGCGTGCCATGAACAGGAATAAACTGCCCAGGTTTAAAGTGTTTGTTGATGGAATGGTACGGGAGATCTGCCGGATGTATCGTTTAAATCCCAATTACCTGCGCAGCAGCCTGGCCAAAAGGATCTGGAGGAATATAGATATTTTTTTCGACGAGTGGATACAGCCCGTTACAAACCGTACCATGCGGGAAGCTGTAATAGAAGATTCCGATCCGTGCTGTATTATTTCCAGTTCGGGTATGCTGACAGGAGGGCCAAGCCAGTGGTACGCAGAAAAACTGGCAGGCGACCGAAAAAACTTTATAGCAATAACCGGCTACCAGGATGAAGAAGCGCCCGGCCGGCGGCTTCTCGATTTGCTTGATTTACCTGTTGAAGACAGGTTTTTGCAGTTGGGGGACAAACAGGTTCCCGTTAGATGCCGCGTGGAAAGCTATAGTTTATCCGCCCATGCCGATAAAACTCAGCTTATTGGATTGGTGCACAATCTGTCTCCCAGGCAGGTGTTTCTGGTTCATGGCCAGGAAGAAATAATGACGGTTCTGGGGAAGGACCTGCAGGCGGACTACTGGGGCAGGGTGTATCTGCCGGCCAATGGCGAAAGTTATAACATCCGGCTTAAAAGGCAGCGGAAACAGCTGGAAAGGCCGGCGATTCCTTCACTTGGGAAGGAAAGCTTTCCGGAGGAGCCGGATCTCGGGGAGCTGTGGAAGCACATTCTGAAACATGACAGCAAAAAGAGATCTTTTACAGTTGAAGAACTTTTCAGTATATGGCACGGCGGCCGGACACCTGAGCTTCAGCAGATCAGCAGACTGGCACAACTGCTGCAGGACTCAGATTACTTTGAACCAGACAACCGGCGTCCTTTTCTTTATAACCCGCTGTCCCGGCAGGAAGTGGACCAGCGCCGGCAGGAGAAGGAAGGCCCCATGGAAGTTAACCGGATGCTTGCATTGCTGGAGGAATTCTTTCCTCCCGAAACCGGGTTGTATAAGAAAGGAGCCAGGTTTGACGAAAAAATAGCCCTGCTGTATTTTAACTTTCCAAAGGCAGCCGGTAAAGCCTATGAGGATCGGCTGCGGGAGTTTGAGGCAGTAACCGGCTGGAAAACAGAGATTAATCAGGAATGCAACCTGGAGGCAGCAGAAGATCTGTTGATAAGCCTTCTGCCTCAGGGGACCTATTTATCGGGCAAGCTGTCATATTACCGTTTGCAGGGATATTTCAAGGCCAGTATAGAAGGGGATGTAGATCATGAAAGTATAAAACAGCGGTTTCTGGAATCTACCGGCCTTGAATTGATCCTCAATGATGAAGAAAAAGCAGAACCTGCTGCACCGGTATCAGCACAGCCGGGCCAGATGGAACAGAACAAGGTTTTCAAACTCATAGATGAGGTTTTTACCGGTAAACCTCATAGATTGTATAGAAAAGGCCTTAAGAAGGATGAAACGGGCTCATATGTGGAATTGTCCTTTGTATCACCGGAGATAGGAGCACAGTATGGTGATGTGATTGAACAGCTGGAGAAAATAACGGGATGGGCCATGAAGATAAACCCCAATCCCAACCAGAATGAGATAATCAAGCTGGCAAGGCGGTTGATGGAGGGAAACGGCCTTAGACTGAAAAGAAACCCCGGCTTTTACCAAATGGAGAAGGCTGTCCGGGTTATACCTGCGGAAGAGTGGGATGAAAATATTTTCGAAAGCCTTAAGCATGAATTCTACAGGCAAACAGGCTATAACTTGCTCAAAGATTAGGATAAATGTTATAATTAGTTAATGGCTGGAATATGCCATTTGTATTTTTATAATCAATTAAGTAAGCCTGTCTGGAACAATATAATAATACTTGGAATTGGAGGATGTAAAAGTGAAGGTTAGGAAAGCTATTATTCCTGCAGCCGGGCTGGGGACAAGATTTTTGCCGGCTACAAAGGCACAGCCAAAGGAGATGCTGCCTATAGTGGACAAGCCCACTATACAGTATATTATTGAAGAAGCAATTGATTCCGGTATTGAGGAGTTTCTTATTGTTACAGGGAGAAACAAGAGATCGATTGAGGATCATTTTGACCGTTCCCTGGAGCTGGAAGAGGCTCTGCAAAAAAGCAACAATGCAGATTTGCTCAAACTGGTTGATGATATTTCCAACATGGTGGATATTCACTACATAAGACAAAAGGAGCCTAAGGGGCTGGGTCATGCAATCTACTGTGCGCGTTCGTTTATCGGAGACGAACCTTTTGCCGTCCTGCTGGGGGATGATATTGTTTATTCCAAAACCCCCTGTCTTAAACAGATTATTGAGGTTTACAATGAATATAAGACCACCGTTTTGGGATGCCAGCATGTGTCCCGGGAAGATGTTAACAAATACGGTATTGTTAATGGGATTGAGATTGAGGACAAGGTGTACAAGGTAAAAGAGCTGATAGAAAAGCCGGATGTTGATAAAGCTCCCTCCACCCTGGCAATTCTGGGGCGGTATATTATCACTCCCAGGATATTTTATTACCTGGCCCATACAAAACCCGGGATTGGAGGGGAAATACAGCTGACTGACGCGCTGCAATCCCTGGTTTCGGAAGAAGCTATATATGCTTATGATTTTGAGGGTAAAAGGTATGATGTAGGTAACAAGCTCGGCTATCTTCAGGCAACCGTTGAATTTGCCCTGCGCAGGGACGATCTCAAGGCCGAGTTCGGTGAATATTTGAGGGATTTTGTACAGGGCAATTTGCTGACTTAGCATATCATACTGCGATTTTATATGCAGTTTTATATTTTATGTGAAATGGTGTATGGAACGTTTTGAGATTGATATGGTAATAATATTTATTGGCATGACAGACAATAATAGCGGTGTAATGACTAAAGCGTTGTAAAAAGGAGGAATTCTGCGTGGATTACAGGGAAAAATACAGGCAATGGCTGGATAGTCCGGTTATAGATAAAGCTACAAAAGAAGAACTGGCTGCAATAGAGAATGATGAGAAGGAACTGGAGAGCCGGTTTTACAAGGATCTGGAATTTGGTACCGGCGGCCTCCGCGGAATTATTGGGGCCGGCTCCAACCGGATGAACAGGTATACTGTGGGAAGAGCCACGCAGGGCCTGGCAAACTACATAATAAAACACGGCAGGGATGCTATGGACAGGGGAGTTGTTATAGCTTATGACACAAGGAGGATGTCGAAAGAGTTTGCCCTGGAAACTGCCCTTGTGCTGAATGCAAACGGGATCAAGGTATACCTTTACGATGAGATGCAGCCGACGCCCATACTGTCTTTCAGTGTAAGGGAACTCGGCGCTGTTTCCGGAGTTGTTATAACAGCCAGTCATAACCCCCCTGCATACAACGGTTACAAGGTTTACTGGGAGGACGGCGGACAGGTTCCTCCAGGACGCTCTGAAGAAATAATCAAAGAGGTATACGCTGTAAAAAGCTTTGAAGAAATTAAAACCATCAGCAAAGAAGAGGCAGAGAACCGGGGGCTTTTGAATATAATAGGCAAGGATGTGGTAGACCGGTATATTGATCGGGTTAAGAATTTATCCATTAACAAGCAGCTGATTAAGGAAATGGGCAGCCAGTTGAAGATTGTATATACTCCAATCCACGGTACCGGCAACAAACCCGTCAGGCGTGTGCTCAAGGAACTGGGTTTTGAGAACGTCATGGTGGTATCTGAACAGGAAATGCCCGATCCGGAATTTCCTACCGTTAAATTCCCTAATCCCGAGGAGCCGGAGGTTTTTGAATTGGCCATTGAAATGGCTAAAAATAATGAAGCCGATATAATAATCGGAACCGATCCCGACTGCGACAGGGTAGGTGTTGTTGTCAGAGGTTCTGATGGCAGATACATATTCTTAACGGGAAATCAGACCGGGGCGTTACTGGTTGACTATGTGCTGGGAGCTTTGCAGAGGCAGGGAAGGCTGCCTGCTGACGGAGCTGTCATTAAAACCATTGTTACAAGTGAAATAGGGCGGGAGATAGCCAAGTCTTACGGGATTGAGGCTGTAGACACCTATACAGGGTTTAAGTTTATATGTGAAAAGGTACAGGAATTTGAGGATGAGGGAGACAAAACATTTTTATTCGGCTATGAAGAGAGTTTTGGATACCTTGCGGGTGATTTCGTCCGGGACAAGGATGCGGTAATTGCTTCAATGCTGATTTGTGAAATGGCTGCTTACTACAAATCCAGGGGCATGAATCTCTATGACGGTTTGGTTGAACTGTGGCAAAAGTTCGGATACTATCATGACGCCCAGGAATCCGTATATTTGGAAGGCAGGGAAGGGATGGCCAGGATCAAGGAAATCATGGAAGACTTCCGGCACAACCCCCCGGTACGGGTCTGTGGGACAGATATAGTAACCATTCAGGATTACAAAGAACTGAAAGCATATTATCCCGGGAAGGACAGGATTGACCCAATCAACATGTCGGTGCCGTCAGATGTGCTGCGCTACAGGCTTGAAGACGGTTCCTGGTTTGCAATCCGGCCGTCGGGTACCGAGCCAAAGATAAAACTGTACTTCTCGATCGTCAGGAAAAGCCTTGAAGAAGCGGAGAATGATATGCAAAGGTTTGTTACCGAGGTTATGGCCAGAATACGTTAGAGAGGCGTGATTGCTTGAAAAATGTTGATACGTTTTTGTTTGATCTTGACGGGACTCTCCTGCCAATGGACCTTGATGAGTTTACCCGGCTTTATTTCTGTGAAATAGGCAGGGAGTTTAAGGATATAATGGAACCGGAAACCCTGGTAAAATACATATGGTCGTGTACAAAAGACATGATCAGCAATACGGAACGGCGTACCAATGAAGAGGTCTTTATGGACAGCTTTGCAAAACTTGTGGGGGAAGATAAACTCAATTTTTACAGGGAACGGTTTGACAGGTTTTATGATACCGCTTTTTTGAAGACAAAAAAATGTATCGGCAGTGTTCCCTGTATCAGGGAAAGCGTATATATCCTCAAAGATAAGGGATACCAGGTTGCCATCGCTACAAATCCTCTTTTCCCTGAAAAGGCAATTTTACACAGGATCAGATGGGCGGGGCTGAAACCTGAGGATTTTATATATATTTCCTGCTATGAACGGAACTGCTACTGCAAACCCAACAAGGAATTCTACGAGGAAGTGCTGGAGGAGATTGGGAAAAAGCCTGAACAGTGTATAATGGTCGGAAACGATGTACAGGAGGATTTAATCGCCGGCTGTTTGGGAATGAAAACATATCTTATAACCGACTACCTGATTCACAGGACCGGTGAACCGATAAAGTGTACATATAAAGGGACATACCAGGATTTCTACAGGTTTGTTATGGGTTTACCGGCATTGGCGTCCGTTCTTAGCCTTAAGCGCCAGCAGGCGGAATGATATTCTTCTATCAATCAATGAGCATAGTTTTGAGCATAGTTTGAAGAATACTATGGAAATCACCTTGTGAAAAGGCTTAGAACCTGTCGGCGAAGTGAAGCGGGTACGCTGATTACCAGTTGTATGCCGTCGAAAATTATGATACAATCCCATTGGGAAAAGCACCTCGATGCTTTTATATTTTATTGCTGTGGGAGGAGAACATGTGATAAAGGTGAGAGTGCCTGCCACTGCCGCAAATATCGGGCCTGGGTTCGATTGTTTGGGAGTGGCTCTCAATATATATAACGATATAGAAGTTGAAGAATGCAATGAAGGATTAAGTATTAACATATCGGGCGAAAGATGCGGGGATGTGCCTGTTGATGAAACCAATTTGGTGTATAGGTCCATGAAGAAGGTTTTTGACGTGGCCGGTTTTTCTCCCAAGGGCATAAGGCTCAATCAAAAAAACGGCATCCCAATTACCCGCGGCCTGGGCAGCAGCGCAGCCTGTATAGTGGGCGGCATGACCGCTGCAAATGCTTTGGCCGGGTTTCCTTTTGATAAAAATGAACTGATGAAGATGGCTGTTGAGGCAGACGGCCATCCCGATAATGTTGTTCCGGCCATGATGGGCGGAATGACGGCGGCATGTATGGAAGACGGCGAAGTCTTATATGTAAAAATCCAGCCCCCCGAGGGGATTAAGTTTGCTGTAATGATACCTGACATAATGGTTAAGACTGCAAAGGCGAGAAAGATAATTCCCCGGACGATACCCCTGGAGGATGCGGTGTTCAATATAGGCCGTACTGCTGTGCTTGTCGCGTCTTTTTTGACGGGAAGCACCGATAATCTTATGACGGCAACCCAGGATCGGATTCACCAGCCGTATAGGAAGGCTCTTATTCCCCACTGGGACGAGGTATACTCTTATTCGCGGGAATTAGGCGCTAAAGGGGTGTTTTTGAGCGGTTCAGGGCCTACGATTATTGCAATACTGGATAAGGGCTATTCTCATTTTGTCCAGCAGATGAAGGTGTTTGTCTCATCATTTGAAGAACACTGGGAGGTAAGGATTGCTGACTTTTGTCATCATGGAGCGGTAACGTGTTGATTTATATAAACCGGTTGTATAAGTGCTTTTGCTTGTCATCACCTATATCAAATAAGGGGTATAGAAATGGAAAGTCAGAGGACTGCAATAGAGGATCAGTTGAGAAGGCGGGGATATAAGCTTACAAAACAGCGGGAAGCTATTATAAAAGTATTGGACAGTCTGGAAGAAAACCTGGCAACAGCTCAGCATATTTTTGAGAAGGTCACGGAAACAAATCCCGGTACCAATTTTTCTACGGTATACAGGAATCTGGATCTTCTTGTTCAGGAAGGTATTCTGCGAAAAACATCCCTTGGGCATGAGGCTTCCTATTATGAACTGGTGACGAATGATACCCACCATCATCATATGATCTGTAAGGAATGCGGAAAAATTCGGTGCATAGATTACTGCCCCATTAAGGATATACCGCTTCAGGAAGACGGATTTGTACCTGTTGATCATAGACTTGAAATATATGGTTTTTGTAAAGAGTGTTTGGGAAATGCCAATATTCTGGATGATGAAAGGGGGAGAGACCGGGAGTGAGTATGTGGTTTATTGAGGATGAGACACCGGGATACAAGCTCCAATGGAAAATCAACCGAGTTTTACTTCAAAAACAAACCCCATATCAGTATCTGGAAGTAATAGAGATGGAGGAATTCGGACGAGCACTATTGCTGGACGGCGCAATCCAGATAACCGAAAAGGATGAATTCATTTATAATGAGATGATTTCCCATGTACCTATGCTTACCCATCCTAACCCCGGAAAAGTGCTGATAATCGGCGGAGGCGACGGGGGAGCGGCGCGGGAGGTGCTTAAATACAAGGAAGTAGAAGAGGTTCAGCTGATTGAGATAGATGAAGAGGTTATCAATGCTATTCGGGAATTCTTTCCCGGCTTAGCCGGCGTTTTTGATGACCCGCGCTTTAAACTGATTGTGGATGACGGAATAGAGTTTGTTAAGTCAAAACAGGATGAATATGATGTTATAATAGTAGATTCTTCGGATCCGGTGGGACCGGCTGTAAATCTGTTTGAATATCCTTTTTATAATGACTGTTTCAGGGCTTTAAAACAGGATGGCATATTGAATATTCAGTCCGAATCACCTTTTTTCAACCGGGATATCATTAAAAAAGTAACAGGGATATTAAACGGATTATTCGAGTATGTGAACACTTATTTAGCTTGTATTCCAACTTATCCAAGCGGTTTATGGAGTTTTACCATGGCTTCCAAAGCATACAATTATTCGGGTGCGTCATTGGAAAGGGCTAGGGGCATGAATACACATTATTTTACACCGGATGTTTTTCAGGCCTGTTTTAAACTGCCCAGGTTTGTGCATGATTTTTTGAAAGAATAGAGTTTATTAATATAACATATGCATCAATCATATAAAACGGGTGGTTTCATTGCATGAAGGACACAGGGACAGAGTTAAGAGCAGGTTTTTGAATGAAGGCCTTGATGCCTTTGAAGATCACCAAATATTGGAACTTTTGCTATTCTATTCAATACCCAGGAAGGACACCAATGAGCTTGCTCATACGTTGATCAGGAAATATGGATCATTGTCTGCAGTGTTTGAAGCTGATCCTGCGGATTTGATGTCAACACCCGGAATCGGGAAGAATTCGGCGGTTTTGCTGAATCTTATTCCATCTCTGGCACGAATTTATTTCAAGGACAAATGGGGGCACAAGCCCAGGCTTAATAGTACGGCGAAGGCAGGAGAATACCTGGTTTCTTTGTTTTCCGGAAGATTGTATGAGGTTTTTTACGTGATCTGCCTTGATGCGCAGAACCGGCTGAACCATGCCTGCCTGGTCCATGAAGGGACTATTGATCAGGCGCCGGTGTACCCGAGAGTTATAGTCGAGGCTGTTTTACGCCATCAGGCTCACAGCGTTATACTGGCGCATAATCATCCGGGCGGGACTTTGGAACCCTCTCAGGCAGACATAAATATAACGCGCAAAATAACTGCCGCCCTGGAGACCATATCGGTCAGGGTGCTGGATCATATAATTGTTGCTGACGGCAAGTATTTCAGTTTTGCCGATCACGGGCTTATAAAAAACTGATAAACAGTATTTGTTTCTAATACGGACGAAGCGTTAACATGGAAGGGGAAGAGAATTGAGCATACTGATAAAGAACGGCAGGATTCTTACCATGGCCAACCGGAATTATGATCGGGGGGACATATTGATAGAAGGAAACAAGATAAAAGAGATAGCTGAAGATATACCTGCCCCTGCAGGAGCGGAGATTATTGATGCCCGGGGAATGTGGATTATGCCGGGCATAGTGGATGCTCACTGCCATATAGGGATGTGGGAGGATGGAATCGGTTTTGAAGGAGCCGATGGCAACGAGGAAACCGACCCGGTCACCCCGCATCTTCGTGCAATAGACGGAATCAATCCCGGGGATAACAGTTTTCGTGAAGCCAGGGAACACGGTATTACAACTGTAGTAACAGGCCCCGGAAGCGCTAACGTGGTGGGCGGCCAGTTTGCTGCCCTTAAAACCTATGGGCGCAGGGTAGACGATATGATAGTAAAAGCGCCCCTGGCTGTAAAGGTTGCATTGGGAGAGAATCCCAAAAGAGTATACGGCGAGCAGAGAAAATCACCTTCAACCAGGATGGCAACTGCTGCTATACTGAGAGAAACCCTGATAGAAGCCCGGGACTACAAACGTAAAATGGAATTGGGGAAACAGGATCCGGAAAAAATGCCGGACAGGGATCTGAAAATGGAGATAATGGTAAAGGTACTCGACCGGGAACTCCCGTTAAAAGTTCATGCTCACCGGGCTGACGATATACTGACAGCTATTAGAATCGCCAGGGAGTTTGATGTTGATATCACCATTGATCACTGTACCGAAGGCCATAAAATTACCGATTTTTTGCTTGAGGAGAATGCCAGGGTTATTGTGGGCCCGTTATTAACCGACCGGAGTAAAGTAGAGCTTAAGAACCTTACGTTTAAATCGCCGGCCGTTCTGTCAAGGGCAGGGCTGAAAGTTGCCATTATGACGGATCATCCCGTTATTCCCATTCAATACCTTCCCGTCTGTGCTTCCATAGCGGTGAGAGAAGGAATGGATGAGATGGAAGCATTAAAAGCCATTACCATTTATCCCGCATGGGTCAGCGGGCTTGACGACCGGGTTGGAAGCCTGGAGGAGGGAAAAGACGCTGATATTGCTATCTTTGACGGGCATCCGCTGGACATACGCTCCAGGACCCGGATGGTTTTTATAGACGGCAGGCTGGTTTATAAAAAAGAATAGCAACAATTCTATATGTGAAGTAGTGAACGAATAATGGACAATATACAGACAGATAAACCGGTAATAAGGATTTCCGTACGCAATATAGTGGAGTTTCTCCTTCGTTCTGGCGATATTACGTCGTCAGGATATGTGGGCATGCACAGCCTTCAGCAGGGAGCGGCAATCCACAGGAAGATTCAGAAGGAGATGGATGAAGGCTATCAGCCTGAAGTCAGGTTATCCTTCGAGGTGCCTTTTGACGACTTTGTCCTTATGGTGGAGGGCATTGCCGATGGTATAATAACTAACCGGGACGAGGTCATTGTTGATGAGATAAAGAGCACTTTCACGCCTCTGGAGATAGTGGATCAGGAGTACAATCTGCTTCACTGGGCTCAGGCCAAGTGTTACGCCTGGATGTATATGTCAAAGATTGATATACCGGGTATCACGGTCAGGCTCACCTACTATAATATAGACACAAAGGATATAAAACGGTTTCAGCAAACCTTTTGCTATGAAGAATTACATCAGTTTTTCATGGATCTTGCATCCCGGTATGCAAAATGGGTCCGGTTTTCCCTCGGGCATGCTAAGCAGCGGGACAGGTCTATAAAAGGCCTGCCCTTTCCTTTTGCTGAATACAGAAAGGGGCAGAGGGAAATGGCCGTTGCTGTTTACCGGGCTATCAGGGACAAAAGAATGCTGTTTGTCCAGGCCGCTACAGGAACGGGTAAAACCATATCTGCATTGTTTCCTGCGGTTAAGGCTATGGGAGAAGCCATAGGGGAAAAAATATTTTACTTAACCGCCAAAACCGTGGCCAGGCAGGTTGTTGAAGAGACGCTCCAAATCATGAAGAATGCAGGGCTTACATTCAAAAGCATAACCATTACTGCGAAGGAAAAGGTATGCTTCTGTGATTCAATGGTATGCGATCCTGAAGAATGTGAGTATGCCCGCGGGCATTATGACCGGGTCAATGACGCTGTTATGGATGTTTTAACTAACGAGGATATGATTACCCTGGACATAGTTGAAAAATATGCAAAAAAACACCGGGTCTGTCCGTTTGAATTTGAACTGGATATTTCCCTCTGGGTGGATTTTGTAATATGCGATTATAACTACCTGTTTGATCCGGCTGCGTATTTAAGGCGCTTTTTTGATAACGGCGGTGACTACATATTCCTGGTTGATGAAGCCCATAACCTGGTGGAAAGGGCCCGCGACATGTATTCGGCTGAGCTTTCAAAAAAGGCCTTTATGAAACACAAAAACCTGCTTAAGCAGTTTGTCCCCAGGGCATATAAGGAATATGTCAGGATAAACAAGATGTTTATCCAGATGCGCAAAAAAATTGAGCAGAAGTATGGAATGATTACAATCGATTTTCCGTCGGAATTATGCAGTCATGTAGAGAGGTTTGTCCTGGCTGTTGATGATTACCTGGTTGAGAACCGGCATAAAAAAGTTGATGAAGATTTTTTGGAACTGTTTTTTGGCTGCAGGGCATTCATCGCGGTATCCAACCTGTATGATGAACGCTATGTGACGTATGTTACCCGGGCAAATGACGAGGTAATACTGAAATTATTCTGCCTGGATCCCTCTTATCTGCTTCGTAATGCGTGCAATAAGGGGAGAGCAGCCGTATTCTTTTCCGGAACGCTGCAGCCGCTGCACTTTTATAAAGATATGCTGGGTGGAGAGGAGGACGATCGAATCATTTACCTTCCTTCGCCGTTTCCGCCCGAAAACCTTTGCGTGGTGGCAGCAGGAAATATATCAACGAAGTATAAGGACAGGCAGGACAGCTGTGAACTGCTGGCACGGTATATCAGGAAAGCTGTGGAGTTGAAAACGGGAAATTACTTTGTATTTTTCCCGTCTTTTGAGTATATGAGAAATGTTTATGAGCTGTACAGTTCCCTATGGCCCGGGGAGCAGATCATTGTACAGGATCCCAATATGAGCGAAACCGAGCGAAAGGATTTTCTGTCCTGCTTTTGCGAAAATCCCATCCGTTCCCTGACTGCTTTCGCCGTTATGGGAGGTATATTTTCAGAAGGAATCGATCTCGTAGGTGAACGCCTTGCAGGAGCCGTTATTGTTGGTGTCGGATTACCCCAGCTGTCCCTGGAGCGGGACCTTATCCGGGATTATTTCAACAGGACAAAGGGATTGGGTTTTGAATATGCATACATGTTTCCCGGCATGAACAGGGTTCTGCAGGCAGCGGGAAGGGTGATACGAACCCAGCAGGACAGGGGCTTTGTATTGTTGCTGGACGGAAGGTTTTTGCAGAGGCGCTATCTCAGCCTGTACCCCGGGGAATGGAGATACTACAGGAGAGTTGGTTCGCCTGAGGAGGCGTCAAAGGTAATAGCAGATTTTTGGTACCAGAAGTAATCTAAAAGAACTAGGAGTCGAGGAATAATATGGATGTCAAAGTCTTAATATCGCAAGTAGTTGTATTGTTTTTAGTTTTGGTTTTCGGTTTTATTGCAAGGAAGAATAATGTTATAACAGGAGATATGACCGAAAAGCTGTCCGATATCATATTGCGGCTTACTTTGCCGCTTTTAATCATAACTTCGTATAATTTTGATTTATCAACGGAAATGCTTCGTAACGCCGGACTGGCCTTTATAATTTCATTGGGGATCCACCTGTCTTCCATGGTGATCAGTTCATTTGTATACCGCAGGTATCCTCACAGGGTAAAGAGCGCACTCCAGTATGTCACGGTATTTTCCAACTGCGGTTTTATGGGTTTTCCTGTACTTCAAAGCATATACGGAAGCATTGGTGTATTTTATGGTTCCATGTATAATATTCCCTTCAGCGTCCTGACACCGTTATACGGTATACTGGTTTTTTCCGGGAAAAGCGACAGGGAAGGGATAAAAAAAATACTGGTGCATCCTGTCATACTTTCAGTTGCGGTGGGCATGGCCCTGTTTCTTTTCAGGCTGAAGCTTCCGGCACCTCTGTATAACGCAGCTTCAATGGTAGGTTCCATGACTTCGCCACTGTCGATGCTTATTGTGGGTGCGCTGCTTGCCAATCTGCCCTTTAAGGAAATGTTCAGAGGTTTCCCGGTATATCTTGGCAGTTTTGTGCGTCTGATTGCCATGCCTTTGCTGTTCTATCTGATATTGAAGCCATTTTCCATTCCGGCAGATATTTTGAACATATCGGTGATACTGACTGCTATGCCGGCTGCTGTCAATACCGTGATATTCGCTGAAAAATACGGTGGTGACAGCGAATTGGCATCGAGAATTGTCGGGATATCCACAGTTCTTTCTGTTATGACGATTCCTTTGATCATGCTGGCGCTGCAGTAAACCGGCATGACAAACGATAAAAGCCAATAAGTCCGAGGAGGTGTACTTATGTTTAATGGCAAGGTAGCCGTTGTAACCGGCGGCGCCCAGGGTATTGGAAAGGTTATTTGCGAAGAATTCAAAAAAAGGGGAGCCCGTGTGTGCGTTATTGATAAGCAGCCAAATGAATATTTTACAGGGGATATAGCTGACGAACAAACCCTTCGTACATTTGCGGACAAGGTTATTGCCGATTACGGCAATATAGATTTCCTTGTCAATAACGCATGCCTTTCACGGGGAGGCATTCTGGACTGTTCTTATGAGGATTTTAACTACGTTCTCCGCACGGGAGTTGCTGCTCCTTTTATGCTGGCAAAGCTGTTTATGAATAATTTCAATAAAGGTGCAGCCATTGTAAACATATCATCCACCAGGGACAGAATGAGCCAGCCAAATACCGAGAGCTATACCGCCGCAAAAGGCGGAATTTCTGCGTTGACTCATGCGCTTGCAGTCAGCCTTGCCGGAAAGGTCAGGGTGAACTCAATAAGCCCCGGATGGATTGATACCCATGGAAACGAATACCATGGCCCGGATGCTGTCCAGCACCCCGCCGGAAGGGTGGGGAATCCTCTTGACATTGCCAATATGGTTATGTTTCTCTGCAGCGGCAAGGCAGGTTTTATTACCGGTGAAAATATTGCTGTTGACGGCGGAATGACAAAGTTAATGGTCTATCACAATGATCATGGATGGGCGTATGACGCCGGTGAATAACGGAGAACGGTTTTCCGCTGCCGTTCAAAAGCGTGTGCTATTGATGCAAAAATCAACCTGTAATTTACAAACATCGCCAGGAAAATGACTTGCAAAATCTCATAATATGAAATATAATAATTTCAAACTGAATAATGGATTTGAATGTATGCTATCTTCGGGGCAGGGTGAGATTCCCGACCGGCGGTAAAGCCCGCGAATCCCTCGCAAGGGGGATTGACCCGGCGGAATTCCGGGGCCGACAGTATAGTCTGGATGGGAGAAGATGGTTGTTAAATGATGAACCATTGATAATGATAAGCCCCGGGAAGATACCCGGGGCTTTTAGCATTATAAAATGATGAGAGGAGGGCTTAATGCTGTGCAGACAGGACGTGTAAAAGGAATAAAAACGAACTATACAATACGGGATATAACCAAAATTGCCTTGCTTTCGGCTATTGCTTATGTACTGATGGCTTTTGCCGAGTTTCCGCTTCCGCTGTTTCCGGCTTTTTTAAAGTTCGATATAAGCGATTTGCCGGCTCTTATCGGATCTTTTGCCATGGGGCCGGCCGCCGGTGTTATTATTGAATTTGTTAAGAACCTGGTTCATTTCTTGTCCAGGAGCGAAACCGGAGGGATTGGCAACCTGGCAAACTTCGTAGTGGGAGTGTCTTTTGTGTTTCCTGCCGGAATCATATACTCTATGAACAGAACCAAAAAGGGCGCGCTGATTGGCATGATGGTTGGCACCATAGCCATGGCAATCCTTGCTTCGCTGGCAAACTATTATGTCCTTATACCAATGTATGCCAGATTGTTTTCAATGGATGCTGTTTTGAATATGATGTCCAAGGGTAATAAGGCTATTGTGGATCTTAAAACGTATATATTATACGCTGTTATACCGTTTAATATATTGAAAGCCGTTGTTATATCCCTTATTACCATGCTTATATATAAAAAGGTGTCGCCAATCCTCCATAGATGATGCTGTCACCTGAAGCAATAAGAGTTTTATACGTTGAGGCGGGGCTTGTTATGCCCCGCTTTTGTGGTTATAATATAAAGATGTAATTATAGTATTGGGAACGGTGTTATTAATGACAGTATTTACAACACATTCGGAGCAGGAAACGGTGGCTCTTGGCCAGAAGATTGGAAGTTTACTTAAGCCCGGTGCGATTGTGCTGATTTACGGAGATCTGGGCGCGGGCAAGACTGTGCTTTCCCGCGGGATTGCCCGTGGACTGGGGGCTGAGGAAGCTGTCACAAGCCCTACTTTTACCTTAATGCACCGGTACCAGGGAAGGCTTGAGGTCTATCATTTTGATCTGTACCGGCTGGGAGATCCCGAAGAAATACTGGATCTGGGTTACGATGAATTGTTCTACGGCAGCGGGGTGTCGATAGTTGAATGGCCCGAACGCCTTGGTTACCTGGCTCCGGATGAGTGTATAATAATTGATATAGACATTATAGATTATGGCAACACAAGAAAAATATCGATCCGGGCGGTAGGACGGCAGTACCGTGAATTTGAGAAAGGATTGGAAAATCTATGAAGGTGTTAGCGATAGAGACTTCCTCCCTGGTGGTTTCGGTTGCAGTTGTCGAACCAAAAATATTGATAGCGGAATATGTGCTGAACCAGGAAAGGAATCATTCTGAAAAAATGGTTCCGGCGATTGAGATGGTGATGAATGACAGCAGGGAGGATATAAAGAACATTGATGTTTTTGCCGTGGCACATGGACCGGGATCATTTACCGGGCTTCGTATCGGTGTAGCTGCCATAAAAGCCCTTGCACAGGCTTTTAACCGGCCGGTTGTAGGCGTGTCAACCCTGGATGGACTGGCTTTCAACCTGGCGTTTGCAAAGGGGCTCATCTGCCCGATAATGGATGCCAGAAGGCAGCAGGTATATACATCGGTCTACAAATGGAGCGAAAAGGGTTTGACAAGGCTGGAGGAATACATGGCCCTTCCCGTTAGGGATTTGATTTCCCTCCTTGATAAGTGGGATGAACCGGTGAACTTCTGTGGCGACGGAACCCTGGTATATCGGGATATTATTGAGAAGGAGATGGGAAACCGGGCTGTATTTGCCCCGCCGACACATGCCCTGCAGCGCGCCTCTTCCATTGCATGGCTGGCCCTAGAAAAGGCTTTGGAGGGCCAGGTCCTGAAATACTGGGAGCTGAAACCTTTCTACCTTCGCAAATCCCAGGCCGAGCAAAAATTTGGAAGTTTTGATGATTAGGAGGCTCACGATCGATGAGCGGGTATTCTATAAGGCCTATTACCCTTAAAGACGTTGATGAAGTCTGGAATATAGAAAAAATGTGCTTCCCGGTTCCCTGGTCCAGGCAGTCCTTTGTGCTTGAGATTGAGCACAATAAATGTGCACGCTATTTTGTCGCTGAACATGCCGGGACTATTGTGGGCTACGGCGGAATGTGGCTGGTGCTTGATGAAGCCCATATCACAAATATTGCAGTGCACCCGCTTGCCAGAAGAAAAGGGATCGGCGAAGCCCTGCTGAGGGTATTAATGGCTGAAGCCAACCGGTTAGGTATACAGAAGATAACGTTGGAGGTCAGGGATTCAAACACAGCTGCCCGGAATCTGTACGAAAAACTGGGCTTTGTCAGCGTGGGAAGGCGTAAAAGGTACTACAGCGATAATAACGAGGATGCTATTATTATGTGGAATTTGAATATAGGTAAAGTTCTGGAAGCAAAACAGGGGGACTAAACATATGACTGTCAAATCCGGTGTTTTAGCTTATATTATTGCAGTGACGGCTGTTCTTTTATTGTTTGTTATATTTCTTCTTTCAGCTGTTGAACTGGCAGCTTTTGATCCTAAGTTTTACAGAAGCGAGTACAAAAAGCTTGACCGTCCCGCAGCTATCGGAATTTCCGAAGAGGAGCTGTTAAGGGTTACCCGGGAGCTGTTGGGATATGTAAGAGGGCAAAGAGAGGATTTGGATATTACGGCAACGATAAAGAACCAGGAAAGGGCCGTGTTCAATCAGCGGGAAATAGATCATATGAAAGATGTCAGGGTATTGTTTGAACGGGCACAGATGGTGAGAAGGATACTTATCATTGTGTTGTTACTCAGCCTGTCAGCCCTGTATTTCCTTGTCAGAATAAAAATGTTCAGGTATTTATTCAGGAGTTTTTTGTTCTCATTTATATTTTTAATTCTGCTGTTTGGAATTCTGTATATATTGATAAACACGAATTTTACACTATACTGGGATTATTTTCATTACATATTTTTTGATAACGATCTCTGGCAGCTGGATCCACGTACCGATGTCCTGATACAGATGGTCCCCGAGGAATTTTTCTATGATCTTGTTGTCAGGATAATATTTTATTTTATCGGCGGGATGGTGATATTAGGTACTATGCTTGGTTTTACCCATGCCTGGATGTCAAGGCGTGATAAATAAAGCGGGGATAGGGAACGGGCCCTATCCCTTAATGCTGTAAGGCTGATAAAAAAATCTCTTATGGAGGGTATCCAGGTGCTTAATGCTTTCTTATGCTTCACTGCCAAAAATTTTGAATCCTCCGCAAAAGCAAAACAGTACGATAAGCAGGATAAGTATAAGCTGTGAATCATCATTATGGAAAAAGCCTCCGCCGCCGTTTAAAAGAAAAAACAGCACTATAAGTATAAGTATAGTATTATCACCGCCAAAAAAACTTAAAAGATTGGCCACTCACAATCACTCCTTTTATTTACTCTAGTATCATGTTATGTGAGAACGGTCAAAATGTTACTTTACGAGGGATAAAATACGGAATCGGGAGGATACAATAATGCCATACTTTTGTGAAATTAAGAAAAGGCTGAATGAAATTAAGGAAAAAGATGAAATTATAATTCTGGCAATTGAGACTTCATGTGACGAAACATCAGCGGCTGTTGTAAAAAACGGCCGGATTGTTCTCAGCAATAAAATATCGTCCCAGGCTGAACTTCACAGGCACTATGGTGGTGTGGTTCCTGAGATAGCTTCCCGGAAACATGTTGAAGCCATAAACCCGATTATAGATGAAGCCATGAACGAAGCGGGAATTGGATTTGACCGGCTGGACGGCATAGGTGTCACCTACGGGCCGGGCTTGGTAGGGGCTTTGCTGGTAGGATTGTCTACAGCCAAAGCGCTGGCTTATGCCCTTTCCCTGCCGTTGGTGGGTGTAGATCACATAGAGGGGCATATCAGTGCAAATTATATTTCGCACCCTGAGCTTGAACCCCCATTTCTTTGCCTGGTTGTATCGGGGGGACATACTCATCTTGTGTGGGTAAAAAACTATGGAGACTACAAAGTTGTAGGGATGACCCGTGATGATGCAGCCGGAGAGGCATTTGACAAGGTGGCCAGGGTTTTGGGTTTGCCATATCCCGGCGGGCCTTCCATTGACTCTGTTGCTAAAAAGGGTAATGCACAGGCTATACAGTTTCCACGAGCTTATATTGATGAGGATCATTTTGATTTCAGCTTCAGCGGCCTTAAAACTGCTGTCATTAACTATCTCCATAACTTAAAGCAGCGTAATGAGGCTTATAGGATTGAGGATGTTGCTGCCAGCTTTCAACAGGCTGTGGTCGATGTTTTGGTCAGTAAAACAATTAAAGCGGCAGCAAGATTTGGATTATCCAAAATTGCTATAGCCGGAGGCGTGGCTGCAAATTCGGCTTTAAGAAATTGCATGAGTTTACAGGCCCAAAAACATGGATATGAACTGTTTTATCCTCAGCCCGTGTTTTGCACCGACAACGCCGCCATGATAGGCTGCGCCGCGTACTATAACCTTATACATGGGAAAGCAGATGACCTGTATTTAAACGTGGAACCGAGCTTTTCCAAAATCACCGCGAGATATCCACAGAAATGAAAAATGTGGTTACATTACTTGTGGATAATGTGAAAATATGCCGCAAATATAAAAAATAAAAGCAAAAAGCTGTTGATAACTCTGTGGATAATGTGAATATATCAGAATAATCATTATATTGCGAACAAAAGAATTCATCCTGCAAATTTAAAAATTGATGAAATATTTGTTATATGAATAATGCCCTCGCAGTAGGTTAATATAAATGTATGAAACATTGATATAGGAGGGCTGCTATGAAACTAAAGGATATTATGACGACTCATGTTGCAACCATAGGTCCTGACAACAGCGTGCTTGATGCATCAAAACTGATGCAGGCTCACAATATTGGTGCTCTTCCGGTGTGCCAGCAGGACGGCAAGGTCATAGGGATTGTAACCGACAGAGATATAGTTGTGCGAAACATTGCCAATGAAGGGGATCCGAAAACAACGCCTGTAAAAGCTTTAATGACCGAGGAAGTAATATCTGCAAACCCGTCTATGGATGTTGAAGAAGCGTGTGATCTGATGGCACGGCATAAGATACGCAGGCTGCCGGTTGTGCAGAATGACCGGATTGTGGGAATGGTCTCAATTGGAGATTTGGCTGTACGGTACCGTTTTACAGATGAGGCCGGCGAAGCCTTAAGCGAGATTTCCGAACCTTCCAGACCTGAGAATATAATACAATAACTAAAAAGCTCCGGAATACCATATGTATTTCCGGAGTTTTTTGCATATTGTTTTTTTGTTTATTTTATATTTTATGTGGCATACTAGGTGTAGACAGGAGGTGAATATATTATAATGACGTACCAGAATCAAAGCAATAACAACAAAAGAAACAGAACCCTGGTTCCCGAAGCCAGGCAGGCACTGGATCAGATGAAATTTGAAATAGCGAATCAGTTAGGGGTTAATCTGCAGCAAGGTTACAACGGGGATATATCAGCAAAGGATGCCGGCAGAATTGGGGGAAATATAGTCAAGAAACTGATTGAGCAGCAGCAAAGGCAAATGTCCGGCAAATAACAAAATGCAGTAAAAAAGCAGGGTTTATTGCAAACCCTGCTTTTTTTATCAATACTACACTTTTGCCTTGGTTTCTCTTTCGCGGAAAAGAAAGCTGATACAATAAGCGCCCGCTATTCCGACAATCGTATATATAATTCTGCTTAACAGTGCATCCCGTCCGCCAAACAACGAGGCCACCAAATCAAATTGAAAAAGCCCCACCAGCAGCCAGTTCAAAGCGCCAATTATTACTAAAACAAGGGATAGGCGATCCATTCCATCAACTCCTCTAATTTAACTTCCCTATTTAATATTCCCACCAATGCAAAAGTTTATAATACTATTTTTCTATTTTTGTTAACATTTTTTATTTTTGAAAAAATATACTGCACTTTCATGTCAGCCGATCTTGTAAGGGTAGCGAAATCTCCGATGAGAATGAGCCTCTTTTTTGCCCGGGAGAGTGCAACATTTACCCTCCGGTAGTCCCTTAAGAATCCCGTGCGGGTATAGAGCCCGGAATCAGTATAGTTGCTTCGGACCCAGTTTATGATTACGTTCTCCTGTTCTTTACCCTGGAAGGAGTCGATGGTATATATATTCTGATCTATAAAATTCATGAAGTAGGAACTCCTGCTGCTAAAGTATTTTTCATTTTCGCGGAAAAGTTCCTTTAGTTTTTCAATCTGCGCCTTGTATGGGGTGATTATACATATGTCCTCCAGCTTTTCCCCCATTTCCAGCAGTTCAGCTGCTTTTTTTACCGACAGAATGGCTTCGCTGATATTATAGTATGTTGAATTTTCCTCGATTTCCGACCTGGTCCGGGGATCCAGCAGCTCCGAGGTATCAATTATTTCAATGGGGTTCAGGGGGAACATAGCATTTCTCTTCTGCCTGGGAACCTTATAATATGCCGAGTCTGTATTTGGATACAGCCTGCCGTCGTAAACCAAATCGGATATAAAGGATACCATATTGGGATTCTCTGTCCTGTAGTTGATATCTAAAAATACGCTGTTAAACCGGTTTCGATCGGTTATCAGCTTTTCAAAAAGGCTCTTTTGCAGTTCCTCGCTGGTGTACAGATCAATCGAAGGATTATACTCCAGCAGCACTTCATTCGGGATGGGGAAGGGAGGAAGCTGCAGGTGGTCTCCTATGATCACGCATTTATTTGCGAAGCTTAAACTGAACAGCGTTTCCGGTATATCCATCTGTGATCCTTCGTCTATTATGACGATATCATAGTTCAGTATTTCCATGTTCCTGTCCAGGTAGAAACCAAGAGGCGTACCCAGGACTATCCTGTTTTTGCCTTCCAGCATGGCCATGTAAGCAGGGCTGGATGTGGAAACAGCCGGTGCATAGGGCAGATCGGATTTAAACTCTATGTTGTTCCCGGTACGCAGGACCCGTACCTTATCCTGGATCAGCTTCTCAAGTATATTGTCCACTGCCACATTGGTTTTTGCCAGTATCAATACGTTTTTGCCTGCGTGATAATACTGCAGGGCGATCTCCTTAATCAGGGTGGTCTTACCTGTACCGGGAGGCCCTTGCACTATCTCAACCGCATTGTTGATACCGTCCAGCGTACATGCCAGTGCCACCGCCTGTTTTTGAGCCTCGTTGGACAGGAGTTCTTTATTGTAGTATGCCTCGTCGGGCAGTACATATATATCTTCAGGAGACAGCGGTGTCTCTTTCCTTAGCCCCAGTATTGCCGACATCAGGGGGGAGAGATTGCCGGTTTTCACATCTTTAATCAACCGTTCAATATAGTTCAAAAGGATGGCATCATTCGAACTTTTTGTAAAAGATCTGATCCTTGCTATTTCATCCTCGTTTATATGCTCCAAGGCTTTCAGTTCGAGAATGTATCCTTCACCATCCTTCTGTTCACGGGATTCAATTACCTCGAACTCGTTTCCCATGTTTGAGGTAAGAATTTCCCCGGGGAAAGAATCGGCGCTCATCCGGAATATGAAAAAGCCGCCAAATTCCACAAGGTACTCGCATTTGATGTCATGATATTTCCGGATCTTGATGTCCAGAATTCTCTTATAGTTTTCCAATTCTTTTATAACTTCATTTTTGTCTTTAACAGGTACCAAACCGGGTTTTGCAAACTGTATTTTACTTGTTGTTTCTTCAACTGGCTCTTTTATGCCTGCTATTTTGTACAGATCGGATTTCAGCAGCCTGTAATCGCCGTTTCTTATCTTCCTGAAGCCCAGCCAGTCCCTGGGTACGGCTTTTAGTATTTCGTACAGAAAGTCTGTATACTGCTTCCGGTCCATAGGTGCCAGTACAGTCACAAGGCCTTTTTTATAGATATCTGATTTTTTTGCATTCTTTATGAATGTATATTTTCTGCACAGGCTGTTTAAATCATATTTTTTCAGGTATTCATTGATCAGCTCTTTGATATTGGCCATGCTGTCGAAATATTTGCGGTGGGATGTATTGTCAAGAGTGGCCAGTCTGCCGGTCCTGGGATTAATGTCGATCCTCGGGATATTTAAAGTGTTGAATATAAACTCGGTAATCTGCTGATCCGGATCGTCAAGTTTGGCTGCATAATGATAATACAAACCGGAAAGGGTTTTTTTATTAAGAAATTCCAGTTCAACCGAGTCAAATTCCTTCGCGCCCATGAGCCTGGGATGAAACACTTTCATTTCAACGGCAGCCCTCATTATTATTTCCCTCTGTACCTTTAAGGGTACGCTTTCCCACCTGCACATGGCACAGTTGGCGATCATATAAATCCAGTCGTTCAATGTAGGCTTTTCTATTCCTACCGCATCGCAAATATATTGAACAACCGGGGTTTTGTCCGAAGGTGCTCTTAAGCTGTAGTATGAGTAAAGCCCTGATAATGTTTTTCCATTCAGGCATTTAAACTTTGTGGTACAGAAATCCTTGTAGCCCATCAGCCTGGGATTGTTTAGCTGCAGCTCCCTGGCACACATAATGAGTATTTCACGGCAGATCTCCCCTGGAACAGATTCCCAGGTTGTTTTTGAATCGTTTTTGCCTATCAGGGCTATCCACTGTTCGATATTCAAATCCGGTATTTCCAGCTGATCACACATATAAGTTATGGTGTCCAGCCCGCTGTTGAAGGACAAAGCGCTGTAGTATGCATACAGGCTGGTTAGTGTCTTGCCGTTCAGGAAGTTCGAAGGTTTGGACAGATCTTCAACCTTCAGCATCCTGGGATTCGGTTTTCCTTCTTCTTCGGCTTTCATGCTGAGAATGCGGGCTGTATACTGTTTCGGCACCGATTCCCATTTAAAATTCTTGTAATTTGATATAAAATGCAGCCATTCCTCAAAGGTAAGATCGGGTATACCGTAAACATCGCATATAAAATCAATGCTGCGGATACCGCCCCGTTCCAGTCCATAAAAACGGGAAACAAAGCTGTACAGGGACATACCGTCTAAAAAATCCATGCCGGTTTTCAGATCGTCGGATGACATCATTCTTGGGTTTGAATAACCCAGCTTCTCAGCGGCTTTATACAGTATGTTTCTTATAACCGAATGAGGGATAACATCCCAGAATACGGTAATGGATTTATCGGTTATATAGGTTATCCAGTCATCCTCGGTGATATCAATGCCCAGCAGATCGCATATATTCTTAATAACGCTGCCCCGTATATCCTGTGATATATTTTTGTAGTAAGCATAAAAGCCCGTCAGGGTTTTCCCGTTTAAGAATTCAAACTTACGGGAAAAATCATCGTTTTTTATAAATATGGGATGAGAGCAGCCTAACTCCTCGCAGGCTTTCAGCAGTATTTTTTTCTTTGCCGCGTTCGGGATGTTTTTCCATGAAAAGATGTTGTTGGAAGCTGCGTAACGAATCCATTCATCCTCCGAAACCTGCGGGATTTCCAGCTTGTCACAAATATTGGTTATTATATGAACTCCTTCTTTTCTGGGGATTTTATTTTTATAATACGAATACAGGCCGTTTAGCGGCTGATTATCTATGAATTTAAAGCGGTGTTTTTCCAGGTGTTTTGAAGCTATAAACCGGGGATTGTGAAGATTAAGTTCCCGTGCTGCCATATACAGTATTTGCTTATGGATGTGATCACTGACCCGGCTCCACAGGAATGAAGGAGGACGTACCGTTTTGTTTTTGCGGCGCAATATTGCCAGGACATCTTCCAGATCATAAAACATGTCTTTTTCCTGATATATTGATGCTTCCACTGATGAAAATCCTCCTTTCTGCCAACTTTAGTTGTAATAACATATATACAAAAACTGATTAAAGCTGCCTATTACGATTATTATAATTATATACTATTTATGTATTTTTATAAATTGTAAGAATTAATAAAAATAAACAGTTTTTTTGTACAGTTTAGACGGATTCCATGATTTGGCTCATATTTTGCGGCATACTTGACAAACTATAAGGGAAAGACATATAATGGCAATGTAAATGCAAACCATTTGCAATATACTCATAAATATTTGAAAAACCTAAGCTTATTTTTTTGTGGTGGAGGAACAGGCAATGAGCCATATACATATATCGGATGGGATTATACCGCCTGTATGGTGGATACCAGGATATGTGATCTGTTTAGCGATAGTTTTTTCAATTTTGAGAAAGACTGATCTGGAAAGGATACGGCAAAGAGTTCCAACCGTTGCCATGATGGCGGCGGTTATGCTGGTTACCATGTCCGTTCCTTTGGGTTTTCTTCCCTTTCATATGAATTTTGCTGCCCTGGCAGGCATGATGCTTGGTCCTGCCCTTAGTTTTGTGTCCGTATTTGTGGTTAACCTTATATTAGCTCTTCTGGGCCACGGCGGTATAACGGCAGTTGGAATCAATACTCTGACGATAGGAATCGAGGCAGCCCTTGGGGGAGCCTTGTTTAAATATCTTAAAAGCAAATTTGGCGGCACTGCTTCTGCTGCCATTTCTACGCTGTCTGCACTTCTGCTGTCTACAGTTCTTATAATATTGTTTCTAAGTTCAATTGGTGTGGTAGATATATGGTCAGGGGAAGGGCTGCTGCATACGCATGAGGAACACGAGGACCATGGTTCCGGAGATGTGGTTTACCGATTGGGTTTCGTAATATTAACCGGCTGGGGCGCTGTACTGGCCGTTATTCTGGCGGGAATATTACTGGAAACCGTAATTTCGGTGTTGATTATAAGATTTTTTATGAAGGTACGTTCGGATATAGTACAACCCGTATCGGAAGAAAACAGGCAATAAGGAGGGGCAGGCATGCATTTGTCGGCTGTAGATCAGATGGCCAATAACGGCAGCAGCGTTTTTCATCGTGCCGGTGTTCCTTCTAAATTGCTTTTGGTATTGGTTTTACTTGTAAGTATTATTGGGACAGGGCATATAATTTATCTGGGTGTTTTAATCGGCTTTATTACAGTATTGCTTATTGTTTCACGGGCGCAGCTTAAGGAGATTGTTCACCTGCTGCTTTATCCGGCTGTCTTCAGTTCCCTGTTTGCGTTATTCAAACTGCAGGAGTCATTGACAGCGGGCATAATCGTTATATTAAGAGGCACGGGAGCGGCTCTTGCAACTTTGTTTCTGCTTGCCACAACACCCTGGATAGAAATATTTGCATTTTTGTCAGCATATTTACCGGGCCTGCTGGTAGATATTTTTTTGTTTACCTATCGCTCTTTTTTTATTTTGGCCGACAGGCTTGGGAATTTACTGCGCAGCATAAGGCTCAGGGGAGGATACCACTCGCTTAATCCGCTGATGAATATAAAAAACATGGCATCTGTTGTGGGTTTGCTGATTTTAAATTCCTTTGAAATGAGTGAAAGGATGTACAAGGTATACCTGCTGAGGGGATATACCGGCGGTATCCCGGTAACAAGAAACTGGTGGAAGCTGACTTATACGGATGGTGTCATTATTTTTCTTTCACTTTTGATCGTAATTGGGACGGTGATATTGTGGAGACTTTGGTAGAGGTACAGTGCATAAAGCATATTTACCCGGATAAAACACAGGTGGCGTTGTGCGGGCTTGATTTTGTTGTGCATGAAGGTGAAAGAGTGGTGGTTTTGGGACCGAACGGGGCCGGAAAAACCACTCTGCTGTCTCACATATTGGGTTTACTGTCGCCTGTCGAAGGCTCGGTACATGTCATGGGCCTGGAACCCGGTAAGAATTTCCGCACCATCCGCCGCAATATCGGAGTTGTGTTTCAAAATGTGGATGAGCAGATAATCGGGCCAACGGTATTTGACGACATTGCTTTTACGCCGAGGAACGAAAGGATAAAAAGGGATGAGACAGAAAGAAGAGTGATGTCAGTAGCAAAAATGGTGGGTATAGAGGATATACTGGAGAAAATACCCCATTATTTGAGCGGCGGACAGAAGAAAAAGGTTGCGCTGGCAGGGGCTATAGTAATGGAACCTAAGCTGCTGGTGCTTGACGAACCCTTCGATGGTTTGGATCCTGTGTCAAAAAGAGAGATGATTGAACTGCTTAACCGGCTGAACCGGGAGAAGAATATAACTTTAATCATAACCACTCATGATGTAAATTTAGTGCCTTATGTTGCCGATATAGTATATGTAATATATGACGGTAAGATTGTCATGCGGGGTAAACCATATGAAGTATTTTCTGAGAAAGAAATCCTGGAGGCTGCTAACCTGGAGCCCCCTGTACTGGTAGATTTATTTTTGTATTTGAGGGAGAAAGGCTTGGATACAACGGTTCCAACTACCCTGGAGCAGGCAAAGAAACAGTTGGATACTATATTGCAGCAGAAATATTTATAATTGGGGTGAAGCTATGTTATTTACAAGTAATCTACGAGATTTTGCAGAAATGCTTTCCTGTGCCGTTGACTTGATGGAAAGAGGTACATACCACCACGGGCAGAAAGTAGCCTATATTGCATTGCATATTTTTGAACATATGGAAATTTCTGAAGATCCTGCAGATCTTGTAATAGCATCCTATATTCATGATATTGGCATATCATCATTTGAGGACAAGGAAAAGGCAAGGGAGTTTTTTGCAAGTAGTGAATTGTTGAGGGAACACTGTCTGGACGGGGCTTATCTTGTTGAGAGCGTTGATATTCTCAAAGATCTTAAATATATTATACTGCATCATCATACCAGGTATACTGATATTGATAAGCAGGCGGAAGAGGTACCTTTGGAAGCCCAGATTATCAATTTGGCTGATAGGGTTGAAGTGCTGATAAAACCGGATAAACATATCCTGGAACAGGTTGATAACATTGTTGATACCGTCCTCAGATACAGGGGAACACTGTTTAACCCTGATATAATGGATGCTTTTCTGGCTTTGTCGGCCAAAGAATCATTTTGGCTGGATATAAGCAATGAATACCAGCATAAATATGAGCATATTGATTTTCCCGGCTTAAACATAAAAATGAATATGAAGGATATTCATCAGTTTTCCTACCTCTGTGCAAAAATAGTTGACCGGAAAAGTCCATACACAGCCCGGCATTCACAGCGTATTGCCGCTATTGCCTCTGCTTTGGGCAGGTTATGCGGGATGGATGAGCAGGATGTCTTTTTCCTTGAACTGGCAGGGCTGCTTCACGATATAGGCAAACTGTCCGTACCCGAACATATATTAACCAAAAAAGGCAGGCTGAGCGATGCTGAGTACCGGGTAATGAAACAGCATACATACTATACATACTGTTTGATTGATCGGTTAAAGATAATGAACAAGGTCAGGGACTGGGCTTCTTTCCATCATGAACGTCTGGATGGAAGCGGATATCCTTTCCATCTCAAAGGAAACCAGCTTGATTTAGGAGCCCGGATAATGGCAGTGGCTGATATTGCCGGCGCTTTAACCGAGGATCGCCCCTACCGTGCCGGCTTTGGCAAACAAGAGGTTATGAGTATGCTGCGGGAACAGGTGAATAATAATCTTATCGATGGTGACGTGGTCAGGGTTTTGGGTAATCATTTTGATGAGATAATATATTCCGCTGCGGAAAACAAATCTGTCGTTTGAGGCATCATGGATTCCGGGCTATTTTATAAAGATGCATACGGCAATAAAGCCCGGGATACTGTTATACATAAATTTACATAAAGGTTATAATTAATAAGGCAAAAAGTAAGTTCTGCTAAAAATGCAGAACTTATTTTTTACCCTCTCATTTGAAATTATCATATGCCTTGGCTATTTCAACAAAATCATATTTTTCAAGCTCATTTACTACTATCTTATGGATTTCAGATGAATCTATAACTTCATTGCCTGTTTTAAATACTCCTTCCTCTATTGCCTTGGTCAATATCCTTAAATCCGAGCCGGTAAAAGGCCTGTTCAGTTCGTCAGACACCCGTTCCAATGTCAGTTTGACTTTATCTATGTCAAAATCCTGCAAACTTCCATCTCTCTTCCTGACCTTCACTAGCAGTCACCTCCCATGAATTATTATCGGCTTGATATAATGGCGGATTCTTAATTTACTGCTTCTAAGTTTATTATAAGCTTTTGAGGTGATGTATTAACATGATTTTGTATCTTTGCAGCAAAAGGGTTGAATATATATCAAATTTCTATGTATTAATTTAATAAAGAAGAGAGTAAGATATCATGATATGCTTAAAACACACAGGGATGATAAGCGAAGCAGTTCCTATGAACCACAAAAAGGGGTGAGGTATGGATATGAGTACTCCCTGCAATAGTAGAAATCCTGGTCAGGAAATGATAATTATGCTGGAAAACCCAGTGCTGTATTTTTCTGACCATGAATTCAAATCGCTGCAAAAAAATTTATCAGAAAACAATATATACTTAATGCCTATGGAGAAAAGATACGGTCCAATGGCTTATTTTGGCGATATCGGTGTATATATAAGCGAACATATCACTGAACTTATACTTACAGGGCTTATCATGCCATTTATATATGATATTTTAAAAGAAGCATTGAAAACTATAGTATATCGGATTAAGGAAAAGGTTAAAACTATGCAATCAGGTAGGATACATAAGAGTGTTCCATATATTGAGTTTAAGACCCGGAATGGTGAGATAAGAGTCATAATACCTCCGGATTTGCCGCAGGAAAATTTTGAAAAATTTATGGATGAAGTAAGGAATGCGATCAAAAGTATAAAACTCAATCCAGAGATTAAGTATGAAAATTATATAATAGAACGCCATGAAAACACTTTAAAAGTGAAGGTTAAAACTATTTTTCAAGATGGACAGGAAAAAGCTAATAAGGATAGAAAAGAGTGAAAAGGATTTC
>DGEI01000021.1:0-24718 GCA_002385885.1 Firmicutes bacterium UBA3930
CGGCGATTCGAACGCCGGACACCTGGATTAAAAGTCCAGTGCTCTACCTGCTGAGCTAATGGGTCACAGAAAATTGAATGCAGATAATATAATACACAAGACTTATGAAAAAGTCAACCCAAAAATTATTTTTATTTGTTTTCTCTCCTGCATGTTATTTGAAAAAGTAAATTCCATCCCAATAAGCATAAATGTGGAAGCAACTTTTGCAAACCGGAATTTGGTTTTTCAATTGACACATTTATATATAAACATTTATACGGCTGCTGTCTCTTTATTGCAGCTTTGAAGCAATATCCCTTGCCACCACAATGCCGGTAACCGAAGCCTGCATAAGCCCGCGGGTAATACCGGCTCCATCTCCGATAGCATACAAATTTATAACTGGGGTTTCAAATTTTTCATTAACCTCTACCTTGCTGCTGTAGAATTTAACCTCTACTCCGTAAAGCAGGACATCCCGGGAATAAAGCCCCGGTGCAATCTTATCAAAGGCCTTTAGAGCTTCAACAATTGATGTAAGATATCGCTGCGGCAGTACGTAGCTCAAATCCCCCGGTACGGCGCTCTTCAGCGTGGGAACGGTGGCTGATTTTTTAAGCCTGCTGTAATCGGTCCTTCTTCCCATGAGCAAATCACCCAGACGCTGCACCATAATTCCGCCGCCGGTCAGCATATTGGCCAGATAGGCAATATACTTGCCATATTCAATTGGCTGGTTAAAAGGCTGTGTAAACCGTGTAGACACCAGCACAGCGAAGTTTGTATTGTCAGTTTTTAAAGCCGGATCCGAATAACTATGCCCGTTTACAACGGCAAGCTTGCCGTCATAGTGTTCTTCAGATACCACGCCTCCCGGGTTCATGCAAAAAGTCCTTACCTTGTTCTCAAAAGTATCGGAATAATACACCAGTTTCGCCTCATACAGATCCCTGGTTAAGTGATCCATAACGGCATTGGGCACTTCCACCCGGACTCCGATATCCACTTCATTGTTATAAATGGTTATGCCATGCTGCCTGGCCTGCCCGGCTAACCAGCCGGCTCCATCCCGCCCCGGCGCCGCCACAACATACTCGCATTCGATGGTTTCCGTTCGTCCCTGCTTCTCTATGATTACGCCCGTCACCTTTCCATCCTTAACAATGATGTCCTTTGCTGTGGTAAGGGGACTGAACTCTATACCATTGTTTTCAACCAAATAGTCATACATGGCTTTTAGCACATTAAACGCCTTTTCTGTACCCAGATGCCTTACGGCACATGGGATCAAACGTATATTATGCTTTAAAGCTTCATACCTTATCTCTTCCACTCTTGCAGTATTAACACCATGGAGATCCGATGCAGCCCCAAAGCTTAAATAAATGTCATCTGCATACTTTATAAGTTCATTTGCCTTATCCTCATCCATATAGTCCAGGATGCGCCCTCCTACTTCAGGACTCATAGTCAGCTTGCCATCACTAAATGCCCCGGCCCCGGACCATCCGCTAACAATTGCACAAGGCCGGCAATTGGCGCATTTTTCGGTAGTGCGTGCAGGGCATACCCGTTTGGTTATGGTCAACCCCTTATCGATGATCAAAACCTTGAGATCCCTTTGATGTTTTACCAGTTCCAAAGCAGTAAATATCCCCGCCGGTCCTGCCCCGACAATTACTACATTATAGCGTTTCATTTTTTATGCATTCCCTCCTTAGAAATCGGCCGGTGCAATCATTGTTATAGTTTCAACTCCCCGCTAATCATATCAGAAAGACATAATTTTATCAACAAACAAGCAAAAAACCCTTCCTTATACCAGCTGTCCGGTGTAAAGAAGGGTTTTTACTTCTTATGAACTTACTCCTCATCCATGTATTCATTAAGTGCCTTGACCAGTTCATCAACATCAATCCCGTGGACAGCCGATGCCTCTTCCAGGCTTTCGCCGGTTGCTATCGGGCATCCCAGGCAATGCATACCATAGCGCATGAAAACAGAAGCAGTCCCCCGGTTTTTCTGCAGAACCTGTGCAATGGTCATATCTTTGGTTACCTGTGCCATACAAATACCTCCCTTTATTCCTTTCTTTCATCATACACTTACTTTCTTCAATAATCAATACCTTTATTCAACTGCTTATCACCCTGTCATCCAATCTCATCCAGATTATATGGGGTTTCCTGGTAAACATAATAATTAAGCCAGTTTGAAAACAACAGGTTGGCATGTCCCCTCCAGTTTACAACAGGTGCTGCCTGAGGATCATCTCCCGGAAAATAATTCTTCGGCAGGCTTATGTCCAGTTTCCTGGCAATATCCCTGTCGTATTCAGCCTTCAAAGTAAGGGGATCATATTCAGAATGACCCGTCACAAAGATCTGTCTGCCGTTTCTGGCTGTGACTATATAAACCCCGGCTTCATCGGATTCAGCCAGAATTTCCAGGCCAGATACCTTTTCAATATCTTCTTTTCTTACTTCGGTATGCCTTGAGTGAGGAACATAAAACACATCATCAAACCCTCTGAAAAGTTTTTCGTGTTTCTTGTGAATCCTGTGAGGAAACACCCCAAACATCTTTTGGGGCAACGGATACTTGGGTATACCGTAGTGATGATACAAACCCGCCTGAGCTCCCCAGCATATATGGAATGTTGAAAAAACGTTGGTAACACTCCAGTCCATAATTTCCTTCAGCTCATCCCAGTAGTCTACCTCCTCAAAATCAAGCTGTTCCACAGGAGCACCCGTTATTATCATACCGTCAAACTTGCTGTCACGTATCTCATCAAATACGTTATAGAATTTAATGAGGTGTTCCCTGGAGGTATTCCTGGAAACATGGGTCCTGGGATGCAGCAGAACGATATCCACCTGCAGGGGAGAATTCCCAAGGAGACGCAAGATCTGTGTCTCAGTTGCTATCTTGTTGGGCATAAGGTTTAATATAACAATATTCAAAGGGCGGATATCCTGGTGCAAAGCCCTGTCTTCGTACATTACAAATATATTTTCATTGGTAAGTGCTTCAGCAGCGGGTAGATCATTTGGTATTTTTATCGGCATATCCCATCTCCTTCCTTATATTTCCCTGAATAGATCCGTCGACAGATATCTTTCACCCGTATCGGGCAGAATCACTACTATCATTTTCCCCCTGTTCTCTTCTCTCCGGGCAACCTCCGTAGCTGCATAAACCGCTGCGCCGGAGGATATTCCCACCAGTAAACCTTCGGTTTTTGCCAGCATTCTGGAAGTGTCAAAAGCATCATCATTCTTTACCTTAATTATTTCGTCTATGATGCCGGTGTTTAAAACTTCCGGCACAAAGCCTGCGCCTATCCCCTGAATTTTATGGGGCCCCGGTTTCCCTCCCGACAATACAGGTGAATCAAAAGGCTCAACGGCTATAACTTTCACATCGGGCTTTCTCTGCTTCAATACCTCACCGACCCCGGTCAGGGTGCCTCCCGTTCCTATTCCCGCAACCAGAATGTCTATCTTCCCATCGGTGTCACGCCAGATCTCTTCGGCGGTTGTTTTCCTGTGAATCTCGGGATTTGCAGGATTTGCAAACTGCTGTGGTATGAACGAACCGGGAATGCTTTCCGCCAGCTCTTTGGCTTTATTTATTGCTCCCTTCATACCTTCAACACCGGGTGTGAGCACAAGCTCGGCTCCCAAAGCTTTCAGCAGGCTCCTGCGTTCAATGCTCATGGTATCGGGCATGGTCAGAATCAGCCTGTACCCCTTTGCCGCAGCTACAAAAGCCAGTGCAATACCGGTATTGCCGCTCGTTGGTTCAATAATGACAGAGTTCCTGTCAATCAGCCCTTTTCTTTCCGCATCATCAATCATAGAAAAGCCAATTCTGTCCTTCACGCTTCCCCCGGGATTAAAATACTCCAATTTGGCAATAAGCCTTGCAGTCAATTCGTTAACAGTGTTATAATTTGTCAGCTCCAACAGCGGCGTGTTGCCGATAAGATCCGTCAATTTGCCAGCAATTTTTCCCATAAACAATCATCCTCCCAAATTTTTTTGCTTAAATGTAGTACATATATCCGGCCAGTACTTCGTTTTTGTACGCCTCAGCCAGGTCCTTGAGAGTAATACTGTCAGTAACCTGATTCACTCCGTCTCTCACCATCGCCCAGACGTACTTGGTTATACACATATCGGCCCTCTTGCAGCCTTCTCCCTTTTTATTCTGTTTTACGCACTTAACCGGTGCAAGATCACCTTCCACCGTTCTTAGTATACGGCCAACCGTTATGAATTCAGGCGGCATGGTAAGGAAATAGCCCCCCGAAGGCCCCCTTATACTTCCTATTAAGCCAGCCCTTCTAAGGACCGATAAAATTTGTTCAAGGTATTTTTCCGGTATGCTCTGTCTTTCAGCAATACTCTTTGCTGAAACACCGTTTTCATAGGAATATAAGGCCAGATCCAGCATTGCCTTAACTCCGTATCTGCCTTTTGCTGAAATAGTCATACCTGCTCACCCACTGCCTTTCTTAAAGCCTGATCCAAATCGCAGATGAGATCGTCCGCATCCTCTATCCCGACTGAAATCCTAATCATATCAGGAGCTACTCCTGCAATCCGCTGTTCCTCTTCTGACAGTTGAGCATGAGTAGTACTTGCAGGATGAATTACCAAGGATTTGGCATCAGCCACATTGGCCAGATGGGAGAATATCTCAACTCCATTTATAAACCTTTTGCAGGCTTCAATATCACCTTTTATTCCAAAAGTGAATATCGCCCCTGCTCCCTTAGGAAAATATTTCTGAGCCAGATCATAATACTTATTGCCCTCCAGGTTAGGGTAATTAACCCATGAAACAGCTGGATGCCCTTTTAAGTACTCCACAATTTTTCTTGTGTTTTCCACATGCTTTTCTACTCTCAAAGACAGGGTTTCAAGTCCCAGAAGCAGAAGAAATGAGTTGAAGGGGCTTATACAAGCACCGGTATCCCTTAACCACTGTGTTCTTATCTTGGCAATATAAGCGGCAGCTCCAAAGGCTTTGGTGTAAACAAGCCCATGATAAGTCGGATCAGGCTGTGTTAATTCTGAAAATCTACCGCTTGCTTCCCAGTCAAAATTACCCGAGTCAACTATTACCCCGCCAATGGATGTGCCGTGACCTCCGATAAATTTTGTTGCGGAGTGGACCACTACATCAGCCCCGTATTCTATTGGCCTTATCAAATACGGAGTGCCGAATGTATTGTCAACTATGAGTGGGATACCGTATTCATGGGCAATTTTGGCAACCGCTTCTATGTCAACAATATTGATCCCCGGATTGCCTATGGTCTCTATGTACAGAGCCTTTGTTCTTCCGGTTATTGCTTTTCTGAAGTTTTCCGGGTCATCGGGATCTACGAACGTCACCCTGATGCCCAGCTTTCTGAAGGTGTGAGAAAATAAATTGAAGGTTCCGCCGTACAGTGTGCTGGCCGAAACTATATCGTCACCCGAAGATGCAATATTCAAAACCGAATACATAACAGCCGCCGACCCCGATGCAGCGGCCACTGCCCCTATTCCTCCCTCAAGGGCGGCCATTCTTTTTTCAAAAACATCGGTAGTGGGGTTCATAATCCTGGTGTATATGTTCCCCGCCTCTTCCAGGGCAAATAATTGTGCTGCATGATCGGTGTCATTAAATACATATGATGTGGTCTGGTAGATAGGTACAGCCCTTGCTCCTGTTGCGGGATCCGGTATCTGTCCTGCGTGAACCTGCAGGGTGTCAAACTTCAGTTTTCTTCCATCCATAAAACAACCTCCTTGAATTCAATAAGTTTAAATATAGTAGATAAGAGAAGACTTCTCCATCATTCTCTTATATTCCCTTACAAGATCCTCAAGAGTTACCGAATCCACGATATCGTTGATCATACAGTCAATTTTACTCCAGACATGCTTTTCAAGAAACCGTCCCATCGGATCCTCGGTGGAACTCTTATGATCAGAGGATTCTACTACCGAAAGCTTGCCTTCCAACACCCGCAGAACATCCCCCACCGTGGTGGTTTCACAATCGCAGGCCAGCATATATCCGCCGCGGGCCCCTTTTATGCTCTTTACCATACCGGCTTTTTTCAGCATATTAAATACCTGCTCAAGATATTTTCCCGATATCCCCTGTCTTTCGGCTACATTGCCTGATGACGTATAGCCGCTTTTGGAATATAGCGCCAGGTCTACTACTGCCCTTAGCCCGTATCTTCCCCTGGTTGATATTTTCATTTAAAATCTCCCACCATTATTTATCTGTTCCTCATTTTATATTATAGTTTAGTATTCCTATATGATTAGTATATTTTATTTTTAATATAATAATACACTCCGGTATGACAGTCAATCAAAAATTTTTATTTTAAAAAAATTTTTTTAAAGCAATGCTTCTCTTTCTCTGAAGAAACACTTCACTTATTACCGCCTTTTTAAACAGCTTGCCAGCTGTTTGCTGCAGCCTTATTCATCCATACAGGTGTGATGAATTGTACCCGAAGGGACATACTAAATACATACTAAAATGATATAAATAGGAGGTCCTGCATGAGTAAAGATAATGCTCTCCCGAAGGTAGCTTATTTCTGCATGGAATTTGGCCTGGATCCGTCCTTCCATATCTATGCAGGCGGCCTTGGAATTCTGGCCGGGGACTATCTGAAAGCTGCCAAAGACTACGATATACCCATAATTGGCGTTGGGATAAGATGGAGGCAAGGATATACACACCAGGAAATCGATCAGGAAGGGCGGCCATATGATATATTTCGCGACTACGAGTATGATTTTTTAAAAGACACGGGGGTAAAGGTAGCTGTATCAATCCGGCATCATCAGGTTGTCTGCAAAGTATGGAAGGTGGACGTATTCGGCAACGCACCTCTGTATCTGCTGGATACCCATATTCCGGAAAACCAGGATTCGTGGATTACCGGACAGCTGTATGGGAGAATGGGTGAGGAGCGGATTGCTCAGGAGATGATACTGGGCATTGGAGGAGTACGGGCATTGAAAGCAATGGGTTTACAGCCTGACATTTACCACTTTAATGAAGGCCATGCAGTACTGGCCGGCCTGGAACTGATACGACAGTATATGTCCCTGGGAATGGACTTTAACAGCGCTTTTTCAGCAGTACGGTCAAAAATCGTGTTCACCACCCACACTCCTGTGGCAGCAGGTAATGAAGCCTATTCCATCAACCAGCTCATATACATGGGAGCCAATAATACACTGACGCGGGAACAGTTATCCAGAATCGGCGGTTCTCCATTCAACATGACTGCAGCGGCGTTAAGGCTGTCCATGATTTCCAATGCCGTGTCCGAACTGCATTCCCGGACCGCAAATCATATGTGGGAACATATCACTGACAGAGCGGATATCATCGGCATTACCAATGGAATCCATATACCCACATGGGTTGATGACAACATGCTGCTGGCAGCCGAAAAAAACGGCAATCTCTGGGACAGTCATATGGATAATAAGATGAAACTGATAGAGTTTGTTAAGGCAAGGACCGGCATTGAACTGGACCTCAACACGCTTCTTATCGGTTTTGCCAGGCGTACAACATCTTACAAACGTCCCGATCTTTTATTCAGGGATCCGGAAATTATTATCCCCATGCTTAAAGAAAAAAGGTTACAGCTGATATTTTCAGGAAAAGCCCATCCGATGGACGATACAGGAAAAGCCATTGTATCCAATTTAGTAAGAATATCCAGGCAGTTTCCGGAATCGGTGGTATTTTTGGAAAACTATGATATGAACATTGGGAAGGCTCTGACCAGAGGTGTGGATGTATGGCTCAACAATCCCAGGAGGCCGTTGGAAGCATGCGGTACTTCAGGCATGAAAGCAGCTATGAACGGCGTATTGAATCTGAGCACTCTGGACGGATGGTGGGCTGAAGCCTGCCAGCATGGGATCAATGGATGGCAGTTTGGAAACGGCTTTACTCATCAGAACCCGGCAGTACAGGACGAACACGATACAAAGGCCTTATACCGGATTCTTAATGATGCTGTTATCCCCACTTACTACCACGATCGCCCCAAATGGGTCGAAATGATGAGAAACAGCATAACCAGCACCAGGCATTATTTTGACATAAAGAGGATGATGGATAAATATTATGAGCGTATGTATACAGCGCAAAGGAAGAATTTATGATAAAAAAAATATTATAGGATTTTAATGAAGCATAAAGCTTTCATTAACCTGAGCCTGTAGATTTATCCCCTTGGCAGTAAATAATACCAACGGCATATTGATATTAGTATCAAATATTGATATCATTATTTTGTGAAAAGCATTTTTTGAATATTTATTAACAAAGGATGATTTTAATGGCCCTGTGTACGTTTTCTAATAATTACCACATGTTTGATATCACTCCGGTGGAAAACCTCTTCATACAGGAGTTCATGCTGAAAGCTCCGGGTGATTTTGTCAAGGTTTACCTATACGGGCTCAAGCAGTGTTATTGCAAAGACTGCGCAGAAAACTCGATTGACAGCTTTGCCCGTGCCCTTGATTTGGAGCCGGACGTAGTCAAAAATGCTTTTCATTACTGGGAAAGGCAGGGAATCCTTAAAACAACCATAAGTGAAGATGAAAAGTTCGCAGTAGAATACTACAATATCAAGGATATACTTTATAACAGGGATATAAACAATGAAAAAGTCTTATACAAATACAGAGAGTTCAACCAAAACCTCCAGCACATTTTTGATAAGAGACTTCTGACTCCCCAGGAATACTTAAAAATATACGATTGGCTGGAGGTTCTTCAACTGCCTAAAGAAGTAGTTCTTATGATGATTCGCTTTTATCTGTCGAAAAAGGGTCCAAAAACCAGCATCAACTACCTGGACAAGGTAGCCGAGCAGTGGGCAAAGGATGGAATAAACACTCTCCAGAAAGCCGAAGAATATATTGAAAGCTGCGAATCATACTATCAGGACACCAGCGCAGTACTGAAGTACCTGGGAATACGCCGTCCTCCTTCCAAGGCTGAACTGGAACTTTATAAAAAATGGAATACCAAGTGGGAGTTTTCGTTAAACGCCATACTTCAGGCCTGCAGGGAAACCACAAAAACAAGCTCTCCCAACCTTGGATACCTGGATAAGATATTAGAAAACTTACATACCCTAAATCTTAAAACGCCCCAGGAAATACAGGAATATCTTAAAATCAGAGAAAATATGTCGGGCAAGGTAAAGGCTGTCCTTTTTGAGCTTGGTTACAGGGATACAACGCCGACACCGGAACATCAGGCTTTTTATATTAAGTGGACTACCCAGTGGAAACTGCAGCATGATATTATAATTTTGGCCTGCAAGCACTGCGTGCGGAAAAAGCTGAATACCAGTTTTGAATCTCTTGATGCCATCCTCAAACAATGGATCGACAACGGGCTTCGCACCAAGGAAGACATTAAAGAGTATCTTAAGAGAAAACAGAAGCTTAACACCGAAATACAAATTGTCCTGGACAGGGCAGGAGAACAGCGCCCCATTACGGCAGCCGTCCGGAAGCTGTTCAACAGATGGGTTAAGGACTGGAACATGCCCTATGACCTGGTGCTTCAGGCGGCAGAATACTCAATAGCTGCCGAGAACAAGCTGGCATTTATGAACAAGATCCTATACAATTGGCACAGCAACAACATAAGGACTATAAATGAAGCCAGGACTGATCATGAACGTCACTTAAAAGGCCTTTATGTAGTCGGCCGCAGCAATCCTTTAAAGAAACAGGTCGACTTCGGTAAATTCGAACAGCATTCATACACCGATGAAGAACTGGAATCCCTGTTCGAGGACATTGAAAACGGATAAGGCGGGGGTTTCAACACATGAGAGACCTGATACTAAAGGAAATACTCCAGGAATATGATGATCTGCGTACAAAAGAAAGAGAAGCTCTTCGGCAAAGGGAAAACCAGGTCATGGATACTATACCTGGTATTGCGGATTTACGCCGTACAATTATTGAGCTAATGGCCAAACGTTCTATAGAGATTATCAAAAACCCGCATTTGTCAGCCCAAGCGGTAGATGAACTGGAAGAAAGAATTAGCGGCTTAAAGGAAAAAGAAAGGGAGCTCCTTATCCGGCACGGTTTTCCTGCCGATTACCTTTCCATGCATTACCGCTGCCCCAAATGTGAGGATACTGGATATAGAGGGGACATTATCAAGGAAAAATGCTCCTGTCTTATTCAAAAAATTCTTGAAAGAACTTATCAGTTATCTGATATCAATGATCTGGAACGGGAAAATTTTGATACCTTTGATCCGGAGGTATTCCCTGATGTACCGGTTGAAGGCAGCAGGCTGACCCAGAGGGAATACATGGTCCAGCTGAAAAACCGTCTTATGGATTATGTCGGGAAGTTCCCCAACAATAAACGAAAAACCATACTCTTTTCAGGTAAAACGGGGCTGGGGAAGACCTTCCTTTTAAACTGCATGGCAAAAACCATATTGGATATGGGATATACCGTCATGCGGATATCAGCCTATAAATTGTTTAACCAGCTGTTTCTCAGCGCTCTGCAGGATAACGAAGAAAACCTGTTTTTGTTCAACTGCCTGTTCGATGTTGATACTCTCATTATTGATGACCTGGGAACTGAAACTCAAAGGAACAACTTTACAAATGAGGACCTTTTCAATATTTTAAATGAGCGCTTTACCCAGGGAAAACATACATTTTTATCAACTAATTTAGGCCTTACCGAGATAAAGGAGCGATATTCCGATCGCATTGCATCCCGGCTCTTCGATACCTCCAATACAATGCTTATAAGATTTACCGGGCAGGATATCCGGGTACGGGCCAGGAACTAAGATAAAAAGGATCCATCAGCTATCCTGATGGATCCTTTCATAATTAGCGAACTTTGTAAACTGCCCCAGCCAAACCAGCTCAACAACGCCCGTTGGTCCGTTACGCTGCTTGGCTATAATAATTTCAGCTATATTCTTCTTTTCTGTATCACGGTTATAATACTCATCTCTATATATAAAAGCTACCAGATCCGCATCCTGTTCAATGGCGCCGGATTCGCGCAGATCGCTTAACATCGGCCGGTGTTGAGTCCGGGCTTCCGGAGCACGGCTCAACTGGGACAGGGCAATCACCGGTACTTTCAGCTCCCTTGCCAAAGCTTTCAACGACCGGGAGATCTCAGAAATCTCCTGCTGGCGGTTTTCTGCTCTGCCCCTGCCTGACATAAGCTGCAGGTAATCAATCACCACCAAACCCAGGTTCTGTTCCATCTTCAGCCTGCGTGACTTGGATCTTATCTCCATAACAGACATATCAGCCGAATCATCAATAAATATGGGCGCCTGGGAAAGCGGGCCGGCTGCCCTGACCAGCTTCAACCAGTCTTCCTCCGTAAGATCCCCGGTGCGGATTTTTTGCAGCTCTACATTGGCCTCAGCGCTTAACATACGCTGCACCAGCTGCTCCTTTGCCATTTCCAGGCTGAAAATAGCCACAGGCACCTTATTGCGCAGCGCTGCATACTGAGCAATGTTGAGAACAAAACTGGTTTTTCCCATTGACGGCCGGGCTGCCACAAGTATCAGATCCGACGGCTGGAGGCCCGATGTCTTCTGATCAAAATCATGAAAGCCGGTAGCCAGGCCTATAATCTGACCCTTGTTCTTTGATATTTCCTCAATCCTTGCATATGTATCAATAAGCACATCCTTGATAGGCATAAAATAATTGGTATTCTGTCTTTGAGAGATATCAAAAATTCTTTTCTCAGCCCTGTCCAGGATCATATCCAGCTCATCACTGGCTTCATAGCTTTCATTTATAATATCGTTTGATGCAGCTATAAGCTGCCTTAAGATGGATTTCTCCTCCACAATCTGTATATAATACTTTACATTTGCAGTACTGGGCACTGTCATGGACAGATCCGATATATAGGATACCCCGCCAACACCTTCGAGAGTTCCTCTCTGTCTCAATTCCTCTGTAAGGGTAACCAGATCCACCGGTTCTCCCCGTTCGTATATATCCAGCATGGCCTCAAATATTTCTTTATGAGCATCGGAATAGAAGTCCTCACCCTTTAATGAACCCGATGCCTCGGATACAGATTCAGCATCAATTAACATAGAGCCCAATACTGATTGCTCAGCCTCAATATTATGAGGAGGTATACGTTGCAGCAGTTCAGCCATAACAATCCCTTTCTATCCGAATAGATCTCCGGCCGACAATGAACTGAAGGCCTATTCTTCCTCTACTTTCACCGACAAGTCAGCAGTAATTTCAGGATATACCTTTACAGAAATATTATAAAGTCCAACATTCTTTATAGGCTCGGGAAGAACAATTTTTTTCCTGTCCAAATCAATTTTATGCTGTTTTTTAAGCTCATCGGCAATCTCTTTGTTGGTTACCGAGCCGAACAACTTCCCGCTGCCGCCGCTTTTTGCCTTTATAACCACTGTTAGCTGCGAAAGGGCTTCGGCCAGCTCCCGGGCTTCCGCCTGTTCACTCTGCTTGCGCTTGGCCTCCTTTTGTTTTTTATCATTTAGTTCACGTAAATTTTTCTCATCGGCCGCAATTGCAAGGCCTCTGGGGAACAGATAATTTCTGGCATATCCATCGCTTACATTCACCACGTCTCCCTGTTTACCCTGACCTTTTACATCCCGGGTCAAAATTACCTTCATTTTACTTTTCCCTCCTCCAAATAGTCTTTTAAAGCCGAAATGACTTTCTCTTTGGCTTCATCAAGTTCCACGTCATTAAGCTGTGCTCCCGCTACGCTTAAGTGGCCGCCGCCTCCAAGCTTCTCCAGTACCATCTGTACATTTACATTTCCCAGGGATCTTCCGCTTATTATTACATCACCGTTGTCCGGGTACAATACAAAGGAAGTGTGTATACCCTTTATTGTAAGAAGGCTGTCTGCGGCTTGCGCAGCAATAAGAGAGCCGTTTTTTATGCCTGAAGAACAATACGACAGGGCAATCCCCGGCAAAACAATTTCAGCATTCTTCACCACTTCAGCCCTTGCCACGAATGTTTCCAAATCATCCTGGAACAGCTGGCGCACCAGTACGGGATTGGCTCCTGCACGCCTGAGATAAGAGGCCGCTTCGAATGTCCGTACACCGGTTTTGTATATAAAGTTTTTGGTGTCCACGGTAATTCCCGCCAGTAGAGCATCAGCCTCAATGGCTTCAAGTTCAACTTTATCATCAAAATATTGAATAATTTCGGTTACCAGCTCACTGGTGGATGAGGCATAGGGCTCAAGATACATCAGTGTGGGATTCTCAATTGTCTCTGCGCTTCTCCTGTGGTGATCTATCACAACTATTTTTTCGACCTCGTTTAAAAGCTCCGGCGCTTCCATAAAACTGGGCCTATGAACATCCACTACAACCAGTACCGCCTGCCGCCGATCTATCATGCTAAGGGCTTCGTCAGCAGTTACAAATACATCCCGGTACTCTTCCTTCTCAAGAAGCTGGCTGACCAGGGAATGCACCGACGGATTTGAACGGTTTAGAATGATATGGGCTTCTTTTCCTACATGACGGGCACACCTGTAAATCCCCAGAGCCGATCCCAATGCATCCAGATCCGGGACTTCATGACCCATAATAAACACTCCTTCGGACTGATCCATGAGCTCCCTGAGAGTATTGGCAATGACCCTGGATTTAACCTTGGTGCGCTTTTCGATCTCCTTGCTCTTGCCTCCGTAAAAAAACAATCTGGAGCCCCGTTTTACCACCGTCTGGTCACCCCCGCGCCCCAGAGCAAGATCAAGGGCAAACTGGGCAAAATGGCTCAGTTCATGGGGATTTTTCCCATCAGCTCCTACTCCAATACTTAAGGTAACGGGAATCTTATTGCCCGCATTTATTGCACGAACGGAATCAAGGATTTGAAACCTGTTCTCTTCCAGTGTCTTTAGCGAACTAGCCTGGGCAAACATCACATATTTATCCCGCTCATATTTCTTCCAGCCGGCATTTAAAGAAATTGCCCATTCATTAAGCATGGCTTCAATTTGGGCCTGAACGACAGGCCTTTTAGCCTCGTCTGTATTATTCATAACTTCATCGTAATTGTCCACCTGTACCAGTATTGCCACCAGCCGCTCGTCATGATACTTAGTTTTCATCTGCGCTTCTTCAGTAATATCCTGAAAATATAAAAAGACAAGCACTTTGCTGTTATCCCTGTTATTGCCAACACCGATAGGCGTCCAGAACATGCGATACATTCTATCATTCAGCTTTATTACAATATCATCATTATCCTTTTTGTCAGCTAATAAAGCAAAGGGGTTGAGCTCCGGTATATAATCCTTTATGTTTTCCCCCAGTAAACTCTCTTCCTCAAACAGCTGGCCAAACCGAGGATTATACCAGTTTATTGAGCCATCCAGCTCTACCACCACAAAAGGCATTGGTATGCTAAAAACAGCATTTTTTGTTGACCAGTCAATGTTTTCGGACAAATCCTCAAGGTAACGGGTCCATTCAATGCTCCGTTTCCTGGTGATCCTCCAGTTATAAAATGCAAGATATACCGCAAACGCTATCGCTATCAATCCTACTCTCCAGTCATAAAACACAAGTACCAGGGAAAGCAGGAATATAACCGTCAGATATATCGGGTTTTCAGGAACTCTAAGCCCCTTGCTTATGGGCTTTTTCACCAATAATCCACCTCTTTTTATGCTACATTTTTATTCGCCGGTAAATTTTTCTTATATCAAATATCTGTTCAATTATTCCTACAGACATAAAAACAACCGGAATAAGGACAAATAATAATGCCAGTATTATATTTCTGACAACACCCGGCAATCTGCCCATTTTTATTTTCATAAAAAATGTTGCTACAGATAATCCCTGCACTGCAAAGACAAAAGAAAACAATGATTGGAGTGTATAAAATACTATTTCAAAATTCTTTAGTTTAAGCAGGCTTCCCGCAAAAGCTATAAACAGTATAACCAAAAAACCCAGTCCCGCCCCCTTGGGCAGTACCCAGTCGCTGAACGCAGGCAAATCGGAAATCTTGTAGGCCAATTTTTTCAGGACTGTTCGGGATACCACTAAATTAACGGTTCCATACAGCAGCGAAAATATTATCAGTAAGGCAGGTACAAAAGGAATAAACAGTTCCAGCTGCCCTATAACCTGATTGGCAAACTCTTCGGCCGTAACGGATTGCTCTGAAAACTGGTTGTATATATCCATAAACCGGCTGAAATAGTTTATATTGCCGGAAATAAACGCTCCAATCCTATCAATTACATAATCAAACACGGTCTTTCCCGTCGCCCAGGAAAATACCTTAATAAACGATACAATGGAAAATAACACCGTTCCGGCCGACAATATAATATTTTCAAACAAATCCAGCTTCCTGGTTATAGCCCATGAAAGGCCAAGCACAAGGAAGATGTTCAGAATAACCATCCCAATACCCAGCAAAGGATGGATTACAATACCAAGAAGCAAGCCGGCAAGCACAAGACTTAATACACCTGCCCATAAACCTCTTCTCACACCTATAACAATAAACGGAACCGGCCAGACAAAAATGATAATATTCAATATTGGCAGAAAGGCCAGTATGATAAGCAGAACCGTACTTATTGTTGCAATCAGTACACTTTCCAGAACGGCTTTCAATTTCGGATTCATGATCAACACTCCATACTATTCCCTATATGCCTTAATATGCTGGTTTAACTCCGTCAAATCTCCGTAATTAGTTTCCACATCATGTTCCTCCAGGATACCCAAACGAATCTTGTTTGCTATTTTCTGTTCAATGGCTCCATAATTGAGACCCAGCCTTCTGCCCAGAAGATAAGACCCCACAATAATACTGGCCAGGCAGTCAGCTATTCTATCCTGTGAAACCCTGGCGCTGCTTGTCAGCATACGAAAAATTTCAGCAACCGATGTCAGTATTTCACTTTTTAGCCATTCTATCAATTTTAAATTCCTGGCAATATCCGGCTCCCTAACGCTTTCCATCCGCAAACTACTGACACCTCTTTCACAAATGCTCAATTTCCATTAACATGCTGCTTATATATATTATATTCTATATCTGTAAATATGGTCCATCAAAATATCTCAAATATATCCGTCCTGTCCGGTTTAACAGCCTGTTGAAGCCATTCCTCTTCCTAATGCATAACCCTCCTGAAGGTTGTATCATCGATGCATAAACCTTGGGTAAGATCCCAGGACAGAAAAGTACTTGCTTTGTTCTGCAAGCCTGTTCAATGCCCTTTCGACTATACCATCCCGGATATGTCCTTCAAGATCAACCACAAACAGATACTCACCCAGGTTGGTTCTCATAGGACGGGATTCTATTTTGGTAAGGTTTATCCTGCTGTCAGCAAAAATTTTGAGAGCATGATACAGGCTGCCGGGTTTATCATCTACACTGAAAACTATGGATGTCTTATCGCAACCGGTAGGCTCTCTCTGTTCTTTGGATAATACCACAAATCTCGTGCTGTTTTGATAATTTCCCTGGATATTCTCCCTGATTATATTAAGCCCGTACACACCGGCAGCATGCTTACTGGCGATAGCGCCCCACTCTTTCAGGCCGGCAGCTACATCTCTTGCTGCTGCAGCCGTGCTGGTTGCAGGCAATGTCTTAATACCGCCGCCCAGTGTGGAACGCAAAAACATACGGCACTGAGCCAGTGCCTGGGGATGAGACAGTATCACCTTCAGATCGCTGATGTCCACTCCATGCCGGGCTAAAAGGCAGTGGGCAACCGGTAATATCAACTCCCCGCATATTCTTACATCCGCTTCGTGAATTATCATATCAACGGTTATATTTACCGTGCCTTCCAGGGAATTCTCCATGGGTACAACAGCCTGTTCAATTTCCCCTCTGTCAACGCCATGGATAAGCTCCGGGATGTCGGGATAATCAACAAGCTCCCAACACTCTTCACCGGCATGTTTTACAGCCGCTTCATGGGTAAACGTCCCCAGGGGCCCAAGATAACCTATTCGCTTCATATTTTTCCCCTTTAGCCAGTTGTTCCCTTTTAACCAATTGTTAGGTTAGTTAAATTGTATATGCTGCATGATTCTTTGTCAACTTATAATAGGAGGCAAGCCCATGATATATTTGCTCATTATTGTTTTGGAGAATGCTCATTGGTAACACTATTTTCGTGTTCTAGTATGTGAAGAATATATTCTTCACATAATCACCCTCATTAGTGCAGTGAAAATTGTATGATTCATAATGACTTTTGTAGAAACTATTCCAATCACTGGAGTTTAAGGCTAAGAACCGGTAACATCCACTCCGGACTACACCAAAACTCACTAACGCGTTAGACTGGTTCCGGCTTCGCTGACAGGTTCAAGCCTTTTGGTAAGGTGATTCCATAGTGTTGTGCAAAACTGTTATGTATAAGGGCATAAAAAAAGATCGTACTCAATAACCAGTGTTCCAAGTACGATCCTGTTTACAGTTTATTCAGCCGTATAGGGCAGCAATGCAACGTTTCGTGCCCTCTTGATGGCTACCGTCAATTGCCTTTGATGCTTTGCGCAATTGCCGGAAATTCGTCTGGGCAGTATTTTGCCGCGTTCCGTAATGTACTTCCTCAACCTGGAAACATCTTTATAATCAATACTTTCGGCTTTATCCAAACAGAAACTGCATACACGTCTTCTGCTTCGTCTGCCTCTGGTTCTCCTTACATTATCAGCCATATCACTTTACCTCCTCGCTTATAGAATAAAAGCTTATCTTAGCAAAATCACACCGTATCTGTTTGGCGGTCAAATAACTTATATAGTAAAACTTGCCGCCTAGAACGGAAGCTCGTCTTCTTCACCTTCAATAGGCTCAAAAGGAGCATTGAAATCGGTTTCCTGCCCGATTTGCGGGTATTCGGGCATGGATGCCGGGGTTCTGGCTCCGCCTGAACTGTCACGATCCAGGAACACCACTTCGTCGCCAACCACTTCCGTTATATAACGCCTTTGACCATCCCTCTCATAACTGCGGGTTTGAATACGACCGTGAACGGCCACCAATCTGCCCTTGCTAAGGTACCTGGCGCATGTTTCAGCAAGCCCGCGCCATACAACAATGGGGATAAAATCGGCCTCGCGTTCCCCCTGCTGATTGGTAAAGTTCCTGTTTACAGCCAGTGTAAAAGTTGTTACCGCAGCTCCGGTTGGAATATGGCGTATTTCCGGATCCCTGGTTAACCGACCTATCAACACAACTTTGTTTAACAATGAAATCACCTGCTTTCTGCTATTCGTCTTCCCTGATAATCAGATAACGAATAACGCCATCGGTAATCTTGAATACACGTTCCAGTTCCTGGGGAGTATCGGCATCTGAACTGAAGTTCATCAGTACATAGTAGCCCTCTCTAAAATCGTCGATAGGATAAGCCAATCTCCTCTTTCCCCATTCATCCACCTTCTCAACCTGTCCTCCCTGCTCTGTAATAAGAGCTGAGAACCTTTCTACAAGCGCCTTGACAGCTTCTTCCTCAAGTGTAGGCTGAATGATATAGAGAGTCTCGTATTTTCTCATACGCTTTTCACCTCCTTCTGGACTATGGCCCTGCTTATCCGGCAGAGCAAGGACGTTGTCGAATATGTATTATATCATTGTACACTGCTGAATGCAACCAAAAAATTGCATTGGCAGCATGACCCGGCGATATATCTTTATATTGCATATAATATAATTCCCAATACGCCGGATAATACGATAAGAAGTATGGGATGCACTTTATACTTTATACCGGCTATCATAGCCACAATAAAGATAAAAATGGATTTAAAGTCTACCGTCCCGCCAATATTGCTTAAAAGCCCGGATATTGATAACGCACTGCCATCATTTGATATTGTGAAAAAGCTTGCAGTTGCAATCGAAAAAGCGGAAGCCGCTATCAAACCTATCACAGCAGGCCGCAGCCCGTACAGCGCTGACTGAACCATGGGTTCGTTCCTGAAACGGGTGGAATACTTGGCTACAAGAACAACAATGATAAAAGAAGGCAGTACAACACCCAGGGTAGCAACAGCCGCACCTATAATTCCCCCGGTTTTTACTCCCACAAAGGTTGCTGAATTTATGGCAAACGGACCGGGGGTCATCTCCGAAACAGCAATCATATCAACGGTCTCTTTAAAAGTCATCCATCCGTGATCCACTATTTCCTGTTGAATCAGAGGAATCATGGCATAGCCTCCGCCAATAGTGAACATACCTATCTTAAAGAAAGTGAAAAACAGTTCAATAAGCAGTTTCACCACAGATCACCATCCCTTCTTCTTTCTGACATGGCTAATTATCAATCCCAGGATGGCTGATGCCAAAAGAAGATATACAGCGCTGATCTTGGTTACCGTCATCACTATAAATACACAACCTGCGATTATCCATCCGTAAACATCCTTTATGCTGGCTTTCCGCAGATTAAGCAAAGCACTGACAATAAGAGCCGTCACCCCTGCGCTGATGCCCTCAAAAGCGTTGGCAACAACGGGTATGCTCTTAAAAGTTGTAAAAAACGTTGCTATGACAGCGATAACAACGAAAGAAGGAAGGACCACGCCTAATGCGGAAGCCACAGAGCCAAGAATGCCGGCTACACGATAACCGACAAATATGGCAGAATTTACAGCAATGACCCCGGGAACCGACTGTACAATCGCAAATATATCCACGATATCCTCTTCTTCAATCCAGTGGTGGTTGTCCACAATTTCTCTTTTAATAAAAGGGATCATTGCCAGGCCCCCTCCAAAGGTAAAAGCGCCTATCCGGAAAAATACCAGGAACAGCTTTCTTATCTTCGCCTTTCTGTCTGTTGCCTTGTTCATCTCTTTCATGCTCCCTTGCAATGTTATTGTTACTCAGCACAGCATTTGTCCTATCATGCTTCTTCTTCGCAGATTACTGTTCTATTATACACTAATAAAACTAATTATTCATCTACCCTGTGCTCTGTATTTTTGGCAGTTTTCGCTCGACTATTATCTATATCAGCCGCCAATATGTGCTATAATAAGAATACTATCATAATTAATCAGGAGCATAATTATCAAAATTAAATCATGGAAAGGAAGACCTTTATGTCCATCACATCACTTTACAGCAGTAAACTCGGAACTACGTTTGACTGTCAATGCGGGAAGAAACATTCAATACCGCTGAAAGCTGTCATTATCCAGGAAAACGCAGCCGGGCAGATTCCCGATCTCCTTGCCCGGGAAGGTCTGGGAACAAGGGGTTTGATTGTATGCGATCAAGATACCTGGTCCCTGGCCGGAAAAGATATCTGGGAAATACTGAACTCAAAGGGTTACAGCATTAAAATATGCAAGTTCAACGGAACTCCCCTGATAAAACCCGACGAAAAGGCTGTCACCCGTATTCTTGTAGAATATGATCCTGCGGTGGACTTCCTCCTTGCTGTAGGTTCGGGCACAATAAACGATCTGGTCCGCTTCATCAGTCATAAAACCGGCAAACCCTATATTATATTTGCCACAGCTCCGTCCATGGACGGTTACGCTTCCACCGTATCTCCCTTGTTGATCAATGGCTTTAAACGCACCTACACAGCAACCCATCCTACTGCCATTATAGCAGATACCGGTATACTGTGCTCAGCCCCGGAAGAAATGATTATGGCTGGAGTCGGCGATATTCTCGGCAAACTAACATCCCTGGCCGACTGGCGGCTGGGTGTTGCCGTAACAGGCGAAAGCTTATGTGAAACCGCCATGACAATGGTTAACAGCTCTGTGCAGCAGGTAATATCCTATATGACAGATATAAGGAACAAAAAACCTGAGGGTATAAAAGCCCTTATGGATGCATTGATAATATCCGGGATCGCCATGATGTTAATGGGAAATTCCAGGCCCGCATCGGGCAGCGAACATCACATAGCTCATTTTCTTGAGATGAAGTACTTAATGGACGGCCGGGAACCGCTTTTTCATGGAACCAAGGTAGGCATGGCCGCTCTTTATACTGTAGCTCTGTACAACGAAATGGCAGGTTTTAATCCTGATAACATAGATATCGAACAGCTGATCAGGGAAAAACCTGAATACGATGAATGGTGCCAGAAGATCAGGCAGATTTTCGGCCCTATTGCCGATGAGGTGATTGAAGAGAAGGGCAGGAAGGACTGGGAGCCTGGAGTTTATCAGCAGCGGCTGCATACAATAAAACAAAAATGGAACAGTGAAATAAGGCCTGTACTGATGTCGGTCCTTCTATTGAATACTGTCAAAAGCTATCTCAATGAAGCAGGTGCAGATTTTTCTCCTGCCGCCCTTAATGTAGACCAGGAGCTAATTCATCAGGCATTACTTTATTCCAAAGAAATCCGCACACGCTACACCATTCTCAGCCTGGCTTCGGATTTGGGGATTTTGCCGGAATATGCAAAAAAATTAACCTGTAATCCTGATAAATAAAGTGGCTGGAACTTCAGGCGATTTCATACTCATGGGTATGAAATTCAGATGCCAATAGCCTTATTATATAGCTGCTGTATGACAAAGATGACGCCCTCCCTAAAGGAGATGCCGCCATCTTACTATATAAATATAAGAGGCTGCCTGTTGGGTAAAACCCTTCAGGCAGCCCTTTTATGCATGTACCGGTCTTTATAACATGGAGATATGTAACTCCACATATCAAAGATCCTTTATCCGTATATCCTCTTATAAGCTGATTCAATGGCATCCAGCTGCTCCTGAGACAACTCCCACTCGCCGGCAGCCGCATTCTGCTCAGCCTGTTCCGGTGTCTTAGCCCCCACCAGCGCCGTAGATACGCCATCCTGCTGGGTTAGCCAGTTGATAGCAACATGGGCAACCGGTTTATCCACCTCAGCGGCAATTTGCCGGAGTACCTCCACCAGTTCCATAGCTTTGCTCCAAAGAGGCTCCCTGAAGAACGGATAGAAGTTTTCGCGGTTATCTCCTTCTTCAAATTTGGGCCTTTCTTTAAATTTGCCCGTTAAGATGCCGCCTCCCAGGGAACCGTATGCAAGTATGCCAATCCCATTTTCACGGCAGAAAGGCAGCAGATCCTTTTCTATTCCCCTTTGCAGCAGGGAATACTGTGGCTGAAGGCTAACAACACCGCCTATGGATACAGCCTTTTCCATCAGCTCTTTGTCAAAATTGGAAACACCGAAATATCTGATCTTACCGGCATCCCTCAGTTTTGCCATTTCGTTTAAGGAATCTTCCAGAGGAGTGTCGTAGTCAGGCCAATGGATTTGATACAGGTCTATTACATCGATTCCTAAACGAGTTAATGAAGCGTCTACCTCTTTTCTTATTGATTCAGGGCTTGAATCCCGGACCATACGGCCCCCACCTTTGAAAATGCCGCATTTGGTAGCAATTATAACCTTGTCTCTTCGTCCCTTGACAGCTTTTCCCACAATGCGTTCAGCATGGCCTATACCATACGCAGGCGCGGTATCAATAAGATTGATCCCACAGTCTATGGCCCTTTGTATGGTCGCGATGGATCTGTCATCGTCAACTTTGCCCCAAAAATCTCCTCCAATAGCCCAGGTGCCAAGACCTACTACCGATACTTCAAGAGAACTTTTCCCCAATCGCTTGTACCTCATAAAAACTCACTCCTTTTGTTACTGGTTCTTATTTCTATATTACCACTTCATTTCCTGTCAGTCAATTTCCTGTCATTAAGGTCACTGGACGGCTATTAAATCGTGGTGTACAATTATAGAGTAAATACTGCAGCATAAACTGATGTATTCGACTTAAACAGCCCTAATAAAGCCGGCAGGTTTTACCGGAAAATAACAAGTACTGTCCGGCAAATAATCCGCTCTTGGAGTGAAATTGATGAATAAATGTATAGGAGTCATTGCAGACGATTTAACAGGTTCCATGGATGCAGGCCTTCAGCTTGCAAACGGCGGTTATACCGTCAAAGTAGCTTTAGACCCGGAATCATTGCATATCATTTCCGGAAATACCGATATAATAATTGTTGACAGTGAAAGCCGCAATACCCCAATGGACCTGGCATACAAAAAAGTACGGTATTGTGCGAAAAAACTGCGTGAAATGAACTGTTCCATAATTTATAAAAAAATCGACTCGACTATGAGGGGCAATATCGGCTGTGAGCTGGAGGCTGTATTGGAAGAATCAAAAGCCGATTGTATCCTGCTGGCACCGGCGCTGCCCTATAACCGGAGAACAACGGTAAACGGTATTCATTATGTTGACGGAATCCCGCTGGAAGAAACAGAGTTGGCAAAAGATCCATTCGCTCCCATCCATACATCGGATCTGCGTGATATTATACAAGCCCAGACCTTACTGCCAACCGGCAGTATAACAATAGATACAATCCGAAATAGCGCTTTGGAAGTTGCAAACGCCATTAAAACAATGATTAACAGCGGCATCAAAATTATTATCTGTGATGCAGCTGATGACGCTGATCTCGCGTGCATTGCAAAAGCAGCAGAAAATATTGACCGTTGCTTAATATTTTGCGGTTCGGCAGGAATGCTTGAATACCTGGTTGGCACCGGTAATATTCCCCGGCCTGCCGGAATTCAAGAGAAGCCTGCATTAATGAGCTCCGGGAAAAATCCAGTTCTCGTACTGTCTGGAACTCCTGCCAGTATGTCCAAAAAGCAAATCCGTCAGGCAGTCTCAGCCAGTATAAATTTGACCGGGATTTATGCCGATCTTTCAAAGATTAACGGAACACCGGAACAGCAGAAGGAAGAGCGCTCCCGCATATTCCATTCAGTTGACGAAGCTTTAAAAACCGGGCGTCATGTTGCGGTAGAGGCCGCCGGTACAGACAAACATAAGCTTCTCCGAAGCGCAAACGGAGATTATGCGAAGCTTAATAAAGAAAGCAAAAATATTCAGCGTTTACTTGCCGATATTGCCGGGCAATTCATAGAATATCCCCTGAATGCGCTTGTTCTGTTCGGAGGCGACACTGCTATAAGTGTATCAAGATGTATTGGTGCAAAAGGCATACATATAATAGATCAGATAGAGCCATATATTCCTCTTGGCCTGTTTATTGGTTCAAAAATTGATACATTACCCGTTGTAACCAAGGCAGGCGGTTTTGGGAATGAAAATACGCTGATTAACATCATCCAAAAACTGGGATAAGATAAGGAGGTATTTAATGTCTGTAAACACGCTCCCTATTATTGGTATTACTATGGGTGATCCGGCCGGAATCGGCCCTGAAATTTGTATAAAAGCATTGACAGACGAATCAATTTATGAAATCTGCCGCCCGCTCATTATCGGTGACTATTCCTGCATCAAGTACGTTGCTTCCGTTATATGCAACTGCGGTTTCCAAATCAATCCAGTAAACAATGTGAAAGAAGCCAGATTTGCTTACGGCTGCATAGATGTATACAATCTCTCAAATGTAGACATTGGGCAGCTGCATTTAGGCAAAGTTTCCAGGATGGCGGGAAAAGCAGCATTTGAATCAGTAAAAACAGCAATCGAACTGGCTCTTGACAACGAAATAGATGCTACAGTAACAGCGCCTATAAATAAGGAAGCAATAAATGCAGCAGGATACAGTCTGTCTCTTATA
>DGEI01000021.1:24777-29423 GCA_002385885.1 Firmicutes bacterium UBA3930
CTGCATTTAGGCAAAGTTTCCAGGATGGCGGGAAAAGCAGCATTTGAATCAGTAAAAACAGCAATCGAACTGGCTCTTGACAACGAAATAGATGCTACAGTAACAGCGCCTATAAATAAGGAAGCAATAAATGCAGCAGGATACAGTTTTGCCGGGCATACCGAGATTTACGCGCATTATACCAATACAAAAAAGTATTCCATGGTTCTGGCACACGGCAATCTCAGAGTTGCTCACGTATCAACTCATGTTTCATTAAGACAGGCATGCGACCTTGTAAAAAAAGACAGGGTTATCCAGGTTATTGAGCTGGCAGACAGCTTATGCAGACAAATTGGAATAACAAAGCCGCGAATAGCTGTTGCAGGCTTAAACCCTCACTGCAGCGAAAACGGCATGTTCGGGACGGAAGAGATGGATGAAATTATCCCGGCGGTAGAGTTTGCCCGGGAAAAAGGTATCAATTGTATTGGCCCCGTTGCACCGGATACCGTATTTTCAAAAGCAGCAGGCGGTTTTTATGATATTGTTGTTGCAATGTATCATGATCAGGGTCATATCCCGCTAAAACTTATGGGTTTTAGATTCGATCAGGAAAAAGGCAATTTGGTAGGTGGTATAAATATAACTTTAGGCCTGCCGATTATTCGTGTTTCGGTTGACCATGGAACAGCCTTTGATATTGCGGGGAAGAACATTGCATCCCCTGACAGTCTGAAGGAATCCATACGTTATGCGGTGAGATTGGCACGCAGCAAAAATATGCGTTGAAAATGCTGTTTTAATTTCCCGGCAGCGTATATGAATATTGTAAAAATGAGGTAGAATTGATATTTCCAACTGTTAAATAGATATATTTCAGCAAACCAATCCCTGCAGCAGAATTGGAAACCCTGTTTAGCAGGCCGTATGATAAATCCATATAATATTGTTCGGCCGCAAACAGGGTTGTTTGCCGTCATCATTACAACACGACTTCTATCATCTCATCCATTATTATTTCATCCGGTTTAACAAAACAATCATAAGCCAGGATGTGAACCCCTGCTTTTTGCGCTTCCCGGAGAGCTTTTCCAAACTCCGCATGCATTGCATCATTGGGCATCACGCAGCAGATGCCTTTCATTTGAGCAACAAACACCACATAGCTCAAATATCCTTCATCAGCCGCAGCTGTCAGCTCTTCTATGTGTTTAACGCCCCGTTGGGTAGGCGCATCGGGGAACATGGCAACACCCTGGTTTTCAAGGGTTACACCCTTTACCTCAATAAAGGCTTTTTGGTTTTTTGTCTCTATATAAAAATCAAACCTGGAATTACCGTATACGGTTTCTGCTTTTATGCTAACTATTTCGCCATTTAACCCCGGCAGCCCGGCGCCTTCCTTCAATGCCTCATGCAGTACTTTGTTCGGGGCCTGGCTGTCTATATTAACCAGCATACTGCCCTTTTGAACTGCTATCAGTGAATAACGGGTTTTGCGAAGGGGATTATCATGCTGCTCCAGGTAAACGGCTGCGCCCGGGATCAGCAGTTCCCTGCACCTTCCGGTATTCTTAACATGTACAATCTCGGTTACGCCGTTTACTTCACACTTTGCAATAAAACGGTTATCTCTCGACAGAAAAATACCCGGTACTATATTTGAATACTTCATCAGGCTCGTTGATCCTTTCAATAATCCTTTCTTTGCCCCTGCTAAAAAGCCGGAACCGGAGATTTCCTTCCGGACAATGAATTACATCCGGGTGATAATCAGATTTCCTGATTCATATCTCTTAAGCCCCCTGTAGAAAAAGCAGTAGGCCAGGCAGCAGTATAAGGCTGATACTGCCAATAAAATGACCAGCCACAACGGGCTAAAGTTTCGCGCCAGCTTAAGAGGGATATGCACTATAAAGGAAGTAGGTATTAAGCTTAGCATAACAACCCTCACAAATCCCCGGTATATACCTTCCGGGTAAATGCAGAAGTTGATCGTGAATTCCATCGCCATATTACCTACCAGCGAAGCATCGCCGAAGTAAAAGGTAAACGTATGGGCCGACACGCTGATAGCCGTCATGAGCAGCCCGCCGATAACAATGGCCAGCAAAAACATTCCCCAGGCTGCCGCATCCCTTCCATGGGTTAAAGCCATCAGTATAAAACCGTATGCCAGATCCCCCCAGGCGCTTAGCGATGTCCTGGCACACAAAAGATTGATTAATGTATCCTTTGGCTGGACAAGAAAGGTATCCAGCTCTCCGGTGGCAATCAAACGTGTAATCGCATTCATGTTGGCAAACAGTATATGAGACGCGCCATAAGCTGACGATGCCGCCGCCCAAATAAACATCACATCGCGAAAATCGTATCCTCCAATGGTGCCTTTGATCTGCTGGAAGGCAATCCACCAGAAAAATACAAAGCTCCCGTTGGATAAAGCCATTCCGAAAGCCTGGAGCAAAAAACTACCCCGGTATTCCATGGCTGACGACAGGTTAAGCCTGAAATACAAACCGATTAGCCTGAAAATTGCTTTTACATTCTTCAACGTGCCACCTCCTCATCCTCCATGGGCCTGAATTCCGGCCACACCATGGCGGTAGATTGCCATGGACAGGATAACCGATAAACCAAACCATAAAAGCTGTACAGGCACAACACTCCAGAACAATTCCCAGGAAAAAGCCACAATCAGCCGGGCAGGTGCCCATGTCATATAGGGAAACGGCAGGTAGCGGGTAATCGCCTGAAGCCAGCCCGGAAGAAATTCCACAGGGATAAACATTCCCAGCATGAAGACAAGCTTTTGGTATATAAGATAAAATGCAGTATTCTCCTCCAGCCGGAACGCAGTAAGGCCGAGGGCCATCAGGAAGAAAAAATTAATGAACATGGCCAGCATCATTGAAATCAAACTCAGGGGCAGTGTCGCAAAGTTAAAACCCGGAATAGGGCCTACCATGATCATAGCCATGATGACAGCCATCAGGCCATAGATTAATAAATTGAATACCATACCGCCCAATGCGTTGAAGAACTGGTACCAGACATAATGATATGGACGGTTTAGCTGATAGGCAATACTTCCGGATTTTACATCCTCGTTCATCTGTGAGAATATCCCGGTACGGCAGCCAAACATAATAAGCTCGGTCATGCAAAGATACCATACCATCTGGACAAGCGAGTAACCGGCAACCTCCCCGCTCTGATAAATAGCTCTCCACAGGTTGAAAAATACAAACATGAATATCAAAAAAAATACCAGCCCGCCCAGCACATTGCTCCGGTATACAAAAGCATTCTGTAAGCTAATCCGTAGTATTGTCCAGTATTTCCTAAAGGCTTTCATTGTATCCTACCTTCCTTATGCCGAAAAATGGAAGCTATGATCTCTTCCATAGGAGGATTCTCCACCGTTATATCTGCTACGCCCCCTTGCGCTATAAGCCAGCGCATAGCACTGTCAATGGTACATATACGGGTATCCACCGACAGCCGGGCGGATATATCGGTGGATTTCTCCAGCTTTACCCCCTCGGGCACCTCCAGGTGTTGGGGATATTCAAAACGCACGGCGATTATTTTCCGGTTCAGGTAATGATATTTAAGGTTTTTTATAGGCTGATCAAGGATTATCCTGCCCTGGTCAATTACAACAGCACGCTTACATATCTGTTCCACATCTCCCGCATCGTGACTGGTCAGGAAAATCGTTGTTCCCCGCTCACGATTCATACGTAAAATGAGCTGGCGGATGCTCTGTTTAACCACCACATCCAGTCCTATGGTAGGTTCATCCAGAAAAAGTATATCCGGCTCATGCAGCAGGGAAGCCGCCACTTCACACCGGATTCTCTGTCCCAGGGATAACTTCCGCACCGGTGTCTGCAGTATATCCCCAAGCTCAAATAACTCTGTAAGTTCGGAAATTCGTTTGTTCAGTGTTTTCTTATCCACATCGTAGATGGCTCCCAGCAGCACGAAACTGTCTATGGGAGGCAGATGAAACCACAGCTGGGATTTCTGGCCAAACACCGTTCCTATGCGATAAGACAATTTTTTTCGCTCTTCAGCCGGATCCAGCCCCAATACCGAGATCCGCCCGCTGGTAGGATGGAGAATACCGGTGAGCATTTTTATAGTTGTGGATTTACCCGCACCGTTGGGGCCGATGAATGCCAGAATTTCCCCCTGTTCCACGGTAAAACTGATATCATCAACTGCCTGTACTTCTTTGTATACAGGTTTAAACAAGGCTTTAAAAGAAGCTTTCAGCCCCTCTTCCTTGATCCGGGTACGATAAACCTTGCTTAAATTCTCCACGTGTATGGCACTCATGGTTTTCTCCACCCTTTCTATTACATGTTAATACCCGATACTATACCGGGACCATAATATAAACGGCATTTAATACCTTTACCTGCATCCATGCTTAATAAATCCGGTTTGGATGTTTACCTGTAAGATCTATAAAAAACAGTTGAGTTTAACTTTTATCATGCATTCTCCTTAACTCTTAACATAAAAAACAGTGCTAATATAAATGACACCATTCCGCTGATAAACAGCATCATATAACCTACATGCTCCATCAGAAATCCAACAATAACCGGCGAGAGAATAGCGGGAATGGTAGAAAAGAAATAGTAAAGCCC
>DGEI01000021.1:29603-41958 GCA_002385885.1 Firmicutes bacterium UBA3930
TCATAAAAATTAACACTGCAAAAATTATGATTAATCCACAAATGCCACCAATAATAGTTTTTCTCCTGCCTATTGATGTAGCTATAAAGCCGCTGGGTATGGAAAAAAGTACAAAAGTCAATGAAAAGAAGGTCAGCGACATGGCAGCTTCACTTTCGGGAACCAATAGAAACTCTTTACCATAAAGGGTGAAAAATGCCTCTATTGCAGAGTAACCAAAAAACCAGAAAAAGATTGCAAACAGTACGTTCAGAACCGACTTATCCCTGGCAGTAAACACATCCCTTATAACCGATAAAATATTAATCTTTTCATCAGGTACGGGTTTTTGCGGCTCCCGCAGTCTGAATATAAACAGTATTAATACCAAAACCATTAGAATTGAAAACAAAACAAATGGCAGAGCCGGATTAACATCGTACAGTTTTGAACCGATTAAAAATGTGAGGATGGCTCCCACTCCACCCATAAAGTTAATTACACCGTTTGCTTTACTTCTCAGTTTGGGTGGGGTTAAATCGGGCATTAAAGCAATCACCGGTGAACGGAAAACACTCATTGCAAAATTCATTATTACTATAAAAATCAGCATAAGCCACAGTGTTTGTGCAAAGGGAATCAGCGCGTAAAACACTGCGGCTATAGGAATGCCTATCATTAAATACGGCAGGCGGTGTCCGAACTTTGTATATGTATTATCGCTCAAAGCACCGAAATAAGGCTGAATGGTTATAGCTGCAATGTTGTCAAAAGTCATAATAAACCCTATAAGGGTTTCGCTGGCAACAAATCTTTTTAGAAAGATGGGAACAAAGGAATTGTAAAGAGTCCAGGTAGCGGTAACAACCAGGAACCCCAAGCCGAGAAATGCGGCCTTGGCATAGGACAACCTGTTGGTTCCCCCTTTAACCAGTGAAGACACGTACACGTTTATACCCCCTCTCATTTCTTTATGAATCATTTTGTCTGTGAATCATAAGAAATATATGTAATAAAAAAGCAGGCTGATGCTACAACGCCTAATCAGCCTGCCATAGACGCACGAAGTTCAAGAGCCTTTGCCGGAAAATCGGTTATAATGCCATCAACCCCGGCCCGGATCAGGCCATTAACAAAGAAATCATCATTAGCGCCAAACACATTGACTGTCATCCCGTGTTCCTGACATCGTCTGATTTCATCAGGAGTGATGCTCAGATAATAAGGATGAAGCGCCTGTGCCCCTACAGCACGCGCATACTCCCAGGGTTTGAACAACCCCTCCATGTACAGTATTCCGCATCTTATTTCAGGGGAGAGTTTACTGATCTTATGTATGGTATAGTGATTAAAGGATGAGATAATTACCCGGGAGGCTATCCCAAACTCACGGATTACCCTCAGCACCTTCTCTTCTATACCTTCATAAAAGATGGGACCGTTTTTTATCTCTATGTTAATCAAGCCGCATTCTTTAATTATTTCCAAAGCCTCTTCCAGGGTCAAAATCCTTTCCCCTGCATACGATGCATCGAAAAAACTGCCATAATCAAACTTTCTTAATTCCTCCAAAGTCATATCCCTGACCAGGCCTTTTCCGTTGGAGGTCCGGTCAATTGTTTCATCGTGTATAACCACCAGATGTCCGTCTTTTGTCATGTGAACATCAAGTTCAATCCCATCAGCCTTTTCGTCTATCGCCTTCTTAAAGGAAGCAGCCGTGTTTTCAGGGGCATTCCCCATTGCTCCCCTGTGCGCGATTATTAAAGGCTTTACCATAAAAATCCCCGCTTTCTTAAGAAATTCCACTGCTGACTTGTAATCAGCCGATTGATATTAAAATATACCGGTAAAGCGGTAGTGTTTACAAAACACCGTCCCTGCCATGTGAGGACAAACATGGCGATAGCCTTAATACCTTGTAATACAGGTAAAACCTAGCGGCGAAACTCTAAAAAGCTCCTCCACCATATTTATTCCAGAACTCTTCAAACCACGGGAAACGTTCCAGCAGCTTTTTACCGTTACGGTACAGAATGTTTCTTCGATCATCATCGGTTATATCGGCTGACATCACCGCTCCAATACCGTGATGGGTTGCAAACCACGGCAGATCCGTACCGAAGAGAATTCTCTCCGAACCAAGCTTATCTACAAAGTAATCCAGCACTCCCCTGTCATCCAGCACCGCAGTAAGCTCAAGATAAAGGTTGGGATACCTGGCAGCCAGTTCAACCGCACCTTCCCATTTGCCGTGGAAGGAATGACCTGCGATGAAGATCAGATTGGGATACCTCTCCAGTACCTCTTCCGCGTGCCTGAGACAGTTATAATCACTGCCGCCCCAGGTATGAACCAGAACAAGAAGCCTGTGTTTGTCTGCATACTCCCAATAAGGATCGTGCCGTTTATCGGATATAGGGACTTTATAATAATCGGCAAGAAACTTGAATCCCACAAAAACATCGGGATACTGCTCCATGTCTGCAAGATCCCTTTCCGGATCAAGATGGCGGCTCACCACACTGTGATAGGCCTTAAACCTCTCGGGATATTTCTGCACCACAGCAATGTCCCCTGATGTCCCTGCTGCAGGAACCATGGTAGCCTGATGGCTGCAGAAGCATAACATTGCTACATTGGCTCTGTCCATGATTTTGAGCATATCCTCAGGGGAACACGCAGGCAGGTATCCTCCGGCAAGAGGACCCATGTGCCCGTGGAAGTCCAGAACAGGGCAGTCCTCAAGACGACCGTATTTCCAAAATCTTTGAGCCAGCTGAGAATTACAATTCATCACAGGTTCATCACCTCAATTATACGTTTCATATTACCTCCTGCAATGGATACCTTGTCCTCTTCATCAATATCCGCATGTTTGATCATCATCATATTTGCACCAAAATAGGAATAAGGGAACCTGCTTCCATAAAGTAATCTTGAGGCACCATACTCCTTTACAAAGGATTCAAGTCCTCCGGCTGTGATGCAGTAAGAGAGGTCCAGGTACACATTGGGAAATTCGGCTACAAAAGGCCGTAAGTTCCGGTCGTTGGGCCATACGTTGGCATCCGTCAAAACAACCGTTAACTCCGGATAAGCCTCCAGCAAGTCTGCCACCGCATCAAGACTTGTACCATGAGCCGTATCTATAAAAAAGGGAATATTATGCCGTACTCCCAGTTCAAGCCAGGGTTTAAGCGCAAAGGGCCTGACCATAAACCTGGCCGCTGCGGGACACAGCTTCCATCCAATAATCCTGTTTTTCTTCATCTCGTCCAGCATCCGATCCGGTTCAAAGATTTCATGAGTATGGGGGGGGAGCAACGCCCATACCCCATACATATTGTCATATTTCTTTAAATCTTCAGCCAAAAGGGCATTGCCAATCGGCGGCCCCGCACCCGCAGACTCAATCCTCCATACAACGGCATTCTTTACCCCGGCTCTCTTCATTTCAGCATGGACGCGATCAATTGTGTGTACGGGATACAGCTGGGAGTCAGCTATATCCATACCATAGGATACATGGCAATCAAAAAAGTCCATTTCCATCTTCCTTTTCCCTGATCTTTTTTCGTCTTTGATGTGGAATTTTATTGGGACGGAACCTAAGTTACAGGTTCCGATCCACCTTGTTGATAGCCTCAGCAATCTCTAAAATGTTCTGTTCATTCATTCTCATGTGAATCTCCAGACGCAGGCAGCGGCCGAGAATGTCCAAAGTCCTGGGACACATGTCTTTGCTGTATTCTACATTACCCTTATAGGCAGGATCTTTCCAGGGATAGCCCTTTGATGTAGCTCCCGTCTTTGTAAGTACGGAATCCCAGTAGGAATAGATGTGCCTGTCCGGGAAGCCCTGGTTATAAACCGAACCAATGGAAAGCCCTTCTTCAAGCAGTGCTTTGCTGAACTTTTCAGCCACCTCTTTACTCTCCATAATCATTGCAAATGAGATACCGCAATCCCCTTCCGGATCGTCCACGTGTTGTCTCTGATAATGAATTGGCTCGTTCAGATTTTGCAGCAGCAATTTTTTAAGTCCACGGGTGTGCTCAAGAATTCGATCCATCTTTCTCAACTGCACCCGGGCAATAGCAGCGGCTATCTCATTACCACGATATCCTGCCCGTGTAAAGGGTGGAATATCCAGATCAGCTTTCAAATCGCTGTCCCACATGGGAGTACCGGGATCTGACTGATATACACCCTTCAAAAAGGCCGCGTCATCATTGGTCATAAATACTCCGCCCTCACCGCAGGTAATAACCTTGTAGTAGTTGAGACTCCATGCCACTGCATGGCTTTTTACTCCTGTATACTCGCCCTTATACCTGGAACCGATTGCCTAACAGGCGTCTTCAATAATGATTAGATTATGCTTACGGGCGATCTCTCTCAATGCATCCAGCCTTGCTGGTACACCCTGCATATGAACCGCAATAATTGCTTTTGTATAAGGAGTAATCTTTCTCTCCACATCCTCGGGATCCAGGCCTAAAGACTCATCTATCTCGGCCAGCACCGGAACAGCCCCTACATTTATTACTGCAGCAGCTGTAGCAATATAGGTATAGGCGGGGATAATTACCTCGTCACCGGGACCTATATCCCATCCTGCCAGACAGCAGGTCAGTGCAGATGTGCCGGAATTTACAAACAGCGCGTGTTTTATACCCAGTTTTTCCGTTACTTCTCTTTCGAACAGTGAGGATTGACCAGGTTCAGAACCCCTGTATCGGAACAGAAGCTCAGGTGTTCTAAGCAGCTCGGTTACCGCTTGGATCTCTTCATCATCAATGACGCTCCACCCCAACCCTCCGGATGGAATAGGTGTCTTGATAGCTTTTTCTTTGTTACCCATTTAATACTCCCCCTTATTTTTTAGTAATGTTATTGATTTGATTAATATGTTTTATTAGAAATGAAATGATACGGTGCATATACCACATACCCATTATAAACATTTTTGATAATTAAATAAAGTTATAGGTTAAAATCCGCCTGCTCCACCGCCGCCGGCACCTCCCCCTCCGGAGAAACCCCCGCCGGATGATCCGCCCCCGTAATAGGAACCGGTCACACTGCCGAATGATTTATTCACGCTTTTTTGAAAAGTATTATCTTTACTAATAAATAATAGATACCAGAAGATCCATCCGTTGCTGGAATAAACACTGTCGGAATAATCGTATTGATCAATATCTAAATCATCCATCCGTTTTACAACACCCAGGCTTAATGCATAAATCAAAGATGCGTCCAGGGAATTTATAAGATCCTCCTTCGATAAATCTATATCATATTTTCTGAAATACTTTTTGAACTTTATCCATTTCTTGTACATACTGTACCCATAATCCGACCGCCAGTAGAACAGCACTATACTGTATACAAACAGAACTGCTGAAACCATCAAACCTGCCAAACCGTATAAACTGTCATAGACTAAAGTGAAAACACCCAGTATAAACTGCAGTATGGAGAATATCAGGAAAAAAGCACCGTATTTTGCCTTACTTTTGTCATAATACCCCTTGTTTACGGCGTCTTCCTTTATTTTATTTTTCCATTCCGCAAACAGGGTTACAAATTTAGAACTGTTGTTTTTACCAAAGTTTTCTATACGCTTATTGGTGACAGAATGCCCGTCACCCATCTCATTAATCAACCAGTTAATGAAATGCTTTTCGTGGCTTAACAGAGAGTCATCCTCTTCCTTCACCCTGGATATAACATATGTTTCATCTTCGGATTTAATGTCTTCTCCATCTTTTTTATGATTGTTCCTGTCTATCTTCACATATCCTTTTCTGAAAAGATCCAGAATGGTTGCAAATATGGTATTGGTGCTTATAACGGAACCCGTTAAATAAGCTGCGACAGCGGGAGTACAGTCTTCCGGAATATAATCGCCTTTATACTCATCCATCCGATATATATTTTCAGTTTTCTCCCTTCGGAACAAGACAAGGAACAGAATAAAAAGTATTAACCCTAAACCGGACGACACAATACTGGCTTGCTCCAATAAATTTCCGATCTTCTGCCTTCTCTCCCTGGCTTCAATCTGTCTGTTTTTATATTCGGCTTCTTCCTCCAGTATATTGTAATAGTTATCTATGTCCCGGATATTTTTGGACAGAGGAATAAACTCCTTTGGAAAAAGTACTCTCGCTTCTATAAAGGCGTTTGAGGGGACGTCTTCTACAAATAAAAAGTAGGCAGCACTGTTTTCCTTGCTTATAATTTCATCTGATACTCCATGGACAAAAAATCTTACCTTATTATCCGTATCTTCATGGGGCAGTCTGATGGTAGCCTTGAAATTTTTTATTGGTGTTTCGTTTTCATCTCCGACAAATTTGTAGTACAGCTCTCCAATATCATTATATTTTACTGCTACATCCTCCACTACATAGCTTATCCTGAATGTTTTTACCTGATCTTCTTTAGAAGGAGAAAATATCTGAATAATGATTCTGTCTTTTTCTTCCTTTATTATAAATACATCATGATCTCCTTTTTCGGCATCGTCAACCAGCATATACTCTCTTGCATCAGTTCCGCTGATTTCCTGCACCCGGATATCGGATACCCCCGAGATGCGCTCCAGGACAATATCTCTAAACACTCCGTTGAACTTATCATTAAACTCAAATGTAATGTCTTCTACAATTTGCAAATCTCCCGTCTCCAAAAGATGTGCATCTACCACCCACTCGGGAATGATCAACTTATCCCCGGCCAATGCCATTTTAGGGAAACAGAAAAACAGGGTTAATGCCAAAGCAAGAACTATGACAGTGCAGGCCGTCTTTTTTAGATGTACCATTTTTCTTAATAAAGTACGCTTCACTAATGTATCCTCCCATGATCAATGTATAAACCTTCTTCCGTCTTTTCCACGTGATTCTTCGAATTCTTTTCACTTATCAATGGGCTTCGTAGTACCTTTAGCCTTCTTCAATTTTATATAACATACAGGACCAATCCAATTTGCCTGCAGCCAGTTTCCATCTTGCCTTAACTCTGCTTTTTCCGGGAATATACATTCATCATATTCCCAGCCTTGAGGAATCTTCACTTCCCCTTCATTTTTCGAGTTTTCATCTGAACCTCTCTTCCATAAGCTGATACACATTGTCTGATCCTGGGCTTCAACGGCAAAAACACGGATATTGTTAGAATATACAAATCCTTCATCGTCAATGAATTTACCCTGCAAAAAATATTCAGGGTAAGCTTTCCGCAGTGCTACATACCTCCTTATAGGCTCTAAATTGGAGGGATCCTCATAGCATTCGGGCTTTACATCCAAAGGTTTAAACTGCGCCATAGAATGATACATTTGCTGTTTGTCAGCGCAATGACCCGTTACAATCCGATCAGGATATGTATACAAAAACTGTTCCGGCATGGATTTTCCAATCTGCCAGGTATATTCTTCCCCATGTCCCTGATTTACATCATAGTACTGACCAAAACGCTCATGGCAACCTTCGGCAAAAGTATGAAAATCTGGATTGATCTTTTTATGAGCTCTTCTCATTTCTTTTAACTGTCTCTCTACTCCTGGCAGAAAGTTGTTACTGGGCTTTGTATGATAATGGTTTTTACTATAACAAAAAGGAGCTAAATTACAACTAATCTGATCTATAAACATTCCATCAGCCTTATAGTCCCCGGCAATCCGTTTTGTTACATCAGCCATTTGTGCACAATACTCATCAGTTCCCGGACACGTAACCGCAAACACAGAGCTGGTTTTGTAAGTTTCTATATATTCTGTTCCATCCTCTTTTAAACTTACAGCATTTTTACCGCCACTTTTGTAGTACTCTTCATTAATATCCACTAATCTTCCATTAGTATATAATGAACATCTTCCTCCCTGGGCTTTTACATCCTCCATAGCCGATATTAACTCTTCTACCGTTCCGCACTCTTCCCCAGGCAAATATCTGGGAAACTTTGTGTCATGACCATTATCATGCCAACCAACCAAAAAGATATGATTAATTCCTGTATCCTGATATATTTTCCGGTACACTTCACCAATTTCAGAAAACTTGAATTTAGGTGGAGTGTTTTCACGTTTCATAATTACTTCCACCCATCCATGATATTCTTTTTCCATCCAAGGAGGGGAATCAGGGGCTTTAAACACTGAACCCATGCGTCTTGAGTAGATTTTAGCAGCTTTATGCCATCCTCCATCCAAAATCGAAATTGAACATTCCGGAGTTTGCCACACCCCTGATGTAATAAAGGGATAATGATTTATTGAAAGCTCCAATGAATATTTGCCGGTAGTTTTAGCATGAAAAGTCATAGTTTCATCCCCGGTGCTATAAGTGGCCATATATAAAGATCTGGATTCATTATATAACACCATATATTGCATAGCCATGATGGACGGGTAAGTATAAATCACCTCATTTGGCTTATACCTGATATAATCCTAATCAAACCTGATAGAGGTGCTGGTGGAAACATCCTTAATTGTCTTTGTGGGACGCTCAATATTATCTCCCCAAGGGCTTGACATCAAGAGATTGTCAAAGGTTGAAACATCATCCTTATGAACGCAGGGATACTTAAAACTGATAATTGAACCACCGTATTTGTGAATAATTTCTGCTCTGGACAACAATTCATCTTCTGCCAGCCAATAATGTATTTTAACCTGGATATCCTTTTCTTTCCATCCCCACGCATAAACAGCCGTGGCCTCATCATCGTATTGAGCCGCCTGTACAAGCGTAAAATCACGGGAGTCAATTACTTCTACGGTATCATCTTTTTTAAGCTCTATCTCAAATACTTTTTCATCTAAGTTGATTTCCAGGCTTTTGTCTCCTATTGCAAAACTAAACTGTTTGTTCATTGTTTTCCTCCTATTCTATTACCGGTTTGGACTCCCTTAACCTTAATATGATTATTATTCTACCAAACAGCCTCCCGTACAACCCTCATATTCCTCCAGGAACCATTCGGCAGTCTTGGTCATACAAAGTCCCAGTTCTTTATCCTTAAATCCAAGAGTGATTGTCAGGTTGCCAAAATAATCATCGATTATGTAACAGCGGATTACCAGCTTGTTTTCCTGAGTCCAGCGGGCAACCGCCATACACTTATACATCTCTCCCTTTGGAGTACCTATTGTGTCACCATAATAATTTGTTTGCGGGAAAAACCCTTCGACATATTCTTCCATACCAAATGAAATCCGTTTTTCTTGGCCACGGGTCTCAATAACAAGAGTTCCTATATTACCATTAAACTCCACACGCAGTCTGTCGATTCCCATGGGGTTGGATTTTAAAGCATAAGTACGACCATCTATCTTCTCCTGCCATGGAGAGCTGCTTTTGCCGATCAGGGGATTAACCACACGAAGGGCGCGCAACTTTTCTTCCAGCCGTCTTGCCGATGCTTCATCTTCCGGCAGGGGATCAGAGTGAAGTTTTTCAACTATTTCGCTCCATAAAAGTTCGAAGATGCCAGAATACACCTGTAATGAACCCTGGGTATCACCGGTGCAGACAAATAGAAAATCATGCTTGGGGATGCATACAGCCAGCTGCATTCCCATACCAACGAATGCATAAGCACCATCCTTCAGCATCCAGATCTGGTACCCATAGCCGTTTCCATGCATATAATCCCTGTGTCCGGAGGTCATATTGTCAATCTGCCTGGAAGTAGCAGCCTTAACGTATTCTTCCGACAGGTACTGTTTACCACCGATACGTCCATGGTTCATGTACACCAGAGCAAGCCTTGCTATATCCCTTGTAGTACATATAACACCGCTGCCTCCCCAGGAGTTGCCCTCAGGAGCCTTTATACACCAGGCTTCTTCGCTGAACCCCAGCTCCCGAAGCATTTTATCCTTCATGTATTCCAAAAATGGCTTGCCGTTAACTCGTTCGACTAAAACATTCAATATATATGTACCGGAAGTATCATAATTAAATACCGTCCCCGGAGGATGACTGGGTTCGGTGTTGAAAAATGTCCATGCCCAGTCCTTGTCTTCCGGCTTGTAGGTAGGAGTAACATGGGGTGTAGCCATTATTAGCAAATCATGAATTGTCATATCCAATATCCAGGGATGAGGGTTATCAGGCAGCTTGTCTCTAAAATAACTGCACACCTTGTCATCCAGAGATATACGCCCCTCGTCTGCCAGCAAACCAATAGCAGTACTTACAAAGGTTTTGCTCACAGAGTATATACGATGCAAACTGTCTTTCGTGAAAGGAGCATAATAACCCTCGGCAACCACATGGCCTTTCCTCATCATCAGTACACTGTGAAGCATTATACCGTTATCTTCTGCTTTTTCAAGAAACTTTAGGATCTGCTTTGAAGAAATGCCCATACTCTCCGGACGAGCGATGGGAAACAGATTGATATGCATAAGTTAACCCCCTCAAAAAATATTGATACATAATCCGTGCGCCTGTCCTACGTTATGTGAAACTGTATTTATAAAACCGGCAGTTGACATAGGTAATACAAATACCCTGGAGGCATTTCAAACCCTGATAGGCAGACTAAAACTACATCGATTCCCCTATAACAACAATTTTTATGCGGCCATTTCAATTCCTTCCAGGCAGGCTAAAAACCAGAGAAACCGAGTATATCAATAACATTGCTGTGCGAAGATTTCAATCCCTCATAGGTAGACTAAAAACTAAAGGTGAACAACCTATTTTCCCAAACATTATATTATTTCAATTCCTTGCAGGTAGGCTAAAAATCAGCTTTACTATAAGCACAGGAACTTATGGCAAAACAACCTCAATCCCTTACAGACAGATTAAAAACGTTATACCTCCATTTATGATCTACGGGCCGTTTCCAAAATAGCATAAATTATTACCGCCACAATGAATATTACTACAAGCATTCACTTAATCCTCCTTTTTGCTATGAATTAATTTAACATTTCATCTTACATAGATCGTTTCTATCAATTCATGGATGACAAAAATATCTTTTATTTTAAGAATTTCTGATATTTAAAATGCTTGGAGAAATGCAAAAATGGGAGCTTGTCCAAGTGCTTTGTAAATAGATAAATTGAGTTTCAATCCCTTATAGGCAGACTATAAAATATTTTTAAGCTCATATTTATACTATCTGCCACTTCCAATTATAACATTACTTACTTTAAAAATAAAGTTAGCCGAAGTATTATTAAAATAGAAATAAAAATTGTCGCCGATCACCAAGGATTTTCTTTCTATTTCAGACCGACGACAATATAAACCAAATATTACTCACCAAAGCAGTCCAGGCATACCTTCTGTCCGTCTTTCAGTCTGATACGGCTTTCAGCAGCATTTTCACCGCAGACTTCACACTGCACAGAAGCATATATCTTTGCTTTTGGCGGCAGATCATATTTTGGAGGCTTATAATCAAACAAGTCATCCAAAGGAGCATTGAGTATATACTCCTGCCGCTCTTTTCTGTCGCCTGACATGTTTATACCCCTAAACACAATTCTTATGCCCTGACCGGTATCCCTCCTGAAAAATGTGAAAGCCTGTTTGCCCTTATCCTTGAATATAAGGTTGCCTTTGCCAAAAGTACACCCTGTTATAAGTTGCACAGCATCCACACCACAGGCGTTATTCTCGGTTATGCACACTACCTCTTCATCCTTGGAAAAGGACACCCCCAGTTTTTCAACTGCTGCTTCACAAGCTCTGAATCCTATGGCAAGGCCGGGACATTCATGCCCATGAAAACCTACACATTTATCCCACAATTCTCTATTCATCTTTTAATCCCTCCACACTATCAATTTGATATGAATAGGGTTTTATATCCAGCAAAGGACTTCCATCCAAAGCATCAACCCCCTTAACATAAATCCGATTTCCATCCATCCTGATCACTTCGGCTATGCAAAAAGCTATGGGGTTCGGTCTGGCAGGCGATCGGGTGGCAAATACACCTTTGAGTTCAGGACCCCAGGGAGTCACCGTCTGCAGCACGTCCCGCTCAGCTTTATGACACCAGTACAGCACTATTAAATGTTTTAATCTTTCAACATACATAAGCCCATCTTTGAATTCCTCATGTATCTCCAGTACAGCTTCATCATCTGCCAGCCTGCCCTGCCTCGGAGCATCCATCCTGGTTTTATACGGACTATGTATTATGCCTATGGGTATCAACTGCATTCATTTTTCCCCTTTCATTGTGTTGTGGTCTCTTTACAATATTGACAACACAATGTTTTTATATTTCACGATTTTTCCGCCAGACTTGTATACCCGAACCAAAGCTGATTTTTGTCTAAAAACCTTATCCGGCGTCAGACTTCCAAAGGCCTTCAGCGATTGGC
>DGEI01000022.1:0-1963 GCA_002385885.1 Firmicutes bacterium UBA3930
TCCATATCTCATTACTTACCACAATGATGATTGAATTAAAAACTTCTGTATAATTCTGAACCCCAAACGGAGCCTCATCAGCATATGAAATAAGCCGTATCTCCTCTTCCAGCCGTTTTTCTCCATCTTCCCAATGAATGGATATACTCTCAGGTTTATTACTGCCAAATATATTTGAATTTATAAACTTCTTTTGCTGGCTGTCATAATAGTGCTGTTTATCTATTGCAATTCCGGCAGGAGAGTCAGGGTTTGTAAACAACGGCTCCTCAAGTCCTAACTTGTTCAGGTAGTATTTGAAGGTATCGCGATCAACACCATATATATACACCGATATTGAAACATCCTCTCCATCGGAAATATATCCCTTACCTATCATCTCGTCATAATACGAACGGTCAATATACTTCTTCGGAGCGTTGGTGTAAGAATAAAGCGGTCTGACGATTGAGCCCTGTTCAATACTGTCCAGCAGCACGATATCCCTGTAAACCTTCATAACAGTATCCTCTGAATCTATTTCTTTGGGTATATAATAGCTTAGATCGTGTTCTACCCCCCGGTATGCATCTGCAACGCCATCCATCAGATACATTGAGAATGATGAAGCTGACACGAACAGGATTATGCTCATGAACAACGAAATAACCGTACTGCGGTATCGTTTCCGGCTTCTCTTCAGGTTTTTAAGCGCCAGATCCCCCTCCATGCCAAACAGTTTGCGGACCAATTTCCATGTCCTTACCTGCCGTGTCGTCAGTTTTATGTCGGTTGTCTGCCTTATAGCATCAATGGGCGATATCTTTGAACTCCGCCATGCGGGTATATATGCGGAAATAATTATGGTTACTGTGGCTAAAGCCACCGCTGCTATCACCGAAAGGGTTGAAACCGATAGCGTCATGGAAATATGAATACCCGAAGGCATAATGCTGGTAAACAGATCTCTCAACAAATGAAGCGTTACACCTATGCCAGCAATACCCGACAGCACTCCAATCGGAATGCCGATAGCTGCCAATACAAAAGCTTCAAAAAATACCGAGCGCCTGATCTGCTGAGAGGTGGCCCCTATACTGGATAACAGTCCAAAATACATCGTACGCTGGCTTATTGAGATTGAAAACGAGTTATATATAAAGGATACCGAACCGGCCATAATAAGGGCAATCAGTATGGCTCCAAGGCTGTACAATACGGTCAGATATCTGTCATTTTGACTTATACCCATAAATCTTAGCAGCTCTTTATTTAATTTATAATCTTCGTAATTCAGGTTATCCATCCCCAGGGTATCATACAGGTCGTACACCTCTCGGGGGTTCCTAAGCTTTATATATAGATCGGCCGTATCGCCCCCAGTCAGCATGTTTGCATCAAGAGTAGTAATAAGAGTATATCCCGGAGCAAAATACCCTTCCAATGACATAGATGGCCTTTCGCAAATCCCCACCACCTTATATTCCCTGGTACCGGTTATCACCAGCCTCTCAGATACGCCGTCGTCCTGCCGCATGTATTGATCCTTCTGTCCCAGGACGGTGCCATCTTCTGAAACCCGGCAGCCGACATTAAGCCCGATGGTATCACCTATCCTGTACTCCACGCCGCCGTTGGTAAACAAATGATAAGGCACCAGAACCTCATTTTCATTCTCAGGGAGCCTGCCGCTTTTCAAATGTACAGACAGCATCTCAAATGCTTTTTCATTAAACCCGGTCACATACAGATAAGGTTTATACTCATTAAGGCCCCCATCAAGCAGTGCATAACCTACCTCGCCGATAACTGCTGTCTCCTGAACTTCCAGATTATCAGCAATGCTTTTCACAGTATCGGCATCAGCGCTATACACAGCAGCATGCCAGTCTCCTGTATCAGCTTTTGTATAATTTATCATAAAATTTTGAAAACTAGATATGAAAGTAGTAACAGCGGTTATCATAGCCGTGGACAGTATAAT
>DGEI01000022.1:2064-78225 GCA_002385885.1 Firmicutes bacterium UBA3930
TCCTCCAGGCTGATAATACGGCTTGCCTGCAGTGCAATTCTTTCATCATGGGTTACGATTATCAAAGTCTGTTTATACCTTTGGTTGTACATCTTAAGCAGTTCTATTATTTCAGCACTGTTTTTGCTGTCCAGATTGCCGGTAGGTTCATCTGCCAATATCAAAGCAGGGTTAGTTATAAGAGCACGGCCTATGGCAACCCGCTGCTGCTGCCCTCCTGACAGCTGATTAGGCAGATGCTTAGCCCGATCCATAAGCCCAAGAGTGGTCAGCAGTTCATTTAATCTTGCTTTATCCTCCCTCCTGCCATCAAGAAGTAAAGGCAGCATTATATTTTCCTCTACATCCAGTACGGAAATCAGATTGTAAAACTGATAGATCAAACCTATTTGCCTGCGCCTGAAAATAGCCAGCTTTGATCTGTTTAAACTGTAGATGTCGGTACCGTCAATATATACATTACCTGAGGTGGGAAAATCCACACCCCCTATTATATGCAGCAGTGTTGACTTACCCGATCCTGACGGCCCGACAATAACGACAAACTCACCCTTCTTAACCGAAAATGATACGTTATCCAATGCGGCAACCGCCGTCTCACCTTTGCCATACACCTTTGTAAGGCCTTCAACCCGTAGTATGTCCATACAGCACCTCCAATAGATTTTTTATTCCGAGGGTGAGTATACCATAGTCATGTGACATCCATGTGACTCGTTCTGTGACAGTTCTGTCACCTTCATCAATGTCCGTTCATATGGCTGCTTTATACAATCGAATAAAAAAAGTAGTTCCTGAACCTTCCCGGCTTTTTACCGTTATATCTCCATTTTGTTCCTTTATTATACTTTTTGCCATAGCAAGGCCGATCCCCACGCTGTCCGGGGAAGCGTTTTTCCCCTTGTAAAATCTGGTGAATATGTGAGGCAGATCTTCCTTGGCTATCCCCGGCCCGTTATCGGATATACGGATTTCGAAGTAGATCGGGTTATCCTCTGCGGTAATTTCAATTTTGTCATGTTTCTGAGTATGTTCTATACAGTTCTTCAGAATGTTTATAATTGCTTCGGTGGTCCATTGTAAATCGCATATTAAAACCTTATCCTCTCCCGTCACACTGCAGGTAATTTCTTTGATTTCCATGGGTATAAGAAGTGTCTTCAAAGCATTTTCTATGAGAGTACGTACATTGACTTCCTCCCGCTTCATCTTAATAACTCCGGCATCCAGCCTGGCCATTTTAAGCAGAGAAGAGACCAGCCATTCTATACGTTTAAGCTGTGAAGAGATACGAACAGTAAATTCATGCCGCTTTTCAGGCGGCAAGCCCCGGTTGCCCAGCAGATCAGCCAGAACCATCATTGAAGTGAGTGGTGTCTTGAGTTGATGAGATATATCAGCCATATGCTCCGACAGGCGCAGTTTTTCATGCTGTAATTGTTTGTTGTACTCCGAAAGCATCAAGGTTACCTTATATATTTCGTTCTTTAAAATACTCAGTTCCCCTTCCACATTGTCCCGAATATCAAGGGAATGCTCTCCTGCACAAATCCTTCTCAAATAATCCGATAACTTTCTTATCTGTCTGTATCGATAGATTGTAAAAGCAAAAAATGCCAGACATAATAAAAAAGCCGTAATCAAAACCAAGACTCCGGCTTTAATACTAATCATAAAACCTGCCGCAACAAGAGCTGCGCTTAAAATCAAAACAACAGCAGCAAAGTTTTTTATCTCCCTGTTTCTTAAAAAAGACATCTGTTTTTCTCCCCCTATTGCCAGACCCTGTGTATCCGGAATTCTTTGAAAAAACAATGAAATTATACCCTGTATCCTACCCCGCGCACAGTTTTTATTATAGCTGGATTCTGAGGGTCGTCCTCTATCTTTTTCCTCAGCCGTTTAATGTAGACGGTAAGGGTATTGTCATTGACAAAATCTCCCGATACATCCCAGATGTTTTGGAGCAGCTGCTCCCGTGTCATAACCCGTCCTTTGTTGCTTATTAAAGTCAACAAAAGGCGGTATTCCAATGCCGTTAAAAAAAGCTCCCTACCGTTCTTCTTAACTTTTCCTTCAGCCAAATTAACGGTTAAGCTTCCGATACTGACTATTTGCTCTTCCATAGATTTGTTTGTTCTGCGGAGAACTGCCCGGATTCGGGAATGAAGTTCCCTCAGCCTGAAAGGTTTTGTAACATAGTCATCGGCCCCGATGTCCAGGCCCATAATAACGCTGCCTTCATCATCCCGTGCAGTCAGGAATATTACAGGCGTATCCCTTTTCTCTTTAAGCTTTTTGCACACATCAAACCCGTTTCCGTCCGGAAGCGATATATCAATGACAGCGAAATCAAAATCCTGAGCTTTTATTATATTTAGTGCCGATGCAGCATCGCTGCATGTTGTAACATCAAAGCCTTCCTGGGACAGGGAATATTCCAACCCTGCAGCAATAGCTTCATCATCCTCTACCAGCAGCAGTTTTATCATATTATCAGCGCATACAGCCTCTTGCTTCATATATGGAGAGAATAGCGCCGTTCCCCCCTTTCATGCATATGTTATGGTTATTCTAATGCAGGCATTTACAAATATCAACCCATATATTGCCCTTATATATGTGAAGAATACTATGGGGATCACCTTGCGCAAAGGCTTGGAACCTGCTAACGAAGCAGAAGATAACCGGAACCAGCCTGACGCGTCAGCGAGTTTTGGCGGAGGCCTGGAGCGAGTTGGACAGGTTCCTGGCCTTAAGCTCCAGTGATTGGAATAGTCTTCTGCACATCTTGTCTACTTACCTTCCATTATATTTATAAATATCCTGACTATGTCTGGGTCAAATTGTGTTCCTGCGTTCCTTCGTATTTCGGCTATTGCATCCTCCCTCCTCATAGCTTTCCGGTAAGCCCGATCGTTGTTCATGGCATCATAAGCATCAGCAACCGCCAGGATACGGCATAACAGCGGTATTTCCGTGCCTTTTAGCCCTCTTGGATAGCCTGTGCCATCCCATCGCTCATGATGACACAGTATGTATTCAGCTATGGGTGCAAGTTCCGGTGTATTTTGGGCAATGCGCCAGCCAATTTCCGGGTGTTTTTTTACCTCGGCCCATTCTTCGTCAGACAGCGGCCCGGGTTTCTGAAGTATACTCTCTTTTATGCCTACCTTGCCAATATCATGCAGCATTGCCAAAAGAGCAAGATCATCAAGCTCTTTAGGTGAAAGCATCATTTCCTTTGCTATAGCAAAACAATATTCTTTTATACGCTGGGCATGCTCCTCGGTCTCCATACTCTTGGCAAACAGGGTAGAAAGAAGGGTATTTATAATGGCATTACGGTAACTCTTCCCTTCCATAAGCTTTCTGCGGTACATTAATTCTTCAGCATCATTTATAACCTGCTGAATATCGTCGGATAAATCCTTTTTAACTGCGCAGCCCATAGCTACACTTAGCTGTGTTGGCAAACCTTTTTCATTTTCCAGCCTTGTCTTTATCCAGTCTATGATTCTTTGAGCGGCCTTTTCTGTTGCATAAGGCAAAAGTACCAGGAACTCGTCTCCACCCCAACGGACAATTATATCTCCACGGCGGCAGCTTTCTTTCAGTATCTCTGCTGTTCTTATAAGAAGCCTGTCCCCTTCCTGGTGGCCAAAAACATCATTAGTGAGTTTTAGACCGTTTACATCAGCAATAATTACAGCCAATGGTACTATACCCTGCATTTCTATCTTCTCAAGCTGCTCTTCCAGATACCGTCGGTTATACAAGCCGGTTAACGAGTCATGATAGCTTAACCTGAGAATCTCAGCCTGCCAGGCTCTTTCCTGAATAACATCGCGAAATACCATAACCACGCCAAAGGTCTGGCCTTCCATATCCCTTATAGGCGCAGCGCTGTCTGCTATTGGTATTCTGCGGCCATCCCTGGTTATAAGAATGGTATGATTAGCCAGACCTACAACTTTGCCAGTTTTTAAAACCCTTCCTATCGGGTTTTCCACCTTTTCTTCTGTTACTTCGTTTATTAACGTAAAAACATCATCAAAATGCTTCCCTTTAGCTTCATCTTCACTCCAGCCGGTTATTCTCTGTCCGGCCTTATTGAGCATTGTTATCCTGCCTTCATTATCGGTGGTTACTACGCCATCGCCGATTGAAAATAATGTAACCCTGTGAAGTTCCTTTTCCCGATAGAGTTCCTCTCTGTATCTCTCCCTGTCGGTTACATCAAAAATTATATGAAAAAGCAACCTCTCTTGCTTTTGTAATATAGGACAGGAATACACATCAACTACCCTGATTTCACCGTTTTTTAATGTGTGGGGCATTATGAAATGCCCCTGTTTGCCTTGCACTGCCAAATCACACTGTTTTTTTGCATCATCGTACGATAGTCCGTTCAGATCCTGAACATACATGTTCATTAGTTCTTCTTTTGTATAGCCATAAAATGAACAGGCCGACGGATTAGCATCAATTATCCTGCCGGTTATCGGTTCTATAAGCAGCATGACGGCCGAATGCTCATTAAACATTGACTGAAGACGGTTGAAGAGTTCTTCCCTCTCTTTTTCCGCCTTTCTTTGCAGTGTGATATCCTGTCGGGAACCAACCAGGTACTTGACTTCATTGTCCCTCAGTACAGGTGTAACTGTAGTCAGCCAGGTTCGTGTGCCGGCTTTAAACGGCAATGTTTCTTCATATGTAGTCGGAGCTTTGGCTTCAACGCACCGTCTATATCCTGCTTTCACAATATTGCCCAGTTCTTTGCCTAACACCTGATTCGGTGTCTTATCCTTTATATCTTCAATACTGTAGCCTGCCAATCTTTGATGTGCAGCATTATTTCGTATGTAACGAAATTCGCCATTCTCTACCCTGGCCAAAAACATAGCGTCCTGAGTGGCATTGAATATGGTATCAAGTTCATCGGCCAATTCCTTAAGCTTTTTTTCGTTTTCCTCAAGAGCATTAATATGTTCCATTTCCTGTGTTACATCCTGAAATATGCTAACAAAGCGATCTTCCTTAACCAAAAAAGCAGTAATTCTGTACCATTTTTTCAAACGAGTCAAATATTGTGTAAACTCAGCTTTTTGATCTGCATTATTGACCTTGCTGTAGTAACTATCCCAATCAAAAAGCTTGTCTCCGGGATTCAACAAAACCTCAGCAGCCCTTTTTCCGATCAACATATCCTTCCTAAGCCCGGTCATTTTCTCAAACGCAGGATTAACATAAAGAAAAATATAATCATTGGGCTTACCATCTTTCCCGGCAACAATTTTAAGATATACACAACCAAAATTAGCCCGTCTCATAACCTCATGCCATACATCATTCTGCATTCTTATTCCCCTTCCATTAACAAAAACTGTATACCAATAGCCAATCATTAATTATCATTTATAGCAGCAAACTTTTTAAGTTTCCTGAAATATGCGGCAAATAGGCCTGTTTTAATTTATTTATACACATTACTTTAATAATTGAATACTCCAATATACGAATTTTCTAAATTGCCAATACCGGTATAAATGCTCTTTTGCGGATGCCGGACAGTTAAAATCCGCAAAATATCTGACAGCTTTCCTGCCAGCTCCACCGGGACAGCAAACTCTGAATGCCGTTTTGAAATATCGATGATAAAAGCGAAGACAGCTAAGCTGCTAAAACAGCGGCCTCCCGGAAGGTGTCAGGATTGCTAAGATTGTACATGCATATCACCTCATAAAATGTTTCCCGGGAAAAAAACAACTCATATAATGCCTGAGTTTAATGCAGATAAATCTGTATTTTTGAGACGGACTGCAAAAGATTTGCATTAAAGCGGCAAAAATATTAGATTTTAATTGACATTGCAATTATAGCAACGGGAAGCAGAAAATGTCAATCTTGCAATATACCGTGAATTGATTATTCTGCTTAAATATTATATAATCTGTCATTGTAAAAAACTTTTTTTCTCGTGGAGGGTTCAATATGAAACTTGGAATCATCGGCTTGCCCAATGTAGGGAAAAGTACTCTTTTTAATGCTCTTACAAATGCAGGAGCCCAGGTTGAAAACTATCCCTTCTGTACAATTGATCCCAATGTCGGCATAGTAGCTGTACCCGATGAAAGGTTAGGCAGGCTGGTAGGGATATACAATTCCGAAAAGGTTACCCCTACTTTCATTGAGTTTGTTGACATAGCCGGACTGGTGAAGGGAGCCAGCAGAGGCGAGGGCCTTGGAAACAGGTTTTTATCCCATATCCGGGAAGTAGATGCCATTGTTCATGTAGTCCGCTGTTTTCAGGATGACAACATAACCCACGTTGATGGTTCCATAGATCCAATACGGGATATAGAAATAATAAATCTGGAACTAATTTTTGCTGATCTGGAAAGCCTGGACAGACAGATTTCCAGGGTTCAAAAATTGGCAAAAAGCGGCCAAAAAAAATATATGGAAGAGCTTCAGATTATGGAATATATCAAAGAAAACCTTGAAAAGGGCATTCCGGTCCGGAATCTGTCCTTTTCAGATGAACAGCAGAATATTGTAAGGCAGCTGTTCATGCTCACATCAAAGCCGATGATATACGCAGCCAACATTTCTGAAGATGATGTGCCGGAAGATTCATATCACCCTATGGTTGAGAAAGTAGTGGAATATGCAAAAAAAGAAAATACTCCTGTACTCGTTATATGCGCAAAACTGGAAGCGGAAATCGCCCAACTGAACAACGATGAAAAACATGCATTCTTACAGGAAATGGGGTTGGAGAATTCCGGATTGGACAGGTTAATTACCGAATGCTACAGGCTTTTGGACCTCATAAGCTTTATAACCCTGAATCAAAAAGAGGTAAAAGCATGGACCATAAAAAGAGGAACTAAAGCTCCGCAAGCCGCCGGAAAAATCCACAGTGACTTCGAAAGTGGTTTTATCAGGGCTGAGGTGGTACCATATTATACACTCGTGGCTTTGGGTTCTATGAATGCAGCAAGAGAAAAAGGGCTGGTCAGATCGGAAGGCAAGGATTATGAAATACAGGAAGGTGATGTTGTACTTTTCCGTTTCAACGTATAGCACCAATCAGAATCATCCGGCTGCAGTTCACCCTTTTAGCATTAAAACGGCTGCCATACTGCCGGTATGCCCTCTGTCCCCCCTGTGTGAGAAAAATATATCATTTCTACAGCAGGTACATATGGAAGCCAGGCTGATATTGTCTTTTGGCACTCCCATTTCAATTAATTCCATTGTGTTTGCCTGCCACAGATCGATATTGTACTTATTTGGTTTTCTGCCGTTCTTTATAATATACCGATGTTTTGGGAAAGCCGCAGCAAATTGCTCCATCACAGGAATGTCCACTTCAAAGCAGCAAGGCCCTATTGATGGGCCTATCCCCACTAAGCAATCCTCCGGCCGGGTTCCAAAGGCCTTCTCCATCATTGCCAAAGTCTTTGCACCAATTTTAGCCACAGTTCCCCTCCAGCCAGCGTGGCTTACAGCTATGGCAGGATAAACCGGATCTAAAAAGAATAATGGCACGCAGTCGGCATAAAATGTCACCAGAGCTACTCCCGGTTGACAGGTCATCAGCCCGTCTTTGCCAATAATATCAGTATTCCTGAAGATACCCTTTCCCCTGTCATTTTCGCCCACCACCGCTATCTGATCACCATGTATTTGATCAGAAAACACCATATTACCGGGTTCAACCCCGATAGCACGGCAGAATCTTGAGAAATTCTCCATAACTGCTTCCCTTGAGTCACTTTTCTTTAGCCCAAGATTCAAAGTTCCATACTGGCCTGTGCTAACTCCTCCCTTTCTGGTGCTGAACCCGTTTCTCACCAGGCCGGTATCATCAAAACTGGCAATGGTATAGTACCATACACCGTCATTTATATGCAGGCAAAATCCTTCTTTTCCAATCATAGTTAGTACTCCCATAAATATATAATTGCTTTATCAGTATCCGGTACTATTTCTCCATTAACAGCTTATTCAGTTCCTCCATAAAAGTATTGAGATCTTTAAACTGTCGGTACACCGAAGCGAACCGGACATAAGCCACCTCATCCAGCTTTTTTAGTTTTTCCATAACCATCTGCCCGATTTGCTGGCTGGTAACCTCAGGTTCCAGTGAATTAAAGACCTGTTTCTCTATTTCCTGCACCAGCGTTTCCAGATCCTTAAGGGATATCGGCCTTTTCTCACAAGCTTTTACCAATCCTCTCAAAATCTTATTCCTGTCAAATGACTCGCGTCTGCCATCCTTTTTGACAACAAATAACGGCAGCTGTTCAATTTTTTCGTATGTTGTAAACCGTTTCCCGCAATGTATACATTCACGGCGTCTGCGAATGGTAAGTCCTTCATCTGTAGGCCTCGAATCCACTACTTTGCTCTCCATTTTATAGCAAAAAGGACATCTCACAGTCTTTGCCTCCTTCATCCGTAAACATAAATAAAGCTAAAAATACATTATAACATCGTTTCCTTACAATTGAATTATAATATTTTTATCCATGCTCGTCCACTTTTGTTTTCTTACCAACTGTGATCATCAGCTGCAAAATATAGCGGTATAATCTCAGGGAGTCTGTTACAATTTGTCGTCATCTTCTGATAACAGATGGATCTACATCCACCAGTATCACATCATCCCCTATTTTTTTAATATTCTCCCAGGGAATTATAATATCCTGGGAGCCCTTAATAAAGCCGAGCCAGCGTGACGGTCCGGGTACCACAATAGCGACAATTCTGCCGGATTTTAAGTCGAATTCCATATCAATTATAACCCCCAGCCTTCTTCCGTCCCTAATGTTAATAACTTCTTTTTGTCTGAAATCCGATGTTTTCTCCATAATACATTCATCACTCCCCCGAGACATCAATCTTATAAAGTTTATTCCCATAATATGATAATAATGAGTGCTATATTCTCTTAAACCAACATAAAAAATAGCCTTGCCGGTTTGGCAAGGCTATTTTTTTATCCGGATAATTTTGATTCTATTATATATGTTTTCTCATATGGTTCAATGCAGTCTTTTCCAGTCTCGATACCTGTGCCTGGGAAATTCCGATTTCCTGGGCTACCTCAACCTGGGTTCTTCCTTCAAAGAACCGCAGGGTTAGTATAAGCTTCTCTCTGTCGTTGAGCTTTTTCATTGCTTCCCGCAAAGCAATCCCTTCCAGCCAGCTTTCATCTTCATTTTTTTCATCCTTCACCTGATCCATAACATAAATAGCATCTCCTCCATCGTGATAGATGGGTTCAAAAAGCGAAACCGGATCCTGTATGGCATCCAATGCAAAAACTACCTCTTCTCTGGAAAGATTGAGTTCCTGGGCAATTTGCGTTATTGTTGGTTCTTTGGAATACTTATTGACCAGCTGTTCCCTCACCTGCAGAGCTTTATATGCAATGTCCCTTAAAGATCGGCTGACCCGGATAGAGTTATTATCCCGCAAATATCTTCGTATTTCTCCAATAATCATAGGAACAGCATAGGTTGAAAACCTTACATTCTGTGTAACATCAAAATTATCAATTGCTTTTATAAGTCCAATGCACCCTACTTGAAACAGGTCATCTATATTCTCACCCCGGTTATTAAAACGCTGTACTACACTCAGTACCAAACGTAAATTGCCTTGAATAAATTCTTCCCTTGCACTCTTATCACCAGCATGCATACGTTCGAATAACTTTCTCATTTGTTCGTTCGTAAGTACCGGCAGCTTGGATGTATCTACACCGCATATTTCAACTTTATTCATCGACATGATAAAATCCTCCATCCCTTTGTGCGATGACTGCATAGTTCTCGAATTGATTCTATGAAAAGTATTGCCACGGCAGGAGGATTTTATTCAGTATCAAACCATACGATTGATTTCCTTTTTTAACCTTTTTATAATTCTTTTTTCCAGCCTTGATATATAAGACTGGGAAATCCCGAGCATATCTGCAACCTCTTTTTGTGTTTTTTCTCTTTCATTTCCCAAACCAAATCTAAGTTCCATAATGCGTCTCTCCCGTTTCGAGAGTTTATTCATAGCAATACATAGAAGTTCTTTCTCCACTTCATCCTCAATAAACTTGTATACAAGATCATTTTCGGTACCCAATATATCCGATAACAGCAGTTCATTGCCATCCCAGTCTATATTAAGAGGCTCATCAAAAGAAATTTCGGATTTTATCTTGCAGTTTCTTCGCAAGTACATAAGTATCTCATTCTCAATACATCGTGAAGCATAGGTAGCCAATTTTATTCGCTTTGATGGATCAAAAGTATTTACGGCTTTGATTAAGCCTATAGTTCCTATGGATACAAGGTCTTCCACTCCAATTCCTGTGTTTTCAAACTTCCTTGCAATATATACAACCAGTCTCAAGTTACGTTCAATCAGTGTACTTTTTACGGAAGCATCCCCTTGTTCCAACCGGAAAAGCAAATCATTCTCTTCTTCATTGGTTAAAGGGGGAGGAAGGGCTTCACTACCGCTTATGTACATTATTGGTAATCTCTTTATCCAGGGAATTTTCTTAAGTATCTTAAAAATAATAGCATAACGATACAATAACAATCTATGATTATGCTTCATCAAATACCTCCTTTCATCAGGCAACCATCTCAGGATGGATAAGCGCCTGGTATTGTTTATCTTTAGACAGTTTATTGTTATATATGGCTACAACAATGTTATATATCCTTCTCCAGCTGCCATTTATCAGAACACTAACACTATCAGGTTTAAAACCAAGCAGCATACCATTAGCTTTACCGAGGGCTGTAAACGGAATCATTCTGAACCGTGCAAGCCATGGTGATTCACTCATTGCCTGCATTATCATCTCCAAATCATTTTCCCTGGACTCATCAAATATAGCTTTTATCCCGGGAGGCAATATATCCCTTATTTTATGGAACTCCACTACCAATACCGGATAATGACTGATAGGATCCAAAAGTGTATTCCCGGTATCGAGCAATGCATCTACAACAAGTTTTTTTTCTTCGAACAGTATCTCCACCTTATACAGCAGTTCATCCCGTGAAATGCGCAACCGTATATACTCCAAAACACTGTGAACCAGCATTATGACCAATATGCAGGCAACTGCCAAATTTTTAATAGGGTAATTACTGATTATGAATGTTCCGTTGCTAATATCAACAAATTCATGATTGATAAAATATAAGGATAGAGCTGCTCCCCCAAATATAAAAGTTGTTGCATAAAGTATGATAAATATTTTTATAAATTCTTTAAATGTATTAATTTCAAATGCTGTTAATAACATTATTAAAGAAAGTGCTAATTTCATGGGTATTTTTTGCAGTATTCGCAATTCAGGCAAAACAATGAGTACAGCATATAAAGCCCCGATTGCAGCAGCCAGCCAAAGTCTCCAAACACCGCTTCTGTTCCTGGAGAGCTTATACACAATCCTGAGAATAATAAAGTTCATTACCAGGTTATCCACAAACAGAATATCTATATACAGATACGTGCTCCCCATTCACTCCCCCACCCTGTATCATTGTAAAATTGCATTCAACCATTGTCTTAATTATAAATCAAATGTTTTCAAAAAATTGTAAAAATAGGTCTTTTAAGAAAAAAAATAAACGACAATAAAATTGCTTTTATTGTCGTTACTAAACCGGGAAATACCCCATTCACCTATAAAGATGGCTTTTTAGCGGATAAAGAATCCTTAAGTCCTCATCCTCCGCAAAAATGTGGGAATATCAAGGTCGTCATCCTCTTTTCCGCTGCTGAATACATTAGCAGCCGTCCGTTCAATTTTTTTCTTGCTGTCTCTTCTCCTGCCATCCTGTTCAAATCCGGTTGCAATAACCGTAATTCGTACCTCATCCTGAAGCGATTCATCAATTACTGCTCCGAATATAATTTTTGCATCGGGATCGGCAGATTGAGATACCATTTCTGCAGCTTCATTCACTTCAAACAAGCTCAGATTCTCGCTTCCTGTTATATTAAGCAGAACACCTCTGGCGCCTTCAATTGTTGTCTCTAACAAAGGACTTTGGATAGCCTGCTTAGCAGCCTCCAGAGCACGTCCTTCTCCGCTGGCCCTGCCTATTCCCATATGAGCCAGCCCTCTTTCGTTCATAATAGTTCTTACATCCGCAAAGTCAAGATTTATCAGCCCCGGTACCGCTATGAGATCCGAAATCCCCTGAACACCCTGACGTAAAACATCATCAGCAATTCTGAATGCCTCCAGCATGGATGTCCGTTTTTCAACAATTTGTAATAACCTGTCATTTGGAATGGTAACCAGGGTGTCAACCCTTTCCTTCAGTTCCTGGATCCCTTTTTCGGCATTCACCATCCTTTGCTTGCCCTCAAACAAAAATGGTTTGGTAACAACCCCTACCGTTAAAATCCCTAACTCTTTCGCTACCTCTGCAATTACAGGGGCAGCACCCGTACCCGTGCCTCCACCCATTCCAGCCGTCACAAACACCATATCGGCTCCCTTTAAAACCTGAGTTATTTCATCCCGGCTCTCTTCTGCCGCTCTTTGTCCAATTTCGGGGTTGGCACCGGCTCCAAGGCCCTTGGTCAATTTTTCGCCGATTTGAATTTTCTGATTTGCCTGAGAATTAAACAGAGCCTGCTTATCAGTATTAATCGCAATAAATTCCACGCCTTTTAGCCCAAATTCAATCATCCTGTTAACGGCATTATTACCACCGCCGCCTACTCCTACCACCCTAATCTGCGCGAACTGATCCATATTAATGTCGAATTCTATCAAATCGCACCCTCCCCTTAACAACATAAAATGATAAATTACAAAATCTCTATAGAAGCCAGCAATTACAGGCAGCATCATCAAAATTGCTTAGGCCAGTCCATTTTTATACCAGAATCAATGAATCTATAATAAATATGTTACCACATTCTTAGGAAAAAAGGAATTGTTTTATTCTAATTCTTAGTTATTTTCATATTGTTATCTGAATCTTTCCCGCATACGGTTGAGAAAAAACCGTCGAATCATGGCAAAATTCTGGAACAAACGGCTGCCAAAAGCAAATATGGCGGCCAAATAAATAGGTACATCCAGACGATCCCCTATATAAGCAAGACCGGCTGCTAACAAAGCATTTCCGAAAAAACCTGAAATAAAAGCGTCGGTTTCAAATTTTTTTTCCAGGCTTGCGCGTATACCCCCAAAAACTGAATCAAGTGCAGCCAACACAGCAATTGACATATAGGGTGAATAAGCTGTAGGTATATGCACAGGCAGAACCAAACCGAGAATAATGCCAATTAGTATACCAATAATGGGTAGCAGCATTTTATTCGTCCTCCTTCACAGGTTTTGCATAGTTAAAACTGACCTCGCCATAATATCGTGGTATATTGACATTGTCGAGTTTTTTTATACTGAATTCCAGACCATAAAAGGTCAGAATATGATAAATACTATCAGACCGCTGAAAATAACCGGCAAGAGCATCCGGATCGCCAATGGCATGAATGATAAACGGCGGAGCAAATCGCTGATCCTTTCCAACATTTATTGTAGGCCCACCACAGCTTATTCGGGAATTGCCAAGTATCCTTACGCCGTTTATTCCTATAGCCTCGGCACCTGCCGCCTTTAGCTCGTTTACAACTTCCAGAAGATCGCTGTCATGAACTATAAAATCAGTAATGGAAAACATTTCGTCAGGCATAATATTATCCTTTTTGCGATCATTTAATACAATTTCAACACCCGGGCCATGAATATCAGTAAGTCCGGCAAGCACTCTCGCTTCAAAAAGCTGTTTTTGCACCTCCTCGCCCATATAAATATTTTCAGCTATCATATTCTCATATCTGCTGATCTGGCTTTCCAGATTTTGCAATCTTTCCAACAGCTGTTCTTTGCTGCTCTCTAAAGTTTTCAGTTGAGCCGTCAATTCCTGGATTTTATTTATTGATGTGCTGGTTCCAATGTCATAGCCGTATTTTTGAATATTAAACGCCTTAATAAGAAAAAAGCTTAACAATGCGCACATTATAGAAATAACCAAAAAGTCTTTTCTCAGCCTCATCAATATCGCCTCACGATTTATTCTCTTGCAATGGCCGGGCAAATTTATACTGCAGTGTCCCGCTGTATCTGGGGATCCTTATATTGTCATCCCTTCGTATGCTTATATGAAGATATGCACCCAGATCATCTGCAACTCCTCCCAGCAATTTTAAAGCCGCTTCCAGTGTTTCCGGATTGCCTACCGCTTTTATTTCAAAAGGCGCGGAATACCGGTTTGTATTTATAACAATATAATCCCCGGCATTTCGTATTTCAGTCGTAGCTATTATACGTTCACCATTTACCGCAACGGCTTCGGCTCCGGCAGCGTTTAACTCATTGACCAGCTTGAGCAGATCGTCATATCGAACATTCTGAATAATAGCATCTTCGCCCCACTCACTCACATATTTCACATTTACCGTAACTACTACACCCGGACCCTGCATCTCAACAAGTCCCGCCAGCATCCTTATACGTTCCAGTTCTTCATATATGAGTTTATTGCTTTGCCCTTCATCCTTAGCTGCGTTCTCAAACTCGCTTATTCTTCTTTCATATTCTCTTATCTGGGATTCCAATGCCTCATTTTCCTGCTCCAGTTTCTGCACCTGTCGAGTGAGCTCCTGTGTCCTCTGCAGGGATACACTTCCGCCTACCTTCTGTACATTCTTAAACTGAGCGGCCAAAGCCAGTCCTAATATAAGACTTACCAGGCTTACAGCAATTTGAGCCCTTAGCTTCCTGCTCATCAAACCACCTCAATCATCCAATGGCTTAAATATTGCCTGAGAGGCAATGCTTATATCAAGTATACTCTTTATATTACTATTGTCAATTTGTTCAAAATTTGGTGTCCGCAGCCACTTTAGCTTGTCCCTTAACTCTACTGCCTGTCCCAAACGTATAGTAGTACCCTTCCTGGAAATCATGTAGATATCATCCGGATCATCCATTAGTATTTCAGATATAATATCCTGAAGATCCTGCTTGTATATTTCCATCAGTAGATTTCTTAAAGCTTTTACCTGGTATGTATCTACGACAGCTACAATCTTTCCCTTTGAACACCCTTTAATTGATAGCCCCTGAACCAACGGATAACCTATATTATTTGAATCCGTGCTGATTTCCAGCACATAACCTTCATCATTTATCACTACATATGAACCCAGATACGGAACAACTGCAGCCGGTGTTCTCTCTTTAACATTAATGATAATCTCATCAGGATATTTAAAATTGACTGATAGGACATCGAGATACGGATTGATTTCAATCCTTTCCTCTATGACAGTCCTGTCAATTTTAAAGATATTCTGCCCTATGGATACCCCTGACATTTTCACTATTTCCTCGTATCCCGTTTGTTGATTGCCTGTAACCACTATGGTTTTTACTTGAAACATTTCAGTCCCGATATACACTACACCAACAAGTAAGGCAAGTATAAACAAAAACAGGAGCAATCCAAATCTTCTTGAGTTTTTCATATGTTTCCCTCGTCTTCATATCGGTATATAATACATTAATCTTCTATTGTTTCTTGATTATATCAGCACCTATAGAACTTAAGGCACTTTCCAGGTTTTCATATCCCCTTTCGATATAGGATTTGTTTTCAACTATGGTTTGCCCCTCGGCCTTCAGGCCTGCTAATACCAAAGCAGCTCCACCTCTCAGATCCTTAGCCGTAACCCTGGTTCCTTTTAGGTTACGTACTCCATGAATAATAGCAGTTTGTCCGTCTATTCTTATATTAGCACCCATACGAACAAGCTCAGGTACATGCCTGTACCTGTTTTCAAAAATGGTTTCGCTGACTATACTAGTACCCCGGGCTACCGATAATAAACTGGTGAACTGAGCCTGCATATCAGTTGGGAATCCAGGATACGGCAGGGTTTTTGTATGCTCAACCGCTCTCAATCTATACTTACCCTTAACTCTGATATTTGAACCCTGAACCTGAACGGTACATCCTGCTTCCCTTAATTTGTAAATAATTGCCTGCAGGTGTTCCGGTATCACATTTTCTATAAGTACATCACCGGCTGTTATAGCCGCAGCCACCATATAAGTACCTGCCACAATGCGATCCGGGATAATAGTATACTCTACTTCATCCAGCTTTCGGCCTCCCTCAATAACTACCGTGTTAGTTCCTGCTCCCCGGATATTTCCGCCCATAGCGTTGATAAAATTCTGCAGATCAACAATCTCCGGTTCTTTAGCTGCATTATAAACAACGGTACGTCCTTTAGCTTTAACAGCTGCCAGCATAATATTCTCGGTTGCCCCTACACTCGGGTAATCCAGATGTATAGCTGCACCTTCAAGTTTCGAAGCTTCGCAAAACAAATATCCATTTGATTCGTCAATAACCACCCCTAGCTGTTTCAAACCTTTAAGATGCAAATCAATTGGGCGCTGACCTATTTCACATCCTCCCGGGTAAGTTATTTGAGCCTTTCCCATTCTGGCCAGCATGGAACCAAGAAATATTATGGACGAACGTATTTCCCTGACATAAGAGTCCGGAATAATCCAACTGTTTATATTCGATGGATCTATTATTAAATTACTGCCTTCTCTCTTAATAGAACATCCGATTGCTTTTAATATCATTATAGTTTTTTCAACATCTAACAGGCATGGGCAATCATGTAATACCACAGGTTTTTCAGTCAGTAAAACTGCAGCCAGGGCCGGGAGAATGGCGTTCTTGGCTCCACCAACTCTTAACTTGCCTGATAAAGGCTTTTTGCCGTTGATGATATACTGCGCCAACATGCACACCTCTTTTCGCATATTAATATGATAATAGTTAGTATGATTAAATATTTACATTAACAAGATATGCTGCTCCAAAAAGAGGTGTTACAAACAAACTGATCTTGTAAATCAGCTTGTTTTAGCATATCTGGATATATTTAGCAACACTCCTATACTGGCCATAGATATTGCTAGCGAAGAACCGCCAAAACTAACAAACGGAAGCGGCAAACCGGTTGGAGGCATAGATGCCGTCACCACTGCAACATTAATTATAGTCTGAATAGCAATCATCCCGATAATACCGGAAGCCAGCAGGCATCCAAACAGATCCGGTGCCGTAATAGCAATCTTCAGGCCTCTCCAGATTAGTATAACAAAAAGTAAAATAAGTATTACACCACCGATAAATCCAAGCTCTTCACCAATAATTGCAAATATAAAGTCGGTTTCCGGATAAGGTATATACAGGTATTTTTGCCTGCTTTCTCCCAGTCCCATACCGAATAATCCACCTGCACCCAGGGAATAAAGAGATTGTATCATCTGGTATCCTGTTTCAATGGGATCCTTCCAGGGATCCAGAAAAGCCATCCATCTCTCCAGGCGATACCGGGCAGCCATCACCAGGGCTCCTGCCGCTCCGGCGCCGCATATACCCAGAAACCCCAGGTGCCAAATCCGTGCACCTGCCACAAATAGCATGACTAAAACCAGGATCACAAGGCTGCCTGCCGTACTGAAATTAGGCTGAAGCATTATAAGTCCGAACAGCACTCCTGTCAGAAGCAGGTATGGAACAACTCCTTTAAAAAAGTACCTGATTTTGTCCCGTCTTAAGGACATACTATGTGCTAAAAACAATATAAGCGAAAACTTGGCAATTTCGGAGGGTTGGATGCTTAAACCGGCTACATTCAACCACCTTTTTGCATTGTTGCGCTCAACACCTATAAACAATACCGCTATCAACAGAATAATTGTTATTACCAACAGCAGTTTTGAAAACTTCTGTAACTTCCAATAACTAATATTTGCTGTTACAGCCATGGCAATGAATCCCACCACAGCCCATATACACTGACGTTTGAAAAAATAGTATCTGTCTCCCCATCTTAGCTGGGCATAGTAGAAACTGGCACTGAACACCATAATTGTGCCAAAGGCTACGAGTATAATAATTGTCAGGAGTATAGGGTAATCAATCGGCTTTTTGGTCATTCCACTTCCTCCTTGAGAGCCTTTACTGCGTTTTTAAATACCCTTCCTCTTTCCTCATAATCTGTGAACATATCCCAGCTCGCACAAGCCGGTGAGAACAGCACATTGGAATGAGGAACAGCAAAACCAAAGGCCTTTTTTACACTCTCTTCAACGGTATTGACACGGTATACGTTATCAAATCCCTTCTCTTTTGCAGTCCTCATCAATTTATCAGCTGTTTCCCCCAGTACAATCATATGAGTAACTTTACCGTCAAATGATTCAATCAATTCGTCAAAGCCGCTTCCCTTATCCATTCCTCCTGCAATGAGTACGGTGGGGCCTTTCATCGCTTGAATGGCTTTTATAGAAGCATCGGGATTGGTACCTTTTGAATCATTATAGAATTTCACATCTGAAATAACTTCAACAAATTCTATACGATGTTCCACTCCTTTGAAATTCTTAAGTGTATCAGCTATACATCCGGGGTCAACACCCATAATTCTTGCCATCAAGGAGGCAGCCAGGGAATTCTCCAGATTATGTTCACCCGGTATAAATATGTCATCAGTACCACATACATATTCCTTTCCATTCCCTATATCCATGGTTATAATGCCATTCTGCACCCATGCCCCTCTCCTCAGTATTTTCTTACGGCTAAAATACACCACCCGGGCATTGGTCCTGCTTCCCAGCGCTGCAGTTTCAGGATCATCGGCATTTAATACAACCCAGTCATTTGAATCGGAATTTTCAAATATCCTTGCTTTCATGGCAATATAATTATCCATGGTTTTATGACGGTTCAGATGATCTTCGGTTATATTAAGAATAGCAGCTATATAAGGATGGAAAGTGTTGACGGCTTCAAGCTGAAAGCTGCTCACTTCTACAACTGCTACGTCATCAGTATTCAACTCCATTGCCCTTTCGATAAAGGGCTTACCGATATTTCCTAGTATATGTGCATTCATGCCATAATTATTCAACATTTCCCCCGTTAACGTTACGGTGGTGGTTTTTCCATTTGTACCGGTAATCGCTACTATGGGAGCTTTACATAATCTACAGGCCAGTTCAATTTCACTTACAACCTCTATGCCCAATCCTTTTGCTTTTCTTATAAATGGGGAATCAATAGGCACCGATGGGCTGATCACAATTAAATCAGCCTTTTCCACCAGGTTATCAGGAGTACTCCCAAGATAAAAGTCTATATCAAGATTATCCAGATTTTTTACAGCCTCGCAAAGCTGATTATATGTCTTAATATCACTTACCATAACTTTTGCATTTAAGCTGTTCAGCGCCCTTGCTGCAGCAATCCCGCTTCTGGCGAGTCCAACCACAAGAGCAGTTTTTCCCGAGTATGACATATTTTTGCCCCCTGTTACCGTTCGGTAGCTTATTAGTTAAATCTTAGCGTTTATATGGCCAGCAAACCTATCAAACACAGCAATACTGTTGCTATCATAAACATGGTTACAACTTTAGTCTCGTTCATACCTGAAAGTTCATAATGATGATGAAGCGGACTCATCCTGAAAACTCTTTTCCCGGTGAGCCTAAAAGATATAACCTGGATTATTACAGAAAGGGTCTCTGCCATGTATATACCTCCAATTATTGGCAATAACAAGGGAACCCTGAGAAAAACAGATAAAGCCGCGACCGCTCCGCCCAATCCCAATGAGCCGGTATCACCCATAAACACCTGGGCCGGATAGGTGTTAAATTTAATAAATCCCAGGCAGGCACCGGCCAGGGCGCCGGCAAAGGTCATCAAGTTGCTGTAGTTAACCGCCAGATACTCCATTCCCTCTTCCCGCATTACTGCTGTCATAGAACCGGCAATAATACTCAATGTTACAGCAACAATAAGGGTTACCCCCGATGCCAGTCCGTCCAATCCATCGGTAAAATTTACACTGTTTACCGTGCCTATTATTATAAAAGTCATTGCCGGAATATATAACAATCCCAAATCCCATTCCAATTGAGTAAATGGAACAATTATACTGCTTCCTATATTTTTGTAAGCATAAAAGGAAAAAGCAACTCCAATTGCAATCTGGGCAAGAAGTTTCTGATAAGCCCTGAGTCCCAGGGACCGGTGTTTTATAATCTTAATAAAATCATCCATAAATCCGGTTAATCCAAACCCCAATGTCACCAAAACGGTTGCCAATGTAAAATCCAGCGATCCTTTTGATAATACAACAGGGATAATACTTATGGGAATCAAAAAAATAATTCCACCCATAGTAGGCGTTCCGGCTTTTTTTAAGTGAGTTTTTGGGCCATCGTCCCGTACCTGTTGTCCGAATTTTAGCCTCCTCAGCATAGGTATTGCAATAACACCAATAGCAAGAGTAATAAAAAAAGATATTATGACTGAATATATCAATACTTCCAAGAACTATGCCCCCCTTTTACCAGGGAGGATACTATTTCCTCCATCTTCATTCCCCTTGATCCTTTTACTAATATTGTATCACCGCTTTGGACAATTGTGCCTAACAAGTTTATTACATCTTTATTACAGCTACAATGAAATATACTTGAGGCTTCCATCCCCTTAGCCCTGGCCTCCTGCCCTATCCAACTGCTGGCCTTGCCTTTTGTTATAAGCATATCAATCCGGTTGCCCACTACTGCCCGGCCTACTTCTCTATGGGCTGTCTCGCTGTAGCTGCCCAACTCCAGCATATCTCCAAGTACGGCTATTCTTCTTTTAGCATTCATGTCATTCAACACCAATAGAGCCGCCTTCATGGAATCGGGGCTGGCATTATAAGCATCGTCAATCACAGTTATACCATTATCGGTGGACAGTATGTTGAGCCGCATGCCGGCAGTCTCAAAACTGTGCAAGGCCTCCCGGATCTCCTGAAAACTCATGCCAAACAGTCTGCCAACAGTTATAGCCGCTATGGAATTATACACATTATGCCGTCCTAATACAGACAATTCAAAGGGATACTCACCATCCCTGCATAGCACTCTGAACTGTAAATTCCCGTCAGTAGTCATACCTATATCAATGGCTTGATAGTCTAAGCCATCATGGGTTCCATAATAATATATGTTAAGAGGAAGGCCATCTCTGACTTCCCGCAGCATATCATCATCACCATTCAGAATAGCTGTTCCATTCGCCGGGAAATTGTGGAATACCTCCATTTTTGCTTTCAAAATATTCTCCCGGCTGCCCAGCTTTTCTATATGGGATATTCCAATATTGGTAATTACTGCATAATCAGGACGGGCAATATCGGCTAGCCGGCGTATTTCACCAAATCCGCTCATTCCCATCTCAACTACCGCAATCTCATGCTGCCGTTCTATCCTCAATAACGTCAGAGGCAGGCCAATTTCGTTGTTAAGATTTCCTTCTGTCTTTAAGGTATTAAACCTGGCCTGCAAAACATGATGAATCATATCCTTTGCAGTTGTTTTCCCGGTGCTGCCCGTTACAGCAATGACAGGTATATTAAATTTACGACGGTAATACCCTGCCAGATTCTGCAAAGCCGTTAGGGTGTTGTTTACTTGGATCACCTGTATATCATATGGCAATTGAAGCTTTGCCTCTTGTGTCAGTATTGCTTTTGCACCATTGTTAACAGCCTGGAGAATAAAATCATGGCCATCAAATTTCTCTCCTATCAGGGGTATAAACATATCACCGGCTTTTATCTTTCTGCTGTCAGTACTTACTCCATATATTATCTCATCAGGCCGTCCCTTGATAAGGGTACCCCCGGTTGCAGTCAATAATTCGCGAACAGATATTTGTTCCATTATACCGTCTCCCTCCCCAGGAGTTCGGCGACAATCTCCCTCTCATCAAAATGGATTATTCTATTATTCTTTAATATCTGGTAATTTTCATGTCCTTTACCCGCCAGGATTATAACATCCCCCTCTTTTCCCTGTTTCAATGCATATGCAATGGCTTCCTTTCGATCCTCAATAACTATATAAGGGCAAACAGTTTTTTTAACGCCGGGTATAATTTGTTCTATAATTGCCATTGGCTCTTCATTTCGTGGATTGTCCGAAGTAATAATACACAGATCCGAATATCTGCCGGCTGTTTCACCCATTATGGGGCGTTTGCCGGGATCTCTGTCCCCGCCGCATCCAAATACAGTAATTATACGCCCTGTTGTAAACTCCTGGGCAGTTTTCAGTACATTTTCCAGTCCGTCAGGCGTATGAGCATAGTCGAGAATCACTGAATAATCAGTCCCGGTATTCAGCAGCTCAAAGCGGCCGGGAACCCCTTTAACTTTCTCGAGTCCGTTTTTTATGCATTCCAGTGAAACTCCCAAGGTACTGCAGGCTCCTGCAGCAGCCATAGCGTTGTAAACGCTGAAGATTCCCGGTATATTTAAGTTTATCAGGCAATTTCCATAAGGGGTAAACAAACGGAAGGATACCCCTTTTGATGTGATCTCCAGGTCCCTTGCATAAATGTGAGCCTCTCCCCTTATCCCGTATGTTACAGCTGAACCGGCTCCCCTCTCCATGATTATACGCCCGTTCTCATCATCTATATTGATAACTGCCTGCCTGCTTTGCTCAAAGAGTTTTGCCTTGGCTTCACGGTAATCATCAATACTTTTATGAAAGTCAAGATGATCCTGAGTCAGGTTTGTAAATACACCGACTTCAAACTGACATCCGGCAACTCTTTTTAAACTCAGTGAATGAGAGGATACTTCCATGACTATACTGTCAACACCCTCTGTTTTCATTTCGCTGAACAATCGCTGCAGGTCCATTGATTCGGGTGTTGTACGCTCAGTATGTATCTTCCTATTACCTATCATATTTGTAATGGTGCCAATCAGTCCAACCTTTTTTCCAGCTTCTTCAAGTATGGATTTAACAAGATAGGTAACGGTGGTTTTGCCGTTGGTTCCGGTTACACCTATCAATGGTATATTCAGAAGGGGATTACCATAAAATGTTTTTGATATTAATGCCATAGCTAAGCGCGTATCATCAACATAGACTTTAGTTACATGCTCCGGCAGCGGAACATCCTTTGAAATCACCACAGCCTGGGCTCCTCTTGCTGCAGCTTCACCGGCAAACTGATGTCCGTCAAATCTGAACCCTTCTATACAAAAAAACAATGCATTTCCGCTAACCTGCCTGGAATCATAAAAAATACCGTCGATTTGCTTATCGAGTGACCCCTCAACACGAAAATAATTCACTTCCCTTAATATATCCTGCAGCAACATATGCTTTTTCCTCCTACATGCCGTTTACCAATGGTAAATATTATTTGCATATTATGGAAATATTATTCAGCCTCACTTTGGTTTTCGTTATCCTCGTTATTTTGTACACCTTCACCGGGCAATTTAAATTTCACAGTGATTTCAGTATTTTCCTCAACCCAGGTTCCTGCAGCCGGCTCCTGGCTTACAGCAATCCCCGAACCTTCAATTTTAAGCCTCAATCCCTGGGATATAAGTATATTGTTTGCCTCCCGGATTGATTTGCCCACTACATCAGGGACTATGATCATTCCTGCAACCGGTGGTTCATCAGATTCCTGCCCGGGTGTTTCGGAATATTCCCCGTCAGGGTCTTTATCCGTGTACAACAACACGGTTGTATTTGTTATTACACTGGCACCTGGTTTTGGCATTTGATCCACCACTACCGTACCGGTTTCTTCGGCCAAATAGTCAAGGCCCGCTTTTTTCAAAACCTTAGCCGCTTCAGCAAGTTCCATCCCAATAACATCGGGTACGTCTACTTCCTGCATTTTCTCCCTTGTCTCCTGATCAAACACCGGCTCAACATTCAGATATTTAAGGGTATCTTCCAGTATTTGTTTTACATAAGGAGCAGCGATGACACTGCCGAATGTTACCGGAGTTTGAGGCTCATCCACCATCAATAACACTATAACCCGGGGATTATCTGCCGGTGCAAATCCAAGAAAGGACGATATATTTTTATTTGGTATGATCCTGCCTTCCGGACCGTATTTTTGTGCGGTACCGGTTTTCCCGCCAACCCTGTACCCGGGGATAAAAGCATTTTTACCGCTTCCGTCTGTAACGACACTCTCAAGCACTTCTCTCATTATAGCGGATGTTTCGGATGAAATTACCTGTCGTACCCTCTGGGGAGAAATTGTCTTTACCAGGCGTTCGGTTTCCTGGCCGTTCTCATCGATTACTGGTTCGCGAAGTTCTTTTACAAGATAAGGTTTCATTAAGTTGCCGCCATTTATAACGGCCGAAGCAGCGGTAATAAGTTGAAGCGGCGTAACCGAAATAGCCTGGCCAAATCCCATTCTGGCCAGGTCAACATTCTTTGCCGTCTCCTTTGACATAATAATTCCTTTTTCTTCCCCTACTACGTCTATACCGGTAGCCTGCCCGAATCCAAACTCGTTTAAATAGGTATAGAACTTATCTTTACCCAGTCTCAGAGCAAGTTCCATAAATACCGGATTACATGAATTCTGGACAGCCTCAGCAAAAGATTCATGTCCATGTCCTCCCGCCCTCCAGCAGCTTATCTTCTGCCCGTCTACCATCTTATATCCCGGACAGTTAAAACTGCTGGTTAAGCCCGCAGCCTTCTCTTCCAGGGCAGCAGCTGCTGTAATTACCTTAAAGGTTGAACCGGGGTCAATGTTATCCTTGCATGTAAAGTTCTTAACCAATTGCTGCATCTCATCAAAGTCGCCAATATCCCTTGGAGGCTGGTTCGGATCATAATTGGGCCAGTTGGCCATGGCAAGTACCTCGCCGGTATTAGGCTCCATTACTATTGCATAAACCTTTTTAGGGTTGTATTTGGCAACTACATTATTTACTTCTCTTTCAGTAAAATACTGTATAACCTGATCAATAGTCAATACTATGTTTAAACCATTAACAGGGGGTATGTATCTGTCAACATTATAGGGCATCTCTCTGCCGGCTACATCCGTTTCCATTATCAGTTTTCCGGCAAAGCCCTTTAAATACTTGTCATAATAAAGCTCTAACCCTTCCTGTCCTTTCAATCCCTCTCCCGGTTCGGCATATTTCATGGTAAATCCTAATACATGGGAAGCCAGACTTCCATTAGGATAATACCGTTTTGGTTCTTCAGTAAAATCAATGCCCTTAATATTAAGGGCACGTATCTCATTTGCTGTTTTCCTGTCCACCTGCCGCTTTATCCATATATATGAACTGGAGGTATTGGATAATTTCTTTTTCAGCTCCTGTTCGTCCAAATCCAATATGGGCGCAATCATAGAGGCTGCTTTCGCAGGATCGGCAATCTGGCTGGGCCTTGCAGCAATGGATTCCGACGTAGCGCTTTGAGCAAGGATTTTTCCGTTTCTATCTTTTATGCTGCCTCTTCTTGGATATACATCAAGATCCCGTGTCCACTGATCCACCGCCTTTTTTTGCAGGTCCACGCCCCATACCAGTTGGATATAACCTACTCTTATAATCAAGCCGAAAAAAATCAAGGTAAATATTAAAAGCAGGACCAACAGCCTCTTTCGATTAGTAACCCCCGCAGCTGTCACAGAATTATCTCCCCCTTATTATACACCATCATTTTACTGTACAACAATTGCTAAATAAAATTACCTTCTTTTGCTGAACCGGTTACACTAATCTATTAAGTTAGAAAGCAAATCCCAGATGCTGGTATCCTGGTTCTGTGTAATGTTGACTTCCGGTGAATCAACATCGTCATCAGGGAGTTCAACATATTGTATCTGAGCCTGATGGGGATAATTCATTCCCAGTTCATTTTTGGCAACCTCTACTATGTATTCCAGATCCTCACAAGCTGCCAGTTCCAACTTTAACTGTTCATTTCGAATAAGGCTTGCTTCAAGTGTCTTCTCCAACTTCATTATCATATTATGATTTTCGGAAATAGCAGCATGCCTGCTTACTACCAGGAAGGCTATAATAAAACCAATAGCAACCAGAAAAATGGGCTTAATTCTGCCCGCCGGTTTTGGTTTCGCCTTTATGTTTGCCCTTGGTTTAACCTCATGCAAAACTTGTTCTTGCTGACTTTGAGGTATATAACTTTCATATCGCTCTTCTTTTTTGGCTACTAACAATTCTATTCAGCCTCCTTGGTATTTATGTTCACTTTCTCCCGGCAGCTTGTCATATTCTTTCACATGCTCTCGCCTTGGCACTGCGGGAACGGGGATTTATAGATAATTCTGCCGCGCTTGGTGTTACGGGCCTGCCTGTAATAATTTTTACCTCAGGTTTTCTGCCGCAGGTACATATTGGAGCGCCGGTTGGGCATATACAGGGATTGCTTAAATCACGAAAAGCCCTCTTTACTATTCTATCCTCCAGCGAGTGGAATGTTATTATACACAACCTGCCGCCTGGCCGAAGCATTTTTACCGCTTTTTCAATTGACTCACCGAGTTGACTAAGTTCCTGGTTTACTTCAATCCGAATGGCCTGGAAGGTACGTTTTGCAGGATGAGGGCCGCTTCTCCTGGCTCCGGCCGGAATTGCCCTTTTTATTATGTCTACCAGTTGTCCGGTAGTTTCAACCGGCCTGTTATCCACTATAAATCCGGCTATACGATCAGCCCACCGCTCTTCGCCATAATTCCGGATAATCCTTCTTAATTCGTTTTGAGAATACTCATTAACCACATTATAAGCACTGAAAGCCTGGGTAGGATCCATCCTCATATCAAGGGACGCATCCTGCATATACGAAAACCCGCGTTCCTTTTCGTCCAGCTGGTGAGATGAAACGCCAAGATCCATAAGTATTCCATCAACTTCTTTTATTCCCAGATCCTCCAGAATCCGTTCCATATTTATGTAATTTGAATGCACCAGTGTAAAATGATTTGCAAACTCCTCAAGCCTTTTTTCTGCAGCATTCAGAGCATTAGGATCTCTGTCAATTCCAATCAGATATCCGCCGGGAAGAATTCTTTTGAGAATCTCATAGGCATGGCCTCCGCCGCCTACGGTACAATCAACCACAACATTGCCGGGACTGCATCCTAAAAGATCCATAACTTCCTGTAGTAGAACCGGCGTATGACTAAACTCCATTCTGCGTTCCTCCATGTCTAAATCCCCAGCTCTGCCATTCTCTCAACGATGGAATCATGATCAAGATTGGAAGCATTGTTGTACTCTTCCCACTTAACTTTACTCCAAATTTCAATCCGGGTAGATACTCCTATAATTACCAGTTCTTTCTCCAATCCGGCATATTCTCTTAAATTGCCCGGTATTAGTATCCTGCCCTGTTTATCAAGTTCGCATTCGCAGGCTCCTGCAAAGAAAAAACGTATAAAAGCCCGGGCATCTTTACTGGTTAAAGGAAGAGAGCGAAGCTTTTTCTCAAAATTGGACCACTCGTCATTGGGGTAGACAAACAAACAACTGTCCAGTCCTTTGGTCAATACAAATTTGTCTCCAAGCGCTTCCCTGAACTTTACCGGCATAATAACTCTGCCTTTGGAATCTGCCGTATGCTGGTATTCCCCAATGAACAAGCTTCACACCCCCTTAACCATATTTCCTCCACTTTTCCCCACTTTCATCCACTTCTATCTACTTATTCTCTATGTTTTTCAAAATTCCTTCTATAATTTAGTAGAAAACAAAAAAAATTTTAAATTGATTCTCAAGTCCTATTGGCTTTCTGGTGCTGCTTTTTGACCAGGTAATAAAAAAACCTGCACCGGGAACCGTCTTGTTCCCGTGCAGGTTTCAAAACTTACTGATACTTATCAGGCTATCCACTGATAGTTTAGCTGTCGCTCATACAGCTGTCTGTATACGCCTCCTTTTTCCATAAGCTGTTCATGAGTACCCATCTCTTTTATTCTGCCATTATCAATGACAATAATATTATCGGCGTTCCTAATAGTTGATAATCTATGGGCAATAATAATTGTTGTACTGCCTTCGGCTATATTTGCCATAGCCCTTTGTATTGCAATTTCTGTCTCGGTATCAATATTGGCCGTAGCTTCATCCAACACAATTACAGCAGGTTTGAATGCTACAGCTCTTGCAAAAGATATCAGCTGCCTTTGACCGGCTGAAAATGTACATCCCCTCTCCTTAACCTCCTGGCTATACTGGCTTGGCAGCGATTCGATAAATTTGTCCGCACAAACCAGCTTAGCCGCTCTCTTAATATCGTCATCGGTTATTGATTTATTTCGTAAACGTATATTGGAGTTTATATCCCCTGAAAACAGAAACACATCCTGCATTACAACTGCTATCTGACGCCGTAAATCCCTTAAGTTATATTCCTTTATATCAACGCCGTCAATCAAAATCTGCCCTTTTTGAATATCATAAAACCTGGCCATTAAATTAATTATGGTTGATTTGCCCGATCCTGTATGCCCAACAAAAGCAACAGTCTGGCCCGGCCGGATCTTAAAGCTGACATCTTTCAGTACCCATTCGTCTTCATTATAGTAAAACCATACATTTTTAAATTCTATCTCACCTTCGATTCGATCTATTGGCATTCCCTTTTCTGCGTCTTCCAGCATCTCCTGATTATCCAACACATCAAAAATTCGTTCTGCTGAAACAACAGCCGATTGAAGCGATGTATACACATCGGCAATCTCGTTAATTGGCGCAAAAAACTCCTTTACATAGTTAATAAATGCATACAGGACTCCGATTTCCAGGTAACCTTCAACTACCGTTCCGGCGGAATACCATATCAGCAAGGCAATGGTAAGCGTATTTATAACTTCAATTATAGGTCTGCAAAGGCTGTGCAGTATAAGCTCTCTCAGACTGGTATCAAAATACTCCTTATCAAGCTCTTCAAACTCTTCAAACTTCTCTTTCTCACGGTGAAATATGCGTACCAGCCTCATACCCGATATATTTTCAGCCAGAAAACCGTTGATCCGTCCAATAAGGGCTTTCATCTTTATGAAATTCTTCCTGGCTGCTTTTCGATATATAATGGTTATAATGGCGATTACTGGTATGCTGCATATGCTAATCAGCGCCAGGTTTTTATTGATTGAAAACATGGTGATTACTATGCCTATTATCATAATAATATCCTTGATTGAATTAACCAGTACACCTGAAAAAATATCGTTCAGGGCTTCGACATCGTTTGTAACCCGTGTAAGGATCCGGCCGGATGAAGTCCTGTCAAAAAACTTGATAGACATGTTTTGAATATGGGTAAAAAGCTGATTTCGTATATCGTACATTATCTTCTGGCCAATATAGGTCAATATATAGGTTTGTGAATAGCTGAGTCCGGCACCGATCAATACGACTCCGAAATATATAAGGCCTACATACAGAAAGACATCGGGAGCATTTATCCCAACAGCCAGATAATCATCTATAATATATTTAATAATATACGGTTTTACAATGACGGACACATTGATTAAAACAGCAAATAATATGCTTAACATCAACAACGGCATATATGGTTTAAAATATGCCAATAGCTTTATTATTAAGCTCCTTCTTTTTCTGTAAGTTATATTGCTATCAATCCCACGACTGAATTCCATCTTAAATTCTACCCCCCCAATTCTGTTATAACTCCAAAAAATTAACTATGTCCTTAATCCCGGATTCACTTTCAGCCGGCCGGAAGCGTAATAGTCCCTTTCCTTCTTTATCTGGGATTGATACAGACGGTAATACGCTCCTTTCATTTCCATCAGCTCATCGTGTTTCCCTCTTTCTATGATGCGGCCATTATCCATAAAAATTATCTGATCGGCATACCTTACAGACGATACTCTATGGGCTATAATGATCCCCGTTCTCCCTTCCAGAACTTTTTTGAGATTATTCAGGATCTTTTCTTCGGTCTTTGTATCAACAGCTGAGAGGCTATCATCGAGTATCAGTATGGATGGTTCTTTAATTATTGCCCTGGCAATAGACACTCTTTGTTTCTGTCCTCCCGAAAGGGTTACTCCTCTTTCTCCAACTACCGTCTCAAAACCATCCGGAAAAGATAGTATATCATCATATACACCGGCCATTTTTGAAGCCAGATTAACCTGTTCATCCTGATAAATTGGCCTGAAAAATTCTATATTATTTCTAATGGTCGTTGAAAACAAAAAATTATCCTGGGGGACATAACCAATGCTTTCTCTTAATGCTTTTAAAGGAATATGATTGATATCCTTTTGACCTATAAGTATACGGCCATCTTCAACATCATACAGCCTCAAAAGGAGGTTGGCTATTGTTGTCTTCCCACTGCCTGTTGTTCCAAGGATACCCAGTGTTTCACCTTCTTTGATTTTCAGATTAATTCCCTTAAGCGCTTTTTCATCAGAGCCGGGATATGTAAAGTCCAGATTCCTTATTTCAATATCTCCCTTCAGGCTTTCATAAGTATAAGAAGCTTCCAGGCTGTGCTTTCTGTCTTCTGTCTTTCTCATCATAATATCAGGAACTACATAAATACTTTTGGAGCCCTTTTCTCCCTTTTCCTGAAATATCTTGTCCAATCGTCCGGCCGATGCCATACCTCTTTGCCATATCTCGATAACCCGGCTTATGCTCACTATCGGTCTCATTATTATCATTACATATGAATTAAATGCAATATAATCGCCAAGTGAAATAGTCCCTCTGGTAACCAGTTGACTGCCGTATATGATAAAAAACACAATGCTGATGCCAAACATAAATTGGGTGAGCGGCCAAAAAGCAGCAGAAACCCTGACTAATCGCATATGAGTATCAACCCGGGTCTGACTGTACTTCAGAAAATCTTCCACTTCCTCTTCTTCCTGGGCAAAGGCTTTTATTACCCTGATCCCTGATATGTTTTCCTGCACTTTTTCTGATATTTGCGCAAAAGCTTTTTGAACGGCTGTGAATCTCTCTCTTATCTTCCTCCTCAACTTGTATAATATAAAAACAATAAAGGGTGTCGGCAGAAGAGCCATAGCCGTCAATACAGGATTTATGGTTCTCACCATTATCGCAATTGATACTGTGTTGACCACTACCCCGTCAAGGATTGCTGTAAAGCCAAAACCAAACGTCCTTCTTATTGCCTGGATATCATTTATGGCATAAGCCACAAGATCCCCCGTCTTATTATTATCATAAAAGGTTGCCGGCAGTGTTTGCATATGTGCGAATAACTTCTCCCTAAGATAGCATTCCAGGTACCTGCAATTCCCGACCAGAAAGTACCTCCATGTAAAACGGAAGATAAATGCTCCTACCGCTGCCCCAACCAAAATGATCAGGTACCTGACAATATCCGATAACGGCATTTTGTTATTCAGGCTGTCCGTTATAAAACCGAGAAGCCTTGGTATCATGGAGGTAATAAAAGATGTAATAATAAGAAATACTATTCCGATTATATATCTCCATTTAAACTTCTTAATAAAATCCCAGAGAATTTGTTTTACTCTCATGCAGTTTCACCCCATCGTAAATTTGCATATCCCGATCCCATATGTTTCCTCATTCCCATATCATCACGAAGACTCGCGAATTATAAACTCCGACCCTAATACCGAGAGTTCATCTATATGACCTTTATCAATTATCCTTAAAATCATTTCTGCCGCTTTAAATCCCATATCATAAAGAGGTAACTCAATGGATGAAAGAGGCGGATGGATAAGCTCAAAAAATTTGGAAGATCCTACGGCGACTATACGTATATCCTGTGGAATTTTAATACTTAACATGTGACACGATCTTACAGCCAGCATGCCAAATCTGGGTGATGCCGCCAGTATAGCGTCCGGACGGCAGCTTTCTTTCTCCAACATACTGATTATTGATTTGCATACTTCATTATTGTCGAAAGTACCAAGAACAATTAATTCATCCCTGACATCATATCCATGGTAAATCAGCGCATTCCTAAATGCATCAAGCCTTTTGTCTCTGTGGCTTCTCGGTACAGGTCCGGCATAGGCTATACTCTCTACTCCTTTGGATTTGAAATAGCCAATAACATCCTTTATGTGATCCAGATGATCAGTGCAAACCTCGCCAACACCTCTCCCGGAGGGATGAGTGCTTACTATAACATAGGGTATACCCATACTATCCATGTATTCCATTTCCTCATCGCCAACAGAAGCAAAAGCAAATATAATTCCATCAATTCTGTTTGAATTGTAATACTTTATAAATTCTGCATCTTTTATAGAATCATACCTGCTATATAACAGATTAACCGAATAATTGCGTTCCTGCAGCCCGTCTCTGATACCTTCAAGAACTTTCATGAAATAGAAATTGGTAACGTTTCTGTCTGTAACAATGCCTATTGACATAGCCCGTTTCAGCTTCATGCCCCGGGCAATCTGATTAGGATGATAATTTAGTTTTTTGATTGCATCAAGTACCGCCTGTCTGGTTTCGGGCCTTATTTTAACCCCTTTAACATCGTTCAATATATAGGATACGGTGGCCTGAGAAACCCCGGCTTCCCTTGCAACATCCTTACTGGATACTGAAATCTTTCGTTTCATTGAACACCTCCTCACCCAGCATGCTATTTATACGTATAAATGTTTATACGTATAAATAATATAACATTTAGTTATATTTGTCAAACAGTTCAGTTTTTGGGCAGCGTCCAGCCTAAATAAGCTCCCAGCCTTTTAGCAAATATCGCCTAACGGCTTTTACAGATATATGGAGGATTCTGCGCCGCGGCGACACCTTTGGCTTTACAACCGGCTTTTAGGTATATAAAACAAAGTGCGGCACAAGCAGTATGCCGTGCTTCTCTGACAGACTGCCGGCAGCACCCGTCCGCATAGCATTACAGGATGCAAAAAAAGATATTTATATTCATTCGAAAAAAAATCAGGATCTTTATTATCCTGATAAAAATCATATTTATATAGAGTAACATTCAATGATAAGCATTAATTCCTCAATCCCAGCATAATTCTGTCATCATCAAATTTCTTATTTGCAGCATTTTCAAACATATTCACCAGTTCATCCACTGTAAGCAAGGCTTTATCTGCACCCTTTATATCCAAAACCACCTGGCCCCTGTCCATCATTATAAGGCGGTTGCCCATTTTAATTGCATACTCCATATTATGCGTGATCATAAGAGTTGTTATCCCTTTCTGAAGGACAATCTCCTCGGTAAGATCATTTATAAGACGGACAGTAGACGGATCCAGAGCAGCAGTATGCTCATCCAGAAGAAGGAGTTTCGGTTTAACCATAGTTGCAATAAGCAGGGTTATAGCCTGACGCTGTCCGCCGGACAGCAGTTCAACTTTTGTATTCATGCGGTTTTCTAATCCCAATCCGAGCTCAGCCAGTTTTATTTTGAACTCTTTTCTGTTTTTTTCGTTTAATCCCCACCTTAATCCCCTGGTTATAGTACGGCAGCATGCCATCGACAAATTTTCCTCTATAGTCATAGATGGAGCAGTACCCATCATGGGATCCTGAAAAACCCTGCCGATAAATTTTGCTCTTTCATATTCGGGTAATCTGGTAATATCCTGATCGTCAAGAATAATAGAACCATCATCAACAGGAAAAACACCGGCAATAACATTCAGAAGTGTTGATTTTCCTGCACCATTGCTCCCGATTATCGAGACAAAATCACCGTCATTTATATCAAGATTTATATCACGAAGTACAACATTCTCGTTTATAGTCCCTTTATTAAAAACCTTTGTCACTTTTTTTAGTTTCAGCATGATATAATCCTCCTAAGATGACGCGATACGAAGCAAACTTCTTATCCTCGGTGTACTCAAAGCAATTATCACCAGAACGGTAGTCAATAATTTAAGATCGGTTGTTGCAAAACCTAATCTCAGGGCAATTCCTATACTGAGCCTGTAAATGAACGAACCCAGCAAAGCTGAAAATGTAGCCAGTCCAACGCTTCTTTCTCCTATTATCATTTCACCTATTATTACTGAAGCTAAACCTGCCACAACGGTCCCTATTCCCATGCCTATATCCGCAAAACCCTGGTATTGGGCCACAAGCCCGCCGGAAAGCGCTACCAGTCCATTTGACATAGATAAACCCAGCGTTTTCATCGCATCGGTATTAACTCCTAATGACCGTGCCATATCCGGATTGTTACCTGTTGCTCTCAGGGCAAATCCAATCTGGGTCTTTAAAAAACTATCAAGAAGAATTTTCACTACGGCAGCCGCAATCACAAAAGCCAGAATTAATCCCCATCGATAGGGGATGCCCAATGCTTCAATGTATGTAAATATTGTTTTTGTATTTAACAACGTAACATTGGCTTGTCCCATCACCCGGAGATTAATGGAGTATAGTGCCGTCATTGTCAAAATACCTGCCAGCAATCCTGATATCTTTGCCCGGGTATTCAGCAAACCGGTTATATAACCTGCAATCATGCCGGCCATTGCAGATAGGATTAACGCTAAAAACGGGTTACCGCCATTAAATATCATGATGGAAGCTACCGCTGCTCCCAGCGGAAAGCTCCCATCAACCGTTAAATCCGGAAAATCAAGCACTTTAAATGTTATATATACCCCAATTGCCATTATCCCGAATACAAGGCCTTGTTCGATTGAGGTAAACAACAAATTCAACAATAATACCACCTCATATTATTCTATGACTTCCTCTGCTTTTGAAAGTATTTCTTCCGGTATAGCCAGTCCAATGGTTTCAGCCGCTTTTTTATTAATTATCAGAGTAACGGTTTTAGGCTTCTGTATAGGTGTATCCTGGGGCTTTTTCCCCTTTATTACCTCCACAGCTATTTGCCCTGTCTGTTTTCCCAATTCCCTGTAATCTATTCCCTTTGTCGCCACGGCTCCGGCATCCACCTGGCCCCGTTCCGAACCTATCACGGGTATATTATTTTCATTGGCTGCCTTAATAACCGCTCCAATGGAAGAGACAATTGTATTATCAGTGGGAACATAAATAGCATCAACTCTGCCCATCAATGATTGTGTTGCCTGGCTTACTTCATTGCTGTTGCTTACGGCAGCCTCAACAAGGGTCATACCTAAATCCTCAACAATTTCCTTGGCTATATCCACCTGAATCTTTGAATTGATCTCTCCACTGTTGTACAGTATACCTACTCTCTCAGCCTGTGGCACCAGTTCTTTTACAAGCTTTATCTGTTCATCAACCGGATTTATATCGGTTGTACCGGTTACATTTTTCCCGGGTTTATCCAGGCTTTCAGCCAGGCCTGCCGTTACCGGATCGGTTACAGCCGTTATGAGTATCGGTATCTCCTTGGTGACATTGGCTGCAGCCTGGGCTGCCTGCGTTGCTATGGCAAGTATCATATCCACATTTTCATCGGTAAACTTCCTGGCTATGGTCTGGGCATTGTTCACATCGCCCTGTGCATTTTGGTACTCGATCTTTATATTTTTACCGTCTTCATAGCCAGCTTCCTTCAGGGCTTCGATAAATCCCTCCCGCGCGCTGTCGAGGGCAGGATGCTCGGCCAATTGAGATATGCCGATTTTAAATACTTTTCCCGATGTCATGCCGCTGCAAGCCGTAACACCAATCAAAAGAAGTGAAAAAGACAGAATAAGAATAACTAACCTTTTTACCATAAAAAAACCTCCTTCAAATATTGACGGAGGGAATAGAAAATGAATACAATTATTCTATTTCCCCTACCGTGCTACCATTTTACATTCCATATAATAGCATATTATATTCCCGAGTTCAATACAAAGTTATAATGCGTGTATTAATAATTTATACTGTTCATACAGATAATGTGCACAATACTGTTCCAATCACTGGTGCTTAAGGCTAAGAACCTGTAAAGCTCGTTCCGGGCCTCCACCAAAACTCGCTGACGCGTTAGGCTGGTTCCGGCTTCCCTCCGCTTCGATGACAGGTTCTAAGCCTTTTTGTAAGCATTCCTGTAATGATTTAATTTGAACTATGGAAAGAAAATACCTCCTGATAAAACACGGGGTATAAGGTGTCCTTAACACTTATCCCAAATTAAAATATCAAACGGAGGTACCTTACATGAATTATACACAAAAATAGCTCCTGCGAGCACAGGAGCTGATAATATATTTTTTATCTATAGCATCGGACGATAATCCCGGATACAGATCCCAGACAACCATCAATCTGCATTTGCCGGCATATTGTTCATCGCAGCATTTCAGCACAACTGTAACCTGAATTCCTCTTCAACACCGCAAATGCTTTGCCAAAAATATCAGCGGTATCATAGAACACCTCAGATCTGATGACTGAGTAATCCTTATTTATAATATTCTGTCTAATCATCTCTTTTGCTTGGGGCGCCGGAGAATATGCCTCAACAAGACGGTCAATAAAATAATCCATTTTATCCATCTATAACCACCCCGCAATCATATAAGGCCTGTTTAAAATGCTTTCTTGCCGTTACCAATCGGGATCTAACCGTAGAAGCCGGAATATTCAACATTTTACCAATTTCACCGCTGGACAGGCCATAATTTTTGAGAAGCAGCAGCTCTTTGTCCTCCATAGGCAGCATATCCAGGGCACCCTTAATAGATATAATATCTACAAGCTCATGTTCCGGATGCTTTAGTTCCGTATCCTGCAGCTCTGAAAACTCAAATGCAGTCATCTGATTCCGGCTGTTCCGCAGAAAATCGTTTTTTACATTCACCGCAATTCTGAAGATCCAGGCTTTCCAGCTATCGGGTGTGAAAGAAGCATTTCTTTTTAAGTATTTCCAAACATTAATGAAGGCCTGCTGCGACAGATCGTCAGCTGTGCTTCTGTTAAAGCAAACTGCAAAATATGAGTAAACCATATCAAAATACATATCAAACAATTCGTTAAAAAGAATCTCATTATCCATTATTATCTGCCGCTAAGACATTGATTTTATCCCCGACAAAAGAGTTAGCTTTTACATAGGAAGCAACATTTTCATAACAGTTAATACAGTCTCCGGCAATTAACTTAAGATCTTTTTCCTTGAGAATTTCAGCGGTTACATCATTCTTAACAGATATTTGATGCCCTGCTATGATCATTGTTTTGGGCGCAAGATAAGAAATAAAATCAGAATCAATCTCAATTTCGTCCGGATATACCTTATACGCGTCAAAGTCCATATATGTTCTGATCCCGTTTACCATGGGAAAATTTAACGCGCAAGCTCCTCTGAGGCTTTCTTGCAGTATCACCATCCCATTTGCAATGATATCACCTTTGGTTTCCCTGGATATATCCTTTATAAGCACTACTCCGTTTACGACAATAACCGTATTTGCTTCACCGGCAAAATCTGAATCTGATGCCTCGAATACTCCGTTTATCACACGTATATTATCATTTTTACTCAACGGTATTGTTGAAGCAATGCTGGATTTGGGGATACCTGCAATCGCACTCATCACCTCCTCCGACGCATCGTTTGGCAGGATTAGAAGTGCAATATTACGGATTTCCTCAATTTGGCGAATGGAATTAACATCGTTAAGATGCCTCAGATCGCATACAGGCATATTAGTATACTTGCTCATAGAAAAACCTCCTCAATTTTTGTTTTACACTAAGAAAGACGGAAAAACGGTGCAAACTGTCCAGTATTATTATATATTTTTTTATTTTTGGCGCCGGTTTACAGTCCCATATATAAACAGTTGGTTTCAGGAGTTCTGTATTTCACCGTTTCTATAACCCAAAAATAGAGTTTCTTTTAAGGCGGATTACCGAATAAAGCCTTATATTTTTCTACAGCCGATTGATGAATACCACAGTACAACAACATAATATACCAATAATAGTATGTTTACAATGCCTTGCCAATACAGCCATTATGCATAATTCATCTCTTGCCAATCAATAACCGAACATATGTTTGCATTATGGAAAATGTTGTGGTAGAATTTAATGGGATAGTATATTGGGGAGGTTTCCATTTATGGATTTACATACAAAACTGAAGATATTGGGGGCTGCCGCCAAATACGACGTATCCTGTTCGTCCAGTGGAAGCTCCCGGAAAAATACTAATGGCGGCTTAGGCAATGCCAGCTTGCCCGGAATCTGCCACAGCTGGTCGGATGACGGGCGCTGTATTTCACTGCTTAAAGTTTTGCTTTCCAACTGCTGCGTGTACAATTGCCTCTATTGTGTAAACCGTGCAGCGTCGGACACACCCCGTGCGACATTTACTCCCGACCAGATAGCTCAACTTACCGTGAATTTTTACAAGAGGAATTATATCGAAGGCTTGTTCTTAAGTTCAGCGGTATACAAAAACCCTGACTATACCATGGAACTTATGCTCAGCACCGTAATAAAGCTAAGAAAGGAGTACTGTTTCAACGGTTATATTCACGTCAAAGCTATTCCGGGAGCAGATCCCCTGTTAATTGATGAAACAGGAAAATATGTTGACCGTATGAGTGTCAACATAGAATTACCGTCAAATCAGGGACTTAAGCTTCTGGCACCCCAAAAAAATAAAGATTCTATTATAAAGCCCATGGAATTCATTTATAACAGGATACTGCAAACCAGAGAAGAAAAGAAATTATTCAGGAGCACCCCCTCTTTTGCTCCTGCAGGACAAACCACACAGCTGATTGTGGGTGCAACTATGGATCACGATCTGAAGATTCTACACCTGTCGGAAAGCCTGTATAAACGATTTTCTCTAAAAAGGGTATACTATTCAGCATATGTTCCCGTCACCCGTCATCCCAGCCTTCCCATCATTGCCAATCCTCCTTTGCTTCGTGAACACAGGCTTTATCAGGCTGACTGGCTCTTGAGGTTCTATGGCTTTACAGCCGGCGAGCTGTTGGACGAAAAGCATCCCAATCTTGATACAGAATTGGATCCAAAATCATCCTGGGCTCTTCGAAACCTTGATCTTTTTCCGGTTGAGGTTAACACGGCTGACTATGAAGCGCTTGTCAGAGTTCCGGGAATAGGGGTAAAATCTGCCAAGCGCATTATTACTGCCAGAAAGCATCATATGATTGACTATGAGACATTAAAAAGATTCGGCGTAGTCGTCAAAAGGGCGCGCCACTTTATAACGTGCCGCGGCAAATATTACGGTGAAAGAAATACTGGCGGGACAGATCTCAGGTACCTGTTGATACCAGGAACAGTAAGAAAGAATAAAACCACTACACCAGGTGAGCAGCTTACGTTACAGGCTCTCTATCCCCATGCTTTTACCGGTATTGATATCTTCACCACAATAACCGGGGAGATGTAAAAAATGATCTATTACATTTACGATGGAAGCTTTGAAGGAATGTTAACTGCTGTATATGAGTCATATATCCGTCATGAGTGTCCGGAAAAGATCCTTAAAGGCGACTGCCTGCAGGATAATCTTTTTGTAGAATATGTGTTTATAGATACCGATGAGCAAAAAGCCAAAACTCTTTATGATGCCGTCAAGAAAAAAATCTCTCCCGGCGCTGTAAAATGCATACTATATGCTTATCTTTCAGAGGACAAAGAGGCCGGTACCGCCGTATATCAATATCTTAAATTGGGATGGAAGATGGGTAAACAGGTGGATTCAGCCATAGCACACCCATGGGTCTTTCAGATACATACCCTGTACAATAAAGTAAGAGGGGAAGCCGGCAGGATGCTGGGACTGATACGATTCAACCTGTTAAGAAACGGTATATATTATGCTTCAATCGAACCAGATCATAATATACTGAGTATTATTGCCCATCATTTTAAGCAACGGATGCCCCGCCAGGACTGGATAATCCATGATGTCAAAAGGGATTTGGCTGCTGTCTGTCATGATCATCAATGCATTATAATACCATTTGAATTTGACGGCCCATTGCCTTTGGACCAGCAGGAAATTGATTATCAAAGCCTGTGGAAAGAATACTTTAAGGACATTGCAATTAAGAGCAGGATTAATCCAAAATTACAGCGTCAGAACATGCCTTTACGGTACTGGAAGCATCTGGTCGAAAAACCCGGCGCTGCAAAATACTTCTATCCAAAGTAGTATATTCACCGAACCTGCATAAAAAAACACGGCTTGGCGCCGTGTTTTAAAAAATATATAGTAACAATCAAATAAAAGGAGGTCCTTGATTATAATATTCTTCTTCCCCAGACAAACGTCCGCTGATAGTACCCAGAATCAAGGGTATCTATTCTAACATATTTACTGTTGGAAGAGGAAGCATGAATAAACTTTCCATCCCCTATATATATGCCCACATGATCACTATAATCATTATCCGAAATTGTATCGAAAAATACTAAATCTCCTTTTTTGAGCTCCTGCCGGGACAACTTTGGGAAATTGTCATTGTATCCCTGATCCTTTGCTGAACGCAGAAGCGATATCCCGAAGTGTTTAAATATGTAGGAAGTAAATCCCGAACAGTCAAATGCATCCGGACCGGCCGCACCATATTTGTATGGAGCCCCCAAATATTTTTGGGCATAAGCTATAATCGAATCAACCAGACCGGTATCCGAATCTCCGCGGCTTACACTTCCATTTCCTGAACTTGCATTGGAACTGAACAGCTTTGCACGTGTATTTTTCCCAACGATACCATCAACATAGAGACTGTTGGCTTTTTGAAAGGCTATAACCGCTGAATGGGTTTTTGGGCCAAAGATTCCGTCAGCTTTACCACAATTGAATCCCAACTCGTTCAACCGTTTTTGGAGGGTGATAACATCAGTGCCCCGATCCCCCTGCCGTAAAGTCCTGGATATTGCCGTTCCTTCACTTCCGCTGTTCGAAGAAGCCGGATTCCCATTGTTCGCATTCCCGCTGCCATATAGCTTGCCAAATGTTTTCGGCCCGGCTATTCCATCGGGAACCAGGTTATTTGCTTTTTGAAAGTCAATCACTGCTTTCCGGGTAATCGGTCCAAAAATACCATCTGCCCGGTCAGAAAGAAAACCCAAATTGATTAACGCTTGCTGTAAAGTTGCTACTTCAGATCCCCTGCTGCCCATTTTTAAAAGTATGTTATTTGCATATGCGGTACCGGGGTAAGCAGAAAAAGCAACTATTGCGAGGAGCATTGAAAAGAGTATACACGCAATCCGCATCCTCTTATTCATCGCAGCTTCACCCCCTTGTCCTTGTTTATTTCATTATAATTTCTGACCATGAAAAAATCAAACCAGCATTCTGGCTAAAAAAAAGGATATAGCCGCTTATTCTATAAATGTTACACATTTATTACATAATTGTTTCGTATTTCTAAAATTTTCTAAATATGTTGATATTATATCCTGTTATTTAATTTCAGTAATGTATTTGAGATCAAAATCCAAATAATCACAGGATACAAGGTGGTAATTAATTCCATCTATATATCCTTCTGTTACACTGTTTAAGCTAGCACCGTGAAGGTGCCCGAATACAACATGGCTTACAGGAAATTCCCTAATCAAATGGGCTATTTGATTCTCTTCACCTTTTTCATCAAAGGGAGGATAATGAAGAAGCACGATAATATCATCGGCATTTTTCGCACTGGACAACGATAGTCTCAGTCTTTGAACCTCTCTATTGAATATCTTTATATCATGCTGCAAATCCTCACTCTCTTCAAAAACCGCCCAGCCTCTTGTCCCGCAGAAGGTAACCCCGCTCATCTCAATGCTGTCATTCTGAATTGCAAATATACCGGATGGCAATATACTCCTCACCCGTGAAATAGACGACCACCAATAATCATGGTTCCCTCTGATAATTATCTTTTTTCCGGGCAATTCACCAATACTATCAAGATCCGGTTGGGCATCATCCAAATTCATAGCCCAGCTTATATCACCCGGTATAAGGACTATATCTTCAGGAGCAACTTTTCTTATCCAGTTAATCCTTATTCTTTCCCAATGATTAGCCCAATGCTGTCCAAATATTTCCATAGGTTTAGGCCTGATGCTTGACAGATGCAGATCTCCAATTGCAAATACTTTCATCCTTTGCATTCCCCTTATGAAAAAACCATGGTGCAGTGCATCACGGTTTTTTCGAAGTATAATACCAAATCCATTATACAAGTGTAACTTTAATTATACCAGCCCTCTTTTTGAAAATTCCTGAATTATTTGTTCATGAACCTCCTGGGATGTCATTGAAACATCATCAATTGTCAGGCTGATATACATACAATTGTGCTCCCGGTAATAATCCTTTAGAGCGGCAGTCTTTTCTTTATATTCATCCAATCGTTTATTTATAGTTTCTTCGTTATCGTCATCCCGGATTTTTAATGGAACTTTGCATTCAGGACATACGGTATATCCCTGGCTTATATGATATACCCTCCTGCAGCCTGGACAGACCCTTCTGCCCAATAAACGGTGCAATATTACCTCCCGTGTTACATTTAAATCCAGAACCGCATCGATCCGCATATTCAATGAACTCATCATTCTATCCAGTGCCTGCGCTTGTTCGGTTGTGCGGGGAAAACCGTCAAATATTATTCCTTTGGCATCTTTTAACTTTTTTAACGTATCTTCCACTACACGATTTGTCACTTCATCTGAAACCAGCTTGCCTTCTTTCAGTACCTGGACATCTCTGTATAGCGGGTGCTCGGGCTGTTTAAGTATTTCCCGGAACAAATCCCCCGTAGATATATGAACCAGGCCAAGGCATTCTATAAGATGCTGCCCTTGAGTCCCTTTTCCGGATCCCGGCGGTCCAAGCATTATAATATTCATTATTATGTACCTCCTCATGCTCACAATAATCTATATTATCAGTAATAATATTATCATAATCCGGACTTAAAATACTGAATCAATAAACACATGTAAAAAAATACCGAAATTCGCAATAGGCTTCTTTTCCTCACAGCCACAGATGTTCAAACATAATGCTTATATTATATCACCCAATACCCTGAGTATTATTAATCATTTGTTGGCCTTTTCCTTCCAAATCTCAATTTTACAGTTAACACCCGGTCTGTAGAGAAAATTCTTCCAGCAGTAAAAATCAAAATAACAAATACTACGAACATGTAGATTATTCCGTAGAAAACAATATTGTAATTTCCAAGTATTATGTTCTGAGAAGCTATAAACGGATGACTGAATGGTATCAGCATTATCAATATCTTGATCGGCAGAGAAAGAGAGTTTATATCTGAAAACATAGATATAAAATATGGAATCATAATAAGAAACACAAGCGGCAGGATCATAGTCTGAGCACTCTTCAAATCTTCCACCATGACACCCAGTATAATGGCCAAACCCAGAGCACATAGTATTGCCAAAAACAAAGATATGCCCAATAATACAAAATCATTTGGACTAAACTGGAGGCCCAGCTGTTGGATTAGCTGGCTGGCCTGCCCGCTGCTCGGGATATTGCCCATAAGGCCGCTCATGTAATACCTGAACCCAACCATGTAAACACCTGCTGATATTAAGCCAACCAAGCCGGAGGCAGCCATCTTGGTAATCACAATATAGTTCCTGCTTATGGGAACGGTGAGGAGCGTTTCCAGAGTTTTATCCTGTTTTTCCAGAGCTATAGCCGACAATACCATTTGGGAAGAATAAAGAATTATCATCATAAGAATGATGGGGACAAATATTGACTGGGAATAGACAATACTGCTTACTTCGGCAGCTGAACCGGCTGCCATTTTATTCTTCACAATGACAAAATCCTTGCTTTTTATCGGATTTTTCAAATCCTCGGGATCTATATCAGGAAGTTTTTCCTTCAAATAATTATTTGAAATATACCTGTTTATTTCCCTGATGACCCCTTCAACCAGAGCTGAACCGGCTGAACTGCTTATTGAAAAACTTCGAATGTAGGTATATGCTTCTATATCTTTGAATTTAAACTGTGACGCTGCCTCGCCAAATCCTTCGGGGATAACGATGAGAAGATCAATATTATTGTCATTTGCATATTCTACAGCCATCGATTTATCCTTCTCCTCCAGAAGATTTACATTAAAACCGGCATGAGACAGATTGCTTATTAGCACGTTGGATTCCTGGGAACTGTCAAGATCAACGATATAAACATCTTTTTCTGTAGTGACCTTTTCCATTTCAGATTTGGCTATTACACCCAAAAAATAGAACAATCCGGTTGTAAACAACAGGGATATAATAATCTGAAAGGTAATCATTTCTTTAATTTCTTTTTTGAGCAGATTAATAAACTTATTCATTGTACCAGCCTCCTAAACACTTCTTCCAGGTTCTGAGCCGAGTATTCCTGCTTCAATAATTCAGGTTCTCCGATTTCAAGTATTTTGCCTTTATCTATTATTGCAACTCTATCCGACAAGAAATCGATCTCCAACATGTTATGAGACGAAAGAAGTACGGAAATTCCTTCCTGCACAAAACTTCTTATAATTTCCCGGATTTCTAAAGAATTTATAACATCCAGACCTGAAGTAGGTTCATCCAGTATGGCCAGCCTGGGTTTTGTCATCAATGCTCTTGCCAGTAAAAGCTTCCTTACCATACCTTTACTGTATGTACCCACCTTATCTTTTAGCCTGTCTTTAAACCCCACAATTTCAACTGCTCTCTCAACGTATTCATCAAACTCCTGCTTATCCTTAGCATAAAATCCTGCCATAAATTTCAGATAATCTATACCTGTCAGGTTCTTATAGGCCCCAGCCTCTTCCGGAAGGTATGTTATTGCTTCCCGTATCTTTTGGGGGTTCTTCTTAAGATCCAACCCCATCATCTCCACCCTTCCCTCGGTATATGAAAGAAGGGTGGCCACGATTCTTAGAGTGGTAGTCTTTCCGGCGCCATTTGGCCCTATCAAGGCAAATATTTCACCTTTTTTTACTTCAAAGCTGATACCTTTCAGAGCTTCTCGTCTGCCGTAGCTTTTCTTTAAGTTCTCGACGCGTAAAATAATATCATTCATAATACCTTTATCCTCCCAACATATTATGCAGCATACCACTGCGCCAGAGCAGGCAGCAGCATACGCCTGTTACATTTTATATAGCATTTTTTATAAACATCCAAATTATATGCTGATAAGCAAGCTAAGAAAAATACAATAAAAGGCAAAAAGATTTTATCACATCGGAACAAAAAATACAATGGAATTGTATTTTTGCAGAATACTATTTATTTCAATCACTGGTATTCAAGGTGATTGACGTAATATTCTTTACAAAAAATATACGCTAAAGGTTTATGAAATTTTAAGATTTTGAGAGCAGATTATATAGTATAATTCATATAGACATACGTCTGAAGGCTTATCATGCTGTTATATCAGCAATAACCCTGATGTGTCAAATTGTCAAGTTGATTATATGCCATATAAACAAATCCGGTGTTCCAGGAATGTTATTTGTTTCGAATACCTGAAACCATACCACCGGGTTATATAGCTTTGCAAAGATTAATGGAGGTTTGGAATGAAGCCGCGGGACCGAAAAAAACTAACACTTAAAGAATTTTTATATAAATACAGGCATTTTTCACTGGTTTCCCTGTATGGTATTGCCCAAGTTTTCTTTCAATACTGTGAGCGAACCGTACAGCCAAAATACTATATGTATTCATCTTTGGATAATTACATCCCTTTCGTCAAATATTTTGTTATACCATACCTTTTCTGGTTCATTTACATGGGCATTGGATTTGTATACCTTGGCCTGGTATCAAAAAAGGATTATTTCCGGCTGTGCATATATATGTTTGGAGGAATGTACCTGTGTTACATACTTTATTTAATATTCCCCAACGGCCAGCGGTTAAGGCCGGCAATAACTGAAAATGACATATTTTCAAGGATGATTAAACATATATACGCTACCGATACGCCAACCAATGTTGCCCCAAGTATACATGTTTATAACTCCATAGCCGTTCACGTTGCATTAATCAATTGTCCCAGGTTAAGAAAAAAAACACTGGTAAAGCTGGCATCGCTGATGTGTATGCTGCTTATCATCGCATCTACCGTTCTTATTAAACAGCACTCAATCCTGGATGTCGTATGGGGCATAGTTCTCGCCGTAGTTCTTTACCCAATTGCATATTACCTGCCCGGACGTATGGAATATAGGCATGTAGTTACATCAGGTGCGAATGACAGATATAACATTTGAATAAAAATGCTGAACATATCTGTTTTTTGACTGTATAAACGCCAGTAAAACAGTATTAGAAAACTTTAGCAACGGGCTTGAATACAATAAAAAGGGCTTGACAGCCCTTTTTATTCTTTCCCGCTTACCATTTGTTTTCTGTATTTTCCCGCATCCGAGTTTTTTATTCTGTCTATGTCCTCCCGGCTCATGGTGCTAAGCCTCAATCCATTGCGCTCAACCTGATCAACAATATAAAGGCAGGCGGTCAGGATTTCCTCGATGCTCCTGGCCTCGGTATATCCGGTTTTATAAATAACCTGGCCTGTATTGGCATTTATGTTGATCTTACTGCCTATCTCATTTATAGCAATCTGTTCGTCATCTAAGTATACTATTTGTTCGGGATACAGAATCCTATCAAAAAAACCCAAATCTACTGACTTATCCCGGATAAAACTTCGCGTAAACCCGGTTTTGCTCTCATATTCCGAATCTCCACGCATCTCCAGTTTGATTTCAGGATATGGCCTTGTAATATTAAAATACTCTTTTATCTTGTTGTTTACCTTTTCATGAAGAGCAAGGCATTCTTCAGCATTATCCGCAGTAACAGCGAGACCGTGATTCTGCATGAATATAACCTGGGGGAACATATCATGGCTTTCCTTGTATTCACCAATCTTCTGCTTTATTTTATAAGCCAGATAAAATCCCGGCATCGTATACGGCACCCAGATCCGGTGGATTCCTGTATATTCAAAAATCCTGTCCATCAATTTATCACCGTTTTCAGAACAGCATAAAATGTTAGCATATACTGAATGGGTATGAATAACAAATTTCTTCAGGATGGAGTGAAAACCAACTTCAACCGATGGCCGTAAAGTTTTGTATCCCTCCAAATGTACGGTATTTTGTTTTATCAGGTCAGTTCCTTCCTTTTCAAAGGCCACTTCTTCTTTATCGTCTGCCTCGTTTAAATAATCTATGACATGCCTGTAATTAACAACCGCAAAGCCGTCATCTGCAGCCACCTGGGCCAGCCTGTAACCTGAAGCTTTAATAAGCATCAGCTCATGATCAACCTTAACGGAAGTATTACCCCCTCCACCCTGAGCAATATCGGGATATATCCCAACGGCTTTTGATATCCTTTCCAAACCTTTAAGAGCTTTTCCCAACATTCTATCTAACCCTTCTTTAACACTAGATTAAAGGCAGCATTTATAATCCAACCAGTTTTTCTTACTTCTGTCGGATCGGTAAAAAATTTGTTTAGGTATTGTTTTCCCATTTCACCAATAATAATCCTCATTAATCCTCGAATTGGAAAACGCTTTCCCTTATAATTTCCGATACAGTTGGATGCGGAAATACCAGCTCTTTTATATCCCTGATGCGCATTTCGGTCTCAATCATAATGCCTGCCCCATATATGATCTCGGATGAGTAGCTGCCGATCATATGTACGCCAATCACGTTCCGGTTTTCCTTATTAATGAGCAGTTTACATATTCCGTCCCCAGCCTCATTTTCAGCGACATAGCGGCCGCTGTACCTCATAGAAAGCTTGACCACATCAAATTCTATGCCTTTCTCCCTGGCTGTTTCCTCTGTTTCTCCAACGCTCGCCACCTCAGGATTGGTATATACCACTGAAGGGATGGCATTATAACGTATAATATCACGCTTACCCAGCATGTTGTTTACACAGGCTTCGGCTTCCCTGTATGCGGTATGGGCCAGCATGGACCTGCCGTTTACATCTCCGGCAGCATACACTTCGGGGATATTTGTCTTTCCCATTTCATCGGTTTTGATCCCGCCCTTTTCAATCTCCACACATATGCTCTCCAGCCCTATATCCTGCACTACCGGCCGTCTCCCAACACTCATCAGGACCTTGTCAGCATTAATCTCTTCCAGCTTACCGGCAGATTCATATTTAACGGTGCCATTTTTTATTTCAACTACCCTGGAATTGAGTTTGAACTCTACGCCCTTCTTCCTGAAATTATTAAGCAGTATCCGCGAGATATCCGCATCTATATTGCCAGCTATGTGATCCAGCATTTCAATAACGGTAACCTTGGCTCCGGCTGAACTGAAGTATGATGCCATTTCCAGGCCCACTATGCCTCCACCCACTACTGCCAGGGAACCGGGAACCTGAGGTATATCCAGTATCTCCCGGTTGGTGAGCACAAATCCTGATGCCAAACCTTCCTTGACTCCCGGTATCGGAGGGATAACAGGTGCAGAGCCGGTAGCAATTAAAAGCCTCCTGCCTGTAAAGGTTTCATCATTTACCTTTATGGTATACCCATCACTGCTTTTCCCGGATATGATTGCATGCCCTTCTACAACATTGACATTGCTGTTTCTTAGCTGAGTCCGGATCCCAGATACCAGTACTTTAACCACCTTATTCTTTCTTCTGATAACTGCGCTGTGGTCCAATTCAACGTTTTGTGCTGTTACGCCGTATTTTTGGCTGTACCTGGCATAATCAAATATTTTTGCCGAATGAAGAAAGGTCTTCGAAGGAATGCATCCTTCATTTAAACACACGCCACCCAAATGCCTTTTTTCAACAAGCAGCGTATTCAGCCCTGCCTGTGCTGCCCTTTCGGCTCCTATATACCCTGCCGGGCCGCCTCCTATTACAATTAGATCATAAATCATTTTTTTCACCTCGCGATATACCAGTTTGTCATGAAAATACTGAAGTTTTCAAGATTGGTTCCAACTCCCGAAAAACCTGGCTGCAGGGGCGCCGTTGGAAGCCCTGTGATCAAAAGCCAGGGACAATCCCTTAGGGGGATATGTGTCCAGCCGATCGCCCAGCAGGGCCAGCTGTGCTGAATCTGCCAAGGATTCATGCGTAGTATAAAAAGTTATAGCCGGAAATATAAACCAGCCATAACTTTTTATGGATTTATCCTATCCAGTTCAGCCTATGGGTTTGGCATTGGCCAGCAAGTATTTCTCGGCCTCCGCACACCAAAGCCCGTTATTCTCTTCAACAATTTCTGCCAGTTTAGCAAGCATCGGATCGGTTTTCCCCTTTTCCTTTAAATCAGCTATCGGTATAAGCTCCAACTGGATGTTGGTATAAATCAGCTTCTTGCCGCCGGGAATTCCGGGTAAATTCAAAGTTGTATCTACCACGCTGTCAAGGCCGCCGATGTGGGTAATCATAGAAGCAGGGTTTACCCGGCCCTCTTCTATCATCTGAAGAGCTTCTTTCATATCATCCGTGTTGCCGCCGCTGGTACCCACAAGATGAGTTGATGCGTAATGAACATTATAGAAATTGACCTGGGCTGAAAAGGCAGTATCCGTAGGGCCGGCAAAAAAGTTTAGGCAGCCGTCCCGTCCCAGTATCCTGTCCCCCATTTCAACCAAGGACTTAACAGGTGCAAATACAAACACATCATCATAGCCCTTACCCCCGGTCAGGGACAGAAGATATTCTTCTATATCAGTCATTCCGGCTGTATTTATATATACAAGCGTAACCCCGTTGCGTTGGGCTTCTTCTTCTGTGATTATTTCGCTGGCCCGCTGTAACCTCTCCCGGTCAATATCAGTCACTACAAGCAAGCTGGGTTTCCTGTCCGCATGTATTGCATAATCAACAGCTCCCATGCCCATAGGCCCCGCTCCGGCCAGTATTGCCATATTACCGCCGTCTACAATACCCATTTGATGCTGGTAACTGCCGGGTTTTGTATGATAGCTGGCATGGAATGCGCCGATGATACATGACATGGGTTCAGCAAGCGAACCGTAAAAAAATGCATCCCCACTATAATCCAGCAAACAATCCATCTCCATTACCTCATTCGGAATAACTATATAGGTAGCGCTGCCTCCGATATAGCGGTAGGAATACCCGGGAGCATCCAGCCTTCCTTTATAGTTGAGGGCAGGCTGTATAGAAAATTTCTGTCCCGGCTTAAATCTATGCCTCCATTTTGCTCCAACTTCCAAAATGACACCGCAAAGCTCATGTCCGATAATTACCGGATTGACATCTATGTCATCGGGGACTCTTTTGTGATCTTTCCCCTGAATTGCAGCTTTGTATGATGACATGCATATGCTGTCAGACACAACCTGGGCCAGTATCTCATCTTCCTTTATTGGCGGCAGTTCAAACTCATCAAGCCGTAAATCGTTTTTGCCGTACAGGCGCACAGCCTTGGTTTTCATATGTCTCAGCCTCCTACAAGTGTTTTTCATTACAGTTCCCGCAAATTGCTGCAGCCTTTGCTTCCTTTTATTACTCATTCGTTTCATTGATTCTGTTATTGCTGTGAACATTTCAGTACAACTGCCGGCAATAACGCCTTTGGCTGGCTGTAGTTTTTAATGTTATAATTGTTCAAATTTATTATTTTACAATCCAGTAACAACTAAATAATTAAAATCAGTTAACCACTATATATCACCAAGGCCATTAATTACAAATTTATGCTCTTCCGGCACACCAGTTCACAGCATTCTTTAGTAAAACCTGGTAACTTTCATGCAGCCATACATCCAGGTTATGGCCAGGTGTAAGCACGCACACCCTGCCTGCGCCATGGTACCGTGTCCAACCGGCGGGCTGAATGCCATGCTGAGATGCCGCAGTCAAAAATACATGTATTTTATCAGCATTATCAATCTCCATAAAATAATGCTCATCTTTGATATTAAATGGTGTAAATCCCCGGGTAACAGCATGTTCTCCCTTGGCCTCGACCATGACAGGACATTGCTCTGGGTGATGTGTAAATACTCCGCCAAGAATATTGCGGAGGATACCGGCATCCCGGTAATCTGCAGTACCGGAATGAATTGCTAACAATCCGCCGCCCTTACTGACGTATCTGTCAAAAAACTTCTGGGCTTCTTCAGTGGCCCATTCCTTGGTGCTGGAGGATGATATATTGTTGGATTTCGACAGTATAACAACCGGATACCCGGTCATACCGCTCAGTTCAAAATCACTCATATCCTCTGTATAAATGAACTCCATTCCATGATCCTTAAGAGGCTCCAGCCCGGCTTTAACCACATCTCCAGGATGCCAGTAGTCATCACAAATAACCAGAATGCGCATTGACATTCCCTCCATATAAACAAACAAGCTTCTTCCGGCTTTTCCTATTTACAAAAAAGAGCATAATTACACTTTTCTATCTTTTTTCATCTCTTCTACGGTTTTTACCTTCAGCCGGACTGCTCCCTTGTAATCGTCCCTCGTTTTAATGGCCTTTCCTGCCTGAAGCCGCTTCTTTGCTTCCTCAATGGCTTTGCTGTACTGGGGTAACCATTGGGCCTGCGCTACCAGCATTTCATCAACCATCTGCCATATTTCCGGTGGATTACATACGGCTCCTGTCAGAGGATCCATCATCATAGCCTGCCTGAGCAGCATATCGTCGCCATGTACTGCGGCTTCCACCGCCAGTCTCTGTACGCTTATGCTGGCATTGCAGACCGCTGCACACCCTAATGGCAGGTCACCTACCTTTGGAATATTTATTCCGTTGGCATCTACATAGCCGGGAACTTCCACTACTGCATCATCCGGCAAATTCGTGATAGTACCATTATTTACAACATTAAAGTGGCCTCTGTAAATTCTGCCGGTCTCCAGTCCTTCTACAATATACGAACCGTGTTCCTGGCTCCGTTTGTCGGGGGTGAATTCCCTCGGAGGTTCCTCGAGCCACCTGGGGAAATCAGTTTCAAACCAATTCCTGTTTTCGGTACAGACCCTCAAATAACCGCCTGTTTCACCATGCATCCATGCACTCAGATCAATCCAATCCATTATTTCATCCGGCCGCTTCCGGTACCATGGCACATATTCGCTGAGATGACCGTTTGATTCGGTGCTGTAATATCCGAACCTTCTTAACATGTCAATCCGCACTTTTTCGGTTTTGCTGTAAACCGGGTGCTTTTCAAAAGCTTCAAGCAGCTTGCCGGTCATATCCCGGCCCTTATGCTTAACCTGTATATACCATGTCTGATGATTAATCCCTGCACAGATGATATCCACTTCCTCCTGTTTTAACCCCAATACCTCGGCAATCTGCTGATGTCCCCCCTGTACACCGTGGCACAATCCTATTGTCTTAACTCCGCCGTACTTGTTGCAGGCCCAGGTGATCATGGCGTTAGGGTTAGCATAGTTGAGAAGGAGACAATCCGGATGGGCTGCTTCCCGAATATCCCTGCAAAATTCCAGCACTGCCGGAATACCTCTCTGGCCGTACATAATTCCGCCGGGCCCCAGCGTATCACCCACGCACTGATCTACACCATATTTCAGGGGTATATCAACATCAAGCTGGAAAGCATCCAATCCGCCAATCCTTACCACATTAAGCACATATTTGGCATCTTTCAGGGCTTCCCGCCGGTTTGTAGTTGCCTGGATTTTGATTTTCAGGCCATTCTCGTCAATATCCCTCTGGCAAAGCTCGGTCACCATATCCAAATTTCTCTCGTTTATATCGGTAAAAGCCACCTCAATATTACTGAATTCCTCTACAGACAAGAGATCCTGCAGCAACCGCCTGGTAAATCCAATACTACCTGCTCCGATAAATGCAACTTTAAAAGACATTGTTATTCCTCCTTTTAAACATATTCTTTATAATTATGATCCGATTCCTGCCTGCCGGTATGGAAGCAGGATGCAGTCTCTCTGTCAGAATAACAGTTCAGTGTTGATCTCTATCTCAAAAGCGCCGTTATTCCATGAAACCAATAACACAATTTCCAGTCCCATTTCCGGCATAAGGAACATAAAAAAAGAGCCGTTCCTGATGTCATATATTCTATACAATTTAGCAAATTCCTCTATAAAACCTCATAATAGTTTTTCGGAGAATATGCCTGCACCGCCATAAAACAGTATCTTTATTTATAGTCAATCATTATTGTAGTCTACTTGACCATGGCCATGAATATTTATGGATCAGAAAATAATTAAATGACGGAGGAGTTATATTGAAGATAAACACCCGCTCCCTGCTGTATGGGACATTTATATTAGCCAGTGCCAATGTCCTGGTCCGGGCAATGGGCTTTATATACCAAATAATCGTGAGCCGCCTTTTAGGGCCTGAAGGCATGGGTATATACCAGCTTGTATTTCCGCCATATTCAATAGCTTTAGCTTTGACAGCTTCGGGAATACCTGTTGCCGTCTCCCGTATGGTTGCTGCTGAAAATGCCACCGGCCGTCGAAAACAAGCAAAACAATATGTAACAACGGCTATTGGAATTGTAACGGTACTGGGCATCCTTCTCTCATTTGCAATGATACTAGTTTCGGAATGGTTATCCCACACAGTATTAAAAGACCCACGCACCCGCCTTCCTCTTTTGATATTGTTTCCCTGTGTAATCATAACCAGCATAAGCGCCGTATTCAAAAGCTACTTCTATGGCACAAAAAATACTCATAATCCGGCCCTGGCTGAGATTGTTGAACAGGTTTTGCGTATTGCTTTGGTTGTGTTCCTTCTTTTACGGTTCAGCACGGGAGATTATGAAAAGGCCGCACTGATTATTATACTGGGTGTCGTGGCAGGTGAGTTGGCCAGTCTGTTATACCTTCACATCAATTATTATTATAAAACCAAAGGCTTTAACAGCAGCCCGTCATCGGTTTCTCTCATCTCCCGTATCTCAGGCATTATTGGCATTGCCGCTCCCGTTACATTTACCCGGCTTATAATTACGGCTATCAATTCCATCAATACTATTCTTATCCCACAGAGATTGATGGCCGGCGGTCTTACTAACAGTGAGGCGGTATCTCTTTTTGGCATAGTATCCGGCATGGTACTCCCTCTGCTGTATATGCCCTTCACTATTACAAATGCATTGTATACGGTGATAGTGCCCCATTTGTCAGAAGATCTGGCCACAGCAAACTGGACAGCCATACGTGCCAATGTCACACGGGCCGTAAGCATAACCACAATTTTTGCTTTTCTGGGATCGGCGCTGCTGTTCTCGCTTGCTCATCCCATTGGTATCGTACTGTACAAACAACAGCAGGTAGGACGATTTCTCGCACCCATGACCTGGTGTATGGTATTTCATGCCCTTCAGCATACAATGAGTGCCATTTTAAACGGGCTTGGCAAACAAAAACAAGCAGCATTATATACAACTATAGGTGGAATAATACAGATAATTTGTACCTACTTCCTTGTGGCGCAGCCCGGCTTGGGGATATACGGTTTTATACTGGGCTTTAACTTAAGAAGCATAGTTGCATGTCTCTTAAGTTTTGCTAATGTTGTGAAGTTAACAAAACTCAGTATAAAATGGGCAAACTGGCTTATAAAACCGGGGTTTGCTGCAGTGTTTACAGTCTCATTCAGCAGATTTACCCTCAACTTACTGGCAAATTACTCCGTACCGATCACAGTATCGTTGATCCTGTCCTTAGCAATAGGGGGAATATCCTTTTTAACCGTGCTTTACTGTATTAATGGTCTTCCCCGCATTAAAACCAAAAGGCCCCTCTAACCATTTGGTTAAAGGAGCCCAATATTATTCTACAGATAAACTGCTGTCAGGTGTCAAGCTTTTCCGGCACATCCCAGCACATTTATAATTTTATGCTTTACAAGCTCTTTTATTGCCTCTCTTGCCGGTCCCAGATACTTTCTCGGATCAAATTCAGCGGGGTTATTCGCTAAATACTCTCTGACAGTACCGGTCATTGCAAGCCTTAAGTCAGAATCAATGTTTATCTTGCAAACAGCCATAGATGCAGCCTTTCTAAGCATGTCTTCCGGCACTCCCCGGGCGCCCGGCATTTTTCCGCCGTATTTGTTAATCTTTTCAACAAACTCCGGAATAACCGAAGAAGCACCATGCAAAACTATGGGGAATCCGGGAAGCCTCTTTTGAATTTCCTCAAGAATATCAAACCTCAACTTCGGTTCACCCTTGAATTTATATGCACCATGGCTGGTACCTATTGCGATGGCCAGCGAGTCAACACCGGTTCTTTTTACAAACTCCTCGGCCTGATCGGGATCTGTAAATGTCGCATCTTCTTCGGATACATTTACTGCATCCTCAATACCGGCAAGTCTCCCAAGCTCGCCTTCCACCACAACACCCTTATCATGTGCATATTCTACTACCTGCTTGGTCAAAGCTATGTTTTCTTCGAAAGGAAGATGTGAACCGTCTATCATTACTGAAGTAAAACCGCCGTCAATACATGATTTGCACAGCTCAAAGCTATCCCCGTGATCAAGATGCACACAAATCGGAAGATTGGTTTCAATCATAGCTGCTTCTATAAGCTTCATAAGGTATGTATGATTTGCATACTTTCTCGCTCCGGCTGATACCTGGAGAATCAAAGGAGCATTTACTTCCTTTGCAGCTTCAGTGATGCCCTGAATAATTTCCATGTTGTTCACATTAAAAGCCCCGATGGCATATCCACCTTCATAAGCTTTTTTAAACATTTCTTTTGTCGTAACCAATGGCATAGTTCAACAACTCCTTTTGTTAATTGATTTAATAATACTATTGTATATAGTTTAATCAAATTGAAGCAAAACTAATCTATTAAGTACATACTGGGGTAATTTAAAATGTTATCATTATAATTTTATCACATTATTGTGCAAAATCAAGGATATTTATCGCAATCATCTAAGAAATTCCATTATTCCCGGTGTTCAGCCGCATTACACGGACTTCAGCAGAAATTATCAAAATACATATGATAAAATTGCTTTTCATAATATTATATGGTATATTTTATTAGGTATGGTTTTCTATGCAATTTTGTACATACTAGAATTTATATAAGAATAGCAAAGGAGGTTTTAGTAATGAGTGAACTGAGAGGAGCCTGTATACTTGGTCAATCAGGAGGCCCTACCGCAGTCATCAATGCTACGGCAGCAGGTGTTATCCAGGAAGCGCTGAAACAGGACTCCATAACTGCTGTTTATGGCGCAGCCCATGGAATCCAGGGAGTTCTGAATGAAGAATTTTACGATATGAGCAAGGAAGATCCGTACGAGCTGGAATTGTTAAAAACCACCCCTTCATCAATGCTGGGTTCGGTACGCTACAAGCTAAAAGATCCGGATGAGGATGATACCGATTACAAAAAACTGCTGGATATATTCAGGAAATATAACATACGCTACTTCTTCTATAACGGCGGAAATGACTCCATGGATACCTGTAACAAAATCAGCAAATACATGCAAAAAGTTGGTTATGAATGCAGGGTAATGGGAGTACCTAAAACAATTGACAATGATCTGTGGGGGACCGACCATTGCCCCGGCTTCGGAAGCGCCGCAAAATATATAGCTACGTCTTCAATGGAGATTTTCCATGATGTCAGGGCTTATGACACGAAGATGATTACCGTTCTGGAGATAATGGGAAGAAATGCCGGATGGCTGACAGCCTCATCGGCACTTGCATCTGCCAGGGGATGCGGCCCCGATCTTATCTATCTGCCCGAATTAGCATTCGACATGGATAAATTTCTTGATGAAGTAGTCTCGATGTACAACCAGAGAAAGAACATTATCGTAGCCGTATCCGAAGGTGTAAGGGATAAGGACGGAAAGTATATCTATGAATACGGACCGGTACTGACCAAACACAAAGACTCCTTTGGCCATGTACAGCTTGGCGGTCTGGCATCAACCCTTGCCAGCATAGTAAAGGAAAAAACCGGTGCAAAGGTAAGAGGTATTGAGTTTAGCCTTCTCCAGAGATGTGCAGCTCATATTGCATCCCGAACCGATGTTGATGAAGCTTATCTTGCAGGCCAGGCAGCCGTTCAGAATGCGGTACTGGGGATTACTGACAAGATGGTAGCATTTGAAAGAGCTGAAGGCAGCGAATACAAATGCAACATCAAGCTTGTGAACCTTACCGATGTTGCCAATGTTGAGAAAAAGGTACCAAGGGAATGGATCAACAAAGACGGTAACGGAGTTACTGAAGATTTTATCAACTACGCGCTGCCTCTTATACAGGGAGAATCCATGCCGCCCTTTGAAAATGGATTGCCCAGATTTGCAAAACTCAAAAAGATTTTGGCTGCAAAGTAGTAAAGTAATAGTGAGCTTACAGAATAAAAGGGGAACACAGGAATGTGCTCCCCTTTATTCATTCACCGTTTGTTGATTTATGAAACTCTCAACTTCCATTAATGACGGCATAGCTGATTGAGCCCCCTTGGCTGTTGTCGATATGGCCCCGACAGCATTGGCAAATCTGATGCTCTCGAGTATGTCATCACCACGAGCCAATGCAAACGCCAAACCAGCGTTGAAAGAATCACCGGCAGCTGTAGTGTCTACTGACTGCACACCAAAACCGGGGACGTGGATAAAATCATCCCGGGTTGCCAAATATGCTCCTCTCTTCCCGGCCTTTATGACAACATGTTTCACACCCTTTTCAACCAGTTTTCGGCCGGCTTTTTCCAAATCCCCGTCCTCATCAATCTCTGTGCCCGTCAGTACCGCTATCTCGGTTTCGTTTGGAGTAATATAGTCTATGCATTTATAAATTTCATCCGGTAATTCCCTGGCAGGCGCAGGATCCAGTATTATGAGTTTTCCGGCTTCTTTTAAGTTCTTTACGGCATATAGCACTGCATCCAGTGGTATTTCAAGCTGAAAGAGAAAAATATCCCGGTTTATTATCAGATTCCATTTTTCCTCAATGAACTCTCTATCGACTTTCCCGTTAGCGCCCGGAATAACAACAATATGGTTTTCACCGGCTGTATCTACTTCAATCACTGCAATACCGGTTGATATACCCTCGTGTATCTTTATCCCGTCATTTGAGACGCCATTTACTCTTAGATTATTCAGATACTGTTCTCCGAATGAATCATTTCCAACCTTTCCTACCATCAGGACATCTGCGCCCAGCCGTCCCAGGGCTACAGCCTGATTACCACCCTTTCCTCCGGGATATGTGGCAAAATCTCTGCCAATAATGGTTTCTCCGGGCTGCGGAAATCTATCAACAACCGCTACCAGGTCCATATTTATGCTTCCGATAACACATGTTTTCACTTTTTATCCCCTCTTCCGGTGATAGCAAAAACCCTGTCCCATGATATATTCCATCCGGTTCAACCGTCAAAAAGTATTGTTCCGCACAAATATACAGCAGAAAACCGTTTTCAGTCCGATTGGCCAATATATCGTGGAAAATCTTCCGGCTTGCGATATTAACCCTCCATTATCAAAAATATTTAATGTAACACCTTCTGCGTTTGTGTTGTTTTGTATCAAAATATTTCCACTGGGTCCGTACTTTTATGTTTGACTCCAGCTGCGGATTGCACTGTGCTTTTATTATACCGTTTTTCACGCATTTAGCATGTATCTCTTTCATCAAAATGGCATTGACACCTTTTCCCTGGAGTTCGGGCTTTACCGCAACCAAACATAAATCTATCATATTATTCCGTTTTAACGCATCCAGCAGATATATAAATCCAAAGGGGAACAACCTGCCATTGGTTTTCCTCAAAGCCAGTGTCAACGATGGGAAAGCAATTCCAAACGCCACCACATTATCATTTTGATCCAAAACAATTTTTACATAATCCGGATTAACAAAACCAAAGTATTGCCTGGTGTACAACTCAATCTGCTTATCGGTAAGCGGAACTACACCGTACAGGTCACTGTAAGCATTATTAAGAAGCTGAAAAATTCCTTTGACATACGGCAGTAAATCCTTTGGCTTTTTTGCATCCAGCACTTTCAGATGAAACCGTTTTAAAGCATTTTGCGAAGCTTTCTCTATAACATCCGGTATTTGATTCGGAATCGTCAACTCATATTCCAACCAATCCACATCTTTAACATAACCGTGCTTTTCAAAATGAAGAGGATAATAAGGATAGTTGTAAATCGTTGTAAAAGTGCCCATCTCATCAAAACCATCCACTAACAGTCCTTCTCTGTCAAGATCGCAAAATCCCAACGGTCCATGTATACCGGTCATGCCTTTGTCCATAGCCCAGGCTTCAACAGTCTCGAACAGCTTTTTTGACACTTCCTGGTCATCAATGAAATCAACCCATCCAAACCGGGCATTTCTGGTGCCCCATTTTTCAATGTACATGTTATTTATAATACCGGCTATGCGTCCTACTATTTCCCCATCCTTTACTGCAAGCCAGTACTTGGCCTCGCAAAAGTCAAAAGCCGGGTTTTTGTCCTCCCGAAGTGTATTGATTTCATCCATTCTCAATGGTGGAACCCAGTATTTATTGCCCCTGTATAATTTATACTGAAAATTAACAAACTTCTTTAAATCCCTGTATGTATTAACTTCTCTTATTTCAATCACAACCAAACCTCCTATATCCGGGTATCCGTTTCACTGTCCTTTTCAACGCTCATCTCAGGATTCCATTCTTCAAGACGTCTTATCAGCAATGAACGCAATTCCTCTTTTGTGTATTGAAGATGATATGCCTCAATAAAAAGGTAATCCAGAATCTTGTTTATAAGTTCGGATCGCTGTTGTGACAATACCCTTTTTGTGTTTTTTCCGACAAACGCTCCAATTCCACGCGTAGTGCGCACAATGCCTTCACGTTCCAACTCCTGATATGCCCTGGCAACAGTGTTTGGATTTATTCCCAGCTGGCGGCTGAGCTTTCTTACCGAAGGGAGTTTATCGCCAGGAACCAGAACTTTTCCGGCAATAAAGCTTTTTATCTGAATGATAATTTGTACATAGATGGGTATGGGAACATCGGGATCAATGATTATGTCCAGGGTAGTTTTCTTTAGCACTCTTTTAGCCACCCCCTATCGAATATGCATTTTTTGTGCTGCGTACATGCTATCTTCTATACGGTTATGTAATTTTTCATACAATTCGGTGTAATGGTGTATTAGTGAATAGATACAGTAATACACTACCACAAGGTTTATTTTCTGTCAATAAAATTGTAAATAAACATATTCTGAAATATAAAAAACACGCCAATGCGGCGTGTTTGCAACTAATAATAATGTTCCAAAGCCATAGCAGCAATGCACAAACTACAAATAGCAAAGCTGCCCATTAAAATTGAACTATCGCCTGAGATATTCGCGATTAACAATGTAAGGGCATTCCTTGCCCGTCAAAACATCTATCAGGTTCTGCACCGCTTGCTTACCCATTCCATTTATTGCCTCATTTGTACTGGAAGCCATATGCGGTGTTACTACTGTATTATCCAGCTCAAAAAACAGGGATGAACCCGGTGGTTCCACCTCGAAAACATCCAGGCCAAAGCCGCCCAGTTTTCCGGACTTCAGTGCGCTATAAACCGCTTGTTCGTCTATCAGCCCGCCCCTGGCAGTATTAATCAATATAACCCCGTCCTTCATCCTGTTTATGGTCTCCGAATTGATAATATGCCTGGTATCTGCGGTAAGAGGCATATGCAGTGATATAAAATCTGAGCAGGACAGTATATCTTCAAATGAAGATATGGTTATTTGATGCTGTTCGCAATATGATTCATCTATCCATGGATCGTAGGCCAGCACCTTCATGCTGAAGCCTTTCGCCCGCCTGGCAACCCTTTTGCCTATGGCGCCTAAGCCTATAATTCCCAGCGTCTTGTTGTACAGCTCGATTCCGGTCGTCTTTGGCCATCCGCCCTGTCTGGTTTGCCTGTCAGCAAGGACAATTTTCCGCGCAACCGACAGCATTAGTCCAAATGCTAAATCAGCTACCGACTCGGCATTCACCTCCGGCGTATTGGTAACAATAATTCCTCTTTGACCGCAGGCTTTTATATCCACCTGATCATATCCGACACCATATCTTGAAATCACTTTCAGGGAATCCGGAGCATGGGCTATAACCTCGGCAGATATATTATCAACACCTGCAATAAATCCATCGACTCCTTCCAGAAGCTCAATGAGTTCGTTTTCCGTTAATGGACGGTCATAAGGATTCACGACAATATCCGTGGCAAATCGTTCGAGTGCTTCCCAGGCTTCGGGAGTTATTTCTCTGCTAAATGTTGTCGCTGATACCAGTATTTTCATAAATATATCCCTCACTTTCGCATTGGTTTTGCTTATAGTGAACTATACTTATTCAACAGGCTTTGTTTTATGTCCCATAAGGGCTTGGATAAGTCAACATAATAACCATGTGGATTTTCAAACCTTAATACCTCAGGCCACAATGTGTTTACCTGCTCCTGGCAAAACCGCCTGATACTGTGTACATCGGGGCTTCCATATATGCATTTTCCTTTATCAAATATTTTTACAAGAAGTTTCTTGGCAATAAAATCCTTTACGGTTTTCCTCTTCCAGGTATGAATGGGATCAAATATCTCATAGGGCCGGGTATCATCGATCACTTCATCATGCAGGGTTATTACGTCTGCTATAGCTTTTCCGGTAGCACGCTCATACAGCCTATAAACCTGTTTGAAACCTGGATTGGTTATTTTTTCAACATTTTCACTTATCTTTATGGTTGGTATAATCTCTTCGTTTTGCTGTACCGCCGCCAGTTTATACACTCCCCCAAATACAGGCTCGCTGCTGGAGGTGATTAGCTTTTCACCTACTCCGAAGGAATCGATTTTAGCGCCCTGCTGTAATAAATCCCTTATAATATATTCATCGAGGGAACTTGAAGCAACAATTTTACAGTCTTCAAATCCTGCAGCATCCAGCATTTGCCGTGCTTTTTTTGACAGGTACGCTATATCCCCGCTGTCTATGCGGATGCCCTGCGGCCTGAATCCCCTGGGTACTATTTCTTCCTTAAAAACCTTTATGGCATTGGGAATACCGCTTTTTAAAACATTATATGTGTCAACCAGTAAAATACAATTCGAAGGATATGTTCTGGCATATGCCCGGAAAGCCTCCAGCTCAGACGGAAACATCTGAACCCAACTGTGAGCCATGGTCCCCATAGCAGGAACTCCAAAATCCCTATCTGCAATGGCACATGCAGTACCGACACAACCCCCTATATAAGCAGCCCTGGCACCCAGCACTGCCCCGTCATAGCTCTGTGCCCTCCGCGACCCGAACTCCATAACCGGTCTTCCCTGAGCTGCCCGTACAATCCGGTTGGCCTTTGTTGCGATGAGGCTTTGATGGTTGATAGATAAAAGAACCATAGTCTCAACAAATTGAGCCTGAATAACAGGTCCAACCACCGTCACAATAGGTTCATTAGGGAAAATTGGCGTCCCTTCGGGTATTGCCCACACATCGCAGGAAAACTGAAAGTTTTCCAGGTACTCCAAAAAATCCGGACTGAATATCTTTTTACTATGCAGATAGTCCAGATCCTCCGCTGTGAAACGCAGATTTTTCAGGTATTCTATCAATTGTTCAACGCCGGCCATTATGGCAAAACCGCCGCCATCCGGCACCTTCCTGAAAAACATGTCAAAGTAGGCAATTGTGTCTTTCATACCATGTTGAAAATATCCGTTGGACATGGTTAGTTCGTAAAAATCTGTAAGCATAGTAAGGTTCTTTTTTTCTTTCCAATCAATCCTGACCAAATTCGTCATCTCCCAATAAATAAATTAAATTATAATAATGGCTCAGAATCATCCCACCCTGGATTAAACGTATATAACATATCAGGTTGATGTTTCGAGCCAGTATGATCTGCCTCTTTTATCATTTTTGAGGTTTTTACAACTTTTTTATAAAAACCCTCCATATTCAGTTCCTTTCCAATTACCGCTTCATAAACTTTCTTGAGATGTTCCAGTGTAAAATATTCGGGCATAAGGCTTAAAACTGCAGGGGTATGCCAAATCTTATTCCGCAGCTGCAATACAGCATATGTGATAATTACAGAATGATCAAATGCAATCCCATGCGCGCTGACAAACTCGTACCTTGTCCTGAATATGCCGTTTTTCATGGTTCTGATAGCCTTTACCACACCGCTCAATTCATTGTCTCCGCTGGACAGGGTAATTTCATATTCCTTTTCCAATGCATATCCGTCATTATCAATTTCTTTTTTCCGGTTAACAGCCTTCAGCCCAATTCTAAACCACCTTGCATCGCTTGCATCATCTCCGGCCAAAACATTTAACCTGGAACTGTCCACCAATGCCATGTATGAAACACTTACAACATGGGTTCTGGGATCCCGTCCCGGGGCACCCCAGGTGTGTAACTGTTCCAGGTATATGTCTTCTATACCGGTCTCTTCTTTAAGTTCCCGCTTTGCAGCCTCCTCTATGTCCTCACCACGTTCAACAAACCCGCCCGGAAGAGCCCATTTACCCATAAACGGATGATCTCCCCTTTTTATCATCAGTACATACAAATCTTTGCAAGGTTCATCATTTGTACAGTCCATCAGGGTAAACAACAGCATATCAACCGTTAACGCCGGGTTACTGTGAGCATATTTATTGGGATCATACCGTTTCAAAAACTCTTCCTCGGTTAACCCCTGGGCATTGACCAATTCATCAGCCACATTATTCATCTCCTCATTATCCCACCGACAACATATATTGACACATGTACTGCATATCAACTAAAAGCATAGTATGTGTGTTTCTTTTTGTCAAGTTTTTTCGAGAGGCCTGCGATATACTGCCTTAGCCGTTATTGTCCTGTAAAATTAAACTGCCATTGCTCTTTATAACAGCCGGATACCTCTATTTGCAGGTAATATTATACCAAATAATCCTGGCATTGTATAAAACACAATAATCTTTATGCAAAAAAACTGATTGACAAATATAAGCAGCTGCTGTAGAATACAAAACGTAATAATAGTTAGATAGCTAACTAACTATTATTATGCTATTTTTAGAAAGGTGATCAACATGAATCCTAAGAATTTGGAAAATGAGCCGTTAGGACGTATGTTTGCCCATACAGCAAAGATGCACCGGGATCTGCTCAGAAGACTAGCCCATAAAAACGGTTTGGAACACGGGCAGCCGATCGCATTAGCCGTTATTTCAGCAAACGAAGGAATCAGTCAGAGACAGTTGAGTGAAAAGCTGTTCATCACTCCTGCCTCAGCCACCAGTCTTTTGCAAAAAATGGAAAGGTCGGGCCTCGTCGAGAGAAAACCTGATCCAAACGACCAGCGCGCTTTTTGTATCTATCTGACTCAAAGAGGTCATCTTGTGGATAAGCAAATGAAAAAAGGCTTAAAAGAAATTGAAAATGCCTGCTTAAAAAATTTTTCTCAATGTGATATTGAAGAGTTTCGCAGACTTCTTAGTAAATTCCATAATAATCTCTATGAAATCCTGAACGGATGAGCGACCTGTAACATCACAGAAATGGAGGCTCAATATATGGCAAAACTATTCCGTTATTTAAGACCTTATTGGATTTACGTTTTATTAGCACCCCTTTTCATGGGTTTGGAAGTATATATGGATCTTCAACAGCCAAATTATATGGCTGACATTGTGGATCAAGGCATCGCCACCGGAGATATAAACTACGTCATGACTAAGCTTTTGGCCATGCTGGGTATTGCTTTTATAGGTATGGTAGGCGGCATTGGCTGCTGTTACACATCCAGTGTCGCAGCCATTGGTTTCGGAACAGATATCCGCTCAGCCGCGTTTAGAAAAATCCAAACCTTCTCCTTCTCCAATCTGGATCGTTTTCAAACTTCATCTTTGATAACCAGATTGACCAACGATATCACTCAGCTTCAGAATGTTATCACCATGGCTTTAGCCATGATGATCCGGTCTCCGCTGCTTTGCATTGGCTCTATAGTAATGATAGTACGGATCAGTCCATCCCTTGCATCAATTCTTCTGATTGCTGTACCCATTACCATTATCGGCGCTTTACTGATAATAAAAAAGGGTTTTCCTTTATTTCGGAAAGTTCAGTCCAGAATTGATAAGGTAAATAACATCATGAGAGAAAACCTTGCCGGAGTCCGGCTGGTAAAAGCTTTTGTCCGGAAGGATTTCGAAGAAAACCGTTTTGGAGCGGCTAACGAAGACCTGCAGAACACAGCCATTAAAGCCGGTCGTATTATGTCAGTAGGCATGCCATTATTAATGTTGGTAACCAACCTGGCAACTGTAGCCGTTCTATGGATAGGCGGCATACAAGTACAAAATGGCAGCCTGGAAATTGGAAATCTGATTGCTTTCATCAATTATCTGACAAGGATTATGTTCTCCTTAATAATGGTAGCTTTCACATTCACCGCTTTTTCAAGGGGTAAGGTTTCTGCAGATCGTATTATGGAAATACTTATGGAGCAGCCGGATCTGTCGGATCCGGTAAGGCCATCGCAGCACGATTTTAAGCAAGATCCGGAAATAACCCGGGGCGACGTGGTTTTTGACAACGTTACTTTCAGCTACGGTCCTGAGGGAGAACCGGTTTTAAAGAATATCTCATTCACAGCTAAACCGGGTGAAACCATTGCAATACTGGGCGAGACCGGTTCGGGAAAAACTTCTCTTGTCAGCCTGATTCCCAGGCTCTATGACCCTCAGGAAGGACGTATTATTATTGATGGGGTTGATGTGCGGGATTATACCCTTCATAATCTCCGAAAAGGCATTGGCATGGTGCTGCAGACGTCTCTGCTGTTTTCCGGCACCATTCTTGAAAATCTCAGGTGGGGAGATCCTGAAGCATCCCTGGAAAAAGCTGTTAAGGCTGCTTCAATGGCTCAAGCCCACGGATTTGTCACCCAAACCCCTGACGGATATCAGACTGACTTAAGCCAGGGCGGAGTAAATCTTTCCGGCGGCCAAAAACAGCGTTTATGCATTGCACGGGCATTAATCAAAGACCCAAAAATCCTTATATTGGACGATTCCACCAGTGCTGTGGATATGGCTACCGAACTTAAGATACAGAATGCCCTGCGCAGCCGGCGTAATAAATCTACTACCTTTATTATTGCACAACGCATAAGTTCAGTTATGGATGCGGATAAGATAATCGTACTTCAGCAGGGGCGGATAGTTGGCATAGGGACTCATAATGAGCTTCTTAAGTCAACTCCACTGTACAGGGATATCTATCATTCCCAGATAGGAAAGGAGTTGGTCCTTAATGCCTGATGGCAGACACACAAAACAGGTTTCTGATGATCAAAGGCAGATTCGCGGTACTGCGTATCATAGGCCGGTTATGCGCGGCCCCGGCCATGGCAGGGGGCCCCGAGGACGCTTTATGGGTCCGGTGGAGAAACCGAAGAATTTAGGCAAAACCCTGATTCGGATTATAGGCTATTTAAGACAGGATGTTCTTCCATTGCTTCTGGTTATTATAGCAATACTGGTGAATACAGCATGTACTCTGGCAGGGCCGTTGGTAATAGGCGATACAATTGACAGGTATATTATTCCCGGGGATTTTAACGGATTGATCTGGGCCTCAGTGATGCTTCTGGCTATCTATGGGATTAGCTCCCTGTCTGCTTTTGTACAGGGCTTTACTATGGCATCCGTTTCCGAAAAAACCGTAGCCCGTATGCGAACGGATTTGTTTGCCAAGTATCAGGTCCTGTCATTAAAATTTTTTGATAACCATACTCACGGGGAATTGATGAGCCGCCTTACCAATGACATCGACACCGTATCTGCGGTATTACACATGGGTTTAACCCGGCTTTTTTCGGGGATCATCACCATTTCGGGAACCATTATCCTTATGCTTATCAAAAGCCCGGTTTTAACCCTGATTGTCCTGTCAATAGTTCCCCTGATGATGCTGGTAACCCGGCTTATAACAAAGTATACAGGAAAATTGTTTATTAAACAGCAGATGACGCTTGGTGAACTCAACGGGAAAATTGAAGAAACCATCTCCGGACAGCGGGTAGTTAAGCTTTTTTGCCGCGAGGATCGGGTTATTCACGAATTTGAAGAATCAAACCAGCAGCTGAAGCACACGGCTTTGAAAGCCCAGGTACTATCCAGGATCATGGGTCCTTCCATGAACATGCTTAACAATCTGGGATTTGCGCTTATTGCCGGTATTGGTGGTTTATTGGTTTTAAATGACATCACAGGAGCAGTTACAATAGGTACCATCTCGGTTTTTCTGAACTATTCCCGGCAGTTTACACGTCCGATAAATGAACTGGCCAACCAGTACAATATGGTGCTTTCAGCAGCCGCCGGAGCAGAACGTGTATTCCAGGTCCTGGATCATGAACCTGAACCGGAGGATGCGCCTGATGCCGTGGACCTTAAAGAGATGAATGTTAAAGGGCATGTTGAATTTAATAATGTCTCATTCGCGTATGATGATGAAAACCTGGTGCTTAAAAATTTCAATCTTAAAGTAAAACCCGGCCAGACCGTTGCTTTGGTAGGTCCGACGGGTGCGGGAAAAACCACGGTAATCAATCTGCTTACCCGCTTCTATGATGTTAATGAGGGAAGTATCCTTATCGACGGCACAGATATACGTAAAATCAGGCGGAACAGTCTCCGTTCTTCCCTTGGAATCGTGCTGCAGGATACCTATCTTTTCAATGCAAGCGTCCGCGATAACATTCGATACGGACGGCTGACAGCCACAGATGAAGAAATTGAGCAGGCGGCAAAAACAGCTAATGCCCACGGCTTCATTACACGCCTTCCACAGGGGTACGATACGATTTTGACAGATGATGGCGGTAACTTAAGCCACGGTCAGCGCCAGCTGCTGGCCATTGCCCGTGCCGTACTGGCCGATCCGGCAATACTGATACTGGACGAGGCAACCTCCAGCGTTGATACACGAACAGAAGTATATATACAGAAAGCTATGCTCAATCTCATGAAAGGACGCACAAGCTTTGTTATCGCTCACCGCCTGAGCACCATCAGGGATGCAGATATAATTGTGGTAATTAACAACGGCGAATTAGTTGAAAAAGGCACACATCAGGAACTGTTGAATAATAAGGGTTTCTACTATAATCTGTATCAAAGCCAGTTTGTCCGTACAAAACAAGATCAGGAAGATATTATAGGAAGCGAAGCTGTTTTATAGGATAAAGGCTCTTGTTCCACCGGGATATCCCGGGGTTCAAGAGCCTTCCTGATATACTGTATGATATCTTAAACCAGTACTGATACCCCGTAGGGCTCCAGCTCCAGCTTATTATTGATCTTGCCGCCGGTCAAAAGATCGGTATAATTCCCCCCTGTATCCACAATCACAGGAACCGGATTATGGTTGAGGACCATGATATATGGTTTCCCATCCTTTTCTTTTTTAACTGCTTCCACTCCCTCTGTCTTCCAGGGCAGTACCTGCCCTACTTCCGCTTCCCCGGCAATTGATTCAATAAGTTTATCCAAACTTTTCTGGTCCAAACCACAGCCTACATAGTATACTTTTCCCTTACCAAAGGTATTGACCGTTATTGCAGCGCTTCCCCGGTAATATCCGCTGGCGTAAACAGCCAAAACCCCGGCTCCATTGGGTTTGAGTATATCACACCAGGTAATTGCAGTACCATCACCCATTATCCCCGTTATCCCTTCACAGTCCTGGTTTAATGAATCGAACTCTTCCACTTCTATACCGGCCAGTTTCCTGAATCCTCCGGGCAAGGTATCCGTTCTCATGGAATTATCCCAGTTTCTGCTCCCCGACCGGAAAGTCAGAACCAGGTTGCCTCCGTTCTTTACATATTCCTCAATCTTTTCAATTATATCCTCTTTAACCAGGTTAAATGCCGGCATAAAGACAACTTTGTATCTGTCTAAATCATGATCTATTGAAATCACATCAGTATTTATATTATTGTTTATCAGCCCCTTATAATAGCTCATAAGAAGGGTGTTATAGTCAAAACCGGTACTGTGGGGCTGGATTCTGTGGCTCCACAGGTTATCATAGGACTTAATTATGGCTGTTTCAGATACTACTCTGGATCCTACTATAATATCCGATATAGCCTGAAGCTCTTTGCCGGTTTTTTGCACTTCACCGTACCTTCTTCTTGGAATGCCGTCATGGTCCAGAATGCCATACCAGTATTCCTCAGCGCCAAATGCGCAGGTCCTCCAGCGGAAATAAACAATGGCTTCCGCTCCATGAGCCACTGCCTGGTACGTCCACAGCCTTAATTGACCGGGTTTGGGTGTTCTGCCCATAACACTCCATCCACAGGGTCCGCTCTGCTGCTCCATCACCCAGAAACCCTTATCCTTTACACCCCGCATTAAATCATGGGCCATGGCAACCTCCCGAAAATCACTGCCATCAATTCTCCACTGGTTCCTGGGATAGTTATCCCAGGATACAAAATCCAGGTCTTTCCCCAGCTTGAAATAATCGATTTCGGGGAAATGACCCATGAGATTATGGGTAATGGGTTGTGATGCAAATTCTCTGATCAAATCAACCTGAAGCTTCTGATAGCTCACAACTGAATCTGATGAAAATCTGTAAAAATCCAGCAGTAATCCCGGATTATGCCCGTGGAACCGGTGATCGGAATCTTCACATACCGTATAGTAGGGAAGAATGATCTCATCCCAATCATTATATGTTTGGCTCCAGAATACCGTTCCCCATGCCCGGTTCAGATTTTCCAGGCTTCCATATCTTTCCTTCAGCCATTCCCTAAAAGCCAGCTGGCAATTCTCGCAGTAACATTGACCCGTGTCCTGGCAGCCAAACTCATTATCAATTTGCCAGGCAATGACGTTTTCATTAACCCCATAGCGCTTAGCTATTTTTGACACAATCCTTTTAGTATACTCGTGATAAACGGGACTGTTGTAACAGTAATGCCGGCGGCTGCCAAATCCTCTGACGTGTCCGTACCTGTCCTTCATATAGATATCCGGGTATTTGTCCACCAGCCATTTAGGAGGAGTTGCTGTAGGCGTACCTATTACTGCCTTAATACCTTCTTTTCCCAAAATATCAATTGCTTCATCCAGCCAGGAGAAATCATAATGCCCTTCAGCAGGTTCAAGTTTAGCCCAGGCAAATTCAGCCAGACGCACTACATTGATATTAGCTTCCTTCATCAGCCTGGCATCCTCGGCCCACCGTTCTTTCGGCCAGTGTTCAGGATAATAGTCAGCCCCATAGTACATTATACATACCCCTTTCTTATGTTATATAAATATTTTCCGGCTTATAAATTTCCGGTCAGGATTGATGACAACTCTGCTCTTCTTTATATGTCCACCCCTATAAAGGTCCGTACAAGGAATCCGATAAGGAAAGTAAAGGCTGCCACTCCCAGGCTTATGGATATCATCTCAATAAACCGCCTCTTAAACGGCAAATCCTTTGCTACTGAAATGTAGAAATTAAAAGCAAAAATAACCAAAATGGCATTTACAACTGTAAACCCAAGACAGAAAAAATAGCTGTCAAACAGCAGATACGGAAAAATCAGAAACAAAACCGTGAATATATAAGCTACTCCTGTATAAATGGATGATTTTATCGGGTTATTGGTATCTCCTTCTGATTTTTTTGATAGGTATTCAGAAGCCGCCATTGAAAAAGATGCTGCAATTCCGGTTATAAAACCCGTAAGCGCTATAAGCCTGGTATTTTGAAGCGCAAAGGTTAACCCGGCCAGGGTACCCGTCAGCTCCACCAGGGCGTCATTCATTCCCAGTACCACTGAACCGATATAGTTTAGATGTTCTTCCTCTATAAGTTCCATAAGCTCTTTTTCATGCCGGTTTTCCTCTTCAACTATATGCTGTATCTTTGGTATGTTCCCGGCCAATCGGGAATAAACCTGTTCAGCTTTCTCTTCACCTTTTTCCATCAGCTTTATTCCAAAAGTAAGTCCAAAAACTTTTGCAATAAAAACATATATCCATACCTTCCATTTGTCAGGCTTGATATTCTTCCCGGTAATGCCTGACCATAATTTATAATGAGCCAATTCTTCCCTGCCTATTCTTTCCAGGGTCTCTTTGTTGCTCTGATCCTTTATCATTTTGGATAGTCTTAAGTATATATGATATTCAGTTATTTCATTCTTCTGTGCAGCTAAAACAGCCTTTTTCTGTTGGCTGTCCAAACTGTTAAACCCCATGCTGCTTACACCTCCAGATTATTATCAGTTAATATTTGATATTTTTTCTCATATCCGGCTGCCTTATGAATATTACTAACGCACATATATATCATACAGCATTTTTCGTTACGATTCCATGATCTTGTATCTTTTATTTGCAGACGGTTCCATACATTCTCGTTTTCGGATGGCAATCCGGATTGCTTTGTATAAAAACAAGTTAATCCTTCTGGCAGGCACCTGACAGCACCAATATGATCAAGGCCTGAAAACTTTTTTCCAGAAGGATTATAAATATTTTTGCAGCTTTATATTGCTAATGCAATGAGAAAGGATAGGATAAGGACGGTAAATATATTTAGGTTGTGGTTTTTTTTGATTTTATATATGCTGCAAAATCCCTGTCTGCTTTTCCTATATGATTAATAAACCAGTCAACTATCTTTTTATTAAATGAAACGGTAAAATGAAGGGTTGCGCCCTCTTTTTCAAAGGTATTTCTTAGCTCCTGTACTTCCTGTAAAAAGAATCTGTGCAGCTTCAAATGTTCCTCATACCTGGGATAGCCGTGCTTTTTCTGGTACTCCTGTTCATAGTTAAAATGGGTAACTACATAGTCCGAAAGAAAATCCAAGGTTTTCCCGACCTCTTCTCTAGCCCTGCCCGCAGCACAGGCCTCCAGCAGGTTATTCATTGATTCCACCAAAGCCTTATGCTGACTGTCAATTACGTCAATACCTATCTCCAAATCCTGTCTCCATCTGATAGCCACCGCTCATTCCCCCTTTGACATAATTTGCATTATATTATGTATTTTTAAACACAATTTGACAACACAAAACAGCGGTATTTTCCAGGTTTCCTGTAGGAAGCAAAATAATCTTCAGCATTTAATAGAACAACAAAAAAAGAATTATACTGTATCAAAATAAACAGATACTTATAATAAAGGGGTCCTATAACAGGACCCTTTTATTATCAGCATCACACTGCCATTAACTGCTCTGTATTCTGTGCTTTGCACAGTTCACTGTATAATCCTCCTGCCTCAAGAAGATCAGCATGTCTGCCCATTTCAATTATTTCTCCTTCTTTCAGAACAACAATTTGATCGGCCTGCTGTATTGTAGACAGCCGGTGGGCTATTACTATAGTCGTCCGATTGACCGTTAATTTATCCAGGGCTTCCTGGATTAGTTTTTCGGTTTGAGTATCAACAGAGGAGGTAGCTTCGTCAAGAATCAGGATCGGAGCGTCCTTCAAAACAGCCCGGGCAATGGATATCCTCTGCTTCTGACCGCCCGAAAGCTTGACTCCCCTCTCGCCTACCCTTGTATCATAACCTTCCGGGAGTTCAAGAATGAAATCATGGGCATTGGCAGCTTTGGCGGCAGCAATTATTTCCTCGTCAGTAGCATCGGGACGGCCGTAAAGTATGTTCTCTTTAACTGTTCCGTTAAAAAGAAACACATCCTGAGATACAAGGCTTATCTGCTTTCTTAAGCTGTGCAGCTTTATTTTTCTTATATCAATATCATCGACTAAAATCTGGCCTAAATCCGGTTCATAAAATCTGGGGATTAAATTGGCTATGGTCGTCTTCCCTACCCCGGTCGGGCCTACCAAGGCCAGCATTTGGCCGGGCTGTATCCTGAATGATACATTCTTTAGCACAGGAACATTGTCAACATATCGAAAACTTACATCCCGGAATTCAAGCTTGCCGTCTGCCCTGCCGATCTCTATAGCATCCGATTCATCCTTTATCTCCGGTTCCTCATTTAGTATTTCCAATACCCGTTCAGCACTGGCCAGTGCATGCTGTATTCCTTCATTTAACATACCAAATGAAGTTATGGGCTGATAAAAAGTTCCAAGATACAGTAAAAAAGCCACCAGATCTTCCAAGGCTAAATCGTTGGCCAGGGCAAGCCGTCCGCCAAAAAATATAATAATAACAGTCCCTATTCCGGATACAAACTCTATACTGGGATGAAAGGCATTGCTCAATCTTAAGGCGCGCAGAATAGCTCTTGTATGAGCGGCAATTCTGCTGAATGTACGGTTGCTCTCATATTTCTCCTGTGTAAATGCCTTGATTTCTTTAATCCCGGAAAAATTATCCTGCAGGATGGCATTTACCTCGGCTATCTCCTTTTGGGCTTCTCTGAACATAGGCCTTGATATTTTGCTGAACTTTAAAACCATCCAGAATAACAAAGGTATTGGTATCAGGGTATATAGTGCCAGCTTCAGATTCATAGTAAAAAGAATAGTCGAAACACCTATAACCATCAAACTATTTACTATAACTGTAGGAATAGCGTGAGCAAGCAGCTGTTCAAAATTTCTGGTATCATCAATTACTCTGGACATAAGTTCGCCGGTCTGCTTATCATGGAAAAACCTTAATGATAAATTCTGTAAATGATTATATAAATGGCTTCTTATTCCCTCAAGTATCTTCCATGCAGCGTAATGAGAAACATAATTTGTCCCAAATTGGGAGATGGCTTTAAGCAAGTATATGATTAACAATGCCAGGGCAAGAAAATTTACTCGCTCAATATTAACTCCTCCCCCTGCATTGTCAGTTACAGTGCCGATCAGGTTGCGAATCATCCACGGGCCGGCAATATTCATTGCTGTTACTACAACCATACTCAGAGTTGCTGCTATTATATGTATTCTGTACGGTTTCATAAAACGCAGCAATGTCCTTAACTCTTTCATTATTATCCTCCTTAGTTTTCCTGCTTAACCAGCTTATTTAGCAGCGTTTTAAGTTCCTGCAGCTCATGCTGATCCAAAACCCCCAAAAGTTCTTCAATATTCTTTTGATGTTTCGGAATTAACTTAACCTTCAGTGCCTTCCCCTCATCAGTAAGCTTTATTATCCAGACACGGCGGTCTTGCGCACAGCTTGCACGGTATACCCAATTGTTCTCTACCATCCTGTCAATCAATCCGGTCATATTGCTGGCATTGCATTTAAGCTCTTTTGCCAGTTCATGAGTAGGAATACCGTCATCTCCTATATGGTACAGAGCATGAAATTGAGGCCAGGTAATACCGTTTTCAGCCAGCCTGTTATGCAGTTCCTTTCTGATGTTGTGGTAAGCGTGCCTCAAGGCTTTATAAACATCATAGGACAGAGCATCTCTCATCAATTATTCACCTCCATTGCCAAAGGTTATAAAAGCCACAACTTCTTTTAATTAAAAAGAAGGTTGAATATAACTAATATAAGCCTCACAAAATCAATTTTGTAATGCCACTGCAGTTTTAATGTTTCATACATGAATTATAAACCAATAAAGCAAATTGTCAAGGAGAATAATTTATCTGTTTTCGTGTAATGCTTTTTCTTTTTTTAGAAAAATGGACGTTCCTGCCTATTCTTATAAAATTTCTTTAACAGATAGCCGCTGCCGCCGGTGTACAATCTGCTTTTTTAATATGCCAATTCAGTCAGCCCGGCCAAAAATAATAGCACATAAAAAGCCCGCCAGTGCTATAAAGAGCAGACGGACTTATCCACAACCGTACAGGCAAAGCCTCGTCGATAACCCAGGACTGCTTGACACTCCAAAATCACAGTAGTATAATACTTTTAGCTTCGGCAGGCAGGTTTTTATGGGGACGTAGTTCAGTGGGAGAATGCTACATTCGCATTGTAGAGGTCGTGGGTTCGAATCCCATCGTCTCCACCAAATATGATCCATATGCTTTATTGCTGTTCCAATATCGAATTCTGCTCCAACACATAATGCTGTCCTTACCAGGTTTCAGGAACAGCATTTTTATTTTTGTCGTGTCTTTCGTCAAAACTGCAGATGCCATTTTATATGCCTGTATTACCCGCGGAACAAGCTTACTTCTGTAATTCTTTTAACTGGTCCACTATTTGTTCCAATTCAGCCTCCAGCTCTGCGGTATTGTCGTTTTTCCCGGGAATTGTTAATCTCCCGGTGATTTCAGCCATCCTCATCCGCAATATCGTTTCCCGTTCCTTCAAATTATCAGAGTCATTCGGGTGCTGCTCATTATTTGAATTATCCTTCCGGCTTAAATACTGTGTGTAGGTTTCCTGAAGCGTTCTCGCTTTGCAGTTCTCAATAACAATTATCCTCTCAGCAACATTGTCTATCAACCATCTGTCATGCGTCACCAACAGGATTGTCCCCTCGTACTCCGCGAGTACGGTCTGCAGTGCCTCCATGGAAAACACATCCAGATAATTAGTTGGTTCATCCAGTATCAGTAAATTAGCCTCCGAGACCAATAACTTTGCAAGGGAAGCCTTTACCCTTTCTCCACCGCTTAACAGTCCCACTTTTTTATACACATCATCTCTTTTAAACAATAAACGGGCAAGAATCGTCCTTACAATCCATTCCGGCTGATAGCTGCTTTTCATTATATTGTCCAGTATGCTCTCCCCGGGATCGAGTATGTCCAGCTCCTGGCTGAAATACCCAATCCTTACGCCATCAGCCACTTTTATTTGCGGATGTCCGGATATTATCATTTTAAGCAAAGTTGTCTTTCCCGTCCCGTTTTTGCCCACCAGCGCAGTTTTTGATCCTTTAGCAACTTCAAAATTCAGATTATCAAACAACAGACGCCTTCCAAATCTTAAGGTAATGTTCTCTCCCCTGATCAATACCTGGCTTACCGGAGAATTCATAAGCCGGAACTCCATCTTAATAGGATCCATCACCCTGGGTTTCTCCTTAACTTCCAGCTTGTCCAGGCGGCTTCGTATTGCCTTAACAGATTTATTCAGCTTTTCCTGTGCTTCAGCAGACCTGCGCCTGTGCAGCCTGGCTTCGGAAATTCCCATCCTTCCGGGAGCCTTTCTGACCCTTCGGGCTTTTCCTTTCAAATT
>DGEI01000022.1:78452-78762 GCA_002385885.1 Firmicutes bacterium UBA3930
TTTTCAATCTCAAGTATACTGTTGCAGAGCTTATCCAGCAGTTTACGGTCATGGGATATCAAAAGCAGTGCTCCACGATATTCCATAAGCATTCTTTCAATCAGCATGATACCTTCCATATCCATATTACAGGTAGGTTCATCTGCAAACATTATCCCACTGTTTTTACTGAATTGGCTTGCGGCTCTCAATCTTGTCTGTTCGCCCCCGCTTAAATGTCTGCGATCCCTGTCATTGGTTTGAAATTCCTTAGCCATTCTGCCGTCAATCCTGTCATCTGTTATGCCGAACCTGTCTCTTATACACATCT